>NZ_JAURTI010000001.1:0-889800 GCF_031457855.1 Nocardioides sp. BE266 | reverse complement strand
GTCAAGGCGTCCTCGACGGTGTCGGGCACGGCGGCCGACGTCACGTGGGGCCAGGCGGGCTCGGTGTCGGTGACGGTGACCCCGTCCGCCGCGACGGGCACGGTGGAGCTGTACGACGGTGCGACCAAGCTCGGCGAGGGCACGCTCTCCTCGGGCGCGACGTCGGTGGCGATCGCTGCCCGGGCGCTCGAGCCGGGCAGCCACTCGCTGACGGTGAAGTACCTCGGCGACAGCCATTACGCGGCGAGCCTGGGCTCGGTCAGCGTGACGGTGGTCAAGGCGTCCTCGACGGTGTCGGGCACGGCGGCCGACGTCACGTGGGGCCAGGCGGGCTCGGTGTCGGTGACGGTGACCCCGTCCGCCGCGACCGGGATGGTCGAGCTGTACGACGGCACGACCAAGCTGAGCCAGAACGCCGTCACCGCGGGGGCCGGGACGATCACGATCCCGGCCAACGCGCTGGCGGTGGGCGAGCACGAGCTGACGCTGAAGTACCTCGGTGACACCCACTACTCGGCCAGCGAGTCGACGGTGGACGTCACGGTGGTCAAGGCGGCCGCGACCGTCACGGCCACGCCGACGCCCGCGTCGGTGGTCCAGGACAGCGGCACGAGCACCATCGCCGTAGCGGTGACCGCAACGGGCACCACCCCGACCGGCACGGTCAGCGCCTGGCTCGGTGGCACGCAGCTCGCCACCGCCACGCTGTCCAACGGTGAGGCCGACCTGGTCGTCGGTCCGTTCGCCACGACGGGCACCAAGTCCATCGAGGTGCGCTACTCCGGGTCCGGCGACGTCAGCGCGGCCACCCGGACGGTCACCGTGACCGTCACGGCCAAGCCGACGCCGCAGCCGACCCCGACCACCGTCACCGGCACGGACACCACCATCCAGTGGGCCAAGGCCGGCTCGGTTGCGGTCTCCGTCGCCCCGTCCGCGGCGACCGGCACGGTGGAGCTCTACGAGGGCGCGACGAAGCTCGGCACGGCCAGCCTCTCGGGTGGCGCGGCGAGCTTCCCGCTCGCGGCGAAGTCGCTGGCGGTCGGCACGCACACCATGGTCGTGAAGTACCTCGGCTCGAGCACCCACGCGGCCTCGCAGGGCACGGTGACCGTCACCGTGACCAAGGCGAAGCCGAAGGTGCAGGTGGAGAAGCCCGACAAGATCAAGGCTGGCGACAAGGCCAAGATCAAGGTCGCCGTCACGGCTCCCGGCTACAGGGCGACCGGCGAGGTCCGGATCGTGCTCCGCGGCGTGGGGAAGGCGATCACCGTCGTCGAGGACCTGAAGGGCGGCGACGCTGTCGCTCGGATCAAGGTGACGCGCCCCGGCAAGTACGAGGTCACCGTCACCTACCTCGGTGACGAGCACACCCTCCGCGGCGAGGACACCACCAACCTCCGGGTGAAGTGACCCGCAGCCGCTGACCGACCAGAGGTCCCGAGCCACCTGCAGGTGGCTCGGGACTTCTGCGTTGTGCCCGACCCGCCCCTAGAATCTGCCGGGTGACTCTGAGGCTCCACGACACCGCGACGCGCGAGGCCCGCGACTTCGTCCCCCTGGTTCCGGGCAGGGCGGGCATCTACGTGTGTGGCCTCACCGTGCAGTCGGAGCCGCACGTCGGACACGTGCGGTCCGCGGTGAACTTCGACGTGCTCCGCCGCTGGCTCACCGCCACCGGCTTCGACGTCGACTTCATCCGCAACGTCACCGACATCGACGACAAGATCCTCGCCAAGTCCGAGGAGCAGGGCGTGCACTGGTACGCCCTCGCGTCGGCGATGAAGCGCGAGCTCGACAAGGCCCTGGCCTCGATCAACGTGCTGCCGCCGACCTACGAGCCGGGCGCGACCGGTCACGTGCCGGAGATCGTCGAGCTGATCGAGCAGCTCATCGCCCGAGGCCACGCGTACGCCGCCGAGGACGGCAGCGGTGATGTGTACTTCGACGTCCGGAGCTGGTCGTCCTACGGCGAGCTGACGCGCCAGCGCGTCGAGGACATGGAGCCGGCCGGCGACGCCGACCCGCGCGGCAAGCGCGACCCCCGTGACTTCGCCCTCTGGAAGGGCTGGAAGAAGGAGACCGAGCCGCAGACCGCGGCCTGGCCCTCGCCGTGGGGCCTCGGGCGCCCGGGCTGGCACATCGAGTGCTCCGCGATGGCGGGCAAGTACCTCGGGCCGGCCTTCGACATCCACGGCGGCGGCGTCGACCTGCGCTTCCCGCACCACGAGAACGAGCAGGCCCAGTCCCGGGCGGCCGGCCGGCCGTTCGCGTCGTACTGGCTGCACAACGCCTGGATCACCACCGCCGGCGAGAAGATGAGCAAGTCGCTGGGCAACTCGCTGCTCATCCCCTCGGTGCTCGAGCGGGTCCGCGGCATCGAGCTGCGCTACTACATGGTCGCGGCGCACTACCGTTCGCACGTCGAGTTCTCCTTCGAGGCCCTCGACGAGTCGGCGAAGGCGTTCCGCCGCATCGAGGACTTCCTCGACCGCGCCGCTCCGGTCGTCGGCTCGTGGTTCGCCGCGATGCCCGACTCCTTCGTGGCCGCGATGGAGGACGACCTCGGCACGCCCGCCGCGGTCGCGGTGATCCACGACTCGGTGCGCGAGGGCAACCGGCTTCTGGCCGAGGGCCCGTCCGACGCGCTGAGCCAGAAGTTCGGCGAGGTCATCGCGATGCTCGACGTGCTCGGCCTCAACCCGGCCGACGAGGCGTGGGCGACCGGCGGTGCCGACGACAAGCTGACCGACGTGGTCGACGCCCTCGTGAAGGGCCTCCTGGCGGAGCGGACGGCTGCCCGCGATGCCAAGGACTGGGCGCGTGCCGACGCGATCCGCGACCAGATCAAGGCAGCCGGTATCGAGGTCGAGGACACCCCGTCCGGACCGAAGTGGAGCGTGTGAGAGACATGGCTGGCAACAGCAAGCGCAAGGGCGCGATCAAGAAGACCGGCAAGGGCAATCCCACCGCCGGCTCGGGTGGACGGGTCCGGCGCGGCCTCGAGGGGAAGGGCCCGACGCCCAAGGCGAAGGACCGGCCCTACCACCAGGCCCACAAGGCGGCCAAGCGTGCGGAGAAGGAGCGGACCACCCGGCCCAAGCGTCGTACGACCTCCGACGCCGAGTGGGCCGCGGGCCGCAACTCGGTCGTCGAGCTGCTCCAGGGCGGCGTGCCGGTCGCGGCGATCTACGTCGCCGAGGGCACCGAGCGCGACGGACGGATGCGCGAGGCGTTCAAGCTCGCCGCCGAGCAGGGCCTGACGATGCTCGAGGTCACCCGCAACGAGATGGACCGGATGACCGGCGGCGCCGTGCACCAGGGTCTCGCGGCCCGGCTGCCGGCCTACGAGTACGCCCACGCCGACGACCTGCTCGACCGCGCGGCCGACAACAAGGAGCCGGCGCTCATCGTCGCGCTCGACCAGGTCACCGACCCGCGCAACCTCGGCGCCGTCATCCGCTCGGCCGCCGGCTTCGGCGCCCACGGCGTGCTGATCCCCGAGCGCCGCGCGGCAGGCATGACCGCCTCGGCCTGGAAGACCAGCGCCGGCGCGGCCGCGCGCCTCCCGGTCGCGCAGACCGTGAACCTCACCCGCCAGCTCAAGGCCTACCAGGACGCCGGCTGCATGGTCGTCGGCCTGGCCGCCGACGGTGACATCTCGCTGCCCGAGCTGGTCGCCGAGGGCGGGCTCGCCGAGGGACCGCTCGTGGTCGTGGTCGGCTCGGAGGGCAAGGGCCTGGGTCGCCTGGTCACCGAGACCTGCGACCAGATCGTGTCGATCCCGATGGCCGGCCAGCTCGAGTCGCTCAACGCCGGCGTGGCCGCCTCGGTGGCCCTCTACTCGATCTCGCAGGCGCGCCTGACCTGATGGGCCGACGACGCCGAGTGGTCGCGGGCATCGCGGTCGTCTGCCTGAGCGTCCTGCTCGGGATCGGCGTCGCGGTCTCGCTCTTCCTCACCAGCAGCCGCACGGTGGTGCTGCTGGGGCACGACACCGTGGTGCGTCCCACCCTGGCCCGTGACGCGGTGATCCAGACGGGGCCGCTCCTCCCCGACCTCCGGATCCGTGACGTGGGGCCGGTGGGTGCCACGTTGACGCTCGGCAAGACCGAGGTCGGCTCGATCGAGGAGCTGGTCGATCGGTACGCCTACATCGCCGGCGACCCCACGTCGCAGATCGACAAGGTGAAGGCCGTGGTCGTCGACATGGCCCTGGCGGCGGCCATCCGGGGCCTGGGGATCGGGCTGCTGCCGGTGGCGGTGTACCTACTGCTCGGGCGCCACCGCCGCGGAGAGCTCTTCCGCGGCCTCGGCACACGTCAGGGCCTGCTCGCACTGGGCCTGATCCTGGTGCTGCCCGTGCTGGTCTGGCAGCCGTGGGAGTCGGCGGAGGAAACGCAGCAGGCTCAGGGTTCGTGGGAGACGCTCGAGGAGTTCGTCGGTCCGGAGGCCGTGCTCCCCCGCGAGGTCCGCGACATCGAGATCCGCACGAGCGTCCTGACCACCCAGAGCAGGCGGCTGGTACTCAGCGCGCTCGGGACCTACAGCACGAGCAAGGACTTCTACTCCGACGCAGCAGCAGAGGCGGCTGACCTCGACCTCCGGGAGCCGGAGGAGGGGGAGACAGTGGCGCTCCTGGTGAGCGACCGCCACGACAACATCGGCATGGACCGCGTTGCGCGGGCCATCGGCGAGGCCGCGGGCGCCAGCGTGGTCCTCGACGCAGGGGACGACACCTCCACAGGGCAGCCGTGGGAGGCGTTCAGCCTCGACTCGCTGGCCGGCGCCTTTGACGACTGGGACCGCTTCGCCGTCGCCGGCAACCACGACCACGGCACCTTCGTCAGCGGCTACCTGGCGGACCTCGGCTGGACCATGCTCGACAGCGAGCCGGTCGAGGCGCCCTGGGGAGGCACCTTGCTCGGCGTCGACGACCCACGCAGCAGCGGTCTCGGCAGCTGGCGCGACGAGACCGGTCTCAGCTTCGCCGAGGTGGGCGAGCGCCTGGCCGACACCGCCTGTGCGGCGATGGAGGACGGGGAGCGGGTCAGCACCGTGCTGGTCCACGACGCCAACCTCGGCCGCGAGGCGCTCGCCCGCGGGTGCGTGGACCTCGTCGTCGGCGGCCACACCCACGTCCAGGCAGGCCCCGAGGCGGTCGAGGGCGAGGACGGCAGCATCGGCTACACGTGGACCAACGGCACGACCGGCGGGGCGGCGTACGCAATCGCGCGCGGCAGCAAGCCGCGCCGCAACGCCGACGTCAGTCTCGTCACCTACGCCGAAGGACGCCCGGTCGGACTGCAGTGGGTGCGCCTGCGCACCGACGGGACCTGGCGGGTCGGCGACTGGGAGCCGGTCCAGCCCAGCGCCGCGGAGGCGCTCACTCCTGCCCCGTGATCGCCTCGTCAGGTCGCGCGGTGAGGAACGTGTCGATGTAGTCGCGCGCGGTCTCGTGGAGGTCGACCTGCCGGCCCGCCTTCTCCGAGAGGTACCAGCGGTGCTCGAGGATCTCGTGGAAGATCTCGGCGGGCTCGAGCTTGCCGGTCGCGTCGGGCGGGATCATGGCCATGATCGGCTCGAAGATCTGGGTCATCCACCGGCTGGCGACGAGGTGCTTGTCCTCGCGGCCCAGGTCGAGGGCCGCGGTGAAGGAGGCCAGGTCGTTGAGCAGCCGCCGGGCCTGGTTGTCCTCGACGTTCATGCCGGTGAGCGCCTGGACCTCACGCGTGTGGTGGCCGAGGTCGACCACCTTCGGCTGGATGCGGATCGTGTCGCCGCCGAGGTCGGTGACGATGTCGAGCTCGTCGACGTCGAAGCCGAGGTCGTTGAGCCGCTCGACGCGCTGCTCGATGCGCCACATCTCGTCGACGCGGAACTCCTCGAGGTCGGTGAGCTCGCCCCAGAGCGCCTCGTATCGCGAGCGGAGGTGCTCGACGATCTCGAAGCCGTCGATGGGCTGCTGCACGGCGCCGCTCGCGCTGAGGTCCATCAGCTCGGCGAAGATGTTCTCGCAGCCGACCGAGATGTCGTAGTCCCGCATCCGGTCGCTCACCGCCTCGTGCAGCTCACCGGTCTCGGCGTCGACCAGGTAGGCGGCGAACTCGCCGGCGTTGCGCCGGAACAGCACGTTGGAGAGCGAGACGTCGCCCCAGTAGAAGCCGGCCAGGTGCAGGCGCACGAGGAGCACCACGATGGCGTCGATGAGCACCGGCACGTCGGCCACGGTCGCGCCGCGGCTGAAGAGGCTGCGGTAGGGGAGCGAGAACTGCAGGTGCTGGGTGATCAGCGCGGCAGGGAGCTCGTCGCCGTTCGGGTCCTCGCGCCCGGTGACCACTCCCTGGGGGAGGACCGCGGGCATGCCCATCCGCTGGAGGTCGCGCAGCATCCGGTACTCGCGGAACGCGATGTCGTCCTGCGTCTCCTTGACGGCGTAGACCCGGTCGCGCAGCCGCACGATGCGCACGATGTGGCGCGACAGGCCGCGCGGCAGGGGTACGACGACGTCGTCGGGCCACTCCTCGAGCGGGGTGTCCCACGGCAGGCTGAGGATCGCCGGGTCGGGCCGGCTGGCGACGATCCGCATGGCCATGGCTGAACGCTACTCCGTGGCGAGGGCCCAGACGTCGAGCCGCGGACCGTCCGCCCCCGGCACCCGTACGCCGTCGGGGCCGGGCGCGAGGTCCGCTCCGCCGGGCTCGGAGCCGAACAGGTACTCCGCCGCGCCGACGGGCAGGTCGAAGGCCGGGCCGGCAGCCCTCCGTGCCACGACCAGCAGCGAGCCCGCCTCGTGCTCGCGCAGGTAGGCGATCGTGTCGGTGTCGACGTGTGCCCAGCGCAGGCCTCCGCGCCGGAGGGCGGGACGGGCCCGTCGCAGCCTCGCCAGGTCGGCGTACGTCGTCAGGGTGGCGCGGTCCCACGAGTCGCGCGAGGCCCACGGCATGGTGCGGCGCGCGTCCTCGCCGTTGACTCCCTCCAGCCCGAGCTCGTCGCCGGCGAAGACCATCGGCACGCCGGGCATGGTGAACTGCAGGCCGGCCGCAACCCGGTGCACGGCCGCCTCGCCGCCGACGACGGTGCGGATGCGGGCGGAGTCGTGGGAGCCGAGGATGTTCCAGCTGTTGGCGGTGGCGCGCCAGCCGAGGGTGCCCTGCCAGGCGCGGAAGGTGTCGACCACGGCGGTGCCGTCGCGTCGGGGGACCGGCACCGGGCGGCCGAAGGCGCGGGCCGGTGAGGACGGGTCGCGCAGCCACGACCAGACCGGCCAGGAGAAGCCGGAGTAGTTCATCGTGCCGTGCCAACCGTCGCCGTCGACGTCGCCGGTCGCGTCGTGGTTGTGCTCGCCGATGACCCACGGGTCCTCGCGCAGCTCCGCGGCGGTGGCGCGGGCGGCGCGGGCCACGTCGTGGGCCACGTCGATCGGCCCGAGCCGGCCGGTCATGTTGGCCACGTCGATGCGCCAGCCGTCGACGTCGTACGGCGGCCGGAGCCAGCGACCTACCACGGAGTCGGGTCCCTCGACCATCGCGGCGCGCAGGTCGGGGTCGGCGTGGTTGATCTTCGGCAGGGTGCCGTGGCCCATCCAGCACGCGTAGGTGCCGTCGTCGCCGAAGTAGTAGTAGGTCCGCCGCGGGTCCAGAGGGTCGTCGGCCGCGGCGAGGAACCACTCGTGGGTGTCGCCGGTGTGGTTGGTGGTGAGGTCGCCGAGGATCCGCCAGCCGCGCTCGTGCACCGCGGTGCTGAGCCGGTCGTACGCCTCGTCGCCGCCGAGCAGCGGGTCGACCTCGGTGAAGGTGGTGGCGTTGTAGCGGTGGTTGCTCTCGCCGGGGAAGACGGGCGTCGTGTAGACGATGTCGGCGCCGACCTCGGCGACGTGGTCGAGGTGCTCGGTGAGGCCGTCGAGGTCGCCGCCGAAGAGCTGCATCGGGGTGCGCGGGTCGTCCGGCTCGAACGCGACCTCCTCGTCCCACTCCGCGGGCAGCGCCCAGTCGGGGCTGGGTCGGCCGTCGGCCGCTGCGGAGCGTGCGAAGCGGTCGGGGAAGACCTGGTAGACGACGCCGTCGCGGCCCCAGTCGGGGGCGGCGGGGTAGGCGGCCAGCCGGAAGTCCGCGGCATCGGGCAGGTCGTGGCCCACGATGCCGGCGCCGGTCAGCCAGTCCTGGTCGTCACCACGGACGACGAGGAAGCGGTAGTGCGTCACCGGGTTGTGCACCGGCAGCGCGCCCTCCCACCAGACCGTGTCGCCCTCGGTCGTCGCGGTCATCGGGTGGAAGACCGGCTCGGCGTCGTACGTCGTCCGCAGCCAGACCGCGTCCACCGGGTCGTCGGCTCGCGTGCGCACCCGGACGGTCACGGTGTCGCCCAGCGTCGGCGCCTCGTCCCCGACGTAGAGAGGCGAGCCGTCGTGGTGAGGGAGGTGGAGGAGGCTCACGGGCCCCATCCTCGCAGCCCGGACCCGCTGACTAGGATTGCCGCCGCGCCTGTGGGCGCACCGCCGGTGTAGCTCAGTTGGTAGAGCGCATTACTTGTAATAATGATGTCGCGGGTTCGATTCCTGTCACCGGCTCAACGCACCTGCTCGACCTCGAACTCGCACGCCGGCGCGGCGATGGCGCCCTGGGCGGCGACCAGGCGCAGCTCGCGCTCGCCGGAGTCGAGGGTCTCCTTGAGCACCGCGAAGACCGAGGACGCCGTCCGGGCGAGGGCGTCCGCGGCCGACCCGGTGTCCTTGAGGTGCGCGGTGAAGAGCGCGGCGGTGATGTCACCCGAACCGTTGGCCTTCATCGGCAGGCGGGGCGTGGTCACCAGCCAGGCGCCGTCGCCGGTGACCGCCAGCATCTCGATGACGTCCTCGGGCGCTCCCTCGCGAATCACGGAGGTGACCAGCACGGTCGCCGGCCCGAGGGCGCGCACCTCCTCGGCGGCGGCCAGGATGTCCGCCAGCGCGGACGCGCCGCTGAGCGCGTCGTTGTCGGTGATGAAGCCGAGCTCGAACTGGTTGGGCGTCAGCACGTCGGCGACGGGGATGACCGTCGAGCGGTACTTCGGCGGGATCGCGGGGTTCACGAAGCACCCCGAGGTCGCGTTGCCCATCACCGGGTCGCAGGTGTACGTCGCCGCCGGGTTGGCCGCCTTCACCTGCGCGACCGCGTCGACGATGACGTCCGCGATCTCCGGCGACCCCTGGTAGCCCGAGAGCACCGCGTCGCAGGTCTCGAAGGCTCCGCGCTCGCCGATCCCGGTGACGACCTCACGGACGTCGTCCGCCGGGATCAGCGGCCCGCGCCAGGCGCCGTACCCGGTGTGGTTGGAGAAGTTCACCGTGAGCACGGGCCACACCTCGTGGCCGAGGCGCTGGAGCGGGAAGACGGCTGCGGAGTTGCCGACGTGGCCGTAGGCGACGTGGGACTGGATCGAGAGGACGCGCATCCTCTCAACCTATCCGGATCTCGATACACGCCGTCACGACCTCGTACCTCGGTCGGGGGCGCACTCGACCTCGCTCGACTTCGAGCCGCCTCCTTCGTCGGCGACCCGTCAAGCGACCTGCAGCGACCGCTTGGACAGCCCCATCCAGTAGCCGTCGATGACCTGGATGCCCGGCTCGTCGGCCGTCGTCGCAGCACCGAGGGTCACGAAGAGCGGCGTGTAGTGCTCGACGGTCGGGTGGGCGTACGGCATGCCGGGCGCCTTGGCCTTGTAGTCGGACAGCAGGTCGACGTCGCCGCGGGTCATCGCGTCGGCCGCCCACAGGTCGAAGTCCTTGCTCCAGCCGGGGGCCGCGGCGTCGATGCTCCAGTCCTTGAGGAACGGCAGGCCGTGGGTGAGGAAGCCCGAGCCGATGATCAGCACGCCCTCGTCGCGCAGTGGGCGCAGCCGCTCGCCGAGCTGCATCAGGCGGTGCGGGTCGTCGGTCGGCAGGGACATCTGGAGGACCGGGATGTCGCCCTTGGGGAACATGATCTTCAGCGGCACCCACGCGCCGTGGTCGAGGCCGCGAGAGGTGTGCTGGTGCACCGGCTCGGTGGTCGGCATCATCGCCGCGACCCGCTGGGCCAGCGCGGAGGAGTCCGGCGTCTCGTAGGTCATCTGGTAGTACTTCGGCGCGAACCCGCCGAAGTCGTAGACCAGCGGCGCGAAGTTCGCGGTCAGGCTGACCGGCGCCGACTCCCAGTGCGCGCTCACGATGAGGATCGCCTTCGGGCGCGGCAGGTCCCTGGCCCAGGCGGCGAGCTGCCCCGACCAGATCGGGTCGTCGAGCAGAGGCGGCGCACCGTGGCCGATGTACAGGGCAGGCATGCGTGCGTTCATGACATCCTCAATAGTACGGGATTCAACTATATTCCCGGTGTAGTCCAGTGGCAAGTGGTGGCGGACGACACGTCCCGACGACCACCTGCCACTGGACTACCGAGGAGGTACGTCGTCGTACGCCGGCAGCGTCCAGTCGACCGGCTCGGCACCCTGCTCCTCCAGCAGTCGGTTGACGCGGCTGAAGGGCTTCGACCCGAAGAAGCCGCGGCGCGCGCTGAGCGGCGAGGGGTGCACCGACTCCACCCACGGGATCGGCCCGAGGAGCGGCTTGAGCGCCTGGGCGTGGCGGCCCCACAGGATCGCGACGACCGGTCCGCCGCGCTCGGCGAGCGCCGTGATGGCGCGCTCGGTGATCGCCTCCCAGCCCTTGCCGGCATGGCTGTTGGAGTCGCCGGGCCGCACGGTCAGCGACCTGTTGAGCAGCATCACGCCCTGGTCGGCCCACGCCGACAGGTCGCCGTGCTTCGGCGGCACGATCCCGAGGTCGTCGCGCAGCTCGACGTAGATGTTCACCAGGCTCGGCGGCAGCGGCCACACGTGCCGCTCGACGGCGAAGCTCAGCCCGATCGGGTGCGACGGGTTGGGGTAGGGGTCCTGCCCGACGACGAGGACGCGTACGTCGGCGAGCGGGCGCTGGAAGGCCCGGAAGACCCGGTCGCCCTCGGGCTGGTAGCCCCGCCCGGCGGCCACCTCGGCCCGCAGGAACTCACCCATCGCCGCGATCCGGTCGTCGACCGGCGCCAGCGCCTCGGCCCAGTCCGGCGCCACGAGGCCCTTCTCCACGAGGCCGTGGAGGCTGCTCATCGTGCAGGCCTCTGCAGCCGGTCGAGGAACGCCTTGAGCAGTGCCTCGCGCATCGCGGGGGAGGCCACGTCGAGCATCGCGTTGACCTCGGCCATCCGGGTCGGCAGCTCGAGGTCACCGTCGGCCGACGCGCCCACCAGTCCGGACGCGGCGAGCAGGCCGTCGAAGTCGTCGTCGCCCAGCGCGGCGGGGTCGAGCGCCTCGATGAAGGCGACCACCTCGGCGTCGACGGCGACCGGCCCGACCTCCTGGGCGGCCTTCACCGAATCGCGCAGGGCGTCGCCGAACTCGTCGACGTGCGCCTTCGTGCCGGCGCTGACCGAGAGGTGGATGCTCGGCCCGTCGTCGCCGAAGGACAGCTGGGGCTGGACGTACCACCCGCGCGCGACCAGCTCGTCGGTCAGCGTGAACGGGTCGAGCGAGTCGTCGGTGGCAAGGGTGACGAGGGTGGAGTCGGGCTCGACGAGCAGCCGCAGGGCGGGCTCCGCGTCGACGTACGACACGATCGCGTCGACGGCCTCGAGGGCCTGCGCGGCCAGGTCGAGGTAGCCCTCGTCGCCGATCTGCTGCACGACCGCCCAGGTGCCGGCGATCGGGCCGCCCGACCGCGTCGACTGGGTCGTGGCGTTGAGCATCGTGTAGCCCGGCCACGCCGCCGAGGCGAAGAACTGCGGCTTGCGCAGCCCGGGGTCGCGGTGCAGCAGCAGCGAGGTGCCCTTGGGGGCGTAGGCGTACTTGTGGGTGTCGACCGAGATCGACGTGACGCCCTCGACGGCGAAGGTCCACGGTGGCACGGCACGCCCCAGGCGGGCGGCGTACGGCAGCACCCAGCCGCCGATGCAGGCGTCGACGTGGCAGCGCACGCCGCGTGCGGCCGCTGCGGCGGCGATCTCGACGACCGGGTCCACCACCCCGTGGGCGTACGACGGTGCGCTGGCGACGACCAGCACGGTGGACTCGTCGATCGCCGCGGCCATCTCGGCGGCGTCGGCGCGGAAGTCCGGGCCGACCGGGACCAGGACGGCATCGACGCCGAAGTAGTGCGCCGCCTTGTGGAACGCCGCGTGCGCGGTCGCCGGCAGCACCATTCGCGGCCGCGCGACGTCGGGCCGGCTGTCACGGGCCCCCTGCACGGCGAGCAGGATCGACTCCGTCCCGCCCGAGGTGACCGTGCCGACGGCGCTCGGCGGTGCGTCGAGCAGGTCGCACGCGAAGCCGACGAGCTCGTTCTCCATCTGGAGCAGCGACGGGAACGCGGTCGGGTCGAGGGCGTTGGACGCGGCGTAGGCCGCGACCGCCTCGGCGCCGACGCGATCGACCTCGGCGTCGCCGGAGTCGTACACGTAGGCCAGCGTGCGGCCGCCGTGCACCGGCAGGTCGGCTCCCTGCAACGACTTCAGTCGCTCGAGGGGGTCGCTCACGAGACGGCTCCTTCCGCAGCCGCCACGTCGGCGGGGTCGAGGGCGTACTGGCGCAGCCACCAGAGGCTGGCGAGGGTCAGCAGGGCGGGCACGATCGAGAAGCCGAGCGCGATGGCGGTCAACGCGGAGTCGGGCTGGCTGATGTCGCGGCCCTCGCTCGAGAGGTAGCCGCCGAGCGCCAGCATCAACGCGTAGAGCGCCGGCCCGAGGGCCAGGCCCAGGGTCTCGCCGGCCGTCCAGACGCCGGTGTAGACACCGGCCCGGTTCTCGCCGGTCCGCGCGGCGTCGACCGCGGCCACGTCGGGCAGCATCGCCATGGGGAAGACCTGGCACCCGGCGTAGCCGACGCCGACCAGCCCGGTCGCGATGAAGGTCCACACGTCGTTGCCGCCACGCGACAGCATCGCGAGCGCGGCGCCGGCGGCGAGCACCAGAGAGGCGGCGACGTAGCCCTGCTTCTTGCCGACCTGCTCGCCCCATCGCGCCCACAGCGGCGTGAGCAGGAGCGCCGGCCCGACGAAGCAGACGAAGAGGATCGTGGCCGCACCGGTGCTGTCGAAGAGGTCCTCGGCGACGTAGGCGACGCCCGCCAGCATGCAGCCCGTCGCGAGCGCCTGGAGCACGAACGTCGTCAGCAGCACCCGGAAGTCGCGCGCCTGCCCGATGATCCGCAGCTGCTCGCGCAGCGAGCCCGCACCCGCGCCGACCGCACCGATCGGGGCGTTCCGGGTGCCCCACCACGCGCTCACCACGCCGACCACGATGAGCACCGCCATCACGACACCCATCACGCGGTAGCCGTCGCGCCCGCCGACCGCGTCGCGGATCACGGGCGCGGTCGCACCGGCCAGCATGATCGTGAACGCCAGGATCGCGACCCGCCACGTCATCAGCCGGGTGCGTTCGTCGTACGACGTGGTGATCTCGGCGGGCATCGCGACGTAGGGCACCTGGAAGAAGGCGTACGCCGACGCCGCGAGCACGAAGAACACCAGCACCCACGTCGCCTCGAGCGCCGCGCTCCCGAGGTCGGGCGCCGCGAAGATCAGGGCGAAGGCGCCGGCCAGCATCAGCCCGGCCCGGATCAGCCACGGCCGGCGCGGACCCGCCGGGTCGATCGTCCGGTCGCTGACCCGCCCGGCGACCGGGTTGAGCACCACGTCCCAGGCCTTCGGCAGGAAGACGATCACGCCCGCCCACAGCGCGGCGATGCCGAGCTCGTCGGTGAGGTACGGCAGCAGCATCAGGCCCGGGACCGTGCCGAACGCACCGGTCGCGACCGACCCGCTGCCGTAGCCGATCCGCACGCCTCGCGGCAGCCGCGACGCCTCGTCGCGGGAGGTGGTCGCCGTCATCGGGCGCCCAGCGCGCGGGAGCCGGCAGAGCCGTAGCGGCGGGTCGGGTTCGAGCCGATGGTCTCGGCCGTCGCCTTCTTCGCAGCGGTCTTCCTGGGGGCCGCCTTCTTCGCAGGTGCCGCCTTCTTGGCGGACGCCTTCTTCGCTGCCGCCTTCTTGGCGGGAGCGGCCTTCTTCGCGGGCGCCTTCTTGGCAGCGGCCCTCTTGGCCGGTGCCGTCTTCTTGGCAGCGGCCTTCTTCGCGGGCGCCTTCTTGGCCGGAGCGGCCTTCATCGCCACCTCGCCGCGCGACCACTGCGCCACCCACTCGTCGATGACCTGCCACGTCGTGCCGCGGGCGGCGCGACCGGTGAGCATGCCGAGGTGCCCGCCGGGGACGACCTCGAAGCGCACCTGCTCGGAGCCCGAGAGCAGCGGCACCACGGCTCGTACGGCGGGGAGCGGGGCAATGCCGTCGGTGTTGCCGGCGAAGACGAGCACCGGCACGGTGATCGCCGCCAGGTCGATGGTGCGCTCGCCCACCTCCATCTGGCCCTTCGCGAGCGCGTTGCCCTTCACGAAGCGGTGGTAGAGCTGCCCGAACGTCCGGCCCGGGTAGGCCGTCATGCTCGACATGAAGCGGCTGACCGCCTCGAGCTGGGCGAGGAAGTCGGTGTCGTCGAGGTGGGTGAGCACGGCCAGCGGCTTGGTGACGACCTTCTGCGCCGAGGCGGCCGTGAAGGCCCAGTTGACCAGCGGCACCGGCACGCCGCCGAGCGCGCGGTAGGCACGGGTGATCGCGCCGCGGCCCTGGGTCAGGTTCAGCAGCGGCCGCACCGGCGCCACCAGCGGCACCTTGGTGACGTCGACGGGGGAGCCGAGCACGGTGAGCGAGGCGATGGGGAGGTCAGTCCGGTCGGCGGCCACGAGGAGGGCGAAGATGCCGCCGAGGCTCCACCCGACGAGGTGCACGCCCCGGCCACTGGAGTGCTCGTGCACGGCCCTGATCGCCTCGGGCAGCACCTCGTCCACCCAGTGCTCCACGCCGAGCGCGCGGTTCTTGAAGGACACCTGCCCGTACTCCAGCAGGTAGGTCGGGCGCCCCTGCGTCACCAGGTGCTCGACGAGAGAGCAGTCGCGTCGCAGGTCGAAGCAGAGCGCGGGTGCGGCCAGCGGCGTGACCAGCAGGACCGGGTCGCCAGTCTCCACGACGCCCTTGGCGGGGCGGTAGTGGTAGACCTCGCGCAGCTCCCCGTCGTCGATCAGCGTGCGCGGCATCGGCCGCAGGTCGGCCAGGCCGCCGTAGAGCAGGGTGTGCGCGACGTTGCCCGCTGCCGAGACCACCTGATCAGGCGTGGGGATCAGATCCATGGAAGAAATCTACGGGCAGGTGCATCCAGTGCGGCGCTCCGGCGGGAGAAGGGGCTGACAGGGCGCCACATCGGGCGCCCCCGACGGAAGGACTGCCCCATGAAGCGTCGCGTTCCCGCCATCCTGGCCGTCTCGGCCCTCGCCCTCGGTGCCGTCACGGCAACGGCCCCCGCGGCCAGCGCCAAGGCCGCCGGCGAGGACAGCCTCGCCGCACTGCTGACGTCCGACGGCAACCAGTTCGACAAGGACAAGTCCGACTTCGACATCGTGACCGAGGCAGCGCTCGCGGTGGTCGCGGCGAAGCCGGACTCCCCGGTCGCGCTGCTCGCCGACGGGTCGAAGCGGCTCACGGTGTTCGCCCCGACCGACCAGGCCTTCCGCCTGCTCGCCAAGGACCTCACCGGCCAGAACATCAAGAGCGAGAAGAAGATCTTCGACACGCTCGTCGGCCTCGCCGGTGTGGACACCATCGAGACGGTGCTGCTCTACCACGTCGTCCCTGGCAAGACCCTCACCAGCAACAAGGTCCTCAAGGCCAACGGCGCCAAGCTGATGACCGCGGCCGGCAAGACCATCAAGGTCAAGGTCCGCACCAAGCCGAGCGTGTCCGTCACGCTCAAGGACAAGGACAAGAACGACACCGACCCGATGGCCGTGCTCAAGGCCCTCGACCTCAACAAGGGCAACAAGCAGGTCGCGCACGGCATCGACCACGTGCTGCGCCCGATCGACCTCTGACGGAGGCGGAGTGTGGGGACGGGGAGGCGTGGTGTCGGGCGCAACGTCCGCGGTCACCCTCCCCGTCCCGCGACGGCTTCGTTACGGTGACCCCGTGACCGACGGAGCGCTGGTGGGGGAGGCGCACGACGACGCCGTCACCGTGCTCGCCCGACGGCTGGTCTCCGGCGACCCCGACGGCCTCGCCGAGGTCTTCGACCGCTGGTCCGCGCTCGTGCACACCTACGCCCTCCGTGCTCTCGGTGACTCGCACGACGCCGAGGAGGTCACGCAGCAGGTGTTCATCGCGGCGTGGCGCAGCCGTCACACCCTCACCCCGTCGCCGGGGGCCCTGCCGGGCTGGCTGATCGGCATCGCTCGCCACAAGGTGGCCGACCGCCGTGCCGAGCGCGCCCGAGACGTACGCCGGTCGGTGGCCGTCGTCGCGGCCGCTCCGGACCGCGACGGTGAGGACGCCGACCTCGCCGAGCGCCTGGTCGTGCGGCAGGCGGTCGAGGAGATGGCCGACCCGCGTGGCACGATCCTGCGGCTCGCCTTCTGGGACGACCTCACCCACATCCAGATCGCCGAGCGCACCGAACTACCCCTGGGCACCGTCAAGAGCCACCTGCGGCGCGGCCTGATCGAGCTGCAC
The DNA here is from genome assembly GCF_031457855.1 of Nocardioides sp. BE266. NCBI lineage: Bacteria > Bacillati > Actinomycetota > Actinomycetes > Propionibacteriales > Nocardioidaceae > Nocardioides > Nocardioides sp. BE266. The sequence continues at coordinate 873,182 of NZ_JAURTI010000001.1, read as the reverse complement.
CGACGACTGGAGGAGGTGCGCGATGGCTCATCCTGATCTCGAGGTCCTCGCGGGCCTCGCCCTCGACCCTGCCGAGGTCGACGCCGACGTGCGCACCCACGTCGACGCCTGTGCCGAGTGCCGTGCACTCGTCGAGGCACTCTCCGACGTGCACGACCTCGCTGCCGCCGGCGAGCCGCTGACGCCCGCGCCCGCCGGCGTACGCGCACGGGTGCTCGCCGAGGCCCGACGCTCCGAGCAGCCTCCGGCAGCGGCGCCCGTCGTCCCGATCGCCGCCGCCGAGCGACGTCGCAGCGGCGTGCCGCTCTGGCTGGCCGGCGCCGCGGCCGCGGTGACCCTGGTCGCCGGCGTCGTCGGTGGCCGGCTCAGCGTCGACGACCCGGCCCCGCCGGTTGACCGCGGCACGGTGGTGGCCGCCGCCGACCTGACCGCGCTCGACAGCGACGCCCCGCGGGGCGAGGCGAGCGCCGTACGCTCCAAGGACACCGTGACGCTGCGGGTCGCGGCCCGCGAGCTCGGCGACGAGGACGGCTTCCACGAGGTGTGGCTGATCAACGTCGACGGGTCGCGCATGGTCGCGCTGGGCGTGCTCGCCGAGGGCGACACCGGCGAGTTCGACGTCCCCCTCGGCCTGATCGACGAGGGCTACCGGATCGTCGACATCTCGGTCGAGCCCGACGACGGCGACCCCACCCACTCGGGTGTGAGCCTGGCACGCGGGGAGCTCGCCTAGCCTCGACAACCCGTGTCGCGAGGGCTAGGAACGACCCATGAGGTGGAGGTACGCGATCCTGGGCGGCACCGCTGCGGCTGCGGCCGCCACGACGGTGCACGACCTGGTCCAGAGCAAGCACGCGATCATCCGCAACTTCCCGGTGGTCGGCCATGCCCGCTTCTTCCTGGAGAGGTTCGGGCCCGAGCTGCGGCAGTACATCGTCACCAACAACGACGAGGAGCGACCGTTCAGCCGCGACCAGCGGCGCTGGGTCTATGCCAGCTCGAAGCTGGAGAACAACTACTTCGGGTTCGGCACCGACAACGACGTCGAGAACGGCGAGGGCTACCCGATCATCAAGCACCGCACCTTCACCGGTCCGGGTGCCGCGGTGATGCCGCACGCCCAGGAGGAGATCGTGCTGCCGTGCGCGAAGGTGATGGGCGGCCCGCGCGGCCGTACGCACGCCTTCCGGCCGAGCTCCGTGGTCAACATCTCCGGGATGAGCTTCGGCTCGCTGTCGGGCAAGGCCATCGAGTCCCTGAACAAGGGCGCCGCGATGGCCGGTTGCCTGCAGAACACCGGTGAGGGCGCGCTGTCGCCGCACCACCGCCACGGCGGCGACGTGGTCTTCCAGATCGGCACGTCCTACTTCGGCTGCCGCGACGAGCACGGCCGCTTCGACCTCGGCCGCCTCGTCGACCTCGTGCAGTCGGCACCGGTCCGGGCCATCGAGGTCAAGCTGAGCCAGGGCGCCAAGCCGGGCCTCGGCGGCATGCTCCCGGGCGAGAAGGTGAGCAAGGAGATCGCCGAGATCCGCGGCATCCCCGAGGGCGTCGACTGCGCCTCGCCCAGTCGTCACGCGGTCTTCCACGACGTCGACTCGATGCTCGACTTCGTCGAGTCGGTCGCCCAGGCGACCGGGCTGCCGGTCGGCATCAAGTCGGCCGTGGGCAACTTGACGATGTGGGACGAGCTCGTCACCGAGATGTCGCGTGGTGGCCGGGGCGTCGACTTCGTCAACATCGACGGCGGCGAGGGCGGCACGGGTGCCGCGCCGATGATCTTCGCCGACTCCGTGGCCTACCCCTTCCGGATCGGGTTCGCCGAGGTCTACAAGCGGTTCGCGGCCGCTGGGCTGTGCGACGACGTGGTCTTCGTCGGCGCCGGCAAGCTCGGCATCCCGGAGAACGCGGTGGTCGCCTTCGCGCTCGGTGTCGACATGGTCAACGCCGGCCGCGAGGCGATGATGTCGATCGGCTGCATCCAGGCCCAGAAGTGCCACACCGACCACTGCCCGGTGGGCATCGCCACGCAGAACCCGCGCTACACCCGCGGTCTCGACGTCAGCCTCAAGAGCGTCCGCGCGGCCAACTACATCCGGTCGATGCGCCGCGACCTGCTCAAGGTCTCGGAGGCCGTGGGTGTCGTGCACCCGGGACTGATCGCCCCGCGCGACGTCGACATCCTCGACGGCACCCGCTCGGCGGTGGGCCTGGCCGAGACCTACGGCTACGACCCGTCCTGGCCGCGGCTCGCCCCGCGCCTGGTCAAGGAGATCGAGGAGATCATGGTGGCGCAGGACGCCACCGCCGCCGCGTCGGCCGAACAGACCGCCTGACCTCAGCGCGAGCGCGACTGCCGTACGGTCTTGTCGTGGTGCTCGGGCAGCGCCTCGAGCTCCTGGAGGAAGTCGCGGGCCCACTTGGCCACGTCGTTCTGGACGACGGTCTTGCGCATGGCCCGCATCCGGCGCGAGACGTCCTTCTCGTCGGCGGCGTAGGCCTCGAGCAGGGCGGCCTTCATCCCGTCGATGTCGTAGGGGTTGACCAGCCACGCCTGCCGAAGCTCCTGGGCCGCGCCGGCGAACTCCGAGAGCACGAGCGCGCCGTCGTCGTCGACCCGGCAGGCGACGTACTCCTTGGCGACGAGGTTCATCCCGTCGCGGAAGGGCGTGACCACCATGATGTCGGCCGCGCGGTAGAGCGCGGCCATCTCCTCGCGCGGGTAGGAGGAGTGCATGTAGGAGATCGCCGGGCGGCCGATGCGGCCGTGGTCGCCGTTGATCCCGCCGACGAGGCGCTCGATCTCCTCGCGGAGGATGCGGTACTGCTCGACCCGCTCGCGCGACGGCGTGGCCACCTGCAGGAAGACGGCGTCCTCGACGTCGAGCTTGCGGTCGCGCACGAGCTCGCCGAAGGCGCGCAGCCGCGAGTAGATGCCCTTAGTGTAGTCGAGCCGGTCGACGCCCAGGAAGATCCGGCGCGGGTTGCCCAGCGCCTCGCGGATCTCCGCCGCCCGCTTCTCCACGCTCTCGGACCGGGCCAGCTCCTCGAAGCCGGCGGTGTCGATCGAGATCGGGAAGGCGGTCGCCTTCACAGGTCGTCCGTCGGGGAGGTAGATGGTGTCGCGGTGCGTCTTGTGGCCCACCCGGCTGCGCACGAGGCGTACGAAGTTGGCCGCGGCGCCCGGCAGCTGGAAGCCGATCAGGTCGGCGCCCAGCAGCCCCTCGAGGATCTGGCGGCGCCACGGCAGCTGGGAGAACAGCTCGGCCGGCGGGAACGGGATGTGGAGGTAGAAGCCGATGCGCAGGTCGGGCCGCTGGTCGCGGAGCATCTGCGGCACGAGCTGGAGCTGGTAGTCCTGCACCCAGACCGTCGCATGGTCGGCGGCGACCTCGGCGGCCTTGTCGGCGAAGCGCTGGTTGACCGCGACGTAGGACTCCCACCACTCGCGGTGGAACTCCGGCTTGGCGACCACGTCGTGGTAGAGCGGCCACAGGGTGCCGTTGGAGAAGCCCTCGTAGAACTCCTCGACCTCCTGCGCGCTCATCGACACCGGCACCAGGGAGAGCCCGTCCTCGACGAACGGCTCGAACGCGTCGTCGTCGGCGGCACCCGGCCAGCCGATCCAGGCGCCGTCGTTGGCGCGCATCACCGGCTCGAGGGCGGAGACGAGCCCGCCGGGGGAGCGCCGCCACGACACCTCGCCGTCGGGCAGGTGGACGCGGTCCACCGGCAGCCGGTTGGCCACGATCACGAGGTCTGCCTGCGGAGTCGGGCTCACCCCGCGACCCTATCGAGCCCCGGTGACGTGCAGCTCACCCCGCGGTGTCCCTCCGGTGCCCCTTGCGTGCCATCGCGGAAGAACCTCGGGTTTGTCCAGACGACTCGCCGGAGGCGAATGACATCGTTGTCGTTCGTCGCCTAGACTGACCGCAGTCCACTCGCAACCGGGTGGACGTGGGGTCGACGAGGAGAGTCACATGGACGCAGCGAAGCACATCGCAGCCGAGCAGGAGACTGTTGCCGGGCTGAGCGACCGCGACCGCGAGATCCTCGAGTTCGAGCGCCACTGGTGGAAGTACGCCGGTGCCAAGGAGCAGGCCGTCCGCGAGAAGTTCGACATGTCCTCCACCCGCTACTACCAGGTCCTCAACGCCCTCATCGACCGCCCCGAGGCCCTCGAGGCCGACCCGCTGCTGGTCCGCCGCCTCCGCCGGCTGCGTGCCTCGCGCCAGCGCCAGCGCTCCGCCCGCCGCCTCGGCTTCGAGATCTGACACCGCGAGATCTGACCACCCACCTCACGATCGGCATCTTCCCCATGGCCTCCTTCCCCAGTCCGGGCCGCCCCTCCCTCCGTCCTCGTGACGAGCAGGGCGTCGCCTTCCCGTCCCCTCTCGTGATGCTGTCGGTCATCGCCGTCGCGATGGCCTCGATCACCTTCCTCGCGACCCGCGACGAGGCGCCGACCGAGCGCCGCGTCGACACCGCGACGATCGCCAGCGCCGACCAGTCGCCGAGCGAGGAGCCGACCCCGAGCAGCACCCCGACGCCCAAGCCGACGCCGCAGCTCAAGCGCGGCGAGGTCTACGTCGAGGTGTTCAACAACTCCGGCATCAAGGGCCTCGCCGCCGGCACCGCGGCCAAGGCCACCCAGGTCGGCTGGGCGGTCGTCGGCGAGGACAACTGGTACGGCGTCATCCCGACCACGACGGTCTACTTCCCGCCCCGGCTCAAGGCGGCCGGCAAGCAGCTGGCCCTCGACCTCGGCATCAAGCGCACGGCTCCCGCCGTGGGCGTGATGAAGCGCGACCGGCTGACAGTCATCCTCACCACCGACGCTCCTCGCTGACCTGCCGTCGCCGACCGCCCGGATTCGGGACGGTTCGGCGCCGACCGGCGTCGCGTGGTTGGCTGAGCCCATGGAGTTCACCTCCGCAGCCGCCCGTGAGCACTACGACGCCGTCCGGGAGGTCCTCGACGGCGCCGTGGTCGGTCTCGACTTCGACGGCACGCTGTCGCCGGTGGTCGACGACCCCGAGGCCGCCCGGCTGCACCCGGGTGCCCCCGGTGTGCTGCTCGAGCTCGCCGAGGTGGTCCGGGCCGTCGCGGTCATCACCGGTCGCCCCGCCCGGCAGGCCATCGCCATGGGCGACCTCGACGCGCTCGGCAACGCCATGCTCGACCGCGGCGCCGAGCTCTTCGTCTTCGGCCAGTACGGCAACGAGCGTTGGTCCTCGACCGAGCAGCGCATCCTCTCTCCGCGGCCCCCGGCCGGCCTCGCGAGCTTCGAGCGCGAGCTGCCCGGCGTCCTCCGTCGGGCAGACGCGGCCGAGGCCTACATCGAGGAGAAGGGCCTCGCCGTCGCGGTGCACACCCGCCGGATGGACGACCCGACGGGTGCCTTCGAGCGGATCGTCGCCCCGCTCACCACGCTCGCCGAGCGCCACCACCTCACCATCGAGCCGGGTCGCAACGTGGTCGAGATCCGCTCGGGCGACATGCACAAGGGCCAGGCGGTGCGCACCTTCGTGGCCGAGCAGCAGGCCAAGGGCATCGTCTTCGGCGGCGACGACCTCGGCGACATCGAGGCCTTCGAGGCTGTCCGTGACCTCCGGGAGGAGGGGCTGCCCGGCCTGGTGATCTGCTCGGCGTCCACCGAGCAGCCCGACCTCGTCGACCTCGCCGACCTGGTGGTCGACGGTCCCGCCGGCGTCGTCGACGTGCTCGGCAGCCTGCTGCGCGATCGCTGATCTTTTTCGATCCACATCGTGGAATCGGTGTGCACATGGTGAGACAGCACGCCTAGGCTTGGTCCTGCTCATCACGAGGGACTGAGGGAACGGCCCGTTGAAGTCCCGGCAACCACCCATGAGCCTCCTGTCCGGAGCAGTCCGGCCAGTCATGGGAGCAGGTGCCAAATCCGACCCACGCGAGAGTCGCGGGGACAGATGAGAAGGAGGACTTCATGAGCACCCTGCTGGACGAGAACGCATCCGCCACCCCCTCGGAGGGACTGCGCGAGGGGGCCTTCGGCAACGCCCGCGCCCTGGCCTGCCGCGAGTGCGGGCACGAGGTGGCGCTGGGACCGTCGTACGCCTGTCCGGAGTGTTTCGGGCCGCTCGAGGTGGCCTACGACTTCCCGACGGTGACCCGCGAGGAGATCGCCGCCGGACCCCGCAACATCTGGCGCTACAAGGCGCTGCTGCCGGTCCCGACCGACATCGAGCAGAGCCCCAACACCGAGCCGGGCTTCACCCGGCTGCTCGAGGCGAAGAACCTCGCCCGTGAGCTCGGCATCGACACGCTCTGGGTCAAGGACGACTCGACCAACCCGACCAACTCCTTCAAGGACCGCGTCGTCGCCTGCGCCCTGAGCGCGGCCCGCGAGCTCGACGCCAAGGTCTTCGCCTGCCCCTCGACCGGCAACCTCGCCAACGCCGTCGCCGCCGCCGGCGCCCGCGCCGGCATCCCGACGGTCGTGTTCATCCCGAGCAACCTTGAGACGCCCAAGCAGGTCAACTCGGCCGTCTTCACCGAGCGGCTCGTCGCGGTCGACGGCAACTACGACGACGTCAACAAGCTCGCCTCCGAGATCGCCGGCGAGGAGGAGGGCTGGGCGTTCGTCAACGTCAACGTGCGCCCCTTCTACGCCGAGGGCTCCAAGACGCTGGGCTACGAGATCGCCGAGCAGCTCGGCTGGCGCCTGCCCGACCAGATCGTCATCCCCGTCGCGTCCGGCTCGCAGCTCACCAAGGTCGACAAGGCCTTCCAGGAGCTGATCAAGCTCGGCCTCGTCGAGGACAAGCCCTACAAGATCTTCGGCGCCCAGGCCACCGGCTGCTCCCCGGTCTCGGTCGCCTACAAGGCGGGCACCGACGCGATCCGCCCGGTCAAGCCCGACACCATCGCCAAGAGCCTTGCCATCGGCAACCCCGCCGACGGCATCTACGTCCTCGACATCTGCCGTCGCACGGGTGGCGCCGTCGAGGACATCGCCGACGACGAGGTGCGCGAGGCGATCGTGCTGCTCGCCCGCACCGAGGGCATCTTCACCGAGACCGCCGGCGGCACCACGGTCGGCGTGCTGAAGAAGCTCGTCGAGTCCGGCCAGCTCGACACCTCGCTCGAGACCGTCGTGATCAACACCGGCCACGGCCTCAAGACCCTCGACGCGGTCTCCGACCGGGTCGCCCCGTTCGCCACCATCGCCCCCAGCTATGACGCCTTCGTCGCCGCTGGCATCGTCTGAGAAAAGAAGGAGTGCTCCATGGCAGTCTCGGTCCGGATCCCCACCATCCTGCGCACCTACACCGGTGGTGAGTCCGAGGTCAGCGCCGAGGGCGACACCCTGGCCGCCGTCCTCGACGACCTCGACGCCAACTACTCGGGCATCAAGGGCCGCATCCTCGACGAGGCCGGCGCCCTGCGCCGCTTCGTGAACGTGTACGTCGGCAACGACGACGTGCGCTTCCTCGACGAGCTGGCCACCGCGACGCCCGACGGCGTGCAGATCTCGGTCATCCCCGCGGTCGCCGGAGGCTGATCCGCCGGGGAACCCGTTGCCCCACCCTCGTCGTCAGAGCACCATGACCTCGATGAAGCGTGTGTGCCAGACCGTCCTGCTCGCGCTCGCCCTCGGTGCGGGTGCCACACCGTCGTACGCCGTCGCGGACCCACGACCGGTGGACCCGTTCGTGCCCGGGATCAACGAGGACCCGCAGCTCGCCACCGCGTGGCAGCACTGGCAGGCCAAGGCGATCGACGACTACGCGATCTCCGTGCGGCTCAGCTGCTTCTGCGCGCCTCGGGCCGCCGTGCGCACCGTGGTCCGCGACGACCGCATCGTGAAGGTGACCCGGGGCGACCACCGGCTGCGGGCCGGCCGCGGGTGGTCGATGGACGGGCTCTACATCATGATCCGCGAGGCGTTGGCCGAGGCCGACTCCGTCGACGTCAGCTACACCCCGCGCGGCGTGCCGAAGTCGATCGCAATCGACCCCGACCGGATGGCCGCCGACGAGGAGACCTATTACACGGTCACGCTCGAGCGCCTCTGATCACGGAGCGCGTACGCCGACCACGGCGGCGTGGCCGCGGCCGTCGACCTTGACCTCGGCGATCGCGCCGTCGCGCAACAGGTCCTCGGTCCGGGACGCATCGTCCTGCGGCAGGAACCAGCTCTCGATGCCGCAGCGGATCTGCCACGACCGGTCGTCGCACGCGAGGTAGGGCCCGTCCGCTGGGCGGCGGCGCGACCAGTCGTCGGCGACCCACACGCCGTCCTCCTCCACCAGGGAGATGTAGACGTCGCCCTCCTGCCCGTCGTCCAGCGAGCCGAGCCCGGGGTCGACGAACGACTGCGAGGAGTCGTGCCGCAGGTCGGGGTAGTCGAGCGAGACGTAGGCACCCCGGAACGGGTCGATCGGGTCGAGCGGCGCCACGCGCATCAGGTAGGTGTCGCCGGTGGCCCGGGCCGAGAGCTGCGGGGCGACGGCGACGCCGACCAGCACGAGCTGGGTGGCCGCGACGGCGGCGGTGGTCAGGGTGCGTTTCATCGGTCTGCTCCCGTGGAGTCGGAGTTCGTGTCGTCGGAGTCGAGGGCGTGGGCCAGCTCGCGGCGCGCCCGGTCGAAGAGGAAGCCGGTGCCGAGGAAGACGGTCCCCAGCACCACGAAGAGCCAGGCGCCGGTGACGATCGGGGCGAACACCGCGAAGCTCTGGAAGGTCGTGAAGACCACGAGCCCGACCATCGCCATCCAGACCAGCGGCGGGTGCTCGCGCACGGTCCCGAGGGCGACGAGGCCCACGGCCAGGACGACGTACGCCATCACGGAGACGGCGGCGTGCGCCCAGTCGGCCGCGTCCACGGACGAGGTGTCGGTCCCGGTCTGCCACAGCCCCAGCAGCGTCGCGACGACGAGCACCGCGATCGCGCCCGCCGGCTCGAGCACCCGGATGCCGGGTCGGGTCACGGCCGCGGCGACCGCGGACAGGCCGGCGGCGCCCAGCGCGACCACGAGCCAGAAGCCCCAGGTGACCCGGTCCGAGCCGACGTCGGGGATCGCGGCGACGAACATCGCGAGGAGGGCCATGCCGGCCCCGACGGTGCGCCAGGTCCAGGCGAAGGCCTCGATGCGCTTGTCGTGCAGGACCGCGAGGCTGGTGGCGAGGACCGCGCCCGCTCCGAAGAGCAGGACGACGGCCAGGCCGCTCGGCTCGTCCCACAGGGGCTGGCTGAACCACCAGCCGACGCCGGTGGCGACGCCGACGAGGAACGGCAGGTAGGCCCGGGTGGCGTAGGCGTGCACGAGGGCGGCCGCCGACCAGAGGCCGACCAGGCGAGGCTCGAAGGCCGGCACCTGCAGCGACTGTGCGGCCTGGAAGAGGACGGCTCCGATGCCCAGCGCAGCCAGCAGCCGGACGGCGCCCACGACGGGAGCGGAGGCCTTGCGGGCGGCGAGGGTCTCGCCGCCGACGAGGAGGGCCAGCCAGATCAGGGCGACGGCGAGGAAGCGGGCGAGGGGGGAGAGCTGGTCGAGGTTGGCGGCCACCAGCCAGATCAGGCCGACGCCGACGAAGCCGCCGCCGAGGTAGAGGAGCACGCGCCCGACGTTGACCCGTGCGTGGCCGAGTCCGGGGCGGTAGCGGACCGCGATGCGCTCGGCCTGCTCCTCGGTGATGAGGCCGTCGGAGGCCCAGTCGGTGAGCTCGGTGCGCAGCCAGGCGAGCTGGCGGGGCGGGACGGAGCGGGGGATGAGGGCAGGTGCGTCCATACGCCAAGCGTGGCGCGGGCGACGCTCGCTGTCCTGAGTACGTGGACCCAACTGTGGCGTGACGTTGGGCCCGTTGTCGCGCGTGGTTGAGCCGGCGTTCAGTCGGGCGTGGTTGAAGAGGGGAGTGTCGAGCAACCACCTGACCCGGGCCGGCGTCGCGCTGGCGCTCCTCGGCGGCCTCGCCGGCGGGACGGCGTACGGCGCCCGGGAGCTGCTGCACCGCCAGGCCGCCCAGGCGCGCCGGGCCATCGGCAAGCCGCTCGGGGAGGAGGCGCCGTCGGGGGACCGGCACTACAAGAAGAAGCTCGGCGAGCCGGTCGACCTCCTCGTGGTGGGCGACTCGATCGCCGCCGGGCTGGGGGCGGAGCGGGCCAAGCACACGCTCGGCGGGCGCCTGGCGAAGGGGATCGCGAAGCACGCCGGCCGCTCCGTGCGGCTGCGGACCGCCGCCGTCGTGGGATCGGAGAGCAGCATGCTCGCCGCGCAGATCGACGCGCTGCCACCGTCGTACCGTCCCGACGTGGCGGTCGTCGTCGTCGGCGGCAACGACGTGACCCACCGGGTGCCCGTCGCCGAGTCCGTACGACACCTCGCAGAGGCCGTCGACGCCCTGCGGTCGCGCGGCGCCGAGGTCGTCGTCGGCACGTGCCCGGACCTCGGCGCGCTGCGCCCGGTGCCGCAGCCGCTGCGCGCCCTGGGCTCGCGTGCCTCGCGTCAGCTCGCCGACGCCCAGCGTGCGGCCGCGCTCGAGCGGGGCGCCCGCGTGGTCTCGCTGGCCCACGTGGTGGGCCCGTTCTTCATCAGCAACCCGGACGAGATGTTCAGCCTGGACCGCTTCCACCCCAGTGCCCACGGCTACAAGCGCACGGCGAAGGCGATGCTGCCGTCGGTGCTGGCCGCGCTGGGCGTGGTGGAGGAAGTGCCGTTCGGGCACCACGCACCGGGGGTCGGGGGCTCAGGCTAGGGTTCGGACGTGCGCACCACTGCTCGACGGGCCGGCGAGGTCGTCAAGAAGGCCGCCCAGAAGGCGGGCCGTCTGCAGTCCTCCCCGGCTCCCGAACCGGTCGAGCCCACCGCGGAGCAGAGGAAGGCCGAGCGCCGGCGCCGCCTGCTGGCAAGCAACCTGACCGAGCTCGCCATCGAGTTCCGCACCGACAAGTGGGGCGTGCACAAGTACACCCCCCACTACGAGCGGCACCTGCAGCACCTGCGGGGTGAGTCCTTCACCCTCCTGGAGCTCGGGATCGGCGGATACAAGAAGCGCCGCAAGAGCGGCGCGTCCATGAAGATGTGGCGCTGGTTCTTCCCCAGGGCGCGCATCGTCGGCCTCGACATCGAGGACAAGACGTGGCTGACGCGGGGCCACATCCACACCTACCTCGGCGACCAGACCGACCCGGTGGTCCTCAAGCAGATCATCGAGGAGCAGGGTGCTCCGCTCGTCGTCATCGACGACGGCAGCCACATCCCGGCCCACGTGCGCGAGTCGTTCCGGATCCTCTTCCCGCTGCTGCCCGACAGCGCGATCTACTGCATCGAGGACACCCAGACCTCCTACTGGCCCGCCTGGGGCGGCCAGCTCGACCCGCGGGCGCCGGGCACGTCGATGGACCTGGTGAAGGACCTCATCGACGGCCTCAACCACGAGGAGTTCCTCGTCGAGGGCTACGAGCCGACCTACACCGACCAGTGGGTCCGCGCGGTGCACTGCTACCACAACCTCGTGATCATCGAGAAGGGCGACAACCGCGAGGGCTCCAACCGCGACCGCGTCGCGCACGAGCTCTACGGCGCGTCCGAGCTCCCCGACGGATGACCGTCCTGCTCGCCACCAGCGGCGACCTGCCCGACGGCGAGCCGGGTGCCGCAGCGCTCGACGACGCCCTCGCCGCCCGCGGCATCGACTTCGCGTGGGCCCGCTGGGACGACCCTGCGGTCGACTGGGCCGCCGCCGACCTCGTCGCGGTGCGCTCCACCTGGGACTACATCCACCGGCACACCGAGTTCCTCGCCTGGGCCGGCTCGCTCGACCAGTCCCGCCTGCTCAACGGCGCCGACGTCTTCGCGTGGAACCACGACAAGCGCTACCTGCTCGACCTCGACGCCCTCCCGAGCGTGCCGACGGCGTGGGTCACCAGCGCCACCCAGCTGGTGGCGGCCGTCGACGGCCTGGGCACGGCCGTGGTCAAGCCCGCGGTGGGCGCGGGCGGCGAGGGGCTGGTCATCCTCGAGGCGGGACTCGACGAGGACCAGGCGGCCTCGCACGTCGAGCGCGGCGCGGTCGTCGTACAGCCGCTGGTGGAGTCGATCCACACCCACGGGGAGGTCTCCGTCCACGTCCTCGACGGCCGGGTGACCCAGCGCTTCGACAAGTTCCCGGCCGGCGCGGGGGAGGTGCGCGTCCAGGAGGAGTTCGGCGGCGTGGTCCGGGCCGTGGAGACCGGCGACGTCGGCGACCTCGCCCTGCAGGCGTACGACGCCATGGCAGCGCGGTTCGGGCGCCCGATCGACTACCTCCGCGTCGACCTCCTGCGCTGGGAGGACGCCTGGGTGGTCAGCGAGCTCGAGCTCATCGAGCCCGGTCTCTACCTCGACGTGTCGCCCGCCAACGCGGGTCCGTTCGCCGACCTGGTCCAGTCCAGGCTGGGGCGTTAGCGCCACTCTGCCTAGTGCGCAAGTGGTCATTTCGGGCTATTAACTCCGGCCACTGGGCTGACGCATCCTTGGTCCGCTGTCACTAGCGTGCGTCAACGTCGGGACCGCTGTGCTCAACGCGACGCACACTGGATCCCGCCCGGGCGTGGGTCGTCCGGGGCAGGGTCTACGAGGGAGCAGTCGATGAGCACATTCCGCAGGCGACGGGGCGAGCGGGGCGCCTCGGCCGTCGAGTTCGCGCTGGTCGTGCCCATCTTGTTGACGTTTCTCCTCGGCACAGTCGAGCTCGGGCTCTACATGAAGGACTACGTGTCGATGAGCAGCAGCGCCCGCGCGGGCGCACGCGCCGCGTCGGCAGCCGCCGACGCCGGTCCGGGCACCTGCGAGGCCAGCTCCAACCCGCCTCCGTGCACCCCGGCGAGCGCGCCGGCCCTGGCGCAGGCGGCGGCCGACACAATGCAGACCGCCGGCATGGCCATGAACTCCCAGGACATCGACTGGGTGATGATCTACTCCGCCAACGACAAGGGCTACCCGGGGTCCAACGGCAGCACCGCGATTCCGACCACGTGTCCCGCCAAGTGCGTGAAGTACGTCTGGGACGCGAACCTCAGCGGCGGGAAGTTCCGCTATTCCAGCGGCTCCTGGACGTCGTCCACCGTCAACGCGTGCCTCAACGACGCCTCACGCGAGTCCGTCGGCGTGATCCTCCAGGCCAGGCACGCCTGGATGAGCGGTCTCGTCGGCGGGCTGATGGGCGGCGACAAGACCATGACCGAGCGCACGGTCATGCAGTTCGAGCCGCTCGAGCAGGACCGCTGCAAGCCCGGCACCCCCAACGCGCACAGCTGATCGGACGGACTCCCGTGTTGCACCTGACTCCCCTCACCCGGATCGCCCGCCGGCGCGACGAGATCGGCGCGGTCGCCATCGTCGTGGCGATGTTCTTCGCGTTCGTCGCAGTCCCGCTCGGAGCCGTGAGCATCGACATCGCCCGGCTCTACGTCGAGCTCCAGCGAGTCCAGGCCGCTGCCGACGCGGCGGCGACAGCGGGGGTGACCTTCATGCCCGACGACTTCGCCAACGCCAAGGCGCGCGCCATCGAGGTCGCCGAGGACAACGGCTTCCCCAACTCGGGCACCAGCGCCGTGGCGGTCGCCATCGGTGAGAAGCCGACCCAGCTGAAGGTGACCGTCTCCTCGACCGTGTCCAACGCGTTCGCCAAGTCGTTCGGCATCAGCAGCTCCACGATGTCGCGCTCGGCGGTCGCCGACTTCAACGGCCCTGCCCCGATGGGCAGTCCCTGCAACACCTTCGCCAACGAGCCCGCCGGCTCGGCCCAGCTCGGTCCGTCGGCGAGCGTGCTCAAGCAGCCGACGTACGCCGACTGCGCGGACCCGCAGTTCTGGGGTGCCATCGCAGGTCCTGAGACCTACAAGGGCCAGGGGGCGGAGTTCGAGACCCGCAAGTGCGGGGGCGGCGAGGACCTCTGCGCAGGGGGCTCCGGCAGCGCCAACCTCGAGTTCGACCCCCGCGGCTTCATCTACCTGGTCCGCGTCGGCTCGGCAGGGGTGGGTCAGTCGATCCAGCTCCAGATCTACGACCCCGCCTACGTCGAGACGGCTTCGTCGTGCTCATCCTCGTCAGGCCCCACCGGCGGCATCAGCTCCAGCGACAACTATCGCTATCCCTACTCCACCACCGACGCCAACAACCGCTACAACAACTCGGCCAACTCGTTCTGCACCGGCGACTCCGACAACAACGGCAACCGGTTCGGTTCGTCCGACGTGCCCACCATCACCTCCTTCGCCCTCCGCAACAAGGTGGACAACCTCAACCCCTACTCCGCGCCCGCGCTCAACCCGAGCCAGTGCACCAAGCAGTTCCCGGGCTACAGCTACACCTCGAGCACCGCTTGGACCACCTCGCACCTGCGCGACTCGAACAACACCTCGGGCAAGCCGTACAACGTGGACCTGGCCCGGGTCTTCCACCAGTGGGTCGACCTGTGCACCTTCACCCCGACGGCGGCGGGTGACTACTACATCCAGGTGCGCAGCAACGTCGCGCTGCCCTCGACCTACACCCTGGACTCGACCGGTGCCGTGGTGGGCAACTCCGCGGTGGTGAGCCAGACCGGTGACGACACCAGCGTCCAGGGCAACGGCACCAACAACTTCGCCCTCCGTGCGATCAGCGGCGCCCCGGCCGGCGCGGTCTCGGTGGCTCCGTGGGAGCGGATGCGCATCTATGCCAACTCCGACGCTGCGACCACCGAGTTCAACCTCGTCCGGGTGGTGCCAGCCGCGGCGAACAAGACGCTCGTGGTCAGCTTCTTCGACGTCGGTGAGGGCGCCTCGAGTGGCTCCGTGACGATCCTCAAGCCGAACGACTCCAACATGCCTTCGTCGATCGCGGGATGCAAGGCGTCCGGTGTCGTGACCGGAGCCCTGACGGGCTGCAAGATCACCGGCATCACGCCGACGAACAACAACGGCAAGTACCAGGAGATCCGGATCCCGATCCCCAACACCTACACCTGCCAGGTCTCCAGCCAGGGCGGTTGCTGGTTCCGGGTTCAGGTCAGCTTCGGCACCGGAACCGTGCACGACGCGACCACCTGGACCGCCCGCATCGTGGGCGAGCCCGTGCGCCTCATCGAGTAGCGCCAGCCCCTCGTCGTACGACCGTCAGACGCCGTCCCGGATCCACCGGGGCGGCGTTTGCACTCTCAGGGGTCGAGTGCTAAACATGACGCTGGCACTCTCGTCATGAGAGTGACAACGACCCAGGTGACGCTGAGGTCGGCAGAGCCGGCGGGAATGGATCGCCGGGGCGAGCCGGTCGTCCGTCGCGGGCAGCCCGCCTGGAGCACCCACAGAACTCACGTCGACAGGAATCGCGAAGAGTTATGCCGAAGCTGATTGCTTTCAACGAGGAGGCCCGCCGCGGCCTCGAGCGGGGTATGAACACCCTCGCCGACGCGGTCAAGGTCACCCTCGGCCCCAAGGGCCGCAACGTCGTGCTGGAGAAGAAGTGGGGTGCCCCCACGATCACCAACGACGGTGTCTCGATCGCCAAGGAGATCGAGCTGGAGGACCCCTACGAGAAGATCGGCGCCGAGCTGGTCAAGGAGGTCGCCAAGAAGACCGACGACGTCGCCGGTGACGGCACGACGACGGCCACTGTCCTGGCCCAGGCCATGGTCCGCGAGGGCCTGCGCAACGTGGCCGCCGGCGCCAACCCGATGGGTCTCAAGCGCGGCATCGAGGCCGCCGTCGCCGCCGTGTCCGAGCAGCTGCTCGCCATGGCCAAGGACGTCGAGACCAAGGAGCAGATCGCGTCCACCGCGTCGATCTCCGCCGCTGACACCACCGTCGGCGAGATCATCGCCGAGGCGATGGACAAGGTCGGCAAGGAAGGCGTCATCACCGTCGAGGAGTCCAACACCTTCGGGCTGGACCTCGAGCTGACCGAGGGCATGCGCTTCGACAAGGGCTACATCTCGGCCTACTTCGCCACCGACCTCGAGCGCATGGAGGCCGTGCTGGAGGACCCCTACGTCCTCATCGCCAACTCCAAGGTGTCGACGGTCAAGGACCTCCTCCCGCTGCTGGAGAAGGTCATGCAGTCCGGCAAGCCGCTGCTGATCATCGCCGAGGACGTCGACGGCGAGGCGCTGTCGACCCTGGTCGTCAACAAGATCAAGGGCACCTTCCGCTCCGTCGCCGTCAAGGCGCCGGGCTTCGGTGACCGCCGCAAGGCCATGCTGCAGGACATCGCGATCCTCACCGGCGGCCAGGTCATCTCCGAGGAGGTCGGCCTCAAGCTCGAGTCCGCCGGTCTCGAGCTGCTCGGCCAGGCCCGCAAGGTCGTCATCACCAAGGACGAGACCACCATCGTCGAGGGTGCCGGCGACCAGGGCCAGATCGAGGGCCGGGTCAACCAGATCCGCGCCGAGATCGAGAAGTCGGACTCCGACTACGACCGCGAGAAGCTCCAGGAGCGCCTCGCCAAGCTGGCCGGCGGCGTGGCCGTCATCAAGGTCGGCGCGGCCACCGAGGTCGAGCTCAAGGAGCGCAAGCACCGCATCGAGGACGCCGTCCGCAACGCCAAGGCTGCGGTCGAGGAGGGCATCGTCGCCGGCGGTGGCGTGGCGCTCGTCCAGGCTGCCGACGCCGCGTTCGCCAAGCTGGACCTGGCCGGCGACGAGGCCACCGGTGCCGACATCGTCCGCAAGGCCACCGAGGCCCCGCTCAAGCAGATCGCGGTCAACGCCGGCCTCGAGGGTGGCGTCATCTCCGAGAAGGTGCGCAACCTCGAGCCGGGTCACGGCCTCAACGCCGCGACCGGTGACTACGTCGACATGATCGCCGAGGGCATCATCGACCCGGCCAAGGTCACCCGCTCGGCCCTGCAGAACGCCGCGTCGATCGCCGCGCTGTTCCTCACCACCGAGGCCGTCGTGGCCGACAAGCCCGAGAAGGCGCCGGCGATGCCCGGCGGCGACATGGGCGGCATGGGCGGCATGGACTTTTGATCGACAGGTCGGACCGCGGCGGAGCCGCGGTCCGACCGTCGTCGATCAAGGTCGAGTGCGGGTCAGGGGCCGCCGCGAAGCAAGGCCCTGAACCCCGCGTATCGAGACCCAGGTCGTCCACACGCTCCACCCAGCTCCACCAGCAAGGCCCCCGCTCCGGCGGGGGCCTTGCTGCCATTTCCGCCGGTGTTCCTGTGCCGAATCGTGACCTGTCGGTCGTGTTCACGCGTGGTACCGAAGCCCTACTGTGTGCTTCGCAACGCATTCCATCGTCCTGAGCCATCGTCACGCGGCGGAGGAGGACCCTGCATGAGCACACCGGCGGTCGAGCTGGTCGACGTCACCAAGTCCTTCGGAGCGGTGACGGCGGTCGACCACGTCGACCTGCGGATCGAGAACGGCGAGTTCTTCTCGATGCTCGGCCCCAGCGGCTCGGGCAAGACGACGGTGCTGCGGATGATCGCCGGCTTCGAGCAGCCGTCGTCGGGCCGGGTCATGCTCGCCGGCACCGACGTCACCGACCGGGCGCCGTTCGCCCGCGACGTCAACACGGTGTTCCAGGACTACGCGCTCTTCCCGCACATGGACGTCCTCGCCAACGTCGAGTACGGCCTGCGGGTGAAGAAGGTGCCGCGGGCGCAGCGCCGCGAGCGCGCGATGGCAGCCCTCGAGTCCGTCCAGCTCGGCCAGTACGCCGCCCGCCGCCCCACGCAGCTCTCCGGCGGCCAGCGCCAGCGCGTCGCCCTCGCGCGTGCCCTGGTCAACCGCCCGACGGTGCTGCTCCTCGACGAGCCGCTCGGCGCGCTCGACCTCAAGCTGCGCCGTGAGATGCAGCTCGAGCTGAAGCAGCTCCAGCGCGAGGTCGGGATCACGTTCGTCTTCGTGACCCACGACCAGGAAGAGGCGCTGACGATGAGCGACCGCATCGCCGTCTTCCGCGACGGGCGGATCGAGCAGGTCGCCACCCCGGCCGAGCTCTACGAGGACCCACGCACCGCCTTCGTGGCCGGCTTCGTCGGCACCTCCAACCTGCTCACCGGCGAGGCCGCGAGGACGGTCATCGGCCGGGAGGGGACCTTCAGCATCCGGCCGGAGAAGGTCCACCTCGACCCGGACGCCGCAGCCGGTCACACCTCGGCCCGCGGCACGGTGACCGACGTCGTCTACCTCGGCTCGGTGAACCACTACGTCGTCGAGCTCGAGGCCGGCCCCACCCTCACGGTCCTGCGCCAGAACCTGCACGGCAGCACCGACCAGGCGATGGGCCGCAGGGGCCAGCACGTGACCGTCGGCTGGGCCGACGAGCACGTCATCGACCTCTCGGGCCACCCCCAGGAGCCCCAGCGGGCCCAGCCCACGGAGAAGGAGAAGTCATGAAGCGGACCAGGATGCTCATCACCTCGGCAGCGGTGCTCGCGCTCGCGCTCGCGCTCACGGGCTGCGGGACCTCGTCGGGCGACGGTGACGACGGTGGCGGCGGCACCGGCTCGGAGGCGCAGGGCGGCTTCACCGCGCCCGACCTCCCGATGGCCGAGGAGGTCGGCGACGGCGAGGGCGCCGTCAGCGTGCTCGCGTGGCCCGGCTACGCCGAGGACGGCTCCACCGACGCGTCGGTCGACTGGGTCACGCCCTTCGAGAAGGAGACCGGCTGCCAGGTCGACGTGAAGTACTTCAACACCTCCGACGAGGCGGTGAACCTGATGAAGTCGGGGCAGTACGACGTCGTCTCGGCGTCGGGTGACGCCTCGCTCCGCCTCATCGCAGGCGGCGACGTGGCGCCGGTGAACACCGACCTGATCGACAACTACGCCGACGTCTGGTCCTTCCTCAAGGACCGCGACTGGAACTCCGTCGACGGGCAGATGTACGGCGTCCCGCACGGCTACGGCGCCAACCTCCTGATGTACAACACCGACGAGGTCACCCCCGCGCCCACGAGCTGGAGCGCGGTCTTCGACGACGCGTCGTCGTACGCCGGCAAGGTGACGGCGTACGACTCGCCGATCTACATCGCCGACGCGGCGCTCTACCTGTCGAAGACGCAGCCCGACCTCGGCATCGAGGACCCCTACGCCCTCGACGAGGACCAGCTCGCCGCGGCTGTCGACCTGCTCAAGAAGCAGCGCGAGAACATCGGTGAGTACTGGTCGGACTACCTCAAGGAGACGCAGGCCTTCAAGACCGGCGACTCGGTCGTCGGCACCACCTGGCAGGTGATCGTCAACCTCGCGCAGAGCGAGAAGGCGCCCGTCGAGGCGATCCTGCCCGAGGAGGGGGCGACCGGGTGGTCGGACACCTGGATGCTCTCCTCGAAGACCGAGCACCCGAACTGCGCGTACATGTGGCTCAACCACATCATCAGCCCGGAGGCCAACGCCGCCGTGGCCGAGTGGTTCGGCGAGGCTCCGGCCAACGGCAAGGCGTGCGACCTGACCAGCAAGGGCTTCTGCGACTCCTACCACGCCGGTGACGAGTCCTACGCCGAGCAGATCCACTACTGGACCACGCCGATCGAGCAGTGCCTGGACGGTCGCACCGACGTGAAGTGCACGACCTACCAGGACTGGACGCAGGCCTGGACCGAGATCAAGGGCTGACGCATGGCGGAACAGCGTCCGCCGGGAGGCGGTGGAGCGGCCCTGCTCCACCGCCACCGCGGGCTGCGGCTGGGGCTCCTGCTGGGGCCGCCGATGCTGTGGCTGGGGGTGCTCTACCTGGGCTCCCTGGCGGCGCTGTTCATCACCTCGCTCTGGACCGTCGACGCGTTCGGCGGCAACATCGAGCGGATCTGGAACCTGGACAACTACCGGGACCTGTTCACCCTCGACGTCTACCGCACCATCACCGTCCGCACCCTCCTCACCGCCGTCGCGGTGACCGTGATCGACGCGCTGCTGGCCTTCCCGATCGCGCTCTACATGGCCAAGGTCGCCTCGCCGCGGCTGCAGCGGCTGCTCGTCATCGCCGTGCTCACGCCGCTGTGGGCGTCGTACCTCGTCAAGGCGTATGCGTGGCGCGGGATGTTCGCCACCGGCGGCCCGCTCGACGCGGTCGGGATCTCGCCCGGCTACGGCCTCGCGGCCACGATCCTGACGCTGTCCTACCTCTGGCTGCCCTACATGATCCTGCCGATGTACGCCGGCCTGGAGCGGTTGCCGAGCTCGCTGATCGAGGCCTCCGCGGACCTCGGTGCGTCGACGGCCACCACGATGCGCCGGGTGGTGCTGCCGGTGCTGTTCCCGGCCGCCGTCGCCGGCTCGATCTTCACCTTCTCGCTCACCCTGGGCGACTACATCGCGGTGAAGATCGTCGGTGGTGCCAACCAGATGCTCGGCAACGTCGTCTACGACTCGTTCCTCACCGGCAACAACCTGCCGTTCGCCGCAGCGGTCGCGACCATCCCGGTCGCGGTGATGCTGGTCTACCTGACCGCCGTGCGTCGCACCGGGGCGCTGGACTCGCTGTGAGGACGGAGGCGGAGCGATGAGCTTCTCGAGGGCGACCCGGGCGGTGCTGCTGGCGTTCACGGCGCTGGTGCTGCTGTTCGTCTACGCGCCGCTGGCGCTGGTGGTGCTCAACTCCTTCAACACCTCGCGCACCTTCGAGTGGCCGCCCCCGGGCTACACCACGAAGTGGTGGTCGAGCGCGCTGGAGAACCCCGGCGCCCGCGACGCCATCGTGGTCTCGGTGGAGGTCGCGCTGGTGGCGACCGCCGTCGCGCTGGTGCTGGGGACGATGGCGGCCCTGGCCCTGCAGCGCTTCCGCTTCTTCGGCCGCGACACCGTCTCGCTCCTGATCATCCTGCCGATCGCCCTGCCCGGCGTGGTCACCGGCATCGCGCTCGCCAACGCGTTCCTCACCATGTTCGGCATCGAGCTCGGCTTCTTCTCCCTCGTCGTCTCGCACGCCACCTTCTGCATCGTCACCGTCTTCAACAACGCGATCGCCCGGCTGCGGCGCCTCGGCGGCAACCTCGAGGAGGCGTCGATGGACCTCGGCGCGGGCACGTTCCGCACGTTCTGGTCGGTGACCCTGCCGATGATGCGCTCGGCCCTGCTGGCCGGCGCGCTGCTGTCGTTTGCGCTCTCCTTCGACGAGATCATCGTGACCACGTTCACCGCAGGCACCGGCATCCAGACCCTGCCGATCTGGATCTACCAGAACCTGTTCCGGCCCAACCAGGCCCCGGTCGTCAACGTCGTCGCGGCCGCGCTGATCGTGCTGTCGGTGATCCCGATCTGGCTGTCGCAGAAGCTCGCCGGCACCGACGAGTCGGTCGCGGCGGCGCGCTGATCCGCCCGGTCAGCCCGCCGCGACGGCGGTGCGGCTGCGGTGCGCCGTCAGGTAGAGGCTGAGCACGACGTAGTAGACGACGTAGGCCACCGAGATGGTCAGCCAGATCGTGCTGGGGTCGGGGAGCTGCGTGAGGAGCACCGCATAGCTGACCAGCCAGAGGCAGGTCAGCACGAGCGTGGGTGCCTGCAGCGTCGTGGTGCGCGAGGGGTAGACGTAGCCGATCGGCACGAAGACGAGCACGGCGCACACGAGGAGCGTGACCGCGACGGCGGCCGGGCGGAGGTCGAGGACCACGACGTAGAACGCGGCGATGTTCCAGTAGCTCGGGAAGCCGAGGAACAAGTGGTCCTCGGTCTTCGCGTCGACCCGGCAGAACTGGTAGGCCGAGGCGAGCAGCGGGATCACCGCCAGCACCGTCGCCCCGTGGCCCGTGCCGAGGTAGCCGGCACTCCACAGCAGCACCATCGGCATGAAGGCGTAGGTGATGTAGTCGACGATGTTGTCCAGCAGCGCGCCGTCGAACCACGGCACGTGCAGCTTCACCTTGACCCAGCGCGCCAGCATGCCGTCGGTCCCGTCGACGACCATGGCGGCGAGGAAGAGCCAGAGGCCGCGGACGGTGTCGCCCTCCATCACCGCGATGACGGTGAGGAACGCGAGCACGACCCCCGACGCCGTGTAGGCATGGACCAGCCACGAGGCTGCGATCGGCAAGGACAGCCCGGGACTCCGCACCCGCGGATCATCTCAGGCCGGGGCGGCTCAGGAGCGGCGCCGGTCCGATCGGGTCGCACGAGATCGACGCCCGGCTGCGGGAACGGCGACGCGATCCTCCGCGTCCAAACCGATGTGGCACGGTGGACGAGCACCGGCCCGGTCCCACCAGGAGGAATCGTGAACACCCGCCGAACCCGCAGCGTCCTCGCTGTTCCTGTGCTCCTCCTCGCCCTGGCCGGCCTGTCCGCCTGCGGCTCCGACGCCCCCGAGGCCACCTCGGACGACACCGCCTCCGACACCAGCTCCGACACCTCCGCCTCCTCGGCGGCGCCCGCCCCGGTCGAGCTGACCGCCGACGCGTCCGCCGCCGGCAAGTGCGCCGTACCGTCCGCCGAGACCCTGTCCACCTTCGACACCGCCTTCTCCGGCACCGTCACCGCGCTCGAGGACGGCACCGCGACGCTCGACGTCGACCGGTGGTACGCCGGCGGCGACGCCGACACGGTCACCGTCACCACCCCGAGCAAGGACCTCGCGGCGCTACTGATGGCCGTCGAGTTCGAGAAGGGCAAGTCCTACCTGGTCAGCGCGACCGACGGCCGGGTGACGCTCTGCGGCTTCACCGGCGAGACCAACCCGGACCTGCAGGCGCTCTACGACGAGGCCTTCCCCGGCTGACAGACTGGCGCCCATGACGGTCGTCGGCCTCCTGCTCGCCGCCGGCGCGGGGGAGCGCTTCGGCGGCCCGAAGGCGCTGGCGCGCGACGACGACGGCACCTCCTGGCTGCTGCGCTCGGTCCAGGCGCTGCGGCCGTGCGCGGAGATCGTGGTCGTGCTGGGCGCCGAGGCCGACCGGGCGGCGGCGCTGCTGCCGATGTCGGTCTCTCGGATCCGGGCCGACGACTGGGCCGAGGGGATGGGCGCCTCGCTGCGCGCCGGGCTGCAGGCCCTCGGGCCGACCGGCCACGACGCGGCGCTCGTCTCGCTGGTCGACCTGCCCGACGTGGACGCCGCGGTGGTGGCCCGTCTCGTCGGCACGGCGACGGGCCCCGGCGACCTCGCCCGGGTGGCGTACGACGGCACGCCCGGGCACCCCGTGCTGATCGGTCGCGACCACTGGGAGGGCGTCGTCGCGACCGCCACCGGCGACCGGGGCGCGCGCGACTACCTCGCCGTCCACGAGGTCGCGCTGGTGGAGTGCGGCGACCTCGCCACAGGTGTTGACGTCGACACCCGCTGATCTTCGGAATTCCTGCCAACGTCCGGCCAACGTGCGGGTCGTAGCCTCTAGGCATGGACTCCGCCGCTGACGTGGCCGCCCGCCTGGGCGCGACCGGATACCTCGCCGACGAGGAGCTCGCCACGGTCGTCTTCCTGGCCGCGCGGATGCAGCGCCCGCTGCTGCTCGAGGGGGAGCCCGGCACCGGCAAGACCGCGCTCGCCGAGGCGCTCGCCCAGAGCCTGGAGCTGCCGCTCGTGCGCCTCCAGTGCTACGAGGGCATCGACGCCAGCCAAGCGCTCTACGACTGGGACTTCCCGCGCCAGATCCTGCACCTGCGGGCCCTCGAGGCGGCCGGCCAGGTCGACTCCGACGAGGCCGAGAAGAGCCTCTACGACGAGCGGTTCCTGCTGTCGCGCCCAGTGCTCGCCGCGCTGCGCCAGGCGCCGGCCGTGCTGCTGGTCGACGAGGTCGACCGCGCCGACGACGAGTTCGAGGCGTTCCTGCTGGAGGTCCTCTCGACGTGGCAGGTGACGATCCCGGAGTTCGGCACCGTGACGGCCCCCGAGCCGCCGCTCGTCGTGCTCACGTCCAACCGCACCCGTGAGCTGCACGACGCCCTCAAGCGGCGCTGCCTCTACCACTGGATCGACCACCCCGGCCTCGAGCGCGAGGTCGAGATCGTCCGCTCGCGCGCGCCGGAGGTCGGCGAGGCGCTGGCCCGCCAGGTGGTCGGGCTGGTCCAGCAGCTGCGCACCCGTGACGACCTGCTCAAGCCGCCCGGGGTCGCCGAGACGCTCGACTGGGCGCGCGCGTTGACCTACCTCGGTGCCGCCGAGCTCGACCTCGCCTCGGCCGCGGCGACGCTCGGTGCGCTGCTGAAGTACCGCGAGGACGCCGACCGGGTGAAGGCCGCGCTCGACCGGATGATGTCGCGATGAACGACCGCGCGCCCGACGAGGTGCTGCTCGGCTTCACCCGGGCGCTGCGGGCTGCCGGGGTGCCGGTCACCCAGGACCGCGCGCACGGCTTCCTGACCGCCGTCGCCGCCGTCGGGCTCGACGACAAGCAGGCCACCTACTGGGCAGGCCGCGCGACGCTGTGCGGCTCGCCCGACGACCTGGTCCGCTACGACCAGGTCTTCGCGGCGTGGTTCGACCCGCGCGACGGGCTGCCTCGGTCGCGGCCCCGCGAGGCCAGCCGGGCGGCCACCGCCCACCTGCTGCCCGACGCCGAGGGCGCCGGAGGCGACGGCGAGGCCGAGGAGGACGTGGTGCGGGCAGCCGCCTCGGCCGCCGAGGTGCTCCGCCACCGCGACGTCGCCACGCTCGACGCCGCGGAGAAGCGGCGCCTCGACGCGATGTTCGCCCGGCTGTCGCTGCGCCCGCCGAGCCGTCGTACGGCACGGCACCGGAGGTGGCACCGCGGCCAGCTCGACGCCTCACGCACGCTCCGCGCGTCCCTGCGCCAGATGGGCGAGCCGGCCGAGATCGCGTGGCGCCGTCGTGGCGTGCGGCCCCGCCGGGTCGTGCTGCTCGTCGACGTCAGCGGCTCGATGAGTGCCTACGCCGACGCTCTCCTGCGCCTGGCCCACCGCCTCACCCAGTGCGGGCGTGCCACCGGTGGCACCGTGGAGACCTTCACGGTCGGCACCCGGCTGACCCACGTGACCCGCGCGCTGCGCTCGCCCGACGCCGACCGCGCCATCGTGGCGGCCGGCGAGGTGGTGCCGGACTGGTCGGGCGGCACGCGGCTGGGGGAGACGCTGCGCGTGTTCCTCGACCGGTGGGGGCAGCGCGGGATGGCGCGCGGCGCCGTCGTGGTGGTCTTCAGCGACGGGTGGGAGCGTGGCGACGCCGACCTGCTGGGTGAGCAGATGGGCCGCCTGAAGCGGGTCGCGCACCGCGTCGTCTGGGTCAACCCGCACCGCGGCAAGGAGGGCTACGAGCCCCTCCAGGCCGGGGTGGTTGCGGCGCTTCCCCACTGCGACGACTTCCTCGCCGGCCACTCGCTGGCGACGTTCGCCGACCTGACGGAGGTGATCTCCCGTGCGTGACGTGCTGCCCGAGCTGATGAAGTGGTGGGAGGCGGGCGACACCGTCGGCGTCGGCACCGTCGTGGCGACCTTCCGCTCCGCCCCGCGCCCGCCCGGCGCCTCGATGCTGGTCGGCCCCGACGAGACCGCAGTCGGCTCGGTGTCGGGCGGCTGCGTCGAGGGCGCGGTCTACGAGCTGGCCACCTCGGTCGTGGCCTCCGGCGACCCCGTCCTGGAGAGGTACGGCGTCTCCGACGACGACGCCTTCGCCGTCGGCCTCACCTGCGGGGGGATCCTCGACGTCTTCGTCGAGCAGGTCTCCCGCGAGACCTTCCCGCAGCTGGGAGAGATCGCCGCCGACATCGACTCGGGGCGGCCGGTCGCGCTGGCGACGGTGATCGAGCACCCCGACCCCGCCTGGCTCGGCCGGCGGATGGTCGTGCGCCCGGACGCGGCTGCCGAGGGCAGCCTCGGCTCGCCTCGCGCCGACGCGGCCGTGCACGACGACGCGCTCGGCCTGCTGGCGGCCGGGTCCAACGCGACGCTGACCTACGGCCCCGACGGCGAGCGCCGCGGCGAGGGGATGCGGGTCTTCGTCTGGGGCTTCGCGCCCAAGCCGCGGATGCTGGTCTTCGGGGCGATCGACTTCGCCGCCGCGGTCGCCAAGGTCGGCTCCTTCCTCGGCTACCACGTCACGGTGTGCGACGCACGCCCCGTCTTCGCCACCAACTCCCGCTTCCCCGGCGCCGACGAGGTGGTCGTCGACTGGCCGCACCGCTACCTCCAGGCCGAGCTCGACGCCGGCCGCATCGATCGTCGTACGGTCCTCACGGTGCTGACCCACGACCCGAAGTTCGACGTGCCGCTGCTCGAGGTCGCGCTGCGCCTGCCCGACGACGTACGCCCGGGCTACATCGGCGCGATGGGCTCGCGGCGCACCCACGACGAGCGGATGGACCGGCTCGTCGAGGCCGGCCTGGCCAAGGAGGAGATCGCGCTGCTGTCGTCCCCGATCGGGCTCGACCTCGGTGCGCGGACGCCGGAGGAGACCGCGGTCTCCATCGCGGCCGAGATCGTCGCGCGGCAGTGGGGCGGGTCGGGGGAGCGGCTGGCCACCACCGAGGGACGCATCCACCACGACGACTGACGGGCGAGATCGAGAATTGTGCGCTCGTGAATTCCTGCCCTATGGTCTTCGGGATGTTTTTTCCCCCCGTAACCCCCCGTGCCCTTGTCCGCCCCCTCGTCTCCGTCGCAGCGACCCTGCTGCTGCTGACGGGCGTGACCTGGGCCGCCACCGCGGCACCTGAGCGCGAGGTGTCGCAGGTGCGCGGGGAGTCCCAGGTCCGGACCACGAACCGTGCCCCCGTCGCCCACTTCGGCGTGGCCACCCTCAACCTGCGCAAGGGGATGCGCGTCGCGGGCATGCGGCACGACATCGGGCAGGTCATCGGCGGCCGCGCCTCGGTGATCGGCTTCCAGGAGCGCCTCTTCAGCAAGCCGGCCCTGCGGGCGTCGCTGCCGAAGTCGTGGGCGCTGCTGATGCCGGACGGCCCGACCGGCACCGACGACAACCCGATCGCCTTCGACAAGAGCGTCTGGAAGCTCGAGAAGACCTGGTCCGCCCTGCTGACCGGCACGACGTGGCGGCGCTACACGGGCCAGGTCGCCCATGACCAGTACGGCGTCGTGGCCGTGCTCCGGCACC
The DNA here is from genome assembly GCF_031457855.1 of Nocardioides sp. BE266. Taxonomy (NCBI): domain Bacteria; kingdom Bacillati; phylum Actinomycetota; class Actinomycetes; order Propionibacteriales; family Nocardioidaceae; genus Nocardioides; species Nocardioides sp. BE266. The sequence goes on along the minus strand of NZ_JAURTI010000001.1, from coordinate 846,237 downwards.
GCAAGACCGGTCACACCATCCGGGCCGTGAGCTTCCACCTGCCCAACCACCTGCACAACCGCCACTCGGGCGGGCCCAACTACGCCAACCGCGCCGGGGTCCAGGCGATGTGGCGGATGGCGGCCAGCATCCGCTCGCTCGAGGAGAACACCCCCGAGGAGCACCAGTTCGTCGCGATGTGCGACTGCAACGTCACCGAGAACCGCGACCTGGGCAACGACCTCGTCAAGGGACGGATCACCAAGCCGCTCCGGCTGGAGACCAACTACTCCGCCGACGACCGCCACCGCGGCTCGGGGATCGACTACGTGATGGGCGAGCGCGCGTCCGACTTCCGGATCCGCAACTTCCGCTTCTTCCGGCACATGGTCACCGACCACCCGGGCGTCGTCGCCACCTTCGCGCGCCGGCGCTGACCTCCCCGGGCGTGGCCCACTGGTCCGATTCCCTGTTGCGAGCGTCACACTCGGGCTAGTTTTGGCGGCGACCGACCAGGAGCCGTCATGACCACCGATGACCTGCACGCACGCCGTGTCAGTGCCGTGCGCGCCTGGACGCGGTTCGTCGCGGAGGGCGACGAGGAGGCGGACGCGGTCCGGCCGGAGATCCTGCGCAGCTGGCAGCTCTCCGGCGTCGTCTCGCCGGACGTCACCCACGCGCCGCTCGACGACGAGGGCGACACGGCCGACTTCTGGAAGGCCTCGCCGCTGCAGACCGCGGTGATGCGGGTGCAGGACGAGCTGCGTCGTACGGCCGAGGACGGCGACCTCGTCATCGCGGTCACCGACGAGCAGACCCGGATCCTGTGGACCTACGGCGGCCGGGTCATGCGCCGCAAGGCCGAGACGGTGAACTTCGTGCCGGGCGGGCGCTGGGACGAGCGCAGCGTCGGCACCAACGCCCTGGCCATCGCCGGGCGCACGGGGGCGCCGTCGATGGTCTTCAGCGCCGAGCACTACGCCGAGGTGGTGCACAACTGGGTGTGCTGGGCGGCGCCGGTCTACGACCCGGTGACCGGCCGCTCGCTCGGCGTCATCGACCTCTCGACGACCTGGGACCGCACCCACCCGATCGGGCTGGCGACCGCGCGCGTGATGGCCCGGCTGATCGAGGGCGCGCTGCCCGCCGATCGGCGCGGCGTCCTGGCCGGCAGCGAGGGGCCTGACGAGCCCGGCCTGACCCTGACCCTCCTCGGCACCGCCGAGGTCTGGCTCGACGGCCAGCGGCTGCTGCTCAACCGGCGCCAGACCGAGATCCTCGCGCTGCTCGCGCTCCACCCGGGCGGGCTGTCGGTCGAGCACCTCCACTCGCTGCTCTACGGCGACTCGGCGGTGACCACCTCGACGCTCAAGGCCGAGGTCTCCCACCTCCGCTCGGCGCTGGCGGGACAGTTGTCCTCGCGCCCCTACCGGCTCACGATGCCTGTCTCGACCGATGTCGAGGAGGTGCAGCGCCTCCTACGACGGGGCGACGTACGGGCTGCGGTGCGTGCGTACGGCGGCGACCTGCTGCCCGGCACCGAGTCGCCGGCCCTGGTGCAGATGGGCGACTACCTCGCGGTCAGCGTGCGCGAGGCGCTGCTCGCGCACCCCGATCCCGACGCGGTCCTGCGCTACAGCGACCTGGCGCCGTACGACACTGCAGTAGTCGAGGCGTGCCTGGCCGCGCTGCCCGTGCACCACCCCGTGGCCCCGCTCCTGAAGGGCCGGCTGGCCGCGGCCCGCTGAGCGCCGACCCACTTCCCCGAACCTGCGGTCTGGTCCTGTCCGGGCGACCAACCTGCCGCCAACCACCGCGACCTAGCGTCGGGCTCGAGAGTGACCCACCTCACACGCCCGGAGGCGCCCCATGACGAAGATCGAACTCACCGTCGACGGGGCTGCGGTCTCCGACGACGTCGAGCCGCGGATGCTGCTGGTGCAGTACCTCCGCGAGAAGCTCGGCAAGACCGGCACCGTGATCGGCTGCGACACCTCGAACTGCGGGGCGTGCACGGTGCACCTCGACGGCTCGAGCGTGAAGTCCTGCAACGTCCTCGCCGTGCAGGCCAACGGCCGCACGGTGACCACGATCGAGGGACTCGCCGACACCGCCGAGGGTGAGCTCCACCCGGTGCAGGAGGCCTTCCGGGAGTGCCACGGCCTCCAGTGCGGCTTCTGCACGCCGGGCATGATCATGCAGGCCGTCGACCTGTTGGGGGAGAACCCGAACCCCACCGAGGAGGAGGTCCGGCTCGGCATGGAGGGCAACCTCTGTCGGTGCACGGGCTACCACAACATCGTCCGCAGCGTGCTCCACGCGGCAGGAGGTGCCCAGTCGTGACCGCCACCCAGGAACGTCCCGCAGGCGAGATCGGCAAGGACCGCCGCCGCAAGGAGGACCAGCGCCTCATCACCGGCCGCACCCGCTGGACCGACAACATCACGCTGCCGGGGATGCTGCACCTGGCGATGGTGCGCAGCCCGTTCGCCCACGCCACCATCACGTCGATCGACGTGGAGGCCGCGAAGGCCTCGCCCAACGTCGTCGCGGTGCTGAGCGGCAAGGACTTCGGCGAGGAGCTCGGGGTCTGCATCAACGCGTGGCCGATCACTCCCGACCAGAAGACGCCCGGCCACTCGCCGATGCCCGCCGACCGGGTCGCCTTCGCCGGTGAGATCGTCGCCGTCGTGGTCGCCCGCAGCGCCGCCGAGGCTCGGGACGCGGCCGAGCTCGTCGACGTGGAGTACGACGAGCAGCCCGCGGTCGTCGGCATCAAGAAGGCTCTCGAGGACTCGGTGCTCGCCCACCCCGACCTCGGCACCAACAAGTCCGCGCTGTGGGTCTTCGACTCCGGCGACGCCGGCACCGGCGGCGACGTCGAGGCCGCGATCGAGGAGGCCCGCACCAACGGCATCGTCATCGAGCGGGAGTACCGCCAGCAGCGGCTGATCCCCGCCTTCATGGAGCCGCGCAGCGTCGTCGTCGACCCGACCGGTGAGCAGATCACCATGTGGTCGGCGACCCAGATCCCGCACATCCTGCGCTTCGCGCTGGCGGCCACCACAGGTGTGCCCGAGTCCAAGATCCGGGTCGTCGCCCCGGACGTCGGCGGTGGCTTCGGCGGCAAGCTCCAGACCACCCCCGAGGAGTGGATCGCCTGGGCCGTGGCCCGCCGGCTCTCCAAGCCGGTGAAGTACACCGAGACCCGCAGCGAGAGCCTGATGGCGGCCCACCACGGCCGCGACCAGGTCCAGACGCTGACGCTCGCGGCCGACAAGGACGGCAAGGTCACCGGCTTCAAGGTGCACCTGGACGCCGACCTCGGCGCCTACGTCGCGATCGTCGGAGGCGGCGTCCCGGTGCTCGGCGCGTTCATGTTCAACGCGATCTACAAGTTCCCGTCGTACCGCTTCGAGTGCCAGACCGTGCTGACCAACACCACGTTCACCGACGCCTACCGCGGCGCGGGCCGGCCGGAGGCGACCTACGGGGTCGAGCGGATGATGGACGAGCTGGCCGCCGAGGTCGGGGTCGACCCGCTGGAGATCCGCGAGCGCAACTGGATCACCCACGAGGAGTTCCCGTTCACCACGGTCGCCGGCCTGGAGTACGACTCCGGCAACTACGAGGCCGCGACGGCCAAGGCCAAGGCGTCGTTCGGCTACGACGAGCTGCGGGCCGAGCAGAAGGAGCGCCGCGACCGCGGAGACCGGGTGCAGCTCGGCATCGGCGTCTCGACGTTCACCGAGATGTGCGGCCTCGCGCCGAGCCGGGTGCTCGGCAGCCTCGACTACGGCGCCGGCGGCTGGGAGCACGCGACCGTCCGGATGACCCCGCTCGGCAAGGTCGAGGTCGTCACGGGCGCGAGTGCCCACGGCCAGGGCCACGAGACGGCGTTCAGCCAGATCGTCGCCGACCGCCTCGGCGTGCCCTTCGAGGACGTGGAGGTGCTGCACGGCGACACCCAGGTCGCGCCCAAGGGCCTCGACACCTACGGGTCACGGTCGCTGGTCGTGGGCGGCGAGGCTCTGGTGCGAGCCGTCGACAAGGTCATCGAGAAGGCGAAGGTGCTCGCGGCCCACCTGCTCGAGGCCAACGCCGACGACCTCGACTACGCCAACGGCACGTTCACCGTCCGCGGCACCGACCAGGGCAAGGCCATCCAGGAGCTCGCGACCGCGACCTTCGCCGGCCACGACTACCCGGAGGGCATGGAGCTCAGCCTCGACGCCGACGCGACCTACGACCCCGTGAACTTCAACTACCCCCACGGCACGCACCTGTGCGCGATGGAGGTCGACACCGAGACCGGCGCGGTGAAGATGCGGAAGTACACCTGCTGCGACGACATCGGCAACATCATCAACCCGCTGATCGTGGCCGGTCAGGTGCACGGCGGGCTGGTGCAGGGCATCGCGCAGGCGCTCTGGGAGGAGGCGGTCCACGACGAGGCCGGAACGCTCGTGAGCGGCTCGTTCGTCGACTACCTGCTGCCGACCGCCGCCGACACGATCTCCTTCGACGTGGTCCACACCGATGAGCCGAGCGTCTGCACCACCAACACGCTCGGCACCAAGGGCGTCGGCGAGGCGGGCACCATCGCCTCCACGCCGGCGGTCGTCAACGCGGTCGTCGACGCCGTACGACACCTCGGCGTGAGCGACATCCAGATGCCGTGCACCCCCGAGCGGGTCTGGCGCGCGATCCATGCCAACGACGGGGACGCACCCACGCCGGAAGCAGCGATGCCGCACTTCGACGAGTCAGAAGGAGCGGGCCAGTGATCCCGGTGAAGTTCGACTACCTCGCACCCACGTCGGTCGAGGAGGCGCTGGCCGCGCTCGGCGAGCACGGTGACGACGCGAAGATCCTGGCCGGCGGGCAGAGCCTGCTGCCGGTCCTGCGGATGCGGCTCAACGCCCCCGAGGTCGTCATCGACCTCGGCGGCATCTCCTCGCTGCGGGGCATCCGCGACGACGGGGACGCGATCGTGATCGGCGCGATGACCACCCACCACGACGTCCGCGACGACGCGCTGGTCCAGGAGCACGCGCTGCTGGTCTCCAAGGCCGCCGCCGAGGTGGCCGACTCGCAGATCCGGCACCGCGGCACCTTCGGCGGCGCGCTCGCGCACGCCGACCCGGCGGGCGACCTCGGCGCCCCGGCGCTCGCGCTCGGTGCGCAGTTCGTCATCGCCGGCGCAGGCGGGACGAGGACGGTCGACGCGGCGGACTTCTTCGTCGACCTCTTCGAGACCGCGATCGGCGACGACGAGATCCTCACCGAGGTGCGGATCCCCAAGCACACCGGCTGGGGCGCGCACTACGAGAAGTTCGTCCGGGTCGCCCACCAGTGGCCGATCGTCGCGGTGGCGGCGACGGTCAAGGGTTCGATCGACGAGGCGAAGGTGGGCCTGACCAACATGGGCTCCACGCCGCTGCGGGCCAGCGCCACCGAGGCCGCGCTCGCCGGCGCCACGGCCACCGAGGACGGCGTACGGGCTGCGGCCGACCTCGCGTCCGAGGGCACCAACCCGCCCTCGGACCTCAACGGTGCCGCCGACTACCGCCAGCACCTCGCGCGCGTGCTGACCGGCCGCGCGGTCCTGAAGGCGGCGGGCGCCTAGATGGAGCTGAGCCACCAGTTCACCGTCCCGATCGGCGTCGAGGAGACCTGGGCGCACTTCAACGACATCGCATCCGTCGCGGAGTGCTTCCCGGGAGCCCAGGTCACCGAGGCTGACGCCGAGTCGTTCTCGGGCTCGGTGAAGGTCAAGCTCGGCCCCATCGCCCTGCAGTACAACGGCTCCGGCACCTTCGTGGAGAAGGACCCCGAGGCGCACCGGTTCGTCGTCGACGCCAAGGGCAAGGACAAGCGGGGCAACGGTACGGCCGGGGCGAAGGTGACGGTGTCGATGACCGACGCCGGTGGCTCGACCGACGTGTCGGTGGAGACCGACCTCGCCATCACCGGCAAGCCGGCGCAGTTCGGCCGGGGCGTGATGCAGGACGTCTCCGACAAGCTGCTCGGCCAGTTCGTGACCTGTCTGGAGCTTCGGCTCGCGCCACCCGCGGAGCCGTCGGGCGGTGAGCCGGCAGCCGCGTCCCCCGCGCCAGAGGCCGCCGGCTCACCGCCATCCCCGGACGCGCGGACGGCGGCGGCGCCACCCTCGCCGCCGCCTCCGCCCCCACCTCCGCGGCAGGAGGCCCTCGACTTGGGCAGCGCGGTGCTGCCGGTCGTGCTGAAGTCCTACTGGAAGCACGCGGTGGCAGCCGTCTTCGGGCTCGCACTCCTCCGCCGCCTGCTCAAGCGGTAGCTGCGCGCGCCACCGCCGTACACGTGTCCGCGATGTCGCCCTCGCCACCGCAGTCGGAGGGCAACAACTCGGACACGTGTACGACCTGGGGTCGACGCGGGCCGCGAGCAGGGCCGCGCTGACCAGGGAGCTCAGAAGACGTTGGCCGGACGGAACTGCACCGAGAGCCGCGGCCCGGAGTGCGCCACCTTGGGCACCGCGTGCTCCCACGTGCGCTGGCACGAGCCGCCCATCACGACCAGGTCGCCGTGGCCCATCGTGACCGCGATCGACGCACCGCCGCCGCGGGGCCGGAGCAGCAGCCGGCGGGGGTCGCCGACGCTGACGATCGCCACCATCGTGTCCTGCGAGCGGCCGCGGCCGATGGTGTCGCCGTGCCAGGCGACGGAGTCGCGGCCGTCGCGGTAGTAGCAGCAGCCGGCCGTCACGAACGGCTCGCCGAGCTCGGGGAGGTAGTGGGCGCTGAGGTCGGCGCGGGCCCGGTCGAGCGCCGGGCTGGGGAGCGGGTCGTCGGCGAGGTAGGTGTGCACCAGGCGTGGCACGTCGACCACGGCGTCGTACATCTCGCGGCGCTCGGAGCGCCACGGGACCCGCTCGACGAGGGCGGAGAACACCTCGTCGGGGTCGGTCAACCAGCTGCGCTGGACGTCGATCCAGGCGCCGCGCGAGAGCGCGCGGCGCTCCGGCGCGAGCGTCGTCGCGGCCACGGCGGGGTCGGCGAAGAGGGACGTCTGGAAGTCCACGGGACCGATGATACGCCTGAGTTCGAACAATCGTTCGAAGATTAAGAATTCGTCAAGGGATGACCACAGGCTCCGTCAATTCAGTGACGCCGGTCCAGCCCAGTTCTAACCTGTGTGGCATGGAACCGGTGGACCTCGTCGTCCCGCGTCAGCGGGCGCTGAAGCACGTCCAGGTCCGCGAACACGTCCGCGGTCTCATCGAAGCCCAGCCGCCCGGCTCCGCCGCGCCGTCCGAGCGGGAGCTCGTCGCGCGTTTCGGCGTTGCCCGGATGACTGTACGTCAGGCGCTCGACGCCCTCGTCGCCGAGGGTCTCCTCGAGCGGATCCCCGGGCGCGGCACCTTCGTCGCCCAGCCGCCGAAGACGGCCGGGCGCCTCACCTCCTTCACCGAGGAGATCCGTCGCCGCGGCATGCTGCCCGAGTCGCAGACGCTGCTCGCGCGCGTCGAGCAGGCCGGCCCCGGTGTGGCGCGCGCCCTCGACATCTCGCCCGGTGACCCGGTCCTGCACTGGCGCCGCCTGCGCCGCGCCGACCAGGAGATCGTGTGCGTCGAGGACGCCTACCTCAACGAGGTGCTGCTGCCGGGCTTCCTCCAGCACGGCACCCCGACCAGCCTCTATGAAGCCCTCGGCTCCCGCGGGCTGCGCCCGACGGCCGTCGAGGACTCGATCTCGGCCGACCGCGCCAGCGCCGAGGAGGCCGCCATCCTCGAGATCGCCGAGGGCGACCCGGTCCTGCGCCACTCGCGTCGTGCGGTGTCCGACGGCCGCATCGTCGAGGTCTCGCGCACCTGCTACCGCCACGACCGCTTCACGGTCTACCTCCAGCTCGCCGACCGCTGACTCAGCCCTGCGAGAGCTCCGCGATCTCGCGGTCGAGGTTGGCGCGCGCCCGCGCCTCCCACAGCTCACGTGCTCGGGCTGAGTGGAAGAGCGACGGCTTCGACGCGAGGTCCTGCAGCACAGACAGCCGGCCCGCCCGGAAGTCCTCGTCGGCGACGTGGGCGAAGTCGGCCCGCACCCCGGCGACGTAGGCCGCGTAGCGCTCGGGCTCGGCGGCCAGGATGCCCAGGTCGGCGTCGCTGAGGGCGCACCCCGCAGGGTCGTCGTCGGCCGGGCGGTGGTCGACGGTCATCCGCACCAGCCGCGCCACCTCGTCGGCGTACGGCGTCGGGAGGGCGCGTTCGGCCCACTGCGCGGACCGCTCCTCGTCGTCGGCCGCGCCGTCGTACACCCCGTCGTGGAACCACGCCGCCAGCACCACGGTGATGTCGTCGGTGCCGAGCTCGTCGAGGCGCTCGAGGACCTCGCGCAGGTGGGTCAGGTCGTGGTAGCCGTCGCGGTCCCACGCGGACAGCAGCTCGTCGCGGAGCTCGCCGTGGTCGGGGAGCGGCCACAGGTGCTCGAGGTCGACGTGGCTCATGCCCGCGCCGCCTCCCGCAGTGCGCGGGCGTGCTCGTGGCCGGAGGCCATCGCCCAGCGGATCGCGCCCGTCGACACCTTGCCCAGCGCCCGGCCGACGGTCCGGTCGAGCGCGACGTCGAGGACCGGCGGGTGCGGGAGGCCGAGCTCGCGGCGGGCCGACTCCGGCGTCAGCGACACGGCCGCGCCGACCAGCGAGAGGTAGGCCGGCCGCGCCGCGAGCGGCAGGTCGGGATGCCACACCAGGAAGCGGATCGCGTCGCGCGCGGCGTCCGTCCCTCGCAGCTCGGGTGCGTACGACGCCAACGTGGCGCGCAGCTCGTCCTCGGTCTGCGGCGCGTCGACGACCCCTAGGTGGCCGGCCGCGACGGAGGTCTGGGCGACGTACTCGTCCCGTTCCGCACCGACCAGGGGCCGGTGCCCGAACCGGTCGTGGGCGAGCAGGAAGCTGTGGATCTCCGCGGCGTGCACCCAGCCCAGGAGGTGGGGGTCGGAGGCGGTGTAGGGGGTCCCGTCGGGCATCGTGCCCGTCACGGACTCGTGCGCGCGCTGGACGGCGCGGATGATCTGGAGCGCGTCGCGCTCGGTGCCGAAGGTGGTCATCGCGATGTAGGTCGACACCTGCGCCAGCCGGCCCCACATGTCGCCGCGGTAGCCCGAGTGGTCGGCGACGCCCTGCATCGCTGCCGGGTGCAACGACTGCAGCATGATCGCGCGGATCCCGCCGACGAACATCGACGCGTCCCCGTGGACCCGGCAGATGGGCGAGCCCACCTCGAACCACCGCGGGCCGCTGGTGCCGTGCACGCGTTCGCGCTGGCGCTGCCCGTCCGGGCCGGCCACCTTGCGGAACAGCTCGGAGCCGATGCGGTCGCGGATGCTCACGTCGCCGAGCGTAGCGGCGGGCCGACAAACGCGGTGGTGCCCACGGGCGTGCCCGGCGATGCTGTCCGGGTGATCGAGCTCGCCGCCCGCGCCCGGAACCTGCCGGCCCCGCCGGGTGTGGTCTTCGAGTCCCTGACCCGGCCGGAGCGTCCCGGCGCCCGTCCGTGGCTGGACCTCGTGGATGACGAGGTGGCGCCCAGGATCCTGTCCGCGGAGGCGGATCGCCGACTCGTGTGGTCGTCGCTGTGGCCCACCCGTCCCGACGACGAGGTCCACTTCGAGCTGGCTCCCGAGGCCGGCGGCACGCGGCTGCGGTTCGTCCTGCTGACGCCGGAGGAGATGCCGTCGGACGGGGAGCTCGGCCGGCTGCGGTTCCGGCTGAACAAGATCCTGTGGGCCGACCTGCGGCTGTCGTACGGCCAGTGACCGGGTGTGACGTAGCAGACCTTTGACTTCGAGTGCTCGAAGTTCCTACGGTCGATGACGTGACCATCCACGCCACCCGCAGCTACTCCATCAAGGAGGCGGCGGCCCTCACCGGACTGCCGGCCAGCACGCTGCGCTACTACGAGCAGATCGGCGTCATCACCCCGATCAGCCGTGGTGCGAGCAGCAAGCACCGGGTCTACGACGAGGACGACCTCGACCAGCTCATGGCGGTGTCCTGCCTCGCCGCGACCGGGATGTCGGTCAACGACATGCGCCAGTACATGGCGAACTCACGGCTCGGCGCGCAGGCCGCGGCCGACCAGCAGCAGCTCCTCGAGGAGCAGCAGCGACGGCTGGCCACCGAGTCCGAGGCGCTGGTCCTGCGCCAGCGCTACGTCGCGCTCAAGGTCACCTACTGGCAGGCCGTCGCGGCCGGCGACCGGGCCCGTGCCGAGCAGATCTCGGTGCAGGCCTCGACGCTGGCCGACGAGCTGCGCCAGGTCGGCAAGGACTAGTCACGGCCCGGGACCGGAGTCCCGTGGCACCACCCCCGAGAACGAAGGACTTCAGCATGCGCGTTAACGCCTATGCAGCACCCGCGGCCGGCGAGCCGCTCGCCCCCACCACCATCGAGCGCCGCGACGTCGGTCCCCACGACGTGCTCATCGCGATCGAGTGGGCCGGCATCTGCCACTCCGACATCCACACCGTCAACGGCGACTGGGGCCCGCAGCCCTTCCCGGTCGTGCCCGGCCACGAGATCGTCGGCACCGTCACCGAGGTCGGCCCGGAGGTGACCACCCACCGCGTCGGCGACCGCGTCGGCGTCGGCTGCATGGTCAACTCGTGCGGCGAGTGCGCCAACTGCCGCAACGGCGACGAGCAGTATTGCCTCAAGGGCATGGTGGGGACGTACGCCGCCACCGACCGCGACGGCACCACCACCCAGGGCGGCTACTCGACCCACGTCGTCGTCGACGCCGGCTTCGTCCTCTCCGTGCCCGACGGCATCGACTCCGCCGCGGCCGCGCCGCTGCTGTGCGCGGGCATCACGACGTACTCCCCGCTGCGCAGGTGGAACGCCGGCCCCGGCAAGAAGGTCGCCATCGTCGGCCTGGGCGGGCTCGGCCACATGGCCGTCAAGATCGCCCACGCCATGGGCGCGGAGGTCACCGTCCTCTCGCAGTCGCTGAAGAAGCAGGAGGACGGCCTGCGACTCGGCGCCGACCACTACTTCGCGACGTCCGACCCCGACACGTTCGACGCCCTCGCCGGTTCGTTCGACCTGATCGTGAACACGGTCAGCGCCTCGATCGACGTCAACGCCCACCTCCGACTGCTTGCAGTGAACGGCACGCTGGTCAACGTCGGCGCGCCGCCGGAGCCGCTCCCGGTCAACGCGATGTCGCTCATCGGCGGCCGGCGCTCCTTCGCCGGCTCGATGATCGGCGGCATCGCCGAGACCCAGGAGATGCTCGACTTCTGCGCCGAGCACGGCATCGCGGCCGAGGTCGAGGTCATCGCGGCCGACCAGGTCAACGAGGCCTATGAGCGGGTGCTCGCCTCCGACGTGCGCTACCGCTTCGTGATCGACGCCAGCACGCTCGCCTGACGTCGTACCCCTGACGCTCCACCATGGGATGTCGGCAGATGGGCACTTGCCTGCGTCAAGTGACGTGGGCAAGTGCCCGTTCAGCCACATCCCATGGTGAACAGGCAGTCAGGCGGACTCCGCCGGCAGGTCCCCGGCGTCGATGATCCGGTAGGCGTAGCCCTGCTCGGCGAGGAAGCGCTGGCGGTTCTGGGCGAAGTCGGCGTCGACGGTGTCGCGGGAGACGATCGTGTAGAAGTGCGCGCTGCGGCCCTCGGTCTTGGGGCGCAGCAGCCGGCCGAGGCGCTGGGCCTCCTCCTGGCGCGAGCCGAAGGAGCCGCTGACCTGGATCGCCACCTCGGCCGAGGGCAGGTCGATGGAGAAGTTGGCGACCTTGCTGACGACCAGGAGGCCGATCTCGCCGGACCGGAAGGCGTTGAAGAGCCGCTGGCGCTCCTTGACCGGCGTCTCGCCCTTGATCACCGGGGCGTCGAGCAGCTCGGCGATCTCGTCGAGCTGGTCGATGTACTGCCCGATCACCAAGGTCGGCTGGCCGGCGTGCTGCCGCACCAGGTCGCGTACGACGTCGATCTTGGCGTGGGTGCAGGAGGCCAGGCGGTAGCGGGTGTCGGGGTCGCTGGTGGCGTAGGCCAGCCGCTCGCCGTCGGGCAGGGTGACCCGCACCTCGACGCAGTCGGCGGGCGCGATGTAGCCCTGCGCCTCGATGTCCTTCCACGGCGCGTCGTAGCGCTTGGGGCCGATGAGGGAGAAGACTTCGCCCTCGCGGCCGTCCTCGCGCACGAGCGTCGCGGTCAGGCCGAGGCGGCGCCGCGCCTGGAGGTCGGCGGTCATCCTGAAGATCGGCGCCGGCAGCAGGTGCACCTCGTCGTACACGATCAGGCCCCAGTCGCGGGCGTCGAGCAGCTCGAGGTGCGGGTAGACGCCCTTCCGCTTGGTCGTCAGCACCTGGTAGGTCGCGATGGTGACCGGGCGGATCTCCTTCACGGCACCGGAGTACTCGCCGATCTCGTCGGGCGTCAGCGACGTCCGCGCGACCAGCTCGTCCTTCCACTGGCGCGCGCTCACGGTGTTGGTGACGAGGATCAGCGTGGTCGCCTGCGCGTGGGCCATCGAGGCCGCGCCGACGATCGTCTTGCCCGCCCCGCAGGGGAGTACGACGACGCCCGACCCGCCGTCCCAGAACGACTCGGCCGCCTCGCGCTGGTAGGGGCGCAGCGTCCAGCCGTCCTCGGCGAGGTCGATCGCGTGCGCCTCGCCGTCGACGTAGCCGGCGAAGTCCTCGGCCGGCCAGCCGAGCTTGAGCAGCGCCTGCTTGAGGTTGCCGCGCTCGCTCGGGTGCACCGCGACCGTGTCGTCGTCGAGGCGGGCGCCGACCATGCCGGCGATCTTCTTGGCGCGCAGCACCTCCTCGAGCACCGGGCGGTCGGTGCTCGACAGGACCAGCCCGTGGACGGGGTGCTTCTCCAGCCGGAGCCGGCCGTAGCGACCCATCGTCTCGGCGACGTCGACCAGCAGCGCATGCGGGACGGCGTACCGGCTCCAGGTGAGCAGCGCGTCGACGACCTGCTCGGCGTCGTGGCCCGCGGCGCGCGCGTTCCAGAGGCCGAGCGGGGTGAGGCGGTAGGTGTGGATGTGCTCCGGTGAGCGCTCCAGCTCGGCGAAGGGCGCGATCGCCTTGCGGGCCTCGGGGGCCGACGGGTGGTCGACCTCGAGCAGGAGCGTCTTGTCGGACTGGACGATCAGGGGGCCGTCGTTCACGGGTAAGACCTCACTGGGCGGCGGCCTTCTGGCGGGCGCGGAAGGCGGCCACGTTGGCGCGCGAGGAGCAGCGGTCGGAGCAGTAGCGGCGCGACTGGTTGGGCGAGGTGTCGACGAAGACGTTGTCGCAGCGCGGCTCCGAGCAGATGCCCAGGCGGGTGGCGCCGAGGTCGCACACCAGGTTGGCCAGGCCCATCAGCGACTCGGCGATCAGGAGCTCGGCCACCGACGAGGCTCGGTTGGTCACGTGCATGTGGAGGTGCTCGGGGTCGTGGTCGGAGATCATCGGCGTCACCGGGTGGGTGGCGAGTAGGTCGTTCAGCGAGCTCACCACGAGGCGTACGTCGTCGACGTCGGAGGCCTCGAACACCGGGCGCAGCTCACGCAGGAAGGCGTGCAGGGTCGGCACGTCGGCCTCGACGAGGGAGCGGTGCAGCCACGAGCGGTCGGCCAGGTGCTCGCGCAGCGCCTCCTCGTCGGGGAGGTCGGCGTTCACCAGCGCGGCAGCACGCTCGGCGTAACGGATGAAGTCCACGGGCACCAGTCTACGGAGGTGCCCCTTACATCCGTCAGGCGCGGCGGACCCCGGTGATGCGGTGCACAGCGAACTCCCGCACGTCGTCGGCCCGGTGGTCGTACGCCGACAGCCGCCCGCCGTCGAGCCGCCGCGGGTCGACGACCCGCTCGCCCGTGGCGCCGTGGTTGTCGACGTAGCCGATGACGACGGTGCTGCCACCCTCGATCGCCTCCCGCAGCGCGGCCAGCGCACCCGAGGGCGTGGTGGTCTCCACCGCCGAGGGCCGCGACGACTCCGCGCGGTCGCCGGCGCGGATCGCGGTCGCGACCGCCTGCACCTGCGCCGCCTGCCGCGCCTCGACCGCCCCGGCCGGACGACGCCCACGGCGGCCGCGGGCGCGCTGGAGGTCGGGCCGGCTGACCCGCACGGTGCCATCGGCGGCCTCGACCACGGGTGCGGCGCCGAGCTCGCGCAACCGCGGCAGCAGCACGTCGAGGGGTGAGGTCGCGATGGCGACGGTCGGCGCGAGCAGCCGCAGCCCCAGCGTGCGGGCGCGCGGATCGTGGACGAGCGCCGCCAAAGCGGCCTCGTCGTCGGCGCGGAGGAACGCCTCGGCGTGCCCGACCCGCACCGTGCCGAAGGTGCGCGCCACGTCGTCGACGAGGAACTCGAGCGGCTGCGGGACCGGCGTCTGCGAGACCGAGGTGAGGAAGTCGCGCACCTCGAGGGCGGTCCGGCCGGCGTCGAAGCCGCGGCGCAGCGAGCCGGAGGTGAACCGGTAGACGGTCGCCCCGCCGCGCGACTCCACGTCGGCGAGCAGGTGCAGCCGGCGCGCCACCTCGGTCTCGAGCGGCCCGGGGGCGACGGCGGTGAGGTCGGCCTGGAGCAGCACGTGGTCGACCGGGCGGGGGAGGTGCGCGTCGATCGCGGACGCGGCTCCGGGCAGGTCGCCCGCGGCCACGAGCCGGCCGCTCGGCGGCAGCCCGCCCGCTCCGCTCACGCCCATCGCCGCAGCCTCCGCGAGGGCGGCGGCGACCAGGTCGGAGAACACCGTCGGTCGGCGCGGGCGCAGCCAGCCGATCCGCTGCACCACCGACGCGATGCCGGTGCCTGCTGCCAGCACCTCGCCGTCGGGCACCTCGGCGAGCACCTGCAGCGCCAGGCGGCGGGCCTCCTCGGCGAGCCCGCTCGAGAGCTCCGGTGCGAGCGCGTTCCAGGTCTTCCCGGCGGCGTCGCGGCGACCGACCAGCGACGGCACCCGGCTGCTCGCCAGCCAGCCGCCGACCAGCCGCGCCCACCGCTCGGAGATCGGGCGGCCGGACCAGACGTCGAACTCGTCGGTCGGCAGCCACGCGGGCGAGCCGTCGGGCTCGGTGCCCTCCGCGACCAGTCCGGCGGCCTGGGCCGCCTCGACGATCAGCGCGGCGCCGGGCTCGTCGACGTGCAGCTCGCGCGCCACCGCCTTGAGGTCGCGCACGGCCAGGCCGCCGCTGCGCAGCACGCCCGGCGGCTCGACGCCCCAATGGTCGAGCAGCAGCTCCACACGTCGTACGACGTCGAAGGCGGCGCCGGCCGCCGTGCGGGCGACCAGCGCGGCGTCGCGCGCGGACGTGGCCAGGGACGGCACGTCGTCAACGGGCTCCGTCGTGGTGCGGCCGCCGCGCAGCGCCAGCCCGACCTCGCCGGGGAGGACGACGCTGTCGCCCTCGCGCGGGACCAGCAGCCGACGGCTGAGGAGCTCCTCGGCGGGCGACGCGGCGTCGGCGGGGGAGACCGTACGCCGCGCGGCCCCGGTGGTGCCCTCACCGCCGTGCTCGTCGACGTGGCGCAGGAGGGCGGCGGCAGCAGGGCTGAGCTCCCCGAGCCGCGCGGCCACCTCCTTCGGTGTCGCGGGCTCCGGGCTGCTGGGCCGCAGGCCGCTGACCAGGCCCGGCATCCCACGCATCGCGTCGGCGATGCCACTGAGCGCCCGGATCCCACCGGGTGCCTCCCACGCCAGGGCGAGGTCGAGCAGTCGCTGGAGCGCGCGGGCGGTGCGGTCGGGGTCGGCGTGGACGATCGAGATCAGTCGATCCGTTGTGGTTTGACCTGCAACCAGCAGGGCATCAAGGACGGAGAGCTCGAGGCGGTCGAGTCCGTCGAGGGCGCGGTGGAGAGACGAGCGCGTGGCGGCCCGGGAGGCCAGCTGCGAGGAATCCTGAGGGGCGGGCGTGGCGAGATCGGGACGAGCCCTCAGCAGCGCGACCAGGCGCTCGTCGGGCCAGGCCCGCAGCTGGTCGGCAAGGGTGCGTGCGGGTGTCGCCCGCCCAGAACTGGACATCCCTCTTACGCTACTCGCCGGACCGGCACCGCCGCCGGTCCTCACGACAGCGGGGATCGATGAGGGCAACGCATGAAGAACGTTGATCTGCACCACGGAGCGGCGAGCGACGTCGGCCTGGTGCGCAAGGTCAACGAGGACTCCTTCCTCGTCGCGCCACCCGTCTTCGTGGTCGCCGACGGCATGGGCGGCCACTCCGGCGGTGACGTCGCGAGCCAGATGGTGGTCGAGGAGTTCCAGCGGCTCGCCGAGGCCTACGACCCGGCCCGCGGCGCCGAGCACGTCGCCGACGCGTTCGCCCGCGCGCAGGCCCGGATCATCGACTACGGCGACGCCCACCGGGCGATCTCGCCGGGCTGGCACGCCGGCACGACCGCCGTCGTCGCGGTGCTCGTCGACGACAACGGCGTGACGAAGTGGCTGCTGGCCAACCTCGGCGACTCCCGCATCTACCGGATCACCGAGGGCCGCCTCGAGCAGGTGAGCGTCGACCACTCGGTCGTCCAGGAGCTCATCGACGCCGGCGAGATCACGGTCGAGGAGGCCGCGGTCCACCCCGAGCGCCACGTCATCACCCGTGCGCTCGGCAGTCCCGAGGGCATCCACCCCGACTTCTTCCTCCTCCCGCTCGGCTCGGTCGAGCGCCTCCTGCTCTGCAGCGACGGCGTCACCGGGATGATCGAGGACAAGGAGATCGAGGAGATCCTCGAGTCGGTCGCCGACCCGCGCGACGCCGCTGACCGCCTCGTGCGGGCAGCGGTCGAGGCCGGGGGCCGCGACAACGCCACGGCGATCGTCGTCGATGTGGTGGGATTGGTGAAGGACGCCAGTTACGACTCGCAGCGGCAGCTGCAGAGTCTCGAATCCAAGCTTGGGGGACGACAGTGAGCGCAGAGGCCAGGTTCGCGCCGGGGGACTGGTACGCCGTCGTCGGCGAGCACGCGACCGTGCTCCTCCCCGCCAGCCAGCGCGCCCGTGTGGCCGCGCTCTGGGAGCTCGCGGACTCCGGCGCCGATGCAGACGCCCTGCTCGACGCCCTGCTCGCCGGCGGTCTCTCCACCCTCGACCACGTCGCGCTCGTCGCCGCGAGCGACGAGGCCACCCGCCTGATCGTGCGCGGCGCGGCCAGCGCCCACGTCTCCTCGGCCGCCGGCGACGAGGTCGTCACGGCCGCCCTCGGCACCACCTGGAGCGAGCGCGTCCTGACCGGCGCCGCCAGCGTCCGGGTGACCCTCGCCGGGGACGGAGAGGTCGAGCACGTCCTCACCCCGGGCCTCGCTCGCGTCTCCGTCGTCGAGTTCGGTACGCCGTCCGCGCCCGCCGCCGCCCCGGTGGACGAGCCGGTGGACGAGCCGGTGGACGAGCCGGTGATCGAGCCGGAGCCGGTGATGGCCGCCGAACCCGAGCCGACCCCGGAGCCCGAGCCCACCCCCGAGCCCGAGCCGCAGCACGAGCCGGTGATGGCCGCCGAACCCGAGCCGGCCCGCGACCCGCTGTCCGACCCGCTGTCCGTCCCCGAGCCGCCGACCCCGCCGGTGCCCCCGGCCGCGCCCGAGCTGGAGCCGGTCCCGGCCGCCCCACTGAGCTTCGGCGAGCCCGAGGACGACCCGACCCCGACCGGCGAGACGCCCGTGGTCGCCGATGACTGGACCGACCGCGACGGCCAGACGATGGCCGGCACGCCGCACCCCGACTTCGACCGCCCGCCGATCCCCGGCCAGGAGATCGCCCCCGACGTGGTGTCGCGCCCGGTGGCCTCGCTGGTCTTCTCGACTGGCGACGTGGTCGCCGTCGACCGCACCATCCTCATCGGTCGCGCGCCCGAGGCCCGTCGGTTCGCCTCCCACGACCAGCCGCACGTGGTGACCGTGTCGAGCCCCCACCAGGAGATCTCCTCCACTCACCTCGAGATCCGACCCGGCGCTGGCGTCGACCACGGCTCGGCGATCGCCACCGACCTCGGCTCGACCAACGGCACCGTGCTCGCGCTGCCCGGCCTCGACCCCGAGGAGCTCAAGCCCGGCATCGCCGTCAGCCTGGTCCCCGGCGCCGTCCTCGACCTCGGCGACGGTGTCACCATCCAGGTGACCAACCCCTGAGCCTGACCGCCGTGACCCAGCAGCCACACGCCATGACCTACCCGATCGCCCAGCTCGAGCGACGGTTCACCGCCTTCGCCGTCGACCGCATCCTCGCGTGGGGACTCCTCGCGCTCGTCGGCTTCCTCACCGTCGCCTTCGTCACCGACGACGTGTGGACGGTCGTCGGCGTCGTGGCCGGAGCCACGGTGCTCCTCTGGCTGGTCCTCGCCGTCCTGCTCGGAGTCGCCGGCACCTCCCCGGGCAAGGCCATGACCGGCCTCCGCGTCGTCCACCACGGCACCGGCACCCCGATCGGCGTCGGCCCGGCCCTGCTGCGCTCGCTCGTCCTCGGCGTCGCCGGCCTGCCGACCTTCGGCATCGGCGTCGCCACCCTGGCCTGGACGTCCGTCGAGGACCGCAGCCGTCAGCGTCGCGGCTGGCACGACCACCTGACCCACACCGTCGTGGTCGACGTACGACCTGTGGTGGAGGTGGCGAGCGCGGCCGTCGACGAGGGCCCGCGCCACATCGTCAACCTCACCGCGATGCGCCTGATCCCCGCGCCGCCGGTGGAGGTCGTCCGCACCCCCGAGCGCTCCGAGGTCTCGATGCGGCGCCAGCCGCTGCCGCCCGAGGTGGTCGCCCCGCCGGTCCAGCAGGCTCCGCCCCAGCAGGCCCCGCCCCAGCAGATGCCTCCGCAGCAGGCCCCGCCGCAGCACCGCGCACCCGCTCCGCAGACGGCGCCCCCGCCCGCCGCGCGACCTCAGGCCCAGCCGCCGCGCTGGCGCGTGCACTTCGACAACGGCGAGAGCTTCGTCGTCGCCGGGATGGCCCTGGTCGGCCGGCGTCCCGAGCCGCGCAGCGGCGAGCAGGTCGCCCACCTCATCCCGCTCGCCTCGGCCGACATGTCGGTGTCGAAGACGCACGCGCAGTTCGGCCCCGCCCCCGACGGCACGATCGTGGTGATGGACCGCGGCTCCACCAACGGCACGATCCTGGTGCGGCAGGGCGTCTCGCGACAGCTGGCCGCCGGCAAGCCGGCCGCTCTCGTCCACGGCGACAAGGTCGTCTACGGCGACCGCGAGATGACGATCACCCGCGAGGCCTGACCCGCCACGGGTGCGCCCGCCCGTGCCCGGCGGCCATGATGTGCGCGTGCCCTCCTTCCTCGACCTGCTCTACGACGAGGCGCCGCTCAGCGCCTTCGACGAGCGCCTCGCGCAGGCCGAGCAGGGCCTCGACGAGGGTGAGGCGGCGGTCGTCCGCTCGGAGTACGACGTCGCGCTCCGGCTGCGCGACCTGATCACCCGGATGCGGTCGCGCGAGGCCGAGCTGTCCGCGCTCTACGAGACCGCCTCCGACCTCACCGCGATCCGCGACGTCGACACCATCCTGGCCGCGATCGTGCGCCGCGCCCGGCAGCTGCTGCACTGCGACATGACCTACCTCTCGCTCAACGACGAGGGCGACGGCGCCTCCTACATGAAGGTCACCGACGGCGCCCTGACCCGCGAGTTCCAGACGCTGCGGCTGCCGCTGGGCACCGGCCTGCTCGGCCTGGTGGCGCAGACCGGGGCGGCGTACTTCACCGAGGACTACGCCACCGACGAGCGGTTCGTGCACAAGGGCTACATCGACGAGGCGGTCGCCGGCGAGCAGATCCGCGCCATCCTCGGCGTCCCTCTCGTGCTCGACGGCGTCGTCATCGGGGCCCTGCTGGCGGTGCACCGGTCCGTGCGGCGCTTCCCACAGTCCGAGGTCAGCCTGCTCACCTCCTTCGCGGCCCACGCGGTCGTCGCCCTGGAGAACGCCCGGCTCTTCGCCGAGCTCGACGAGGCCAACCGCTCGCTCACCCGGCACACCGAGGCCGTCGACGCCGCCGCGCTCGCCCACGACCGGCTCACCGACCTGCTGCTGGGCGGCGGGGGAGTGGCCGAGGTCGCCGACGTGCTGTCGGCCGTGCTCGACGGCTCGGCATCGGTCTGGACGCCCGCCGGTGAGCTCCAGGCGGGCGAGGACCCCGGCCTCGACTGGTCCACCGCCGTCCCGGCCGCGGTGTCGTCGGGCCGGTCGGTGGTGATCGACGGCGGCCTGGTCGCCGCGGCCCTCGCCGGCACCGAGCACGTCGCCACTCTGGTGCTGCGACGCGACGACCCGCTCGACCTCGCTGGTCGTCGTACCCTCGAGCGCGGAGCGCTGGTCACCGCGCTCGTGCTGCTCTTCGCGCGCTCGGTCACCGACGCCGAGGAACGTCTGGGCGGCCAGCTCCTCGTCGACCTGCTCGAGGCCGACGCCGACTCGCGTGAGCGCCTGCGCGACCGCGTCCGCCGCCACAGCGCCAGCCTCGACGGCCCGGTCGTGGTCGCCGCGGCCACCATCGACGGCGCCGACCGCCACCGTGCCAGCCGGGCCGCGGTCGCACTCGCCCGCCGGATGTCCGGCCTGGCAGGGGAGCACCGCGGCGCCGTGGTGCTGGTCGTCCCGAGCGAGGACGCCCAGAAGGTCGGTGCGGAGCTGCAGGCGGCGATCGAGGCGCTGGGAGGTACGGCGACGGTCGGCGTCGCGGCGACCAGCGACGCGCTGCACGAGGACCGGCTCGTCGCCGCCCACGGCGAGGCGCGCCGCTGCCTCGACACCCTCGTCCGCCTCGGCCGCCGCGGCGAGGTCAGCGACCCGGCCGGCCTCGGCGTGGCCCGGCTGCTGCTCGGCGACAACGATCCCGAGCACGTCAGCGCCTTCGTCGAGGCGATGGTCGGGCCGGTCCGCGAGTGGGACGCGCGCCGCGGGACGGGCCTGGTGGAGACGCTCGAGGCGTGGTTCGCGACCGGCGGGCACCTCAAGGACACCGCGACCGCGCTGCACCTGCACCCCAACACCGTCACCCAACGGCTGGACCGCATCGGGGAGCTCCTCGGCGCCGGGTGGCGCGAGCCCGGACGTGCCCTCGACCTGCAGCTCGCGCTCCGGCTGGCGAGGCTCCAGGACGTCTGACACCGCGTGGTCATGTGAACCCGACACATGGTAGGCCGTGAAGTATGGCCATCAGGGCCATGTGCCGTGCGTCACTCGGTTCCCTACGGTGGAGCGCATGACCACCGCCACCCACTCCACCCCGCCCGCCCTGAGCGGTCGCCGGGCGCTCGTGACGGGGGCCGCCAGCGGCATCGGAGCGGCGGTCGCCGCCCGTCTTGCCGAGAGCGGCGCCGAGGTCCACCTGCTCGACCGCGACGAGGAGGGCGTGGCCAAGGTCGCCGCCCAGGTCCACGGCACCCCGCACGTCGTCGACCTCACCGACGAGGCGGCGATCGGGGCCCTCGACCTCGACGTCGACGTCCTGGTCAACAACGCCGGCATCCAGCACGTCGCGCCGGTCGAGGAGTTCGACCCCGAGCGCTTCCGCACCATCCACGCGCTGATGCTGCACGCGCCGTTCCTGCTCGCCCGCCGCGTGCTCCCCGGCATGTACGCGCGTGGCTGGGGTCGGCTGGTCCACGTCTCGAGCGTCCACGGCCACCGCGCGTCGGCCTACAAGGCGGCCTACGTCAGCGCCAAGCACGGCCTCGAGGGCCTCTCGAAGGTGATCGCGCTCGAGGCCGCCGACAAGGGCGTCACCAGCAACACCGTGTGCCCGGGCTACGTCCGCACCCCGCTCGTCGAGGGCCAGCTGGCCGACCAGGCCCGCACCCACGGCATCCCCGAGGACGAGGTCCTCGACTCCGTCCTGCTCGCCCGTACGCCGCTCAAGCGCCTCGTCGAGCCCGAGGAGGTCGCCGACGCGGTGGCCTTCCTGTGCAGCCCCGCCGCCACCTCGATGACCGGCTCGTCGCTGGTCCTCGACGGCGGCTGGACCGCCGCCTGACCCCTCAGCCCACCCACCGCACCGATCTCCCCGATGAAAGGCACGCCATGACCACCGAGACCACAGCACGGGCCGGCACCGGCCCGACGGGCACCGAGCCCGGCCGCACCAACATCGTCAAGGTCGTCTTCGCGTCCCTCATCGGGACGGCCGTCGAGTGGTACGACTTCTTCCTCTACGGCTCCGCCGCGGCGCTCGTCTTCGGCACCCTGTTCTTCCCCGAGAACGAGCCCTCCACCGCCACGTTGCTGGCGTTCGGCACCTACGCCCTGGGCTTCGTCGCACGCCCGCTCGGCGGCATCGTCTTCGGCCACTTCGGCGACAAGGTCGGCCGCAAGAAGATGCTGGTCGTCTCGCTCTTCCTGATGGGGGTGGCGACCTTCGCGATCGGCCTGCTGCCGACGTACGCCTCCATCGGCGTCGCGGCACCGCTGCTCCTCCTCGGCTGCCGCCTGCTCCAGGGCTTCGCCGTCGGTGGCGAGTGGGGCGGCGCCGTCCTGATGGCCGCCGAGCACGGCGACGACTCGCAGCGTGGCTTCTGGTCCTCGTGGCCGCAGGCCGGCGTGGCGCTCGGCAACCTCTTCGCCACCGGCGTGCTGTGGGTGCTCGCCGCCGTGCAGTCCGACGCGGCCTTCGAGTCCTGGGGCTGGCGCGTGCCGTTCCTGCTGAGCGCCGTCCTGGTCGGTGTGGGTCTCTGGGTGCGCCTCTCGGTCGAGGAGTCGCCGGTCTTCGCCGAGGCGAAGTCCGAGCTGGAGACGAAGGAGACGGCCCACATGCCGCTGCTCGAGGTCTTCCGGAACTACCCCAAGGAGGTCTTCCTGGCCATGGGCATGCGGATGGCCGAGAACATCGCCTACTACCTCTTCACGATCATCTCGATCTCGTTCCTGACCCTCTACGCCGGCACCGCCGACGACAAGCCGCTGATCCTCAAGGCCCTGCTCATCGGCTCGGTCGTGCACTTCGTGACGATCCCGGTCATCGGCGCGATCAGCGACCGCGTCGGTCGCCGCCCGCTCTACCTCGCCGGCGCCATCGGCGTGGCCGCGTGGTCGTGGATCTTCTTCGACCTGATCGCCTCGCGCTCCGAGGGCAAGATCATCCTCGCGATCGTCGTCGGCCTGGTCCTGCACGCGCTGATGTACTCCCCGCAGGCCGCGTTCTTCTCCGAGCTGTTCGGCACCTCGGTCCGCTACACCGGCGCCTCGGTCGGCTACCAGCTCGCCTCGATCTTCGCCGGTGCGCTCGCCCCGATCATCGCGATCGAGCTGCTCGGCGACGCCAGCGCGGGCGTCACCAACGTCCCCAAGGTCGCGGTCTACATGACCATCGCGTCGGTGATCACCGTGGTCGCGGTGCTCTTCGCGCAGGAGACCAAGCAGACGTCGCTGCGCCACGACCGCGTGCTCAGCGACTGACCTCCGCAGTCCCACGCACGGGCCGTCGTCCCCTCGGGACGGCGGCCCGTCGCTGTCTCAGCGGGTGAGGGCGACGGGAACGCGGGTCACGCCACCGCGGGCGCCGAGCCAGACCAGCTCGCCGTCATCGAGGCGGCCGGGCGTGGTGGGACCGATGACGGTGATGGTGAAACGGGCCGTCTCACCCGGCGCGAGGCGTACGGCGAGGGGCTGGACGCGCACGCGGTGCGAGGTGAAGCCCCGCGCGGTCACCGAGAAGTACTCCGGGCGGCTGCCGACGTTGGTCACCTTGCGGACCGCCGTGGTCTGCGCCGCCGACAGGAGCAGCGAGCTGGTGTTGAGGTCGGCGAGGCGGTTGCTGCGCAGGGCGCGCCGCCACGCCGACGCCGACACGTCGAAGGCCAAGTGGGCGTCGGGGGCGCGGCTGGGTAGGGCGCCGGAGCCCTGGGCCAGCACGGACGAGCGCGGGATCGGTCGCGCGGACGTGACGACCATCGAGCGCACCACGGCGGCCGACCAGCCAGGATGCTCGGCCCGCAGCAGCGCAGCGAGCCCGCTCGCGTGGGCGGTGGCGGCAGAGCTGCCGCTGAAGACGCCCCAGCTGCGGCCGGTGCCGTCGGGCAGCGCGCCCAGCACGGCGTCGCCGTCGGCCACGGCGTCGGGCTTGAGGCTCGCGCCGCGCGGGTCGCCCGACGCGCTCCACGGTGCCGTACGACGTGCGCCCGAGGCGCCCATCACGCGGGTCATCCGGACCCGGGTGTCCGGGTGGCGCGCCACCCAGCGGCTGAAGGCGCGGCCGGCGACGGCGGGCAGGTGGACGGTCGGGACGGAGTGGAAGTCGGCGGTGACGGCGCCCGGGGTGCGGTTGACCAGCACCATCGCGCGCCCATCCGCGAGGGCGACCGCCTCGGACTTGTCGATGCGCCCGATGCCGCCGCGGCGGCAGACCACGATCCGCTTCGCGACGAGGCGCGAGTCGAGGGAGCCCTGCCGGCACTGGCCGGCGTCGTGGCGCGAGGCGCCGGGTGCGGCGGCGTCCTGGGCGAGCACGGCGCGGCCGCGCACGGCAACCGGGCGACCCCCTCCGGTCCACGAAGCGCCGCCCGGGACGCTGACCCGGCCGCGCGACATCCGCCCGATGGCCGAGCCGACGGTGGTGACCCAGGGGGAGGCGTGCGCGGCGAAGGCCGAGCGCGAGGAGTTGCCGGACGCGCCGACGACCACGATGTCGGCCTCGGCGGCGCCGAGCAGCGCCCGCTGGAGGGTGTCGATGCGTTCCCCGCCGGCGAGCGCGAGGTTGAGGACGTCGACGTGGTCGGCGACCGCGGCGTCGACGGCGCTCACCACGTCGGCGGTGGAGCAGCCGTCGCCCGAGGGGTCTGGGGCGCCCCAGCACGCCTTGTAGGCCGCCACCCGCGCCTGCGGGGCGACCCCGCCGAAGCGGCCGGCGTCACGGCCGTCGACCCGCACGCTCACGCCCGCGTTGCCGGCGGCGACCGAGGCGACCTGGGTGCCGTGGCCGAGGACGTCGAGGGCCGAGAACGACTCCGACGACCGGACCCGGTCGCGGCCGAAGCCCTCGACGAACCAGCGCGCGCCCACGACCTTGCGGGTGCAGTCGTCGGCGCTCCAGCCCTCGCCCTCGCTGCACGCGCCGGTGAAGCGCTCCGGGTCGGCGCCGAGGCCCGGGACGTCGGCGAAGGCGGGGGACTCGGGGGCGATGCCGGAGTCGACGACGCCGATCACGATGCCGGCGCCGCCCCTCAGTCGCGGGCTGGCGGCGCTGCCGCGGACGGCGGCGAGCGACGTACGGCCGGCGAGCGGACGGACTGCGTCGGCCTCGATCGCGGCGATGCCGGGCTGGTGCTCGAGGGTCGAGACCTGCGCGTCGGTCAGCGGGGCGGCGAAGCCGTTGAGCGCGGTGGTCCACCGGTAGACGGGCTCGCCGGCGCCGATGGCGGCGAGCAGCGCGTCCTGGCGGGCGAGGAGGTCGGCGGCCTCGCGGGTGCCCGCGGACGTGCCGGGGCCCTGCAGCGTGACGAGGGTCAGCCCGGAGGCCGGCGCGGGCGACGGCGCCGCGTCCTCACCGAGGGCCGCGGCCGTGCCGGTGAGCGCCAGGGACAGGGCGAGGACGCCGCTCCCCAGGAGCCGCCAGGCAGGTCGTGCCCGCACGGTGCCACCTCACTTCATCGCGATCGGTCCGGTCCACCGCCCGTCCGGCGGGCCCACGAGTTTTCCATGGTCCCAGCACGGGCGTGAGCAAATCAAAGCCGATGGACCCCGAACCCGTTGGTGGTGGGCTGGTCCGGCCGCCTATCCTGTGCCGCGCCCGTGAATCCGCGGGCGGCAGAGCAAGAGTTGAGTGGAGCGGTCCTGTGCCCAGTGGCAAGGTGAAGTGGTACGACGCGGAGAAGGGCTTCGGCTTCCTCTCCCAGGAGGACGGACCGGACGTCTACGTCCACTCCGACGCGCTCCCCGAGGGCATCAGCACGCTCAAGGCCGGCACCAAGGTCGAGTTCGGCATCGCCCAGGGTCGCCGCGGCGACCAGGCGCTCCAGGTGCGTGTGCTCGACGCCCCGGCCTCCGTCACGCGCAACCAGCGCAACGCCCAGCGCAAGAGCCCCGAGGCGATGGTGACCATCGTCGAGGACCTCATCAAGATGCTCGAGGGCGTCGAGGAGGGCTACCGCCACGGCCGCCACCCCGAGCGCGCCGCGGCCCGCGGTACGGCGAAGGTGCTGCGCGCCCTCGCCGACGAGCTCGAGATCTGACGCGACCCGGGCTCAGGCCCGGGCGGGCGGCGCGGCCGGCGTCCGGCGCGGCCGGCTGACCAGCACGAAGGTCGCCCACACCCCGAGCACGCCCGCGGCGATGCCGAGGCCGAGCTGGGGCATCAGCGGCATCGCGATGCCCACGAACCCGCCGATCACCCAGGCCAGCTGGAGCGTGGTGTCGGAGCGGGCGAACGCGCTCGCCTGAATCCGGCTGGGGATGTCGCGCTGGATCGTGGAGTCGAGCGACAGCTTGGCCAGCGCCTGCGCGAGCCCGGCCGTCAGGCCGAGCAGCACCAGCGGGATAAGCCCGTAGAAAAGGGCGGCGATCACCGCGACGACGGTGTCGGCGAGCAGGGCGAGCACCACGGTCACCGACGGGTTGAGCTTGCGCAGGAGCGACCCGATCGTGATGCCGAGGGTGTTGCCGAGGCCGGCCGCGCCGATCACCAGGCCGAGCAGGACCTCGGGTCGCCAGTCGCCGATCGGGTTCTCGCGGAGCAGGAACGCCATGAACATGGTGAGGAAGCCCGAGAGCCAGCGCGGTCCGCAGTTGGCCCGCAGGGCGAACGCCACCGCGGCCGGGATCCGGGTCTTGGTGCGCCGGCCCCTGCCGGTCTCGTCGGTGCCGCCGGCCAGCACCAGGTCGCCCTCGCCCTGGCTCGCGTCGACCTTCTCCGGCAGTCGGATCGCCCAGATGGTGGCGACCACGAAGATGAGGAAGCCGTAGCGCAGCGACCACTCGGGGCCGAACGTCGAGGCGAGCACCGCGAGCGGGGCGGAGATGCCCGCGCCCACCACGCCGGCCAGCGAGACCCGGGCGTTGGCCTTGACCAGGGTCAGGTCGCGCGGGACGAGGCGTGGCACGGCGGCAGCGCGTGTGACGCCGTAGGCCTTCGAGGCGACCAGCACCCCGAGCGCGGCGGGGAAGAGCCAGTAGGACTCGGTGGCCACGGCGGTGGCGAGCACCCAGCAGAGGAAGGCCCGGATCGCCATCGTCGAGCCGATCGCCCACCGGCGGCCGTGGCTGAAGCGGTCGAGGAACGGGCCGATCAGCGGCGCGACGATCGCGAAGGGGAGCATGGTGATGCCGAGGAAGAGCGCCACCTGGCCGCGCGCCTCGCCGGTCGGCACCTGGAAGAACAGCGTGCCCGCCAGCGAGATCGCCACGGCCGCGTCGCCCGCGGCGTTGAAGGCGTGCAGCTCGATCAGCCGGGAGAGCCCGGAGTCGCCGGCGCCCTCGGCGCGCGCCGCCCGGCGCGCCTGGGTGACCGCGAACTGGCCGGCCGTGCCGGCTCCCCGCCCGGCCACGCGTGCGCCCCGGCCCGCCGCGCGAGCACCGCGGGCGGCGCCGGACAGCGAACGTCGTACGGCACTCGGGCGGGGTGGGGCAGCCGGCCCCGGGTGGGACTCCGAACGGGTCTCCGACCGCGTCTCCGAGCGGGTGTCCGACTCCTGCCCCGGCGTCGGGTCGGGGCGGTCGGTGGTCACGACACCATCTTGACCTACCGACCCGACAGCGCGGGTCAGGACGTCCTGGCTTGCGCCTCGACGGGACAGGACCACCAGGCGTTTGGCAGGATGCGCACGTGATCGCTCTTCCCGCCCGTGCCGGCAAGCCGGACTCTGCCCTCGCCAAGGCCGTCGACCTTGCGCGTGGCATCGTCCTCGAGGTCGCCGAGCCCACCGAGGTGGGCGACCACCTCGGGGCCCACGCCGAGGACGAGCGCGTCGTCACCCACCACTTCGCGTGCGTGCGGCCGGGCTACCCGGGCTGGTACTGGTCGGTCACGCTGACCCGCGCCAAGCGCGCCAAGGACATGACCGTCAACGAGGTCGTCCTGCTGCCCGGCGACGAGGCGATCGTGGCCCCCGCCTGGCTGCCCTACAAGGAGCGCATCCAGCCCGGCGACCTCTCGCCCGGCGACCTGCTGCCCGTCGAGGACGAGGACGCCCGGCTGGTGCCGACCTACCTCGTCGGCGACGACCCGCTCGACCCGCCGCTCGACTCCGACGCCAAGGCGCAGGTGCGCCGCGTCGCCGAGGACCTCGGCCTGGGCCGGGTCCGCACGCTGAGCCGCGAGGGCCTCGACATGGCCGCCGAGCGCTGGTACGCCGGTCTGGGCGGGCCCGACGCGCCGCTGGCCAAGAGCGCTCCCGACAGCTGCTACTCCTGCGGCTTCCTCGTGCGCCTCAACGGCTCGCTGGCCGACACCTTCGGGGTCTGCGCCAACGGCAACGCCAACGACGACGGCCGCGTGGTGACGCTCAACCACGGCTGCGGCGCCCACTCCGAGGTCAAGCTCGCCCGCAAGCAGCAGCCGCTGCCGCTGCCCGACCACGTCCTCGACACCCTCACCGACGACGAGATCGACAAGCTCTGACTCAGGCCTGGGCGGGCGGGTTCGGCCCGAGTGCGTGGCCGAACCACGTGGCGGCGGCCGGCGCGTCGTCGCGGGCCAGCACCCAGACGGCGTACTCCGGCGTCGGCGGGTGGAGCTCGTAGGAGCCGGCGCGCAGGTCGACCCGCAGGCCGCTCGCGACGACGTCGGCTACGAACTCCTCCGGCGGGTAGGTCCGCGCGGTCGCCGGGCCGTCGACCGGGTGGAAGCCGACCAGCACCCGGCCGCGGGGTGCGAGCTGGTCGCGGATCCGGGCCAGGACGTCGCGCTCGGTCCCTTCGGCGAGGAAGACCATCACATTGCCGACGACCACCGCGAGGTCGAACCCGCCACCGAGCTGGTCGGGGTCAACCCCCAGCACGTCGGCCTCGACGACCTCGAGGTCGGGGTAGGTCTGGCGCGACTGGGCGACCAGGCGGCTGTCGGGCTCGACGGCGACGACCCGGTGGCCGCGCGCGACGAGGGCCGCCGACACCCGGCCCATGCCGGAGCCCACGTCGAGGATCCGGGCGCCGCGACCGACCAGCACGTCGGCGAGACGGGCCTCACCGTCGACATCCTCGCCGTCGGCCACCATCCGGCCGAACTTCTCGCCGTAGCCGAGGTTGTCCTCACCCGCGAGCTCCCACCGGGTGGGAGGCAGGGTCATCCGGAGCTCCGGCGGCGACCGCCCTGGGCGGTGCGCTCCTTGCGGCGGCGCCGGCAGTACTCCAGGCCGCAGAGGCCGAGGCCGAAGCCGGCCAGGCAGGTCCACAGCCACCAGGTGCGGCCGTTGTCCTGCAGGGTGCCCCAGAAGGGGAGCAGGCCGAGGAAGCCGAGCAGCCACAGGGCGGTGCCGACCTCGGTGGTGCGCACACCGTCGACGTCGAGCGGCTCGACCTGCGCCACGATGTAGGTGCGGCTGCCGATCTCGTGCTGCGTCGGCTGCTCGTCACCCAGGTCCACGCCGACACGCTACAACGCGCCGCACGCGTGAAACACGCGCGTCACAGGGTTCTGCCAGACTGCGGTTTCGTGAGCGAGGAGACCAGGACAGCGACCCAGCCCCCGAAGGCCTCCGGCCTCGATGGCTTCTTCAAGATCAGTGAGCGCGGCTCGAGCGTCGGCCGGGAGGTGCGCGGCGGCCTGGTCACCTTCCTGACGATGGCCTACATCATCGTGCTCAACCCGCTGATCCTCGGCTTCGTGCCCGACTCGACCGGTGCCTTCCTCGGCGGTGGCGCCGAGCCCGGCAGCGGCATCCCGGCGATCGCGGCAGGCACGGCCCTGGTGGCCGGCATGCTGACGATCCTCATGGGCGGCTACGCCAACTTCCCGCTCGCGCTCGCGACCGGGCTGGGCCTCAACGCCTTCGTCGCCAACTCGATCGCGCGCCAGTCGACCTGGGGTGCAGCGATGGGACTGGTCGTCCTCGAGGGCATCCTGATCCTCGCGCTCGTCCTCACCGGCTTCCGCAAGGCGGTCTTCCACGCGGTCCCGCAGCAGCTGAAGGTCGCCATCTCGGTCGGCATCGGCCTGTTCATCGCGCTGATCGGCTTCGTCGACGCGCGCGTGGTGACCCGCATCCCCGACGCCTTCCTGACCACGGTCCCCGTCCAGCTCGGCACCGACGGCCACCTCGGGGGCTGGCCGGTCCTGGTCTTCTGCATCGGCCTGGCGCTCGTGGTCGCGCTGTGGGTGCGCAAGGTGCGCGGCGCGATCCTGATCTCGATCGTCGCCACGACCGTGGTCGCGGTCATCGTCGAAGCCGTCGGCGACATCGGCGCCTCGTCCGCGGACAACCCGAAGGGCTGGTCGCTGAGCGTGCCGACGTTGAGCGGCGACGTCGTCGGGCTCCCGAAGTTCGACACCCTCGGCGACTTCGACCTCTTCGGAGCCTTCGGCGACGCCGGTACGGGCGTGCTGGCCGCCGTGCTGCTGGTCTTCTCGCTCCTGCTGGCCGACTTCTTCGACACCATGGGCACGATGACGGCGATCGGTGCCGAGGCCGGCCTGAACGACGCCGAGGGCGTGCCGCCCCACGCGCAGCGGATCCTGGTCGTCGACTCGGTCGCCGCGATCGCGGGTGGCGCGGCCGGCGTCTCGTCCAACACGTCGTACATCGAGAGCGCCTCGGGCGTCGGCGAGGGCGCCCGGACAGGCCTGGCCTCCGTCGTGACCGGCGCTCTCTTCCTGCTCGCCACCTTCTTCACGCCGTTGGTCGCCGCGATCCCGTCCGAGGCCGCGGTCCCGGCCCTCGTGCTGGTCGGCTTCCTGATGATGCAGCAGGTCACCGACATCGACTGGCGCGACCTCGAGGTGGCGATCCCGGCCTTCCTGACGGTCGTGCTGATGCCGTTCACGTACTCCATCTCGGTCGGCATCGGCGCCGGCTTCGTGGCCTACGTCTTCATCAAGGCGGTCGTCGGCAAGGTGCGCGAGGTGCACCCGCTCATGTGGGTCGTCGCCGGTCTCTTCGTCATCTACTTCGCCTACACGCCCATCAGCGGCTGGCTGTCCTGACCTCGACAGCCTCCGTGTCGTCTTCAGCGATCCCCGGCTGACCGGGGATCGCTGAAGTTGTCGGCCCGTGCACGGCCTGACATGTTCAGCGAAGGCCTGACAAGTGGTGGCGGGGGAGGGTCTCGTACGCCGGAATAGTTAGCAGAGGTAATGAGTTATGCTAACGACATGCCGACCACTGACCTCCGCACCGACGCCGGGCTCGCCTCCGAGCTCCGCGCCGGCGTGATGCGCCTGCGCCGCCGCCTCGTCTCCGAGCGCCACCCGGACAACACGCTGAGCATCCCGCAGATGGTCGTGCTCGGCCTGCTCGTCAGGCTCGGCGACCAGACCGTCGGCGAGCTGGCCCGCGCCGAGCGCGTCCAGCCCCCGTCGATGACCCGCACGGTCAACTGCCTCGAGGAGGGCGGCTTCATCGAGCGCCGACCCCACGAGACCGACGGCCGCCAGGTGGTCGTCTCGATCACCGACGCCGGCCGGGCCGCCGTGCTGGCCGACCGCCAGCGCCGCGACGCCTGGCTCTCCCAGCGCCTCTCCGGGCTCACCCCCGCCGAGCGCGCGACCCTCCGCGAGGCCGCCCCGATCCTGGCCCGCCTCGCCACGACCGACTGACCGCATCACCGACTGAGGAGTCACCACGAGCCCCACCTTCCGTTCCCTGGCCAACCCGAACTACCGCCGCTACGCCGCCGGTGGTGTGGTGTCCAACACCGGCACCTGGATGCAGCGCGTCGCGCAGGACTGGCTGGTCCTCGAGCTCGCCGCAGGCTCGGGCGCGACCGCGCTCGGCATCACGACGGGCCTGCAGTTCCTGCCCTTCCTCCTGCTGACGCCGTTCGCCGGCCTGGTCGCCGACCGGATGCCCAAGCAGCGGCTGCTTCAGCTCACCAACCTCGGCATGGCCCTGCCCGCGGCCGTCCTCGGCGTCCTGGCCGTCACCGGCACCGCCGAGGTGTGGCACGTCTACGTCCTCGCGCTCCTGCTCGGCGCCGCCTCGGCGTTCGACGCGCCCGCGCGCCAGTCGTTCGTCTCCGAGCTCGTCGACCCGGTCGACCTCACCAACGCGGTCGGCCTCAACTCCGCGAGCTTCAACGCCGCCCGCCTCGTCGGCCCCGGCCTGGCCGGCGTGCTGATCGCGGCCTTCGGCGGGGGAGCAGTCGCCACCGGCTGGGTCATCCTCCTCAACGCGCTGTCGTACGCCGCCCCCATCTGGTCGCTGCGCCACCTCGACACCAGCCGCATCGACGCCGCACCCGCCAACCGGGGTCCGGGCGCGATCCGCGAGGGCGTGGCCTACGTCCGCGCGCGGCCCGACCTGCTGCTCGTGCTGAGCCTGGTCTTCTTCGCCGGCACCTTCGGCCTCAACTTCCAGATCACCTCGGCGCTCATGGCCACCGAGGTCTACGGCAAGGGCCCCGAGGAGTTCGGCCTGCTCGGCACGGTCCTGGCGATCGGCTCGCTGACCGGGTCGCTGCTTGCCGCGCGGCGCACCAACGTGCGCCACCGCCTCGTCGTCGGCGCCGCGCTGGCGTTCGGCACCATGGTCGTGCTGTCCGGTCTGATGCCGTCGTACCTTACGTTCGCGCTGCTCGCGCCGGTCACCGGCCTCACCGCCCTGACCTTCATCACCAGCGCCAACACCTACATGCAGCTGCACACCGACGCGGGCGTGCGCGGGCGGGTGATGGCGCTCTACATGATGATCTTCATGGGCGGCACGCCCCTCGGCGCACCCATCATCGGCTGGATCGGCGAGGAGTACGGCGCCCGGTGGACCTTGGTGGGCGGAGGTACGCTGACGATCGTGGGCGTGGTGGTCTCCGCCGCTGTCCACCTGCGGCTGGATCGGGCACGACGTGAGCGTGACGACGTCGTGGACGAATCGGCCGTCCGGACGGCCTCTGCGGCATTTTGACCCTGCATTGGCGCCCGAGTAGCCTCTTTCCTTGTGTCTGGCACGTCCGGACGCATCCGCATGCTCTGAATGCAGCGGCCCGTCCAGGCGCCGCTCCCAGCAGGTCGCAGGCACATCGCAACACCGCACGACACCCGAGCCCGGCACCGCGCCGGACCGTGACGAGAAACCAGAGAGAGGGAACCACCCGGTGCCCACCATCAACCAGCTGGTCCGCAAGGGCCGCCAGGACAAGGTGTCCAAGAACAAGACGCCTGCCCTGAAGGGATCCCCGCAGCGCCGTGGCGTCTGCACCCGCGTCTACACGACCACCCCGAAGAAGCCGAACTCCGCCCTCCGCAAGGTCGCCCGCGTGCGCCTGAGCAGCGGCGTCGAGGTCACCGCCTACATCCCGGGTGTCGGTCACAACCTGCAGGAGCACTCGATCGTGCTCGTGCGCGGCGGCCGTGTGAAGGACCTTCCCGGTGTCCGCTACAAGATCATCCGCGGCTCGCTCGACACCCAGGGTGTCAAGAACCGCAAGCAGGCCCGCAGCCGCTACGGCGCGAAGAAGGAGAAGTAATGCCTCGCAAGGGTCCCGCTCCCAAGCGCCCCCTCGTCGTCGACCCGGTCTACGGCTCGCAGCTGGTCACCCAGCTCGTCAGCAAGGTCCTGCAGGACGGCAAGAAGGCTGTGGCGCAGCGCATCGTCTACACCGCTCTCGAGGGCTGCCGCGACAAGACCGGCACCGACCCCGTCGTCACGCTCAAGCGCGCGATGGACAACGTCAAGCCGGCCATCGAGGTCAAGTCCCGCCGCGTCGGCGGCGCGACCTACCAGGTCCCCGTCGAGGTCAAGGCCAACCGCTCCACCACGCTGGCCCTGCGCTGGCTCGTGGGCTACGCCCAGGACCGCCGCGAGAAGACCATGGCCGAGCGCCTGATGAACGAGATCCTCGACGCCAGCAACGGCCTGGGTGCCGCTGTGAAGAAGCGCGAGGACACGCACAAGATGGCCGAGTCCAACAAGGCTTTCGCCCACTACCGCTGGTGATCGGTGCGGGGCTCCGCTGACGGAGCCCCGCCCCCACCAACCCCACCAACTCTTACGAGGGACTGAGACTTTCAGTGGCTGTCGACATCACCACCGACCTCAACAAGGTCCGCAACATCGGCATCATGGCGCACATCGACGCCGGCAAGACCACCACCACCGAGCGCATCCTCTTCTACACCGGCATCACCTACAAGATCGGTGAGGTCCACGAGGGTGGCGCCACGATGGACTGGATGGAGCAGGAGCAGGAGCGCGGCATCACCATCACGTCCGCCGCGACGACCTGCTGGTGGAAGGACCACCAGATCAACATCATCGACACCCCCGGCCACGTGGACTTCACGGCCGAGGTCGAGCGCTCGCTGCGCGTCCTCGACGGCGCCGTGGCGGTCTTCGACGGTGTCGCCGGCGTCGAGCCGCAGACCATGACCGTGTGGCGCCAGGCGAACAAGTACGCCGTTCCCCGCATGTGCTTCGTCAACAAGCTGGACCGCACCGGCGCGGACTTCTTCCGCTGCGTCGACATGATGGTCGAGCGCCTCAACTCCACCCCGCTCGTCCTCCAGCTGCCCATCGGCGCGGAGTCCGACTTCCTCGGTGTCGTCGACCTGGTCGGCATGCGTGCCCTCACCTGGCGCGGCGAGACCAAGATGGGTGAGGACTACGACGTCGAGGAGATCCCGGCCGAGCTCGCCGAGCAGGCCGCGGAGTACCGCGAGAAGCTGCTCGAGACCCTCGCCGAGGCAGACGACGAGATCATGGAGAAGTTCCTCGAGGAGGGCGAGTTCACCGTCGCCGAGCTCGAGGCCGCGATCCGTCGCGCCACGCTCGCCGACAAGCTCAACCCGGTCCTGTGCGGCACCGCGTTCAAGAACAAGGGCGTCCAGCCCCTGCTCGACGCGGTCGTCAAGTACCTCCCCTCGCCCCTCGACATCGACGCGATCATCGGCCACTCGCCGCGCGACGAGGAGGAGCAGATCTCCCGGAAGCCTTCCGACGACGAGCCGTTCTCCGGCCTCGCCTACAAGATCGCCTCCGACCCGCACCTCGGCAAGCTGATCTACGTCCGCGTCTACTCGGGCAAGCTCGAGGCCGGTTCGACCGTGGTCAACTCGGTCAACGGCAAGAAGGAGCGGATCGGCAAGGTCTACCAGATGCACGCCAACAAGCGTGAGGAGATCGCGTCGGTCGGCGCCGGCCAGATCGTGGCCGTCATGGGTCTCAAGGACACCAAGACCGGTCACACGCTGAGCGACCCCAACAACCAGGTCGTCCTCGAGTCGATGACGTTCCCGGCCCCGGTGATCGAGGTCGCGATCGAGCCCAAGACCAAGGGTGACCAGGAGAAGCTCGGCACCGCGATCCAGCGTCTCTCCGACGAGGACCCGACCTTCACGGTCAAGACCGACGAGGAGACCGGCCAGACGATCATCGCCGGCATGGGCGAGCTCCACCTGGAGATCCTCGTCGACCGGATGAAGCGCGAGTTCCGCGTCGAGGCGACCGTCGGCAAGCCGCAGGTCGCCTACCGCGAGACCATCCGCAACAAGGTCGAGAACCACAGCTACACCCACAAGAAGCAGACCGGTGGTTCGGGCCAGTTCGCGAAGGTCGTCATCTCCCTCGAGCCCAACATCGACCCCGAGACCGGGACCGGTGCTGGCTACGAGTTCGCCAACAACGTCAGCGGCGGCCGCGTGCCGAAGGAGTACATCCCCTCGGTCGACCAGGGCGGTCAGGAGGCCATGGAGTTCGGCGTGCTCGCCGGCTACCCGATGGTCGACGTGAAGTTCTCCCTCGAGGACGGCGCCTACCACGACGTCGACTCGTCCGAGCTCGCGTTCAAGATCGCCGGCAACCAGGCGTTCAAGGAGGCCGCGCGCAAGGCCAAGCCGGTCCTGCTCGAGCCGATGTTCGCAGTCGAGGTCACCACCCCCGACGGCTTCCTCGGCACGGTCATCGGCGACATCAACTCGCGCCGCGGCCAGATCCAGGCGCAGGAGGAGCGTCACGGCGACATGGTCGTGAACGCCCTTGTGCCCCTGTCGGAGATGTTCGGGTACGTTGGCGACCTGAGGTCCAAGACCTCCGGCCAGGCGTCGTACTCGATGGAGTTCGACTCGTACGCCGAGGTTCCTTCGAACATCGCCGACGAGATCGTGAAGAAGGTCCGCGGCGAGTGATCGCCGCCGGATCCTCGGCACCCAGCACCACCCCACACCCACGAGTCAAGTAACAACAATCAGGAGGAGCCCCAGTGGCTAAGGCGAAGTTCGAGCGGACCAAGCCGCACGTCAACATCGGCACCATCGGTCA
Source organism: Nocardioides sp. BE266 (assembly GCF_031457855.1). Classification (NCBI taxonomy): domain Bacteria; kingdom Bacillati; phylum Actinomycetota; class Actinomycetes; order Propionibacteriales; family Nocardioidaceae; genus Nocardioides; species Nocardioides sp. BE266. The sequence goes on along the minus strand of NZ_JAURTI010000001.1, from coordinate 809,955 downwards.
CATCGACCACGGCAAGACGACGCTGACCGCGGCGATCACCAAGGTGCTGCACGACAAGTACCCGAATCTGAACGAGGCCTCGGCCTTCGACCAGATCGACAAGGCTCCCGAGGAGCGTCAGCGCGGCATCACGATCTCGATCGCGCACGTCGAGTACCAGACCGAGGTGCGTCACTACGCGCACGTCGACTGCCCCGGTCACGCCGACTACATCAAGAACATGATCACCGGCGCGGCTCAGATGGACGGCGCGATCCTCGTGGTCGCCGCCACCGACGGCCCGATGCCGCAGACGCGTGAGCACGTGCTGCTCGCCCGCCAGGTCGGCGTTCCCGCCCTGGTCGTCGCGCTCAACAAGTGCGACATGGTCGACGACGAGGAGCTCATCGAGCTCGTCGAGATGGAGGTGCGCGAGCTCCTCTCCGAGTACGAGTTCCCGGGCGACGACATCCCCGTGGTCCGCGTTGCCGCCTTCCCGGCGCTCCAGGGCGACGAGAAGTGGGGCGAGTCGGTCGCCGAGCTCATGCAGGCCGTGGACGACTACATCCCGACCCCCGAGCGTGACACCGACAAGCCGTTCCTCATGCCCGTCGAGGACGTCTTCACGATCACCGGTCGTGGCACCGTCATCACCGGTCGCATCGAGCGCGGCATCGTCAAGGTCAACGAGGAGGTCGAGATCATCGGCATCCGCGAGGGCTCGCAGAAGAGCACCGTCACCGGTGTCGAGATGTTCCGCAAGCTCCTCGACGAGGGCCAGGCCGGCGAGAACGTCGGTCTGCTCCTCCGTGGCACCAAGCGCGAGGACGTCGAGCGCGGCATGGTCGTGATCAAGCCCGGCACCACCACCCCGCACACCAACTTCGACGCCTCGGTCTACATCCTGTCGAAGGACGAGGGTGGCCGTCACACGCCGTTCTTCAACAACTACCGTCCGCAGTTCTACTTCCGGACCACGGACGTGACCGGCGTCGTGACCCTCCCCGAGGGCACCGAGATGGTCATGCCGGGTGACAACACCGAGATGTCGGTCGAGCTCATCCAGCCCATCGCGATGGACGAGGGCCTCCGGTTCGCCATCCGTGAGGGTGGCCGCACCGTCGGCGCCGGCCGCGTCACCAAGATCACCAAGTGATCTGAGCGCCTGAGGGCGCACACTGCACCATCCGAGACCCCGTCTCCCGCAAGGGAGGCGGGGTCTCGTGCGTGTGTGGGCGCAGGCAGGATGGCGGCATGGGGTTCACGAAGGCGGAGCTGGAGTCCTACCGGGACGCGGTGGTCCCCGACCTGCTGCCGGAGGACGGCCAGCCGCTGCGGCTGCTGTTCGTGGGCATCAACCCGGGACTGTGGACCGCCGCCACCCAGAGCCACTTCGCCCGGCCGGGCAACCGGTTCTACCCGGCGCTCCTGCGGGCCGGGATCGTGCCGCGGCCGATCGACGCGTCGGCCGGCATGACAGAAGAGGACCGTGACGAGCTGCGGCGTCGCGGCATCGGGATCACGAACGTCGTCGCCCGGGCCACCGCCCGCGCCGACGAGCTCACGCCCGAGGAGCTGCGCGAGGGCGGTGCGCAGCTCAGGGACCTGGTGGCCCGGCGACGCCCGACCGTGGTCGCGGTGGCCGGGGTGACCGCCTACCGCGCGGCCTTCGCGCAGAAGAAAGCGATGGCGGGGGAGCAGCCCGAGCGCTGGGGCGACTCGCGGGTCTTCGTGGTGCCGAACCCCTCGGGGCTCAACGCCCACGAGACCGTCGCCTCGCTCGCCACGGCGTACGCCGACGCGGCTCGGGCCGCGGGAGTCCTGGGGGAGGCCCCGCAGCCCTGATCCGCGACCACTCTCGGGACGTGGGAGCATGCGGCCCATGGATGCCAAGGCCCTCGAGGCCACACTGTCCCGGGCCGTGGTCACCGTCGTGGGCCGCGCACCCGACCGGGTGCAGACGCTGCTCGGCGGGCGCCGGGTCAACCGCGCCGGTGCCGCGATGGAGCCCGAGGTCGCGGCAGCGCTGCGCCTGCTCGACGCCCTGCCCGACAACGACTTCACGCAGCTGCCGGTCGAGGACGCGCGCCGCCAGGTCGAGGAGGAGGCGGCGCTGTTCGGTGGCAAGCCGCTGCCGATGGCGCTCGTCGAGGACGTGGAGATCCCGACGTTCGCCGGTGGCATCGCGGCCCGCCGCTACCTCGCCCACCCGGCAGACGCCGACCGGCTCCTGGTCTACTTCCACGGTGGTGGCTTCGTCGTCGGCTCGCTCGACAGCCACGACACGGTGTGCCGCTTCCTGGCGACCTACGCCGGGGTGTCCGTGCTGGCCGTCGACTACCGCCTCGCGCCCGAGCACCCGTTCCCGGCCGCGCCCGACGACGCCAAGGCGGCCTTCATGTTCGCCGCGTCGCGGGCCGAGGCCTGGGGCCACGACGCCCACCGGATCGGCGTCGCCGGTGACAGCGCCGGAGGCAACCTGGCGACCGTGCTGTGCCAGGACCTCCGCGGCGCCGCGGTCCGCCCGGCCTTCCAGCTGCTGTTCTTCCCCGTCACCGACGTGAGCCGGCACAGCGACTCCTACCGCGAGTTCGCCGAGGGGCACTTCCTCACCGAGCACCAGATGGACTGGTACACCGCGCGCTACCTCGGCCCCGACGCCGACCGCACCGACCCGCGCGTCTCTCCGCTGCTCGCCGAGGACGTCTCCGACCTGCCGCCCGCCTACGTCGCCGTCGCCGGCTTCGACCCGCTCCGCGACGAGGGCGAGGCCTATGCGCGGAGGATGGCGGAGGCGGGCGTGCCGGTCGCGCTGCGGCGCCACGACGGGCTGATCCACGCCTTCGTCAACAGCACCGGCGTCGGGCGCTCGGGTCGCGAGGCGATGCTCGAGGCGTGTGGAGCGGTGCGGATGGGCCTCGGCGCCGGGCTCCAGCGGCACGCCTGAACGGTCAGGCGGCCCACGGCCGGGGCAGCAGCCCGGCGTCCTCGAGCAGCATCTCGACCCGCTCGCGCTCGCGGTCGAGCTCGGTGCCGGGCGGCAGCACCTCGAGCAGGTGCGCCAGCTCGACCATGTCGGCGGCCTCGCCGAGCACCTTGTCGTAGGCCTGCCGGCAGGCCTCGTACTTCGCGAAGCGCAGCCCGTCGCGACGGAAGGATGCCTGCAGCCGGCGCAGGTCGGCGCCGACGTCCTCGATCGGCCGGCGGAGGGGTACGACGACGGCGCGAGGTCGCCGGACCCGCTTCACCAGGCGGGTGGCGACGCGCCAGCTCCGCCGCTGGTCGAGCTCGCCGAACAAGGCCGCCATCCCGATCGTGAGGATGGCGTGCAGGACGAGCACCGCACCGAAGACCTGGAGCCAGCCCCGCATCCCTCCACGGTACGCCGATGGGCGGGCGCCGTCAGCCGGTCAGTGCCTCCACGGCACCCCGGAAGGCCGAGGTGTGTGCGTCCACGTCGGCCATGGTGTGGAACGGCGAGAACAGCGACATGTTGTGGAACGGCGCCAGCAGCACGCCACGGTTGACTGTCCAGAGGTGGAAGAACGCGTCGAGCTCCTCGTCGACGGCCGCGGCCGCCTCCGCACCGGCACGCGGTGGCGGGCAGAACCAGTACTCGGCACGGCAGCCCAGCCGCTGCACGTGCCAGGGCAGGTCGTGATCGTCGATGACGCCCTGGATGCCGTCGGTGAACGAGGCGGCCAGAGGGATCGCGACGTCGAAGTCCTTCTGGCGCAGCGCGGTCGACAGCGTCGCCCGCACCGCTGCCATCGCCAGCGCCGACCCGGAGAGCGTGCCGCCGACGCCCGCGACGTCGATGTCGTGGCCCAGCATCGGACCCTCGAGGCGAGCGGCGATCTCCGCGCTCATGCCGTAGGCCGCGACGGGGATGCCGCCGCCGATGGGCTTGCCGATGACGACGAAGTCGGGGTCGAGGTCCCACGCGGCGGTCGCGCCACCCGGGCCCGCACAGATGGTGTGCGTCTCGTCGTTGACGAGCAGCACGCCGTGGCGGCGGGTGATCTCCCGGACTCCCGCGAGGTAGCCCTCGTCGGGGAGCACGATGCCGATGTTGGTCAGCGCCGGCTCCATCAGCAGGCACGCGACGTCACCCTCGGCGAGGCGCCGCTCGAGCGCGTCGAGGTCGTTGAACGGCACGACTGCCGTGGTCTGGGCGACGTCGACCTGCGGCCCGAGGGCGCCGGGCCGGGGCACCACCCGGTCGCCCGCGCGACCGTGCTCGAGCACGCCGAGCGTCTCGTCGACGGTGCCGTGGTAGCACCAGTCCATGACCGCGATCCGCGGCCGTCCGGTGAGGTGCCGGGCGAAGCGGAGCACGAACCGGTTGGCGTCGGTGGCGGTCATCGCCATCTGCCACCGGGGGAGCCGGAAGCGGCGGCTCAGCTCGGCGGCCACCCAGGCGGCGTCGGTCGAGGGCAGCATCGTGGTGATGCCCCGCTCGGTGCGCTCGCGGACGGCCTCGGCCACGGCCGGCAGGCAGTGGCCGGTCATCGACCCGGTGTCGCCGAGGCAGAGGTCGACATAGTCGATGCCGTCGACGTCGGTGAACCGCCCACCACCGGCGGACTCGACGAAGAGCGGGAACGATCCGGGCCAGCGGGTCATCCACGGCATCGGCACGCCGGCGAGCAGGTGCTCCCCGGCCTCGGCCGCCAGCTTCTTCGAGGTCGGGTGGAGGTCGACGAAGCGCTGCTCCTCCTCGGCGTGCAGCGCGGCGAGGCGCGCGCGGTCGATGCCGCTCATCGGGCGGGGCTCATCGGGTCGGGCTCACAGCGCGCTGCCGACGTACTTGGTCTCGAGGTACTCCTCGATGCCCTCGAAGCCGCCCTCGCGGCCGAAGCCGGACTGCTTCACGCCGCCGAACGGTGCCGCCGGGTTGGAGACGATGCCGGTGTTGAGCCCGACCATGCCGAACTCCAGCGCCTCGCTCACGCGGATCGCCCGGGCGTGGCCCTTGGTGAAGACGTAGGCCACCAGGCCGTACTCGGTGTCGTTGGCGCGCTCGATCGCCTCGGCCTCGCTGTCGAAGGTGGTGATCGGTGCGACCGGTCCGAAGATCTCCTCGCGGAACACCCGCGCCGAGGGAGGTACGTCGACCAGCACCGTGGGCGGGTAGAAGTGGCCGGGACCGTCGGGGACCTCGCCGCCGACGACCGCCTTCGCGCCCGCGGAGACCGCGTCCTGGACGAGCTCGTGCACGCCCGTGCGTGCCTTCTCCGTGATGAGCGGCCCGACGTCGACGCCGTCCTGCGTGCCGTCGCCGACCTTCAGCGCGCCCATCCGGTCGGCGAAGCGCTGGGCGAACTCCTCGGCCACCGACGAGTGCACGAGGAAGCGGTTGGCCGAGGTGCAGGCCTCGCCGATGTTGCGCATCTTGGCGAGCATCGCGCCGTCGACGGCCGCGTCGAGGTCGGCGTCGCCGAAGACCAGGAAGGGCGCGTTTCCGCCGAGCTCCATCGACACCCGCAGCAGCTGGTCGGAGGCCTGCGAGACGAGCCGCTTGCCCACCGCGGTCGAGCCGGTGAAGGTCAGCTTGCGGAGGCGGGAGTCCTTGATGATCGGCTCGCAGATGCCGCCGGAGTCGGTGGTGGTGACGACGTTGAGGACACCGGCCGGCAGGCCGACCTCCTCGAGCAGCGCGGCCAGCGCCAGCATCGTCAGCGGGGTCTCGTGGGCGGGCTTGACCACCATCGTGCAGCCGGCGGCGATGGCCGGGCCGATCTTGCGGGTGCCCATCGCGAGCGGGAAGTTCCAGGGCGTGATCATCAGGGTCGGGCCGACGGGGCCCTTCATGGTGATCAGGCGGGTGTTGCCCATCGGCGCCTGGGCGTAGCGGCCGTGGATCCGCACCGCCTCCTCGGAGAACCACCGGAAGAACTCGGCGCCGTAGGCCACCTCGCCCTTCGCCTCGGCCAGCGTCTTGCCCATCTCGAGCGTCATCAGCCGGGCGAAGTCGTCGGCCCGCTCGGTGAGCAGCTCGAAGGCGCTGCGCAGGATCTCGCCCCGCTTGCGCGGCTCGGTCGTACGCCACTCGCGCTGGGCCTCGGCCGCGGCCGCGAGGGCCTTCTCGCCGTCCGCCGGAGTCGCGTCGGCGATGCTGGTGAGCACCTCGTCGTTGGCGGGGTTGGTCACCTCGAAGGTCGCGCCGCCGGTGGCATCCACCCACGACCCACGGATGAGGAGCTGGGTCGGGACGGTCTGGGTCTGCGTCAGGTCGGCCATCACTCCACCTTGCCACCCGTGCCCGAGACGGCCTGGTCGAAGGCGGCCTCGAAGACGTCGAGGCCCTCGGCGAGCAGGTCGTCGCCGATCGCGAGCGGCGGGAGGAAGCGGAAGACGTTGCCGAAGGTGCCGCAGGTGAGCGTCACCAGGCCCTGGGCGGAGCACGCCCGGTGGACCGCGCCGGCCAGCGCCGCGTCGGGCGTGCGGCCGGGCCCGTCGGAGACCAGCTCGACCGCGAGCATGGCGCCACGGCCACGGATGTCGCCGACCCGGTCGGGGTGCCGCTCGGCCAGCGCGCGCAGGCGCGGGAGGAAGGTCTCCTCGATCTCCCTGGCCCGTTTGGGCAGGTCCTCGGCCTCCATCGTCTCGATGGCGGCCAGCGCGGCCGCACAGGCGACGGGGTTGCCGCCGTAGGTGCCGCCGAGCCCGCCGACGTGCACGGAGTCCATCACCTCGGCGCGGCCGGTGACCGCGGCGAGCGGGAGGCCGCCGGCCATGCCCTTGGCGGTGGTGACCAGGTCGGGCACGACGCCCTCGTGGTCGCAGGCGAACCAGTCGCCCGTGCGGGCGAAGCCGGTCTGGATCTCGTCGGCGATGAAGAGGATGCCGTGGTCGCGGCACCAGTCCGCGACCCGGGCCAGCCAGCCCGGCGGCGGGACGATGAAGCCGCCCTCGCCCTGGATCGGCTCGATCAGCACGGCCGCACAGTTGTCCTCGCCGACCTGCGCGTGGACGGTCGAGACGAAGGCGTCGAACGCCTCGTCGGCGCACGCCTCGGCCCCGCCAGGCCAGCGGTAGGGGTAGGCCATGGGGGAGCGGTAGATCTCGCCGGCGAAGGGCCCGAAGCCGTGCTTGTAGGGCATGTTCTTGGCGGTCAGCGCCATCGTGAGGTTCGTCCGGCCGTGGTAGGCGTGGTCGAAGACGACGATCGCGTCACGCCCGGTGTGGTGGCGGGCCACCTTCACCGCGTTCTCGACGGCCTCGGCGCCGGAGTTGAAGAGCGCGGAGCGCTTCTCGTGATCGCCCGGCGTGAGCTCGGCGAGCTTCTCGCACACCGCGACGTACTCCTCGTAGGGCGTGACCATGAAGCAGGTGTGGGTGAAGTCCGCGACCTGGCGCTGCACGGCCTCCACCACGCGCGGCGCGGCGTTGCCGACCGTGGTGACCGCGATGCCCGAGCCGAAGTCGATGAGCTGGTTGCCGTCGACGTCACGGAGGATGCCGCCCCCGGCCTGCTCGACGTACACAGGCAGGGTGGTGCCGACGCCTGCGGAGACGGCAGCGACCTTGCGAGCCTGCAGCGCCTGCGACTTCGGGCCCGGGATCTCCGTGGCGAGGATGCGTTCCTGGGTGAGCGTCATCGTTTTCCTTTCGGGGTCCCCGCGGCGTTGTTCGGGGGAGCGGAGCGGGGGAGAAGAACGTCGTGGGGTGTTCTGTCCTCCATTCCCCACGGGGATCCGTACCCCTCGGGCTTCGGTGCGGCGAGCAGGTCGAGGAAGGGCTTCGGGGCAAGCGCCTCCGGGCCGAGCACACCGGTGCCCGACCAGGTGCCGTCGGCCAGCAGCTCCAGCGCGACGACGGGGTTGATCGCGGTCTGCCAGACCACGCACTGCGCGCCGTAGTCGCGCATCGAGTCGGCGTTGTCGACGACGTGGAAGAGGTACGTCGACCGCGGCGCGCCGTCCTTGCCGGTGCCGGTCACCCAGAGCCCGGCGCAGGTCTTGCCCTCCATCCGCGGGCCGATGGTGGCCGGGTCGGGCAGGCAGGCGGCGACCACGTCGCGCGGGGAGACCTCGACGCCCTTGACGCGGACCGGCTCGGTCGAGTCGAGGCCGAGGGTGTGCAGCGTGCGCAGGATGCCGATCATCTCCTCGCCCAGGCCGTACTTGAAGGTGACCCGGTCGGCCTCGACCCAGCGCGGCATGAGGAGGACCTCCTCGTGCTCCACGTGGACGCACTCGACCGGGCCGATGCCCTCAGGGAACTCGAAGACCTCGGGCTCGGAGAAGGGCGGCAGCGTGAAGAACCCCGACTCCAGGTCGCCGCCGCCCCTCTTCCTCTCCCACACCACGGGCGGATTGAGGCACTCCTCGATGATCGTCCACATCGAGAAGCCGGGTGCGAACACCTCGTTGCCGTCGTCGTCGCGGATCACCAGGTTGGCGCCGTCGCGGGTGCCGAGCTCGTCGATGTGGTCGAACAGCTCGTCCGCGGCGTAGCGGGCGAACACGTCCGAGAGCCCCGGCTCGACGCCGATGCCGAGCAGCGCCAGCCGGCCGGCCGACTCCCACTGGCCCGCCATCGCGAACTGCTCGTCGCCGAGCTTGACCCCGACCTGCTCGTAGGGCGCGTCGGGGTGGCGCACGGACAGGCTCATCGCCATGTCGAGGTAGTCGGCGTCGGCCGCGAGCGCACCGGTGAAGATCGGCATCACGAAGCGCGGGTCGACGGCGTTGAAGACGTGGGTCGCGCGCACCTCGCGCGCCAGGGCGGCGACCGCGTCGGCGTCGGAGGCGTCGACCTGCGCGGCGCTGAACCGCCCCTCATCCGTACGACGCTCGCACGCCGCGGCGACGGTGCGCTCGGCCCGGCCGAGGTCGTAGTCGGCGACGACCCAGGCCTCGAAGTAGTCGCGCTCGACGGCGATCCGGGCGGCGGCGTCACCGACGCCACCAGCCCCGACCATCAGCACGCGCATCGGTCCTGCCACTGCTCAGCTCACTCCTTGAGGCGGGAGGCCCGCACGTTGCTCACGACCTGTGCGCCGACCACGAGCAGGACGGCGATCACGAACATCGAGAAACCGATCACGTTGGCCTCGGCGGGGATGCCACGCCGGGACGCGACGTAGACGAACTTGGGGAAGGTCGACTCGTTGCCCGAGACGAAGTTGGTGATGATGAAGTCGTCGAAGGACAGCGAGAAGGCCAGCATCGCGGCGCCCAGGATGCCCGGCAGGATCAGCGGGAAGGTGACCTTCCAGAAGGTCTCCATCGGGCCGGCGTAGAGGTCCTGCGCCGCCTCCTCGATCCGCGGGTCGAGCGACTGGATGCGCGCCTTCACCGTGACGACCACGAAGCTCAGGCAGAACATGATGTGCGCGAACACGATCGTGCCGAAGCCCAGGCTGATGCCGATGTTGGTGAAGCCCTGGACGAAGATCGTCAGGAGGGCGGCGCCCATCACGATCTCCGGCGTGGCCATCGGCACGAAGATCAGCACGTTGCTGGCCGCCTTGCCGCGGAAGCGGTAACGCACCATCGCCAGCGCCATCAGCGTGCCGAGCACCGTCGCGACGAGCGTCGAGATCGCGCCCACCTGCAACGAGGTCACCAGCGACTCGCAGGCGCCCGCCACCCGGCACGGGTCCTTCCAGTGCTTCCACGTGAACCCCTGCCACACGATGTTCGTCTTGCCGTGGTCGTTGAAGGAGAACGCGAACGTGTAGGCCACCGGCAGGAACAGGTAGAGCAGCACCGCGATCGCCGACATCATCACGAAGTGGTCGGCCAGCCAGAACTGCACCCGCTTGGCCGTCGACGGCCGGTAGGCGGTCGAGGAGGTCGGTCGGTCCGTCATCGTGGCCACGTCACACCAGCTCCTCGGTGCCGAACCGGCGTACGTAGAGGAAGACCATCACCAAGATGGCGGCCATCAGCGTGAACGACAGCGCGGCCGCGACGGGATAGCCGCCCGGGATGGCCAGGAACTGGTCGTTGATGACGTTGCCGACCATCTTGCCGCGCTGGGGGCCGAGCAGCTCCATGTTGACGAAGTCGCCGGCCGCCGGGATGAAGGTGAGCAGGGTGCCGGCCAGCACGCCGGGCATCGACATCGGCAGCGTCACCGTGCGGAAGGTCGTCAGGCCGTTGGCGTACAGGTCGCCGCCGGCCTCGATCACGCGCGGGTCGGCGCGCTCGAGCGAGGCGTAGATCGGCAGCACCATGAACGGCAGGAAGTTGTACGTCAGGCCCGCGACGACCGCGATCGGGGTGTTGATGATGTGCCCGCCCGGCAGCAGGTGCAGGAAGTCGAGCGTCTTCACCACCCAGCCCTCGTCGGCCAGGATCTGCGACCACGCGAACGTGCGCAGGATGAAGGACGTGAAGAACGGCGCGACGACGCAGATCATCATCAGGTTGCGCCACTTGCCGGCCTTGAACGCCATCGCGTAGGCCAGCGGGTAGGCCACGACGAAGGCGAGGAACGTCGCCAGGCCGGCGTACACGAACGAGCGCAGGAAGTGCGGCGCGTAGTCGGTGAGCGCGCTGACGTAGTTGTCGACGTTGACGTCGCGGTAGTAGTAGCCCGGGAAGCCGGGGTAGCGGCTCTGCAGGCTCACCGTCGCCAGCTGCACGAGCGGCAGCACGAAGAAGACGCCGAGCCACAGCGCACCCGGGAGCAGCAGCAGGTACGCCGTCCAGCTCCGCTTGGTGGTCTCGTCGGGCGGCGGCGTGGAGGCCGCCGGGTCGACGGCCGCGTGGGCGAGGGCGCTCATGCCGTGTCCACGGGTACGCCGAACGCGTGACCGGGGTTCCACGTCAGCCAGACCTCGTCGCCCGGCTTCAGGTCGACCGGGTCGACGTCGAGGTTCTGCTCGTAGCAGCTCCACGTCGTGCCGCTCGGCATGTCGACGAGGTAGCTGGTCGCTACGCCCAGGAACGACACGTCGCGCACGACGCCCTTCACGTCGTTGCCGACGCCGTCGGGCTGCTTGCGCGACACGGTCACCTTCTCGGGCCGTACGCCGAACAGGACGTCGCCCTCCTGCACCTGCGAGCGCGACTTCTTGATCTTCACCTTGGTGCCGAGCACCTCGGCCACCAGGTGGTCACCGTCGGTGCCCTCGATCGTGCCCACGCCGGTGTTGGCCTGACCGAGGAAGTTCGCCACGAAGCGGGTGCGGGGGAGGTCGTAGAGCTCGGCCGGTGCGCCGAGCTGCTCGATCTTGCCCTTGTTCATCACCGCGACCGTGTCGGCCATGGTCATGGCCTCTTCCTGGTCGTGCGTGACGTGGATGAAGGTCAGGCCGACCTCGGTCTGGATCCGCTTGAGCTCGACCTGCATCTCACGACGCAGCTTGAGGTCGAGCGCGCCGAGCGGCTCGTCGAGCAGCAGCACCTCCGGGTGGTTGACCAGCGCCCGGGCCAGGGCCACGCGCTGCTGCTGGCCGCCGGAGAGCTGCGCCGGCTTGCGCGCGGCGAACTGCGTCATCTGCACCAGCTCGAGGGCGTCGTCGGCGCGCTTGGCGGCGTCGGAGACCTTGCGGCGCTTGGGCCCGAAGGCCACGTTGTCGCGGATGGTGAGGTGCGGGAACAGGGCGTAGGACTGGAACACCGTGTTGACCGGCCGCTCGTAGGGCCGCGAGCCGGTCAGGTCGGTGTCGCCGATCATCACGCGCCCGGCGGTCGGCTGCTCGAGGCCGGCGATCATCCGCAGCGAGGTGGTCTTGCCGCACCCGGACGGACCGAGCATCGCGAAGAACGAGCCGCGGGGCACGTGGAGGTCGATGTCGTCGACGGCGGTGAAGTCGCCGAAGGACTTGGTGACGCTGGCGAGGCGGAGGTCGCCGCTCGCTTCCCGGAATCCGGCCATGTCAGTTCCCCATCACCTTCGTGGACCAGAGGTCGGCGAACTCGATGTCCTCGTCGGCGTCGAGCGCCCGGAAGGACTGGATGTTGTTGTCCGCGATGTACTCGGCCGAGGGGAAGATGAACGGGCTCTCGGCGAGGTCCGGGTCGATCTTCTCCATTTCGGCCTTCGCGCCGTCGACGGGACACACGTAGTTGACCCACGCCGCGACCTGGGCCGCCACGGCCGGGTCGTAGTAGTAGTTCATCAACGTCTCGGCGTTGCGGCGGTGCGTGGAGGTGATCGGCACCATCATGTTGTCCGACCAGAGGGTGCCGCCCGACTCGGGGACCGTGAAGGTCCAGTTCGGGTCCCCGGTGTCGGCCGCGAGGACGAAGATGTCGCCGCTCCAGGTGATGCCGGCGACCGCGTTGCCGCTGGTGAGGTCCTCCATGTAGGAGTTGCCCTTCACCTTGCGGATGTAGCCGTCCTCGATCTTCTGCTCGATGAAGTCCAGCGCCGCCTCGAACTCGGTCTTGCCCCAGTCGCCGTCGATGTCGACGCCCTGCGACTGCATGACCAGCCCGGCGGTGTCGCGGAACTCCGAGAGCACCACGATCTTGCCCTTGAGGTCGTCGCTCCAGAGGTCGTCGAGCGACTTCAGCTCCCGCCCGACCTTCTGCTTGTTGTAGCCGATGCCGGCGAAGCCGCTCTGCCAGGTGATCGAGTGCTGGCGGCCGGGGTCGAAGGACACGTCCTTGAGCGGCTGGAGCAGGTTGTTGACCACGTTGGGCATCTGGATCAGCTCGAGCGGCTGGCACAGCTGGTCGCGGATGACACGGGCGGCCATCCAGTCGGTCAGCGTGAAGATGTCGCGGTCGATGCTCTGGTCGGCGCGCAGCTGCGGGGCGACCTTCGCGTAGTAGGAGTCGTTGTCGTCGATGTCCTCGGTGTAGCTGACCTGGATGCCGGTCTTCTTCATGAAGGCCTCGAGGGTCGGGGAGCTGGTCTCCTTCCCGTTCATGTCGAGGTACGCCGTCCAGTTGGCCCACTTCACGGTCTTGTCGCTGTCGGAGACGTCCTTCGGCAGCTTGACCGCGGCGGGGCCGCCGGTCGGGGGCGACGGCGGGGCGCACGCGCTGAGCGCGAGCCCGGCGCTCGCGGCCACTCCGGTGCCCAGGAGGCGGCGTCGGCTGAGGCCGCCCGAGGCCGCCGCGACGACGGCCGCCGCCGGTGGCGACAGCGGGCGCCGGTCACGGCGCGGGATGGGTGTCATCAGTGAAGTCCTCCGCTAGGCCCGAGTCGCTCTGGTGGTCGTGCGTGGTGCGGGTGGTGCTCAGCTCTCGATGTTCGCCATCACGTGCTTGATGCGGGTGTAGTCCTCGAAGCCGTACATCGACAGGTCCTTGCCGTAGCCCGACTTCTTGTAGCCGCCGTGGGGCATCTCCGCGACGAGCGGGATGTGGGTGTTGATCCACACGCAGCCGAAGTCGAGCGCCTTCGACATCCGCATCGCGCGGCCGAAGTCCTTGGTCCAGACCGACGACGCCAGGCCGTAGTCGACGCCGTTTGCCCAGCGGATCGCCTCGTCCTCGTCGGTGAACCGCTGCACGGTGATCACCGGGCCGAAGATCTCGTTCTGGATCGCGTCGTCGTCCTGCCGCAGGCCGGAGAGCACGGTGGGTTCGAGGAAGAAGCCGTCCCCGAGGTCCGTACGACGGTTGCCGCCGGCCGACACGGTCGCGTGCGACGGCAGGTCCTCGATGAACCCGCTGACCCGCGCGAGCTGGTTGGCGTTGTTGACCGGGCCGAAGAGCGCGTCCTCATCGTCGGGCAGGCCGACGGGAGCCGAGCTCCTCGCGTAGTCGGCGAGCGCGGCCACGAAGTCGTCGTGGATCCCCGGCGCCGCGAGCACGCGGGTCGCGGCGGTGCAGTCCTGGCCGGCGTTGAAGTAGCCAGCGATGGCGATGCCCTCGACAGCGGCCTCGATGTCGGCGTCGTCGAAGACCACGACCGGAGCCTTGCCGCCGAGCTCGAGGTGGACCCGCTTCAGGTTCGGGGCGGCGCTCGCCGCCACCTCCGCGCCGGCGCGCACCGAGCCGGTGATCGCGACCAGGCCGGGCGTCTTGTTCTCCACGACCAGCCGGCCGGTCTCCCGGTCGCCGGTGACGACGTTGAGGGTGCCGGCGGGCAGGAACTCCGAGGCCAGCTCGGCCAGGCGGAGCGTGGTCTCGGGCGTCGTGTCGCTCGGCTTCAGTACGACGGTGTTGCCGGCCGCCAGGGCCGGCCCGATCTTCCAGACCGCCATCAGCAGCGGGTAGTTCCACGGCGTCACCTGGCCCACCACGCCGATCGGCTCACGGCGGATCCAGGAGGTGTGACCGGCCATGTACTCGCCCGCGGCCTTGCCCTCCAGCACCCGAGCCGCCCCGGCGAAGAACCGGAGCTGGTCGACCATCGGCGGGATCTCCTCGCTCGCGGTGAGCGCCTTGATCTTGCCGGTGTTCTCGGACTCGAGGGCGATCAGCTCCTCGGCGTGCTCCTCGATCGAGTCGGCGAACTTGAGCAGCGCCTGCTGGCGCTCGCTGGGCGTCGTACGACCCCACTCGCCGAAGGCGCGCTGGGCCGCGTCGTAGGCCGCGTCGACGTCCTCCGCGCCGCTGACCGGTGCCTTCGCCACGACCTGCCCGGTCGCGGGGTTGACGACGTCGCTCGTCGACCCCGAGCCGGCGTCGACGTAGGCGCCACCGATGAAGTTGCGCAGCGTGCGTGGGCTGGTCACGTGGGTCCTCCCGGTCGAGTGCGGTGAAGGGAGACTAGGACGACAACCGGGCCAATCTCCATAGCTGGGACCAAAAGAAACTGCGGGAAACGCAGAATTAACCCGTCGAAAATGCGGAATCCGCGCTGAAGTAGTTGCATGGAGACGATCGGCACAGCACGATGGGCCCCATGAGCGAGGGAGCAGCTGTCCGGCTGGATGCCACAGCGAAGCGGATCATCGAGCTCCTCCAGGAGGACGGTCGGATCTCCTACGCCGCGATCGCGAAGGCGGTCGGCCTCTCCGAGGCAGCCGCGCGGGCGCGGGTCCAGAAGCTGCTCGACTCCGAGATCATGCAGGTGGTCGCGGTCACCGACCCGACCCAGGTCGGGTTCACCCGGCAGGCGATGATCGGCGTGCGCACCGAGGGCGACCCGATGAAGGTCGGCGACCTGCTCGCGCAGGTGCGCGAGGTCGACTACGTCGTCACCACGGCCGGCAGCTTCGACCTCCTCGTCGAGGTGGTGTGCGAGGACGACCCGCACCTGCTCGACGTCATCCGACAGGTCAGGGAGCTCGAGGGAGTGGTCTCCTCGGAGACCTTCGTCTACCTCAAGCTCAACAAGCAGCACTACAACTGGGGCACCCGATGAGCACCGACGCGTCCTTCGACTACCAGGCTGCCGGCCGCGACCACCTGTGGTTGCACTTCACCCGGCACTCGACCTACGAGAACGGCGGCGAGATGCCGCTCATCGTGAAGGGCGAGGGCCACAAGATCTGGGACTCCCACGGCCGCGAGTACATCGACGGACTCGCCGGCCTCTTCGTCGTCCAGGTCGGCCACGGCCGCGAGGAGCTGGCCGAGGCGGCCGCCAAGCAGGCCAAGGAGCTCGCCTTCTTCCCGCTGTGGTCCTTCGCGCACCCGCGGGCCGTCGAGCTCGCCGACCGGATCGCCGCGATGGCCCCGGGCGACCTCAACCGCGTCTTCTTCACCACCGGCGGCGGCGAGGCCGTCGAGTCGGCCTGGAAGCTCGCGAAGCAGTACTTCAAGCTCACCGGCAAGCCGAACAAGCACAAGGTCATCTCGCGCGCCGTGGCCTACCACGGCACCCCGCAGGGCGCGCTCTCCATCACCGGCATCCCGCCGCTGAAGGAGATGTTCGAGCCGCTGGTCCCGGGCGCGCACAAGGTGCCCAACACCAACTTCTACCGGCGCCCCGAGTTCGTCGGCGACGACGAGAAGGCCTTCGGCCGCTGGGCAGCCGACCGGATCGCCGAGGCCATCGAGTTCGAGGGCCCCGACACCGTCGCCGCCGTCTTCCTCGAGCCGGTGCAGAACGCCGGCGGGTGCTTCCCGCCGCCGCCGGGCTACTTCGAGCGGGTGCGCGAGATCTGTGACGAGTACGACGTCCTGCTCGTCTCCGACGAGGTCATCTGCGCCTTCGGCCGGGTCGGCGAGATGTTCGGCGCCGGCGAGTTCGGCTACCAGCCCGACATCATCACCTGCGCCAAGGGCATGACCTCGGGCTACTCGCCGATCGGCGCGATGATCGCCAGCGATCGCCTCTTCGAGCCCTTCAAGAGTGGTACGACGGCCTACGCCCACGGCTACACCTTCGGCGGCCACCCCGTGTCCTCGGCGGTCGCGATGGCCAACCTCGACATCTTCGAGCGCGAAGGCCTCACCGACCACGTCCAGCAGAACGCGCCGGCCTTCCGCGCCACCCTGGAGAAGCTGCTCGACATCCCCATCGTCGGCGACGTCCGCGGCCACGGCTACTTCTACGGCATCGAGCTGGTCAAGGACCGGGAGACCAAGGAGACCTTCGACGACGCCGAGTCCGAGCGCCTGCTCCGCGGCTACCTCTCCGGGGCTCTCTGGGAGGCCGGCCTCTACTGCCGCGCCGACGACCGCGGCGACCCGGTCATCCAGCTCGCCCCGCCCCTGATCATCGGCCAGCCCGAGTTCGACGACATCGAGCAGCGCCTCCGCTCGGTCCTGACCGGAGCCATGGACCACCTGTAACTGGCGCCGTGCCATTTGGCGCTCGCTCCGCTCGCGCGTGCTCGGCGCCCTGCAAGACGTCGTCTTCCCTCGTCGCTCCCGAGCTGTCTCGCTGCGCTCGTCGCGCTCGCTCGCTCCTCAGTCCAGACGACGTCGGGCGCCGAGCGCGTGTGCTGGGGAGGCTGGGGCGATCCGGGCCCGGCTCAGGGCCGCTGATCGGTGGTCGGTGTTTCGTCGCGGCGCGCCCGGGAGTGCAGGAGGAGCGGCAAAGCCGGAGGAGCGAAGCGGGGGAGGGTGCGGGCGCGACGACGAACGAGCGGGGTTACGAGCGCCGCGACATGCGCCGGAGCGAAGCGGAGGCGCCAGAAGGCACCGGGCTCGCGGATGTGCGTTCGACCCACCGAGCCGGGGATCATGGCACCGTGAACGACGCCGTACGCCCTGCCCGCCCGCACCTCAAGCTGACCGAGGACGGGCGGCGCATGCGCGAGGTGCTGACGTACTCCCGGCGGGGGAGCAGGTTCACCCCGCGGCAGGCCGAGTCGTGGGCGGCGCACCAGGCCGACTGGGTGATCCCCGACGAGGCCGTCGACCGGCCCGACTTCGACCTGGTCGAGCGGTTCGGGCGCGAGGCGCCGCTGATCGTCGAGATCGGGCCCGGCATCGGCGAGGCGACCGCAGTCCTGGCGGCCGCGCGACCCGACCACAACATCCTGGCGCTCGAGGTCTGGCGGCCCGGCGTCGCCGACTCGCTGTGGCGGGTGGCCGAGGCGGGCGCCGACAACGTGCGCTTCTGCTCGGTCGACGCGGTCTGGACCCTCGAGCACCTGATCGCACCGGCCAGCCTCGCCGAGATCTGGACCTTCTTCCCCGATCCGTGGCGCAAGACCAAGCACCGCAAGCGCCGCCTGGTGAACCCCGCCAACGCGGCCCTCGCCTCGTCGCGCCTGGTGCCCGGTGGCGCGTGGCGGCTGGCGACGGACTGGGCCGACTACGCCGAGCAGATGCGCGAGGTGCTCGATGCCGAGCCGACCCTCGAGGGTGGCCAGGTCGAGCGCTGGGACGAGCGCCCGGTCACCCGCTTCGAGCGCAAGGGCCGCGACGTCGGTCGCGACATCGCCGACTTCCTCTACCGCCGCTCAGCCGAGGGCTAGTCCGGCCTCGCGCAGGAGGTGCTCCAGCCGCAGCCGCTCGGCGTCGCGGTCGGTGCCCTCGGGGAGCCCGCTGAGCTCGTCGGGCACGCCGAGCGCCCGCGCGGCCTGGCCGAGCAGGTCGTCGTACGCCGCTGCGGTGCCGCGCCGCCGTGCCATCGCCTCGCCGGGCGCAGGCGTGAGCACCTGCGGGCGCAGCCTCCGCAGCGCGCGGGCGACGTCCTCGATCGCGGGTCCGACAGGCGCCTGGGGCGGCGGCGCGACCCGGTCGCGCACCCGGCGCCAGGCGCGGCCGATCTCCGCCTGGCACAGGCAGAGGGTGAGCACCGTGCCGAGCATCAGCGCGCAGAGGGCGACAGCGACCACGCCGGCCATCCCTCGACGGTAGGTCCGGCGACGAGGGGTGGCAAGGGCTATCCGAGCAGCCCCAGCTCCTCGTCGACGTAGGGGTCGTGCTCGCCGGCGGCCTCCAGCTCGGCCTTCAGCGCGCGCTGCATCGCGCGGGCCTCGTCGACCCGGCCGAGGTGGCGCAGCGACCAGGCCACCATCCACTTCGCGACCCGGGTGCGCGACAGGTCGCCGATGCGCTCGCGCGCCTCGAGGGCGTCCTCGAAGGCGACCAGGGCCGCGGCGTGGTCGCCGGCGTCGGCATGGGTCATGCCGATGTTGTTGAGGAGCGAGGCGTCCCAGTCGCGGGCCACCGGGTCGCTCGCCGACCGCGCACGGTCCAGCGCGACCTCGTGCGCCGCCAGCTGGTCGGCCGGGTCCACGACGAGGGCCACCATGTGGAGGGCGTCGACCTCGAGCTCCTCGAGCCCCGTGTCGCGGGCCTGGGCCGCTGCCTCCTCGAAGAGCGGACGGGCGGCGCCCGGGTCGCCTCCCGAGCGGACGAGCCGCCCGCGCTCCAGCGCGAGCCGCACCCGGACCTCCGGGTCGTCGGGGGAGAGGCGGTCGAGGACGGCGTGCCCGTCGTCGTACCTCTCCCGGAGGCCGAGCGCCCGCGCGACCTGCGTGAGGGCACAGCTCGCCTCCGGCTCGGCGGCGTCCGCTGCGAGCGTGCGGAAACGCTGCTCGCTCCCCTCCGGATCGTCGAAGTCCCACAGGTCGCGCAGCACGGTCGCCATCCTCGGAGCGTAGGTCCTCGACCTCCCGCGACGCCCTCCCTACCCTTCTGGCATGCGACGGGACGGGGGCCGCTGGGCAGCGGTGGCGCTGCTGACGGTGCTCGTCCTCGCCGGATGCTCGACCGGGGACGACGCCCCACCGGCACCGTCACCGGGCGCAGCCGTGGATGACCCCGCCGATGCGACGGCTGCGCTCCGCGAGCGCTGCGTCTCTGCCATCCCCGAGGACGCCGAGCTCGAGGCGTTCGGCTTCACGGGTGCGACCGGCGGTGACATCGAGGCCGCCCGGATCGGTCCGGAGTCCAACGACAGGGTCGCGGTCCTGCTCCCGCAGATCGGCGGGATGTGCGGATGGGGGCGCTGGGCGACGGCGGCGGCCGAGGATGCCGGACTGACGTCCCTCCTCGTCAACCCGTGCGGCTACGGGGAGTCGACGTGCGCCGACGCGGAGGACGCCGATCCGCTCAACGAGGTCGCTGCGGCCGTCGAGCTGGCGCGCACCGACTACGGGGCCGAGCGTGTGGTGCTGCTCGGTACGTCGATGGGCGGGTCGCTGACCGTGATCGCGGTCGCCGCAGGAGCCGACGTCGACGCCTGGGCGGACGTGTCCGGGCCCTCGACGTGGGACGGCGTCGACCTCGCCCCGCTGGCGTCCGACCTGTCACCCGAGGGGCTCGTCGTGATGGCGCGCAGTGACGGTGCCCAGCTCTTCCGGGCTGCACGGGCGCTCGCGCGCGACGCCGGCGTACCCTTCGTCGAGCGTCGGTCCGGGCACGGCTGGGAGCTGCTCGTGGACCCCGTCGACGGGTCCATGACCGGCACCGGACGGCGTCTGATGGACTTCGCGACGGGCGCCGGGGGAGTGTGAGGCGGACGACATCGCCCGGCCCACCATTCCGATTTGGCGTGGGCGTGCGGAGTCTGTCAAGATGTTCCGGTTGCTCCGGCGGGTCGCCGGGGTACGGCACACCTTGACTTCTGAATCGCGTCTCCTTGATCGAGCCAGTCGTCTGCGTGCGCCGCACCAGATCACCCGGTGATCGGAGACCCGACCAGATCCGCCAGCCGGCGGGTGCCACCCAGAGAAACACCGCTTCCCTTCGGGGTCGTGTCACGAGCAAGATCCGCGACACGCCCGACCGCGGGGGTCGGAGGGTGGAGGAG
Source organism: Nocardioides sp. BE266 (assembly GCF_031457855.1). Taxonomy (NCBI): domain Bacteria; kingdom Bacillati; phylum Actinomycetota; class Actinomycetes; order Propionibacteriales; family Nocardioidaceae; genus Nocardioides; species Nocardioides sp. BE266. The sequence continues at coordinate 789,954 of NZ_JAURTI010000001.1, read as the reverse complement.
AGACAGGCGGCGCTCGCCCACCAGGGGCTGAGAGCCGAAACCAGACCAGGCGTACGAGATCGAAGAGGACAGGGACCTATGGCGGGACAGAAGATCCGCATCAGGCTCAAGGCCTATGACCACGAGGTGATCGACACCTCGGCGCGGAAGATCGTGGACACCGTCACCCGTACGGGTGCGAAGGTCGCCGGCCCTGTGCCGCTGCCGACCGAGAAGAACGTGTACTGCGTCATCCGTTCGCCCCACAAGTACAAGGACTCCCGCGAGCACTTCGAGATGCGGACGCACAAGCGTCTGATCGACATCATCGACCCGACGCCGAAGACCGTCGACTCGCTGATGCGCCTCGACCTGCCTGCCGGTGTCGACATCGAGATCAAGCTCTGAGGGCCGACATGTCGAACACTTTCGAACGCAACGTGAAGGGCCTGCTGGGCACCAAGCTCGGCATGACCCAGCTCTGGGACGAGAACAACAAGGTCGTCCCCGTGACCGTCATCGCCGCGAGCACCAACGTGGTCACCCAGGTCCGCCAGCCCGAGGTCGATGGCTACAACGCCATCCAGGTCGGGTTCGGCGAGATCGAGGCCCGCAAGGTCAACTCGCCCGAGGCCGGTCACTTCACCAAGGCCGGGGTCACCCCCCGTCGCCACGTGGCCGAGATCCGCACCGCTGACGCCGCCACCTACACCGTGGGCCAGGAGCTCGGCGTCGACACCTTCGCCGCCGGCGAGGAGATCGACGTCACCGGCACCAGCAAGGGCAAGGGCTTCGCCGGTGTCATGAAGCGTCACGGCTTCCACGGCGTCTCCGCCTCGCACGGTGCCCACCGCAACCACCGCAAGCCGGGCTCCATCGGCGCCTGCGCGACCCCCGGTCGCGTGTTCAAGGGCACCCGCATGGCCGGCCGCATGGGTAACGACACGGTCACCACCCAGAACCTGACGGTGCACGCCGTCGACGCCGAGAAGGGCCTGATCCTCGTGAAGGGCGCCGTTCCCGGCCCCAAGAACGGTCTCGTGGTTCTCCGCTCGGCCGCCAAGAGCTCCACCAACTCTGGCAAGGAGGCCTGAGCATGGCTGTCAAGACCGTCAAGGTCGACCTCCCCGCCGAGATCTTCGACGTCGAGGTCAACGTCCCGCTGATCCACCAGGTCGTGGTCGCGCAGCAGGCTGCCGCGCGTCAGGGCACGCACGCCACCAAGACCCGCGGCGAGGTCCGCGGCGGTGGCCGCAAGCCCTACAAGCAGAAGGGCACCGGTCGCGCCCGCCAGGGCTCGACCCGCGCTCCGCAGTTCGCTGGCGGTGGCACCGTCCACGGCCCGCAGCCGCGCAGCTACGACCAGCGCACCCCCAAGAAGATGAAGGCCGCGGCTCTGCGCGGTGCCCTCTCCGACCGGGCGCGCAACGACCGGATCCACGTGGTCGACTCCCTGGTGTCGGGCGACAAGCCCTCCACCAAGTCGGCCCTCGCCACGCTGACGTCGCTGACCGACCGCGTGGGCTACCTCGTGGTGCTCGAGCGCTCCGACGCGATCACCTGGCTCTCGCTGCGCAACGCGCCCGAGGTCCACATCGTCGCCGTCGACCAGCTCAACACCTACGACGTGCTCGCCGCTGACGACGTGGTCTTCACCAAGGGTGCCTACGACGTCTTCGTCGGTGGCGCCTCCGCCGCCCCGGCCGCCAAGGTCGAGAAGGCCGAGAAGCCCGCAGCCAAGGCTGCGAAGTCCGAGAAGGCCGAGCCGGCCGCCGAGTCCGACACCGAGATCAAGGCGTTCGCCGAGGTCCCGGCTGCCGACGAGGCCCCGGAGCTGCCGAAGGGTGCCAAGGCCCCGCTAAAGAGCGGCAAGGCGCCCAAGGGCTACGAGGTCAAGGGCAACGCCGACTCGGGCAAGTACCACGAGCCGGACGGCCAGTGGTACGACGCCACCGAGGCGGAGTTCTGGTTCAAGAGCGCCGAGGACGCCGAGGCTGCTGGCTTCGTGCGCGCCGGTGGTCCGAAGGAGGACGACAAGTGAGCACCCTGCACAAGGACCACCGCGACATCCTGATCGCGCCGGTCGTGTCGGAGAAGAGCTACGGCCTCCTCGACGCCAACAAGTACACCTTCATCGTCCACCCGGACGCCAACAAGACCGAGATCAAGATCGCGGTCGAGAAGGTCTTCGACGTCAAGGTCACCTCGGTCAACACGATCAACCGCCAGGGCAAGACGCGTCGCACCCGCTACGGCCTGGGCAAGCGTCCCAACACCAAGCGCGCGATCGTCAGCCTCGCCGAGGGCCACCGCATCGACATCTTCGGAGGTCCGGTCTCCTGACCGGGCTCCTGACTAGGAACTGACATGGCAATCCGCAAGTACAAGCCGACCACGCCGGGCCGTCGTGGCTCGTCGGTGGCCGACTTCGTCGAGATCACCCGGACCACGCCGGAGAAGTCGCTGACGCGCCCGCTGCCCAAGAACGGTGGCCGCAACAACCAGGGCCGCATCACCACCCGGCACAAGGGTGGCGGTCACAAGCGTGCCTACCGCGTCATCGACTTCCGTCGCTACGACAAGGACGGCGTGCCGGCCAAGGTCGCTCACATCGAGTACGACCCCAACCGCACCGCTCGCATCGCGCTGCTGCACTACTTCGACGGCGAGAAGCGCTACATCGTGGCGCCCAAGGGCCTCGAGCAGGGCACCGTCGTGGAGTCCGGCCCGAACGCCGACATCAAGCCCGGCAACAACCTGCCGCTGCGCAACATCCCGGTCGGCTCGACCATCCACTGCGTGGAGCTTCGTCCGGGCGGCGGCGCCAAGATCGCCCGCTCGGCCGGCAACTCCGCCCAGCTGGTCGCCCGTGAGGGCAGCCGCGCCACGCTGCGCATGCCCTCGGGCGAGATGCGCTTCGTCGACGTGCGCTGCCGCGCGACGATCGGCGAGGTCGGCAACGCCGAGCAGTCGAACATCAACTGGGGCAAGGCCGGCCGCATGCGGTGGAAGGGCGTCCGCCCGACCGTCCGCGGTGTCGTCATGAACCCGGTCGACCACCCGCACGGTGGTGGTGAGGGCAAGACCTCCGGTGGTCGCCACCCGGTCTCCCCCTGGGGCAAGCCCGAGGGCCGCACGCGCAAGCGCAAGGCCAGCGACTCCCAGATCATCCGTCGTCGCAAGTCCGGCAAGGGTAGGAAGTAACCGACATGCCTCGTAGCCTCAAGAAGGGTCCCTTCGTGGACGGCCACCTCCAGAAGAAGGTGGACGCCGAGAACGAGAAGGGCTCGCACAACGTCATCAAGACCTGGTCGCGCCGGTCGATGATCGTGCCCGACATGATCGGTCACACCATCGCCGTGCACGACGGTCGCAAGCACGTCCCGGTCTTCGTGACCGACTCCATGGTCGGCCACAAGCTCGGGGAGTTCGCACCCACCCGCACCTACCGCGGACACGTCAAGGAAGACCGGAAGGGACGCCGTCGATGAGCACCACCGAGCGCAGCCGCACCAGTGCGCGCCGCGAGTCGCTGCTCGGCGACCAGCCGGGCGCGTTCGCCAGCGCACGCTACGTGCGGATCACCCCGATGAAGGCCCGCCGTGTCGTCGACATGGTCCGCGGCCTCCAGGTCGACGAGGCCCTCACCCTGCTGCAGTTCGCGCCGCAGGCCGCCTCCGAGACCGTATACAAGGTGCTGGAGAGCGCCGTCGCCAACGCGGAGACCACCGAGGGCCTCAACCGGGCCGACCTCGTGCTCACCGTCGCCATGGTGGACGAGGGCCCGACGATGAAGCGTTGGCGTCCGCGTGCCCAGGGCCGCGCGACCCGCATCAACAAGCGCACCAGCCACATCACCCTCGCGGTGCAGCCGGCCGACGCGCTGACCACCAAGCAGGGCAAGAACGGAAAGGGTGCCTGATGGGCCAGAAGATCAACCCGAACGGCTTCCGCCTGGGCATCTCCACCGACCACAAGAGCCGTTGGTACGCCGACAAGCTCTACAAGTCGTACGTCGGTGAGGACGTCGCTATCCGCAAGCTGCTCTCCAAGGGCATGGAGCGGGCCGGCATCGCCAAGGTCGAGATCGAGCGCACCCGTGACCGCGTCCGTGTGGACATCCACACCGCGCGTCCCGGCATCGTCATCGGTCGCCGTGGCGCCGAGGCCGACCGCATCCGCGGCGAGCTCGAGAAGCTCACCGGCAAGCAGGTGCAGCTCAACATCCTCGAGGTGAAGCAGCCCGAGATCGACGCGCAGCTGGTCGCCCAGGGCGTCGCCGAGCAGCTCGCCGGTCGCGTGCAGTTCCGCCGCGCGATGCGCAAGGCCATGCAGACCTCGATGCGCTCGGGTGCCAAGGGCATCCGGATCCAGTGCTCGGGTCGTCTCAACGGCGCCGAGATGTCCCGCACGGAGTTCTACCGCGAGGGCCGCGTGCCCCTGCACACGCTCCGCGCCGACATCGACTACGGCTTCTACGAGGCCAAGACCACCTTCGGCCGCATCGGCGTGAAGGTCTGGATCTACAAGGGCGAGGTCGCCGGCACCCGTGCCGAGCGTCAGGCCCAGCAGGCCGCCCGCGCCGGTGCCCCCGGTCGCGGCGGTCGTCCCAACACCCGTGGCGGCGAGCGCCCGAGCCGTGGCTCGCGCGGCGACCGCGCACCTCGCACCGAGTCCTCCGAGGCTCCGGCTGCCGAGGCTGCTCCGAGCGCAGGAACGGAGGCCTGACCTCATGTTGATGCCCCGTCGCGTCAAGCACCGCAAGCAGCACCACCCCAAGCGCCGTGGCGTTGCCAAGGGTGGCACGTCGCTGGCCTTCGGTGACTTCGGCATCCAGGCGGTCGAGGGTCACTACGTGACCAACCGACAGATCGAGTCCGCTCGTATCGCCATGACCCGTCACATCAAGCGTGGCGGAAAGGTCTGGATCAACATCTACCCGGACCGCCCGCTGACCAAGAAGCCTGCCGAGACCCGCATGGGTTCCGGCAAGGGTTCCCCCGAGTGGTGGGTTGCCAACGTCAAGCCCGGCCGCGTCATGTTCGAACTCTCCGGTGTCGACGAGGTGACTGCTCGTGAGGCCATGCGCCGCGCGATGCACAAGCTTCCGATGAAGTGCCGGTTCATCTCCCGTGAGGCCGGTGAATTCTGATGGCTACCAAGCTGAACGCCCACGAGCTCGACGAGCTCAACGCCACCGACCTGGAGGCGAAGCTGCGCGAGGCCAAGGAGGAGCTTTTCAACCTCCGGTTCCAGGCGGCCACCGGCCAGCTCGAGAGCCACGGCCGACTCCGCGTGGTCAAGAAGGACATCGCCCGGATCTACACCGTGGTCCGCGAGCGCGAGCTCGGGATCCGCACCACCCCGGGCGCGAACAACGAAGAGGCGAAGGCATGAGCGAGAACACTGTCGAGCGCAACCAGCGCAAGACCCGCGAGGGTCTCGTCGTCAGCGACAAGATGGACAAGACCATCGTCGTCGCGGTCGAGGACCGCGTGAAGCACGCCCTCTACGGCAAGGTCCTGCGCAAGACGTCGCGCCTGAAGGCCCACGACGAGACCAACCAGTGCGGCATCGGCGACCGGGTCCTGATCATGGAGACCCGTCCGCTGTCGGCCACCAAGCGCTGGCGCCTCGTCGAGGTCCTCGAGAAGGCCAAGTGACCTGAGGCCCACCGGCCTCGAGCTCCACATCCACACATCAGTTCGGCCAGGCTCGCTCTCCGCTGAGAGGGCGAGAACCAGCTCGACAACCAGGAGAAACCAATGATCCAGCAGGAGTCGCGACTCAAGGTCGCCGACAACACCGGTGCGAAGGAGATCCTCTGCATCCGTGTTCTCGGTGGCTCTGGGCGTCGCTACGCCGGCATCGGTGACGTCATCGTCGCCACCGTCAAGGACGCGATCCCCGGTGGCAACGTCAAGAAGGGCGACGTCGTCAAGGCCGTGGTCGTACGCACCGTCAAGGAGCGTCGCCGCGCCGACGGTTCCTACATCCGCTTCGACGAGAACGCCGCCGTCATCCTCAAGAACGACGGCGAGCCCCGTGGCACGCGCATCTTCGGCCCCGTCGGCCGCGAGCTGCGCGAGAAGCGCTTCATGAAGATCATCTCGCTCGCCCCGGAGGTGCTCTGAGACATGGGTAAGAACATGAACATCAAGAAGGGCGACACCGTCAAGGTGATCGCAGGCAAGGACAAGGGTGCCCAGGGCAAGGTCATCTCGGTGCTCCGCGAGGAGGACCGCGTGATCGTCGAGGGCGTCAACCTCGTCAAGCGCCACACCAAGTCCGTGCAGCAGACCAACACCACCGGCGGCATCATCACCCGCGAGGCGCCCATCCACGTCTCCAACGTGATGCTGGTCGAGGGTGACGGCGTCACCCGCGTCGGCTTCCGTCGCGACGAGGTCACCAAGCGCCGTCCCGACGGCTCGACCTACAGCGCCACCCGCTCGGTCCGCGTGTCCCGCAAGACCGGCAAGGAGATCTGAGATGGCTGAGACCACCACCGAGATTCCTCGTCTGAAGGCCCGCTACCGCGAGGAGATCATCCCCGCGCTGCGCTCCGAGTTCGAGATCGCCAACATCATGCAGGTCCCCGGCCTGACCAAGATCGTGGTCAACATGGGTGTCGGCGAGGCTGCTCGTGACTCCAAGCTGATCGAGGGCGCGATCCGCGACCTCACCGCGATCACCGGCCAGAAGCCGGCCGTGACCAAGGCCCGCAAGTCCATCGCGCAGTTCAAGCTGCGTGAGGGCATGCCGATCGGCGCTCACGTCACGCTGCGCGGCGACCGCATGTGGGAGTTCCTCGACCGGCTGCTCTCGCTGGCCCTGCCCCGCATCCGCGACTTCCGCGGCCTCTCGCCGAAGCAGTTCGACGGCAACGGCAACTACACCTTCGGTCTCACCGAGCAGGTCATGTTCCACGAGATCAACCAGGACCGGATCGACCGGTCGCGCGGCATGGACATCACCGTGGTGACCACGGCGACCAACGACGACGAGGGTCGGGCGCTGCTCAAGCAGCTCGGCTTCCCGTTCAAGGAGAACTGACATGGCGAAGACTGCACTCAAGGTCAAGGCCGCTCGCAAGCCGAAGTTCGCTGTCCGCGGCTACACCCGCTGCCAGCGCTGCGGCCGCCCGAAGGCCGTCTACCGCAAGTTCGGCCTGTGCCGGATCTGCCTGCGGGAGATGGCCCACCGCGGCGAGCTCCCCGGCGTCACCAAGTCCTCCTGGTAATCACCTCACACACGTTGCAGGTCCCCCGACCGCGGGTCTGGGGAAACCACGACGAGAAAGAACCACATCATGACGATGACTGACCCGATCGCAGACATGCTCACGCGTCTGCGCAACGCCAACCAGGCGTACCACGACGTGGTGTCGATGCCTTACAGCAAGATGAAGGCCGGCCTCGCGGAGATCCTCAAGCAGGAGGGCTACATCACCTCCTACGACGTCGCGGACAACCTCTCCGCCGAGGGCGAGCCCGCCGTCGGCAAGACGCTGACCGTCACGCTCAAGTACGGCCGCAACCGGGAGCGCTCGATCGCCGGCGTCCGCCGCATCAGCAAGCCCGGCCTGCGCGTGTACGCCAAGCACACCAACCTGCCCAAGGTCCTCGGTGGCCTCGGCGTCGCGATCATCTCGACGTCGCAGGGCCTGTTGACCGACCGCCAGGCGAACCAGAAGGGCGTGGGCGGCGAAGTCCTCGCCTACGTCTGGTGACCCGGACCTACTGAGACCAGGAAGAGAGAGAAGCATGTCGCGCATTGGCAAGCTCCCCATCGCGGTCCCGTCCGGTGTCGACGTCGCGATCGACGAGTCGCTGGTGACCGTCAAGGGCCCCAAGGGCACCCTGTCGCACACCGTCGCCTCGCCGATCACGGTCGCCAAGGGCGAGGACGGCATCCTCGAGGTGCAGCGCCCGGACGACGAGCGCAACAGCCGCTCGCTGCACGGCCTGACCCGCACGCTCATCAACAACATGGTGGTGGGTGTCACCGAGGGCTACGAGAAGAAGCTCGAGATCGTGGGCGTGGGCTACCGCGTCCTGCCCAAGGGCCCGACCCAGCTGGAGTTCCAGCTCGGCTACTCGCACCCGATCATCTTCGACGCCCCCGAGGGCATCACCTTCACCACCGAGGGCCCGACCAAGCTCGGTGTCGTCGGCATCGACAAGCAGCTCGTCGGCGAGGTTGCGGCCAAGATCCGCAAGCTCCGCAAGCCCGAGCCCTACAAGGGCAAGGGCGTGCGTTACGCCGGCGAGCACATCCGCCGCAAGGTCGGAAAGGCCGGTAAGTGACATGGCGATCTCGCTGAGCAACAACAAGCACACCGCGAACCGCGTCCGTGCCCGTCTGCGCCGCCAGGCGCGCGGTCGCAAGCGGATCCACGGCACTGCCGAGCGTCCCCGCCTGGTGGTCACCAAGTCGGCCAAGCACCTCTCGGTGCAGGTCGTCGACGACCTCCAGGGCGCCACGCTGGCGTACGCCTCCACCATGGAGGCCGACGTCCGCGGCACCGACGGTGACAAGACCGCCAAGGCCAAGCTGGTCGGCGAGCTCGTCGCCCAGCGCGCCAAGGCCGCTGGCATCGAGGGCGTCGTCTTCGACCGCGCCGGCAACAAGTACCACGGCCGCATCGCGGCCCTCGCCGATGCCGCCCGTGAGGGCGGATTGTCCTTCTGATCGCGCTCGTCGCGAGAAGAGAGAGAACCTAGATATGGAGCACATCTCATGAGCGGAGCCCAGCGCGGACAGCGCAGCGGTGGCTCGGGCGACCGTCGCGGACGCGACAACGGTCGCGGTCAGGCCGAGAAGTCTGTCTACATCGAGCGGGTCGTGGCCATCAACCGTGTCGCCAAGGTCGTGAAGGGTGGTCGTCGCTTCAGCTTCACCGCCCTCGTGATCGTCGGTGACGGCGAGGGGATGGTCGGCGTCGGCTACGGCAAGGCCAAGGAGGTCCCCGCCGCGATCGCCAAGGGTGTCGAGGAGGCCAAGAAGCACTTCTTCAAGGTCCCCCGCATCCAGGGCACCATCCCGCACCCGGTCCAGGGCGAGAAGGCCGCAGGCGTCGTCCTGCTGCGTCCCGCCGCTCCCGGTACCGGTGTGATCGCCGGTGGCCCGGTGCGCGCGGTGCTCGAGTGCGCCGGCATCCACGACGTGCTGAGCAAGTCGCTCGGTTCGTCCAACCAGATCAACATCGTCCACGCGACGGTCGAGGCGCTGCGGATGCTCGAGGAGCCCGAGGCCGTGGCCGCTCGCCGCGGCATGCGCGTCGAGGACGTCACCCCGGCTGCCCTGCTCAAGGCGCGTGCCGAGGGCCAGCTCGAGGCGACGGCGGGGGTGCAGCAGTAATGGCACAGCTCAAGGTCCAGCAGAAGCGCGGCACGGTCGGCCTCAAGGCCAACCAGCGCGAGACGCTTCGTTCCCTCGGTCTCAAGCGCATCGGCGACGTCGTCGTGAAGGAAGACCGCCCGGAGATCCGGGGCATGATCAACACCGTCCGTCACCTGGTGACGTTCGAGGAGGTGGAGTGACATGACGCTCAAGCTGCACCACTTGCGTCCCGCTCCGGGTGCCAAGACCGCCAAGACCCGCGTGGGTCGCGGTGAGGGCTCCAAGGGCAAGACCGCCGGCCGCGGTACCAAGGGCACCAAGGCGCGCTACCAGGTTCCGGTTGCCTTCGAGGGTGGCCAGATGCCGATCCACATGCGCCTGCCCAAGCTGAAGGGCTTCAAGAACCCCTTCCGCGTGGAGTTCCAGGTCGTCAACCTCGACCGCCTCGGCGAGCTGTTCCCCGAGGGTGGCGCCGTGACCGTCGCCGACCTGGTGGCCAAGGGCGCCGTCCGCAAGGGCCAGCCCGTCAAGGTCCTAGGCCAGGGCGACATCTCGGTCGCCCTCCAGGTCAGTGTCGACGCGTTCTCGTCCTCCGCCAAGGAGAAGATCGAGGCTGCAGGCGGCACCGCGACCGTGGCCTGAGGCCAGAGATCGCACATTCGGTGAAGGCCCGGCCGCACAGTGGGAACTGTCGGCCGGGCCTTTGTCGTTAGCGGGGAAGCGGGCCACTCCTGCGACTTGTTAGGCTTCCCCGGGCCCTTCGCCGTACGACGGTGAGGGTCTCTCGTCCGCCCGCCCCACCAGGCCGGGCACCCTTACGAAAGAGGAACCAGTGCTAGGCGCGTTCGCCAACGCTTTCCGGACCCCGGACCTGCGGAAGAAGCTGCTCTTCGTCCTGCTGATCGTCACGATCTTCCGGCTCGGCTCCCAGGTCCCCACCCCAGGTGTCAACGTCGCCAACGTCCAGGCCTGCATCAGCGACCTGGAGCAGGGCGGGCTCTACAGCCTGATCAACCTCTTCTCCGGCGGTGCGCTGCTCCAGCTCACCATCTTCGCGCTCGGGATCATGCCGTACATCACGGCCTCCATCATCCTGCAGCTGCTCGTCGTGGTGATCCCACGGCTCGAGGCGCTGAAGAAGGAGGGCCAGGCCGGCCAGGCGAAGATCACCCAGTACACCCGCTACCTGACGCTGGGCCTCGCGGTCCTGCAGGCGACCGGCATCGTGGCGCTCGCGCGCAACAAGGCGCTGCTCCAGGGCTGTGACCGCGACCTCCTGCACAGCGACGGCACCGGCACGTTCCTGGTCATGGTCGTCACCATGACCGCGGGCACCGCGGTCATCATGTGGCTCGGTGAGCTCATCACCGACCGCGGCATCGGCAACGGCATGTCGATCCTCATCTTCACGCAGGTCGTCGCCACCTTCCCGGCGTCCCTGTGGAGCGTCCAGACCTCCAAGGGCTGGGTCACCTTCGGCATCGTGATGATCATCGGCCTGATCCTGGTCGCGGCGGTCATCTTCATCGAGCAGGCGCAGCGCCGCATCCCGGTGCAGTACGCCCGCCGCATGGTCGGACGCAAGATGTTCGGCGGCAACTCGACCTACATCCCGCTCAAGGTCAACCAGGCCGGCATCATCCCGGTCATCTTCGCCTCGTCGCTGCTCTACCTTCCGGCGATGGCGGTGCAGTTCAACCCCGACAGCAAGAACCCGGTGCTCGACTTCGTCGGCACCTACCTCGTGCGCGGCGACCACCCGCTCTACATGATCGCGTACTTCCTGCTCATCATCTTCTTCACGTACTTCTACGTCTCGATCACCTTCAACCCTGAAGAGGTGGCGGACAACATGAAGAAGTACGGCGGCTTCATCCCCGGGATCCGGGCGGGCAAGCCGACCGAGGACTACCTGTCCTACGTCCTGTCCCGCATCACGTTCCCTGGAGCCATCTACCTCGGCCTCCTCTCGTTGATCCCGCTGGTGGCGTTCTCCATCGTGCAGGCCAACCAGAACTTCCCCTTCGGCGGCACGTCCATCCTCATCATGGTGGGTGTCGCGCTCGACACGGTGAAGCAGATCGAGAGCCAGCTCCAGCAGCGCAACTACGAAGGATTCCTCCGTTAATGAGACTCATCCTCATGGGCCCGCCGGGTGCGGGCAAGGGCACCCAGGCCAAGTTCGTCGCCGACCACTTCGGCATCCCGGCCATCTCGACGGGTGACATCTTCCGCGCCAACGTCTCGCAGGGCACCCCGCTGGGTGTCGAGGCCAAGCGCTACATGGACGCCGGCGAGTACGTCCCGGACGAGGTCACCAACCTCATGGTCCGCAACCGCATCGACGAGGACGACGCGGTCCCCGGCTTCCTGCTCGACGGCTACCCGCGCACCCTGGCGCAGGTGACCGAGCTCGACGGGATGATCAAGTTCACCGGCCACCAGCTCGACGCGGTCGTCGTGCTGACGGTCGACCCCGAGGAGCTCGTCCAGCGCCTGCTCCAGCGGGCGCAGACCGACGGCCGCGCCGACGACACCGAGGACGTCATCCGGCGCCGCCAGGAGGTCTACTCCGAGCAGACCGAGCCGCTCATCGAGGTCTACCGCGAGCGCGGCATCCTCATCGAGGTCGACGGGATGGGCGAGGTCGACGACGTGACGGCGCGCATCTTCGCCGCCCTCGACGTGGTCCCGCAGAGCTGACCCGACCCGAGGACTGAGCATGGCGTTCCGGGACCGGGGGATCGAGATCAAGACCCCCGAGCAGATCGACCTGATGCGCGTCGCGGGGCGGCTGGTGGGGGAGACCCTCGAGCTGCTCCGCGACGCCGCTCGACCGGGCGTCACCACCAAGGAGCTCGACACGCTCGCGGAGACCAACATCCGCGACCACGGTGGCGTGCCGTCCTTCCTCGGCTACGGCGTACCCCCGTTCCCGGCGACGATCTGCGCCTCGGTCAACGACGAGGTCGTCCACGGCATCCCCGGCCCGCGCACGCTGGCCGAGGGTGACGTGATCTCCATCGACTGCGGCGCGATCGTCGAGGGCTGGCACGGCGACGCCGCCATCACCGTCCCGATCGGCGAGGTGGCCGACGACGTGCACGAGCTCCTGCGCGTCACCGAGGAGTCGCTCTGGCGCGGCATGGCCGCTGCCCGCCTCGGTGGCCGCGTCACCGACATCAGCCACGCCGTCGAGACCTACGTCCGCTCCCAGGGCCGCTACGGCATCCTCGAGGACTACACCGGCCACGGCATCGGCACCGAGATGCACATGGCCCCCAACGTGCCCAACTACGGCCGTCGCGGCCGCGGCCCCTCGATCGTCGAGGGCCTCGCGCTCGCCGTGGAGCCGATGGTCACGCTCGGCAGCAAGCACACCGACCTGCTCGAGGACGAGTGGACCGTCGCCACGGTCGACGGCTCGATGTCGGCGCACTTCGAGCACACCTTCACCGTCACCCCGCGGGGTGCCTGGGTGCTCACCGCCGTGGACGGCGGCGAGGCCCGGCTGGCCGCGCTCGGCGTCCCATTCGGTGGACGCTGACCCCGAAATCGCCTGCTCCCCGCCGGACGTGAAAGACTAGGCGGGCTGGAGGGGAGTATTTCCCCGCGGTGGTGTCGTCATCACGGTGTCCGCGCGAGCGGTGCCCGGTGCCACTGGTTCACCCGACTAGGTGAGCGGAAGAGACCTCCGGTGGACGCGCGCTGCGCGGACACCGAACTCACCTTCATCCCTAGGAGCCAACAGCGTGGACGTCCCCACCTGGGTCTGGATCGCGACCTTCGCGGTGACCATCGTCGTCTTCACCTTCGACCTCGTGATCGTCGGCCGCCGGCCGCACGAGCCGAGCATGAAGGAGTGCGCGACCTACCTCTCGCTCTACGTCGGCCTCGCGATCCTATTCGGCATCGGCGTGTGGCTGACCTGGGACCACCAGCACGGCCTGGAGTTCTTCTCCGGCTGGCTGGTCGAGTACTCCCTGTCGATCGACAACCTCTTCATCTTCATCATCATCATGGCGAAGTTCGCCGTGCCCAAGGAGCTCCAGCAGTACGCCCTGATGATCGGCATCGTGATGGCGCTGGTCATGCGCGCGATCTTCATCGGCGTCGGCGCGGCCGCGATCAACAACTTCAGCTGGGTCTTCTACCTCTTCGGCCTGTTCTTGGTCTACACGGCCATCAAGCTCGCCAAGGAGGGTGCGGAGGACGAGGACGACGAGTTCGAGGAGAACAAGCTCGTCGCCTTCGTGGAGCGCCGCTTCCCGGCCACGTCGGAGTGGCACGGCCGGAAGCTGCTGGTCGCGGGAGAGGGCGCCAAGAAGATGATCACGCCGATGTTCATCGTGATCATCACCCTCGGCACGACCGACCTGCTGTTCGCCCTGGACTCGATCCCAGCGATCTTCGGCATCACCAAGGAGCCCTACCTGGTGCTCACGGCCAACATCTTCGCGCTGATGGGCCTGCGCCAGCTCTACTTCCTCATCGGCGGCCTGCTGGAGCGCCTGATCTACCTGTCCTACGGCCTGGCGTTCCTGCTCGCGTTCATCGGCGTGAAGCTGATCCTGCACGCGATGCACGAGAACGAGCTGTCGTTCATCAACGGCGGCCACCACATCGGGTGGGCGCCGGACATCCCGATCTGGCTCTCGCTGGTGGTCATCCTGGCCACGCTCGCCGTCACGGCCGTGCTGTCCCTGTGGGCCTCGAGCCGGATGACCCCGGAGCAGCAGGACGCGGCCACGGGTCCCCGCCGCGACTGGGAGGACGACTGAGCCGAGCGCCGCTCGGCACGCCGGGGTCGCTCAGCAGGTCTGGGCGACCCGGCGTACGGCCTCGGCGTCGGCCGTGGTGAGGGGCAGGTCCCACGTCAGGGCCACCCGGAGGTACTTCGTCACGTAGGTGCAGCGGTAGCGCCGCCACGGGGGCAGCCAGTCCGCCGGCCCGTCGGCCTCCTTGGCCTCGTTGGTGCGTGCGGAGACCGCGAGCAGCTCACGACGTACGTCGTTGGCGAAGGCCACGCGACGGCGCGGGGTCCACGCCCACGCCCCGGCGTGCCAGGCACGGGCCAGCGGGTAGACGTGGTCGATCGAGATGTAGTAGCCGTCGTCGCGCCAGGTCATCCGCTCGCCGGAGTACGGGTCGCGCAGCCGCGCCTGGTAGATCCGGCACTTCGACCCCCAGCGCATCTCGATGTCCGTCATCTGCATGAGCAGGACGTCCTCGCGGGTGGTGCAGCCGTTGTGGCCCTTGGGGCCGTCGTGGTCGTCGGTCCACGGCTCGCCGAAGACGCAGGCGCCGGGGTCGCAGTCGCGGTCGTAGCCGGGCTGGTAGCCGATGTCGTCGACGATGCGAGCCCGGCCGAGCAGGTCGAGGACCCGGTCGGCGCCCGGAGAGGCACGCGTCGGGTCGGGCGCGGGCGCCCCTGCGGCCGTGCCCGAGACGCCCAGCACGAGGACGCAGGCCGCGATCAGGTGACGCACTGGCTCGCGCTCGGTGAGCTGTCGGACCCGCGGGTCATCCGCAGGTCGAGGCAGATCGGGTCGGGCGTGCGCACCAGCAGCTGCTTCTTGACGGTGCTGCCGAACTCCTCGGTGTCGTCGCGGTAGTAGCTGAACGCGTCGCCGTCCTCGAGCGGGACGGGTGCGTTCCACTCGAACAGCACCCCCCGTGCCGTACGACGACCAGTGAGCGTCGGGGCCTCGGTGAGCGTGTCGGGCACGAGCGGGGAGGGCGTCACCGACTCGGTCGGCACCACCACGCCCGGGTCCTCCTCCTTGCCCCCGCCGAACACCAGGTAGCCCAGCAGGACGGCCAGCACGGCCGCACCGACGCCCGCCCACACGAGCCGGGAGACACCACCGCCCTCCTGCTCTTCCTGCTCCTCGGCGGGAGCCTGGGCGGCGATGCGACGGGGGCCGCTGGCCGAGATCACGGTCACCGGCTTCATCGCCGTGGCGTCCTCGGGTGCCTCGGGCACCTCCGGCGCCGCGACCGAGGCGTCGGGGCGGTCGCCCTCGACCGCGACGGCGGTGCGCGACCAGCCGGCCGCGGACTCGATGCGCTGGAGGGCGCGGGCGAGCTCGAGGGCGCTCTCGGGGCGGTGCTCGGGCTTCTTGGCCAGGCACTGCTGCAGGAGGCGGTCGAGCGCCGGCGGCACGTCGGGTCGCTGGGTCGCCGGGGGAGCGGCGTGCAGGATCCGGGCGCTCAGCGCGCGCGTGGAGTTGTCGCCCGACGGGATGGAGAAGGGCGAACGCCCGACGAGGAGGTGCCAGATGGTGGCGCCGAGGGAGTAGACGTCGGAGGCCACCGAGCCGTTGGACCGGCCGTCGAGCAGCTCGGGCGGCGACCACGGGTAGGAGATGCGGACGTCGTTGTCGCCCTCGACCTCGGCCATGTGGCCCGCGATGCCGAAGTCGGTGAGCGCGGGCTCGTGGTAGGTGGTGACGAGGACGTTGCTCGGCTTGATGTCGCGGTGCAGGATCCCGGAGCGGTGGGCGGTCTCGATGGCGCTGGCGAGCTTGATGCCGGTGGAGACCGCGTCGACCGGAGCCATCGGGTTGGAGCGCACGCGCACGCCGAGGTCGGGCGGCGGGCAGTAGCGCATGACGAGGAACGGACGGCCGCCCTCGGCGGTCACGCCGGCCGTGATCACCGAGACGATGTAGGGGTGGTCGGCGAGCCGGGCCATCGCGTTGGCCTCGGCCGTGAAGAGGTACTTCTCGCGATCGGTCAGCGGCACGTCGGGCCGCACGACCTTCACCGCGACGCGCTGGCGCGGCCACTGCTGCTCGTAGAGGAAGACGTCGGCGAAGCCGCCGCTGCCCAGGTGCTCGATGAACGCGAACCCGGGGATGACCGGGGCGCTCACCGGGCAACCGCCCCCGTCTCGAAGCGGACGGCATAGACGTGCGCCATGTCGAGGACCGTACCGGGCTCGAGGACGTAGGCGTCCCCGGGGCGCATCCGCTGCGGCTCGCGGCCGGGCGGGGCGATCGTCGTACCACCGCGGCTGTCGAGGTCGCGGGCGATCACGTCCCAGCCGTCGAGCTCGATCTGCAGGTGGCGCCGCGACACGAAGGAGTGGTCGCTGGGCAGGTGCACGAGGTGCGGCCAGTCGGTGCTGCCCTCGGCAGGCGCGGGCTTGCGGCCGAGGATCACCCCGCGGTCCAGCGGCACGACCTCGCCGGTCGGCAGCCGCAGCCCGCCGAGGGACGGCCGCTCGACGCGGCGCGGCTCCTGCGGGGCGATCCGCTGGTGGCAGACCCGGCACTGGGGCGCGACCGGGGGAGTGAGGTGCCCGAGCGGGCAGCTGACGGCCAGCACGGTCGGCACGCTGCTCTGGGTGAGGTGCGCCGGCCGGTGGGAGGTCGATCCGTCGTGGTCGTCGACCGCCTCGGGTGACGTGTGCGGCTCGGAGGGCTCGCGGATCGTGGTGTGGGCACCCTCCTCGATCCGCTCGACCATCAGCGGGTCGGGCTCCGAGGTGTCGGGCAGCGCACCGGTGTCGTCCACCGGCCGCAGCATCCGGGTGCGCGGCGGCGGGCCGTCGGGACCGCGGGCGGCGAGGATGTCGGCGGGGATCCCGTCGATCAGGGCGGCCGAGGCGGGGGGTGCCTCGACCGACTGCGCGTGCGGGGCGGGCGCCGTGCGGGTCGAGATCGGCTGGAGCTCGACCCGGTCCGCGGCGACCACTCCGCCGACGAGGCGCCGCGTCGTCGCGAGGTGGTCGGGGTCGCTGCCGCTGTCGAGGCTGAGGACCCGCGAGGGGCCGGCGAGGCGGACGTGGCCGGTGCCGCGGGAGAGCGTGGAGGAGGCCCCCGAGGTGAAGTCGACGAGCGCGAGACCGGGCGGGTCGCCGTCGAAGTGCTTCTCCACGATCGCCATCACGCGCTCGACGACGGGCGAGCCCGAGGGCGCGGTCATCGCCAGGACGTCCCAGATCTCCTGGACGACCTGCTCGTCACCGGGATCGGTCACCAGCACCCAGTGGGCACCACTGCCGAGAAGCACCCCGCCCCCTGCGGAGTACCTCGCTTCCACGATCAACGTCGGCTCCCCTCGTACGCGCCCACGCCACCATCATCACCCATCACGTGGTGCGGACGCACGCGGTCCCGACTTGTCGGAACCTTGACGCCCTACATACTCTCCTTCCGGGTGACTGCCGTGGGCGCACGTCATCCGTGGCCAAGGGGGGCTGGCGTGACGCGAACGTCGTTCGTGCGTCGACACCGAGCGGGCATCGCGTCCGGTGCCGCGCTGCTCGTCGCTGCCTCCGCCCTCGTGGCGTACGCCGTGACGGCCGACGGCTACAAGGCGCACGAGGCCGACCTCAACGACGGCGGCGTCTGGGTCGTCAACGGCCAGAAGGGCTGGTCGGGTCGGATGAACAAGCCGATCAACCAGCTCGACGGCGTGGTGCCCAGTCAGGACGGCAAGTCCCGCCTCGACGTCGTGCAGGACGGTGCGGCCGTCGTGACCCTCAACCTCGACGCCGCGCGCGGCCAGTCGATCGAGACCTCGCGGCTGGAGGCCCAGGACGGCGGCTCGGCCGCGGTCCCCACGGAGGGCGACGTCGGCATGGGCGGCGGCACCCTCGCGACCGTCGACGCCGAGTCCGGCCACGTCTGGGCGGTGCGCTACGACAACCAGGTCGGCGGCCCGGTGATGAGCGCGGTCGACCGGCAGGTCGACCCGATCGCCAAGGCGGGCAAGGACGCCGCGCTCGCGGTCGGCCTCGACGGCACGGTCGTCGTCACCTCGGCCGACAAGGGCACCGTCACCACGATCGCCCCGAGCGGCCAGGTGCTCGGCAAGCCCACCACGGCGGACCTGCCGGGTGATGCGGGCCAGGTCAGCGCCGTCACCACGGTCGGCGAGCGCGTCGTCACCCTCGACGCCGACGCCGGCGTGCTGCGGGTCCTCGACGGCGCGACCGTCACGGTGCCCGCCGACAGCGAGCTCCAGCAGCCCGGGCCCGGCGCCGACACCGTGCTGGTAGGCGCGGGTGACGGACTGCTCAGCATCGACCTCGACTCCGGTGAGGTCGCGACCGTCTCCACGCGGTCCGGCATCCCGGTGGCGCCCGTCCGCCTCGGCGCGTGCGTCTTCGGAGCCTGGTCCGGCGGCCAGGGCGCGGTGACCGTTGAGTGCGGCGGCCAGGTCGTCACCGACGAGGACCTCGGCGGCGACGCCACCACCCTCGCCTTCCGCGTCAACCGCGGCGAGATCGTCCTCAACGACGCGGTCAGCGGCACCGTGTGGGACGTCCAGCAGCAGCACCCGGTCAAGATCGACAACTGGGAGGCCTTCACCTCGAAGAAGAAGAACGACGAGGAGGAGGACAAGGACGAGAACCAGAGCGAGGCCGACCGGCGTCCGCCGCGGGCCAAGCCCGACGCGTACGGCGTCCGCGCCGGGCGCACCACGGTCCTGCACCCGCTCGACAACGACTCGGCGCCCGAGGGCCGGCTGCTCAGCATCATCGACGTCGACCAGCCCACCGGCGGCGCGCGCGTCGAGATCAGCCCGGACGGGCAGACCCTGGTCCTCCAGATGCCCGAGAAGGGCAGGGCGTCGACCTTCGACTACTTCATCGACGACGGCCGCGACGGCCTCCAGGCCCACGCCGCGGTCACCGTCGACGTGCGGGGCACGAGCGAGAACCAGCCGCCCGACCTGCGTCAGGGCTACCAGAAGCCCACCTACAAGGTGCCCCACGGCGGGGCGCTCGACGTCCCCGTGCTCGCCGACTGGCGCGACGACGCCGACGGCGACACGCTGCTCCTCGACTCCGCGCAGGCGATCGGCGGGGAGGAGTCGGGCGCCGTGGCCCGCACCACGGCCGACGGCCGGATCCGCTTCACCGCCCCGTCCACCCGCGCCGACGGCCAGCAGCTGGTCCGGGTCGAGTTCGCCGTGACCGACGGTCGCTCCACCCCGGTGAGGCGGTCGATGAACTTCCAGGTCCAGGCGCCGCAGGACCAGGACTCCTTCCCGCCCAGCGCCGAGCCCGACGTCGTACGCGGCGAGGTGGGCAAGCCCATCAAGATCCGTCCGCTGCTCAACGACCTGCCGGGCTCCGACCCGGCCGCCCCCAACGCCGAGCTGGTCCTGGGTGGCAAGGTCCCCCAGCAGCCGGGTGTGAAGGTCGTCTCCGACCTCGACGCCGGAACCGTGACCTTCACCGGTGACCGCGCGGGCACCTACTTCCTCAACTACGACGCCGGCTACGGCAACGCCGACCTCGACCAGGGCACCATCCGGGTCGACGTGAAGCCGCGCCCGAAGCGGGCCGCCGACCCGATCGCGATGCCCGACACCCTGACGGTCTACGGCCAGGCGCCCGGGGTCGTCGACGTGCTGGCCAACGACCTCGATCCGGCCGGCGGCCTGCTGGTCGTCACCCGCGCGACGTCCGACCGCCCGGGCAACCTCGCCGTCGCGATCATCGACGGCCGCTGGCTGCGCATCTCGTCCGTGCAGCCGGACCTCGTGCCCGTCACCCAGACCGTCTCCTACGTCATCAGCAACGGCGCCAATTCCGGTGTGCGTGGCGAGGTGGTGGTCACCCAGCGCGCGGCCCCTGCCGACAACACGCCGATCACCGTGGCCGACAAGGTCGTCGTACGTGCCGGGTCCTCGGTCTCCGCGCCGGTCCTCGACAACGACGTCTCGCCGTCCGGCGACCGGCTGACCCTGGTCAGCAGCCTCGTCGACGCCGAGGTCCCCGGCCAGCTCGAGGTGGTCGCCCCGATCGACGTGACCGGTGACGTCGGCAAGGCCTTCGTCTCCGGCCGGATGGTCCGCTACATCGCGCCCGCGAAGATCAAGGAGCGCGACACCTTCACGGTGCCCTACGTCGCGCAGAACCTCGACGGCAAGCGCGCCACCGGCCGCCTCCAGGTCACGATCGTGCCCGCCGACGACCCCAACGACCCGCCCGAGCCGCCGACGCTGGAGGGCCGCGTGGTCTCCGGCGGCACGGTCAAGGTGCGGGTCCCGGGCGTCGGGGTCGACCGCAACGGCGACCCGGTCACGGTCACCGGCATCACGTCCGCGCCCCGGCTGGGCCGCATCGTCTCCTTCGGCGGCAACTTCCTCGAGTACCAGGCCTATCCGCGCACCGTCGGGACCGACGAGTTCAGCTACTCGGTCGTCGACTCCCAGGGCGCCTTCGCCACGGGAACCGCTCGCGTCGCCGTCGTCGAGCCCGGTCAGCCCCAGCCCCCGCTCGCGGTCGAGGACCGGCTCACGGTCGAGCCCGGCCGGACGGCGACCTTCGACCCGCTCGCCAACGACTTCGTCGCGCCCGGCGACACGGTCGACGTCACGTTGCTCGACGCGCCCGACGACGCCAAGCTCGACCCGAAGACCAACCTGGTCACGGTCACGGCGCCCGACGACCTGGCCGCCCCCTCGGTCGTCATCGTCTACAAGGTCACCAACGGCCTCGACGAGTCGCGCGCGACGATGACGCTCGAGACCGCCGAGGACTACAACAACCCGCCGGTGGTCTACGACGCCTTCGGTCGCGCCGGAGAGAGCGGCAGCGTCGTGGTCGACGTGCTCGAGGGCGCCTACGACCCCGACGGCCCGGCGGAGGACCTCGAGGTCGTCGACGTCGCCGGTGGGGCACGCGTGGTCGATGGGGTCGAGGTGCGCGCCGACCGCGGGCCGGCGCCGCAGGTCCTGCCCTTCGAGGTGCGCGACGGCGCAGGTGCTGCCGCGTCCGCCTCGGTCTACATCCCCCCGACCGGCACCGGCCTGCCCTCCGTGCGCCCGGACGCCCTGATCCAGCTCGACCCCGGCGAGACCACCAGCGGGAAGATCACCGACTACGTCGACGCGCCCGAGGGATTCGACGTACGCGTCGCCTCCGGCCGGCGGTCGTACTCCGCCTCGCCGACCGCGCTCGCGGTGAACCCCGACGGCGACAACCGCTTCGAGCTCTCGGCACCCGCGTCCTACCGCGGCCCCGGCGCGCTGCTGGTCGAGGTGACCACGGCGACCGACGCGAGCGGCAACGAGGACACCACGACCACCGACGACGGCGCCACGGTGCTGCTCTCCATCCCGGTCTACGTCGGCGACAACAAGCCGTCGCTCGAGTGCCCCTCGACGGTGCTCCCGATCTCGTCGGGCCAGCGCATCGACCTCGACATCTCCACCTTCTGCACCGTCTACACCGACGACCCGCGCGACGCCGCGGGACTGGACTACGCCGCCGAGTGGAGCCAGGGGCTCGACGGCCTCGACGCCGGCAGCCCCGACGGATCCGTCGTCGAGGTCACGGCGGCTGACACCGCCACCGAGGGCGGTGAGGCGGAGCTGTCCGTCACGGCCGGTGAGAGCAACACCGAGGTGGTGCGCTTCCGCCTCGCCCAGGCGCCGCCCCCCACGCTGAACCCGATCAAGGTGGAGACCATGGAGGCGGGCCAGTCCCGCACCATCGACGTCGCCTCCTACCTCACCGCAGGCGTGGCCGAGCCCGACCCGACCATCGTCTCGGTCGAGAACCTCGGCAGCCCCGGTGTCCGCGCGAGCTTCGAGGGCAGCCGGCTCACCCTCACCGCGGCCAAGGACGCACGCGGGGAGGAGGCGCGCTTCGCGATCGTGGTCAGCGACATCGGCTCGTCGGGCCCACCGGCCACGCGCCGCGCCGAGGGCCGCATCCAGTTCGAGGTCGTCGGCGCACCCTCCCCGCCCGGCGAGCCGCGCCCCTACCCGAACTCCGACCAGGCCGGCACGGTCACCATGTCGTGGGCACCTCCGGACGACGACGGCGGTGCGCCGATCCTCTACTACTGGGTCCGCGAGGAGCGCTCGGGCGACAAGCAGCGCTGCGACACCAACGAGTGCGTCTTCCGCAAGCTCAAGACCGGCGGTCGCTACAGCTTCCGTGCCGCGGCCGTGAACCGGGTGGGCATGAGCGACTGGAGCGAGCTGTCGCGGTCCGCGCAGGCCGACACGGCGCCGGGACGCGTCCAGAACATCCGGATGGTCGACCGTGGCGACGGCACCATCACCGTCGCTTGGGACAAGCCGTCGACGCAGACCTCGAAGATCCTCGACTACACCATCACCTGGGTCGGCGGGAAGGACGTCGTGACCGGCGACCAGACGTCCTACATGGCGACGGGGCTGAACAACAACGAGAAGTACGTCTTCACGATCAAGGCGCACAACAAGGTCGACTACTCGCTGCCGCGCCCGGGTCCGGAGATGCAGCCGCTCGGCACTCCGCCGGCTCCGCCCGCGCCGACGGTCACCGACCTGGAGTCGGGCGCCAACGAGACCAGCCTCCGCATCGGCTGGCAGGACGTCCTGCCCGAAGGCCCCGGGCCGACGGTCTACACCGTCACCTACAGCAACGGTCGTACGACGGGTGCGGTGCCTGGTTGCCAGAAGATCGCCTCCCTGACCTGCGTGCACGCCGGCGTGCCCTACGACGGGCTGACCTACACCTACCGGGTGACCGCGGCCAACATCCAGAACCGGTCGCAGCCGAGCGACGGGGCCTCGATCGAGGCGGTGGGCCGCCCCGCGCAGTGGGGTGCGTTCACCGCGACGCCGACCGGCACCAGCCAGGAGGCCCAGATCACCTACACGGTGCCCGACGCGCGTGGCGCCGAGAGCCACGTCACCATCCTCGTCAACGGCATGCCTGCGAGGGACCTCCCGCAGCAGACCGGCACCAACTCCGAGCGGGTCAACGTGCCGAGCAACGAGCAGCCCTACCAGGTGCAGCTGCGCGTGTGCAACGAGAACGCACCCGCCGGCTGCACGCTCAGCGGCACGCAGAACGTCCAGACCTACGGCCGCCTCGACCGCGCGCTGGCCAGCGTCCAGCCGATCGTGAACGGCCGGTCGATCCAGTGGGTCATCTCCGGCACGAGCAACGGCAACCCCGCGATCGTCGAGTACGTCGTGCGCAACAAGCGGACCTCGACCAGTGGCGGCAGCACGGCGCCGACCCAGACCTTCCGCCCGACGGGGCCCGGTGCCTTCAGCTTCACGACGCCCGCCTACCTCACCGAGGAGTACGAGCAGGAGCAGGAGATCTTCGTCCGGGTGTACGACGACTCGCCGGGCGGCCGCGACGAGTCCAACGGATCCAACAGCGTCTTCGCCCCCAAGCCCCCACCGCCGTCCATCGGCATCAGTCGGGGAGCCAGGTGCCAGGACGACTCCGCCGACCAGCCGGCCTGTGCCGATGCCGTCGACGTGGCCGCGGGCCGCAAGTGCACGGTCGACTCGTGCGCACTCGCGGTCCTGACCATCCGCTTCGCGGAGGGAACCCCGTCGAAGGACTGGACCTGCGACTTCGACAAGTTCTGGCCCCGCCGCTCCGAGAGCGGGACCGGTGACTTCTCGGCCCAGATCGCCCCCTACTACTCATCCGGGGAGCCAGTGAAGGGGAACTGTCGCTTCGGCGGCTCCCTCGGCACCGTCTACATCAACACCACGTTCCCGTAGCTGCGACCGCCCGCCAGACACCTTCGACCCGCACCGACGACCAGGAGCACCGCGTGACGATCAGCCATGAACAGGCCGAGTGGTTCAAGTCCACCTTCGACCAGCTCACCGACAACATGGAGAAGGCCGTCCTGGGCAAGCGCCACGTCGTACGGCTGGCGTTGACCTGCCTGCTCTCCGAGGGCCACATCCTGCTCGAGGACTTCCCGGGCACCGGCAAGACGATGCTGGCGCGGGCGCTGGCCAACACGGTGCAGGGCAGCCACGCGCGCATCCAGTTCACGCCCGACCTGCTGCCCTCCGACGTGACCGGCGTGACGGTCTACGACCAGCACAAGGGCACCTTCGAGTTCCACCCCGGTCCGATCTTCCACACCATCGTGCTGGCCGACGAGATCAACCGCGCCTCGCCCAAGACCCAGTCGGCGCTGCTCGAGGTGATGGAGGAGGGCCGGGTCACCGTGGACGGTGTCGCCCACCCCGTCGGCAAGCCGTTCCTCGTCATCGCGACGCAGAACCCCATCGAGCAGGCCGGCACCTACCGCCTCCCCGAGGCGCAGCTCGACCGCTTCCTGATGAAGACCTCTGTCGGCTACCCCGACCGCCAGGCGACCGTCGAGCTGCTCAACAACGCGGCCGTGCGCGACCGCGCCGCGCTGGTGACGCCGGTCATCACCGCCGCCACCATCGCGCAGATGAGCGGCCTGGCCGACGAGGTGTACGTCGACCCGGCCGTGGTCGGCTACGTCGCCGAGCTCGCCGAGGAGTCGCGCCGCCAGCCGCACGTGAAGCTCGGCCTCTCGGCCCGCGGCTGCCTGGCCTTCGTGCGCGTCGCCAAGACCTGGGCGGCCGCCGACGGCCGCGACCACGTCGTGCCCGACGACATCAAGGACCTCGCCGAGCCGGTGCTCTCGCACCGCCTGCTCCTCGACGCCGAGGCGCAGTTCAGCGGCATCGACGTGCAGACGGTGATCTCGCGCCTGCTCGACGCCGTCGCCCCGCCGACCGACCGCGTGGGGGCCTGAGCGATCCCATGAGGCAGCGGTTGAACGATGCGCTCGAGGTCATCAAGCCGATCGGCTGGTTGGTCCTCGGGCTCGGCCTGGGCGCGGCGATGGTCGCCACGTTCACGGCGTGGCGCGAGCTCGCCGTGCTCGGCACCGCCTGCCTGCTGCTGCTCGTCCTCGCGGTGCCGTTCCTGCTCGGCCGCACGTCCGTCTCGGTCGACCTGAGGCTCCAGCCCGAGCGGGTGGCGGCGGGGGAGTCGGTCGCAGCGGGCGTCCTCGTCGTCAACCGCGCGACCACCCGCCTGGTGCCGACCACCCTCGAGGTGCCCGTCGGGTCGGCGATCCACCGCTACGGCGTCAGCTCGCTGGCCCCCGGGGCGGCGCACGAGGAGTCGTTCACGATCCGCACGGAGCGGCGCGGGGTGATCTCGGTCGGTCCCGCGATGACGCGGCGCGGCGACCCGGTCGGCCTGTTCTCCCGCGACATGGTCTGGACGCCCGTGCGCGAGGTGCTCGTGCGCCC
The DNA here is from genome assembly GCF_031457855.1 of Nocardioides sp. BE266. Classification (NCBI taxonomy): domain Bacteria; kingdom Bacillati; phylum Actinomycetota; class Actinomycetes; order Propionibacteriales; family Nocardioidaceae; genus Nocardioides; species Nocardioides sp. BE266. The sequence continues at coordinate 764,613 of NZ_JAURTI010000001.1, read as the reverse complement.
GCACCTGGTGCCGATGGAGTCGCTCGGTGCCGGCCTGCTCCGCGACCTCGAGGGCGTCTCGACCGATGCGGTCAGCCAGAGCGACCTCGCCTTCCACGCGCTGCGGGAGTACGTCCCGGGTGACGACCTGCGCCACATCCACTGGCGCTCCTCGGCCAAGGTGATGGCCTCGAGCGGCGAGTCGGCGCTGCTGGTGCGCCAGTACCTCGACACCCGTCGCAGCCACGCCACGATCGTCGTCGACGACCGGCTCTCGGCGTGGGCCGACCCGGACGACTTCGAGACCGCGATGGCGGTGGCCGCCTCGATCGCGGTGCGCGCGGTCCTCGACGAGTTCGACGTCTCCTTCGTCTGCGGCCAGCACGCGTCGACCGGCTCCGACGGCTACCTCGCGCTCGACGCGGTGTGCCGTGCCGAGTTCGGTGACCGCGGCCTCATCGAGTCCGGGCGGCAGGCGAGCACCCTGGCCCCCGACACCAGCCTGGCCTTCTTCATCGGCGGCAACCGGAGCCAGTTCACCGACATGCTGCGATCGGCAGCCGCCTTCCCGCCCGAGGTACGCCGCTTCGGCATCGTCGTCGACCCCGAGGGCACCAGCCGCGTCACCGAGACCGGCGGCCTGCCGGTCCTGCACCTGGCCGCCAAGGAGGACCTCGGCGGCCTCCTGCGCTGGAGCGTCCGGTGAGCCCGCGCAACGCAGCCGCCACCGGCACCCGCACCCGGGTCCGGTCGCACCCGCTGCTGCCCGACCTGCACTCGTGGATCGACATCGCCTTCACGTTCGCGCTCTCCGCGGTGGCGCTCAGCGCCTTCGGCTCGTCCTTCACCGGGTCGGCCTACCTCGTCGTCGGGATGCTCGGCGCCCTCGTCGCCGTCGTCGTCACCCACCTGACCCGGGCGGCCGGCTGGCCGATCGTCTCCGCCGTGGTGATCTGCCTGGTCGTCTTCTTCCTGCTCGGCGGGCCGCTCTGCCTGCGCTCGCTCGGAGACACGTCCGTGCTCCCGGGCGCCTCCACGCTCGCCCGGGTGGCCGACGAGGCGATCTTCGGGTGGAAGGACCTCCTCACCACCCTGCCCCCGATCGACGGCGACGGCCCCCTGCTCGTGCTCCCGTGGCTGTCGGGCATGGTCGCCGGCATCGTCGGCCTCGGGCTCGCCCACCTGCCCGTGCGCCGCGCCTGGCTGGCGGCGGCGCTGCCCGTGGTCGGCATGACCATCGTGCTGTCGGGCGCCATCCTGCTCGGCGTACGGCACCCGGAGTCGCTGCTGCTGCAGGGTGTGGTCTTCGCTGGCCTCGCCCTCGCGTGGCTCGCGGTGCGCGCCCGCCGGGCCAGCGCCGCGGTGCAGGGCGGCAGCACGTCCTACGTCCGGGGAGCCGGCGCGGTCGCGATGCTCGCCCTGGCCGCAGGCCTGGCCTACCCGGCGAGCGCCTGGCTGGCGGGCGGCGACGCCGATCGTGCCGTCGCGCGCAACTGGGTGGAGCCGCCGTTCGACATCGGCCGCTACCCCTCGCCGCTGGCCGGCTTCCGCAAGTACGTCGACCTGAAGGGCCGTGACGACAACAGCAACGTCTACGACAAGACGCTGCTCGACATCGAGGGCGTCACGCCCGGCACCCGCGTGCGCTTCGCGACGATGGACCACTACGACGGCATGGTGTGGGGGGCCACCGACGACGCCCTGCCCGAGCCTGCCGACGACTCCTTCCAACGCGTCTCCTCCACGATCGACAACCCGGTGAAGGGCAAGGAGGTCGACGTCACGGTCACCCTCGGCGAGGGCTACTCCGGCGTCTGGCTGCCCACCGTCGGCGCGCTCCAGTCGATGCAGTTCGAAACCGGCGACGCGCGCGCCAAGGCCGAGATCTTCCGCTACAACCTCGCCACGTCCACGGCCGTGGTCCCGAGCGGGCTCCAGCCCGGCGACCGCTACGAGTTCACCGCCGTCGAGCCCGACGACGAGCTGACGCCCGAGACGGTCGGCTCCGCCGAGGTGACCCCGCTGCCGCCGGGCGCCGCCTTCATCCAGGGCCCCGCGGAGAAGTGGACCGAGCAGGCGGCCAGCGACCCGATGGACCGGGTCTTCGCCGCGGCCGAGCACCTGCGCTCCGAGGGTCGCTACTCCGACGGCGTCGGGCGCACCGAGCGCATCTACGTCGGCGGCCACAGCGTGTGGCGGCTCTCCGACGAGTTCGTCAACGCACCGCAGATCGTCGGCAACGACGAGCAGTACGCCGCCACCATGGCGCTGCTCGCCAACGACATCGGCGTCCCGGCCCGCGTCGTGCTCGGCGCGGTGGTGCCCGAGGGCGGTCAGGTCACCGGCAAGGACGTCTCGGCGTGGGTCGAGCTCCGTGCCGCCGACGGCTCGTGGCGGACGCTGCCGACCGAGGCGTTCATGCAGAAGACGCCTCCGGCCGACCAGATCCCCGAGACCAACACCCCGATGTCGGGCACGGTCATCCCGCCGCCCAACCCGATCCCGCCGCCGTCCGACGCGGGGGAGCAGAGCGACGCCGACCTCAAGGAGCGCAAGGCCACCCGCAAGAAGGCCGACGAGGACGAGGGCCTGATCCCCGGCCTGCCGGCCTGGGTGGGCACCGTGGTGAAGTACGTCGGCACCCCGATCCTGCTCGCCGCCCTGCTGCTCGGCGCGATCGTCGGCTTCAAGGCCTGGCGGCGCCGGCGCCGCCGCAACGCCGACTCGGCCTCGGCCCGCTTCGTGGGGGCGTGGCGCGAGCTGGTCGACCACGCCCGCGACCTCGGCCAGGTGGTCCCGCTCGGCCCGACCGTGACCCGGCGCGAGCAGTCGGTCGGCATCGTGTCCGGCCAGGCCGGCGCCCTCGCCCGGCGGGCCGACAGCTTCGTCTTCGGCCCCAGCGTGCCCGAGGCGGCCGCCGCGGCGACCTACTGGGAGTCGATCGACGCCGAGCGGAGGGCGATGTCCCACGAGGTCGGGCGGCGGCAGCGCCTCCTCGCCGCGATCAGCCTGCGCTCGCTGCGTCGTACGGCACCGCGGGCGCCGCGCGAGACCGCCCCCGCCGTCGAGGGGGAGGCCTCCGTCGCCGATGGGCGGCTGGCCGGGGCCCTCGCGCGGCTGCGCTCCCTCCCTGATTGGCGTTCTCGAGGGACGCCTGACTAAACTGGTGCGTCGGCCCAACGTGGGCTGTGTTTCGTGGTGCCTCGCGGCTGCCCGGAATCACGACGACTCGTCCAGCGTGACGGTTCGGCGCGTGCCCGGGAAGAGGTTCCCGGATCCGCCCACGAGGTCCACCGGCCTCCTGCGAGCAGGAGCCGGGCGGTTCCCGGGCCACGGTAGACAACGAGACAACAGATTGTGGAGGACATGCCGAAGAAAGAAGGCGTGATCGAGATCGAGGGCACCGTCGTGGAGGCCCTTCCCAACGCCATGTTCCGTGTGGAGCTGGCCAACGGGCACAAGGTGCTCGCGCACATCAGCGGCAAGATGCGACAGCACTACATCCGGATCCTCCCCGAGGACCGGGTCGTGGTGGAGCTCTCGCCGTACGACCTCACCCGGGGTCGGATCGTCTACCGCTACAAGTAACCAGCCAGCCGAGTAGCAAGGAACGTTGACATGAAGGTCAACCCCAGCGTCAAGCCCATCTGTGACAAGTGCAAGGTCATCCGCCGTCACGGCCGGGTCATGGTCATCTGCGAGAACCCGCGCCACAAGCAGCGCCAGGGTTGAGGGATCTCATCCAGATCCGGCGGAGCCGGAGCTGAACGAGCAGCCCCGAGCCTCGCAGCCGCTTGCGGCAAGAGGGCCTGAAGCTCAACCAGCAACACCGCACAACCCACAACGTGATCGCTAGGTCCGCCCAGGCGGACTGAAGTCACTTCCGGAGCACCGGCCGGAACCCACCCGAGGCGGGATGGGACGCGACACGAACCGAAACCGATGCGAGAACAGACAAGGAAACCGCCACATGGCACGCCTCGTTGGTGTTGACCTCCCGCGCGACAAGCGCATCGAGGTCGCTCTCACCTACATCTACGGCATCGGCCGTACCCGCGCCCAGCAGCTGCTCGCTGCCACCGGCGTCGACCCGAACGCCCGGGTCCACACGCTCGGTGACGAGGAGCTGGTCAAGCTTCGCGACGAGATCGAAGCCAACTTCAAGATCGAGGGTGACCTCCGCCGTGAGGTCCAGGCGGACATCCGCCGCAAGATCGAGATCGGCAGCTACCAGGGTCGCCGCCACCGCATGGGCCTCCCGGTCCGCGGCCAGCGCACCAAGACCAACGCGCGCACCCGCAAGGGCCCGAAGCGCACCGTCGCCGGCAAGAAGAAGGCGAAGTGATCGGCGCCCTGCGCTGATCACCGTCATCGAAGCTTCCAGACCAGAACCTCACAGGAGTTACTGAATGCCTCCCAAGAGCCGCGCGACCAAGGTCCGCCGCAAGGAGAAGAAGAACGTCGCCCAGGGCGAAGCCCACATCAAGAGCACGTTCAACAACACCATCGTCACGATCACCGACCCGACCGGTGCGGTGATCTCGTGGGCCTCTGCCGGCACCGTCGGCTTCAAGGGCTCGCGCAAGTCCACCCCCTTCGCCGCCCAGATGGCTGCCGAGGCCGCCGGCCGTCGCGCCATGGACCACGGCATGAAGAAGATCGACGTCTTCGTCAAGGGTCCGGGCTCGGGTCGTGAGACCGCCATCCGTTCGCTGGGTGCCATCGGCCTCGAGGTCGGCACCATCCAGGACGTCACGCCCACCCCCCACAACGGATGCCGGCCGCCCAAGCGCCGCCGCGTCTGACCCGAGACTGAGAAAGAGAGACTGAAACATGGCCCGCTACACCGGTCCCATGACCCGCAAGTCGCGCCGTCTCGGTGTCGACCTCGTCGGCGGCGACGCTGCCTTCGAGAAGCGTCCCTACGCCCCCGGCCAGCACGGCCGCGGTCGCATCAAGGAGTCCGAGTACCTGCTGCAGCTCCGTGAGAAGCAGAAGGCTCGCTTCACCTACGGCGTGATGGAGAAGCAGTTCGTCCGCTACTACAAGGAGGCCAGCCGTCGCCAGGGCAAGACCGGCGACAACCTCCTGCAGCTGCTCGAGTGCCGCCTCGACAACGTGGTCTACCGCGCCGGCTTCGCCCGTACGCGTCGCCAGGCCCGCCAGCTCGTCGTGCACGGCCACTTCCTGGTCAACGGCAAGAAGGTCAACATCCCGTCCTTCCAGGTCACCGACCACGACATCATCGACGTGCGCGAGAAGTCGCTGGAGATGACCCCGCTGATCGTGGCCCGTGAGACCCACGGCGAGCGCGTCACCCCGGCGTGGATGGAGGTCATCCCCTCGCGGATGCGCATCCTCGTGCACCAGGTCCCGGTCCGCGCGCAGATCGACGTGCCGGTCCAGGAGCAGCTCATCGTGGAGTACTACTCCAAGAAGTGACTTCCAGTCGGTGGTCGCCCGTCGTGCGGGCGGCCACCGACGCCCCTCTTCCACACCACTCCTCACCATGTTCGGATCCGTCAAATAGCGGGTGGATCCGGAAAGGAAAAACTCCGTGCTCATCGCTCAGCGCCCCACCCTCACGGAAGAGACCGTCGACGAGTTCCGCTCGCGGTTCGTCATCGAGCCCCTGGAGCCGGGCTTCGGCTACACGCTCGGCAACTCGCTGCGCCGTACGCTCCTCAGCTCGATCCCGGGTGCGTCGGTCACCAGCATCAAGGTCGACTCCGTCCTCCACGAGTTCTCGACCATCGAGGGCGTCACCGAGGACATGACCGAGATCATCCTCAACCTCAAGGGCATCGTCGTCTCCTCCGAGCACGACGAGCCGGTCGTGATGTACCTGCGCAAGTCCGGTGCCGGTGACGTCACCGCCGCCGACATCACCCCGCCCGCCGGTGTCGAGGTGCACAACCCCGACCTGAAGATCGCCACCCTGTCCGACAAGGGCAAGCTGGAGATGGAGCTCGTCGTCGAGCGTGGCCGCGGCTACGTCTCGTCCGTGCAGAACAAGGGCGCGGACAACGAGATCGGCCGCATGCCGGTCGACTCGATCTACAGCCCCGTCATGAAGGTGACCTACAAGGTCGAGGCCACTCGCGTCGAGCAGCGCACCGACTTCGACAAGCTCGTCATCGACGTCGAGACCAAGCAGTCGATCCGTCCCCGCGACGCGATCGCCTCGGCCGGCAAGACGCTCGTCGAGCTCTTCGGCCTGGCCCGTGAGCTCAACGTCGAGGCCGAGGGCATCGACATCGGCCCGTCGCCCGTCGACGAGCAGCTCGCCGCCGACCTGGCCCTGCCGGTCGAGGACCTGCAGCTCACGGTCCGCTCGTACAACTGCCTCAAGCGCGAGGGCATCCACACCGTGGGTGAGCTCATCTCCCGCTCGGAGCAGGACCTGCTCGACATCCGCAACTTCGGCGCGAAGTCCATCGACGAGGTGAAGGCCAAGCTCGTCGAGATGGGCCTCTCGCTCAAGGACAGCGCGCCCGGCTTCGACCCGCACGCCGCCCTCGCCGCCTACGGCGACGACGACGACGATGCGTTCATCGAGGACGAGCAGCTCTGACACCAAACCGACCAGCAGCCCGCTGGTCGTCTACCCGGGTACCTGACACGGCCCGAGAGAAGGAAGGCACCACATGCCCAAGCCCAAGAAGGGTCCCCGCCTCGGCGGCAGCCCTGCCCACCAGCGCCTGATCCTGTCGAACCTGGCCACCGCCCTGTTCGAGCACGGTCGGATCACCACCACCGAGACCCGCGCGCGCCTGCTGCGCCCGGTCGCGGAGAAGCTGATCACCAAGGCCAAGCGTGGCGACCTGCACAACCGTCGTGAGGTCCTCAAGACCGTCCGCGACAAGTCGGTCGTGCACACCCTGTTCACCGAGATCGCGCCGGTCATGGCCGAGCGTCCCGGTGGCTACACCCGCATCACCAAGATCGGCCCCCGCAAGGGCGACAACGCCCCCATGGCGGTCATCGAGCTGGTGACCGAGGCCTACAGCCCCAAGGCTCCCTCGACCAAGAAGACCGAGAAGGCCGCCGCCCCGGCGCCGGCTGCCGAGGAGACCGAGGTCGTCGAGGCCGAGGAGACCGAGGCTCCGGAGTCCACCGAGGCCGAGGCCACGGAGACCGAGGCTGCTGCCGAGGAGACCACCGAGGAGCCGGCCGCCGAGGCCGACGCCGAGGAGTCCACCGAGGACGACGCCAAGGCCTGATCCAGGCTGACACCGCGAGGCCCGTCACCCCACTGGGGTGGCGGGCCTTCGTGCATCCCCGCCGGGCGGCGGTGGTCCACCTACATTCGGCGGGCGGGAAATGTGGGTGGACCACCGCTCGTGGGAATGTCGTACGACGACGCGCCGGTGGGCGGTGGTGCACCTACATTCGGCGAGCGGGAAATGTGGGTGGACCACCGCTCCGCAGATCGAGCGGTGAGTGGGGGGCATTCCGAGCCGCAGGAATCCCCCTCACGCACCGCTCACGGGCATGTCGTACGAGGACGCGCCCGGTGGCGGTGCGCCAGGCGGATTCGGGGCCGGGCGAATCCTCCTCACGCACCGCTCAGAGGCGGGCCAGGACCTCGGTGGCGTCGAGGGAGCGGGGTGCGCCGCCGGTGGCGGCGAGGTGGCGGGTGGCGGCGACCACGGCGTCGTTGACGGGGGTCGGGTGGCCGAGGAGGCGGCCCTGGAGGACGATCTCGCCGCTGAGGTAGTCGATCTCCGAGTCGCCGGTGCCGCGCTGGAGGCTCTGCCACGTCGAGCCGCCGCGGCGCTCGAGGTCGGGCCGGCGCTGGAGGATCGAGCCACGGCGCGTCTTGTCCTCGTCTGCCGAGACGACAGTCAGCCCGGCGGCGGCGAGCACGGCCTCGCCCTCCGCGAGCGCGCGCTCGGCGAGCTCGTCGGCGGCCTCACCCTGGGCGAAGGAGGCATCGATGCCGTTGCCCAGGTTGAGCAGGAGCTTGCGGCGCTTCCAGGCCATGATGTCGTCGCGCTCGACCGACTCGATCCCCGCCAGGTGGAGGTCCTCGGCGATCGCGGCCGTCGTCGCGTCGGTCCCGGCGGGGATGCGGCCGATGTCGAGGATGGCCGGCGTCGGGTGGCACGCGGAGACGACCACGCCGGGCTCGAGGTGTGAGGCGGGCAGCATCACGCACACGGCGTACGTCCGGGGGAACAGGCGCAGCGCGGCCACCTCGGTGGCGATGCCGTTGGTCGCGCAGACGATGCGTACGTCGTCGGGCGCGTGCCGGCGCAGGTCGGCCAACGCCGCCGCGGCCTGGTGCGACTTCACCGCCAGCACGACCACGGTGTCGTCGGTCCAGGCGACGTCCGCGGCGGTGTCGGTCGCCGGCGCCTCGATGGTGTGGCGGCCGTCGCCGGCGTCGAGGACCAGGCCGTGCTCACGGATCGCGGCGAGGTGCTCGCCGCGGGCCACGAGCGTCACGCCGAGCCCGCCCAGCGCGAGCCGGCCGCCGATGGTGCCTCCGACGGCACCCGTGCCGTACACGACGTAGTCCATGTCCTCGACCCTACGAGGAAGGCGACACCTCGCAGGTGACAGGTCAGCGGCGGACCTTGAACCGCAGGTGCAGGACGCGGTCGCCCTGGATGACGACGTGGGGGTCCTCGAGCAGGTGCTGGCCGTCGACGGGGCCGAAGAACGGCTTGCCGGTGCCGAGCACGACCGGCGCGACGTCCATGGCCACTTCGTCCACGAGCCCGAGGGCGAGGGCCTGACCTCCGACGTCGCCCGCGGCCACCGCGACCGTCCGGTCGCCGGCGAGCTCGCGCGCGGTGGCGATCGCCGCGGCCACGTCGTCGACGAAGTGGTACGACGCCTCCGGGTGCCAGCCCCCCGGCTTCGGACGGTGCGAGACCACGACGACGTGGTCACCGGCTGGCGGCTTGCCCTCCCACCCGTTGGTGATGTCGAACAGGTGGCGGCCGATCACCGTGGACCCGATGCTGTCCCACATCGGGTGGACGTAGTCGTAGGAGGTTTGCGAGATCCGCAGGCCGCCCGGTTCGGGGTCGGACATGTCCTGCGCGGACAGGGGACGGTCGCCGTTGAAGTACCAGTCGAACAGCGGCCCGGGGTCGTCGTCGAGCTGGGCGACGTACCCGTCGAGGGAGACGACGTTGTGCAGCACGACCGTGCTCACGACGCACCTCCGGCGGCGGGCTGCCAGGCGGGGTCGCGGCCGATGAAGCCCATCAGCCGGTCGACGACGGGCGCGTCGTCGGGGACGGGCACGGCCGGACCGTACTGGCCGGAGTCGCGGAGCATCGCCTCGATCGGCTTCATGCCCTCGAGCATCTGGGCGGCGAATTCCTCGTCGAGGCCGGGGTCCTGGCCGCCGGCGCGGGCGAGGTCCCAGGAGTGCATGTAGACGTCGGCGGTGTAGAACCGGTCGACGGCCTCGGCGAGCGTCTGGGTGCCGACGTAGGGGTGCGTGAACTCCTCGTCGGGGCGCTCGTCGATGAGGGCCTGTACGGCATCGGCGTGGTGCTGCCAGGCGACCTGCGGGTCGTCCGCGACCGACGGGCCGGCCGGCAGCGACACGCCGCCGGCGGCCAGGAAGCCCGGGAACCACTCGACGAGGTGGCCGACGACGTCGCGTGCGGTCCACCCGTCGACGGGGGAGGGGGCCGACCAGTCGGGCGTCTGCGCGACCAGCCGGCCGAAGCCCCCGGCGACCGCCGCGTGGCGGCCGGCGGGGGTCTCGGGGAGCGACATCAGAGCACGCCCTCCGCCAGGAGGCGGTCGATGGCGGCGTAGCCGTCGTGCACGCCGACCTCCATGCCGCTGCGCAGCCACGCGTCGCGACCCTCGAAGGAGTCGCACAGGCTGAACGCGTGGAGCCGGGTGCGGCCGTCGCCGAGGTCCTCGAAGGTCATCGTCTCGAGGGCGACGTCGTCGGGCATGCCGTCCCAGGTGAAGGTCTGCACGATGCGGTCCTCTCGCACGGTGTGGAAGCACCCGTGGAAGGACGTCTCGAACCCGTCGCGACCGTCCATGCCGCGGGCGGTGTAGCGCCAGCCGCCACCCTCGCGGGCGTCCCACTCGGTGATCTCGGCGCCGACGCTGCTCGGCCCGCTCCACTGCGCGAACAGCTCCTTGTCGGTGTGCGCGCGGAACAGCTGGGCGGGCGTGGCAGCGAAGTCTCGCCAGATGTGGATGGCGGGGACCTTCTCGTCGGCCTCGATCGCGGCCTCGGGGTAACGGGTCGTGGTGTCGGGAGACTGCATGGTGGTCATGATGCTGTTCCTTCCTGCGGGTTGGTAGAGCTCGGGTCGTCTGCGTCCTGCATACGCGCGAGCACGGCGTCGAGGCGCGAGTAGCGCTCCTCGGCCTGTCGGCGGTAGCGCTCGATCCACTTCGTCATCAGGTCGAACACCTCGGCTTCCAGGTGCACGGGCCGGCGCTGGGCCTCCCTCGTCCGGGTCACCAGCCCGGCCTCCTCGAGCACCTTGAGGTGCTTGGAGACGGCCTGGAGGCTGACGTCGTACGGCGCTGCGAGGTCGTTGACCGTGTGGTCGGCCTCCGTCAGCCGGGCCACCATGTCGCGCCGGGTGGGATCGGCGAGGGCGGCGAAGACGCGGGAGAGCTGGTCGGTCACGAGGCACCTTCTTCAACTGATTGGTTGAATAGAAGGTAGGACGGGTGTGCGGCGTTGTCAACCCATTGGTTGAACAAGGATCAGGAGCGAGGCACGCGCACCGTCCGTGACGTCGTCGTCGCGCACTCGGCCAGGCCCGGGCTGTAGGACGCGGAGACCTTCACGTAGTAGCGGGCACCGCCGGGCACCTTGAAGCGGTGGCGTCCGCGGAACGACGCGTCGGAGGAGAGCAGCTTGTCGGGACCGCTGCGGCGGTCGAGGAAGAGCTTGATGCGGGCGCGCGACGCGCACGCCTCGACCGGCGAGGTGACCCGGGCCTCGAGCCGGTGCTTGCCGGCGAGCCACGTCAGCGACACGCGGCGCGAGGCGGTGGGGCAGCCCGTCGGGTTGCCGGAGGCCACGGTCGGGCAGCCGTCGAGGGAGTCGTCGAGGCCGTCGCCGTCGGTGTCGACGAGCAGCGAGGCCGGCGCGGCTGACGACGCGGTCTCGAGCACCAGCGGGGCCGGGCCGGCGAGGACCAGCAGCGAGGTGGTGAGGGCCAGGAGGGCGCGGCGCAGCACCCGACCAGACTAGGCGCACGTCCGGCGTGCCCGCCTCCGGGATGGCCGCCTAGGATCGGTCCGTGCGCCTGCGGATCGACTGTGCCTACGACGGCGCCGACTTCTCCGGCTGGGCCGCTCAGCCCACGTTGCGCACCGTCCAGGGCACTCTGGAGTCGGCCCTCGCGACGGCGCTGCGCGTGCCCGAGGTGCGCGTCACGGTCGCCGGACGCACCGACGCCGGCGTGCATGCCCGGGGCCAGGTCGCCCACCTCGACGTCGACCCCGACGTGGTGACGTCCTCGGCCGGACGGTCGACCGACCCGCCGCTCGACGCCCTCGCCCGCCGGGTCGACGGCATCCTGCCCCCCGACCTGCGCGTACGACGGATCAGCGAGGCGCCCGAGGGCTTCGATGCCCGCTTCTCGGCGATCTGGCGCCGCTACGCCTACCGGATCGCCGACGCCCAGGAGCTCGCCGACCCGCTCGTGCGCGGCCACGTGCTGACGTGGGGCCGACCCCTCGACGTGGACGCGATGAACCAGGCGTCGGCGCCGCTGGTCGGGCTCAAGGACTTCGCCGCGTTCTGCAAGCAGCGCGAGGGCGCCACGACCGTGCGCACCCTCCTCGACCTGGCCTGGCGCCGCGACGACGCCGGCCTGGTCGTCGGCGATGTCCGTGCCGACGCCTTCTGCCACAACATGGTCCGTGCCCTGGTCGGCAGCCTGATCGCCGTCGGCGAGGGCCGCAAGCCGGTCGACTGGCCCGCCGAGGTGATGGCCGGGCGACGCCGCGACGCCGGCGTGCGCGTCGTACAGGCGCACGGGCTGACGCTCGAGGAGGTCGGCTACCCCGACGACGTCGAGCTGGCCGCCCAGGCCGACCGCGCCCGCGCCCGACGAGAGGCCATCGATGCCTGAGCACTACTTCTCCGCCGACCCGAGCGTGCCGTTCGAGCGGGAGAGCTTCACCGCCGAGCTGTGGGGCCACGAGCTGACCTTCGAGACCGGGTCGGGCGTCTTCAGCCGCGGCCACCTCGACCACGCCACGGCCGTGCTGTTCAAGGAGCTCGAGCCGCCGGTGCAGGGGCAGTTCCTCGACCTCGGCTGCGGCTACGGCGTGATCGGGCTGGCCATCGCGAAGGCGGTGCCCCTGTCCAACGTGACCGGCGTCGACGTCAACGAGCGGGCGATCCTGCTCGCCAACGACAACGCCCGCGCGGCCGGGCTGGACCCGTCGTTCGTCGCGTGCACCGCCGACCAGGTGCCGGGCAACCAGGTCTTCGACGAGATCTGGTCGAACCCCCCGATCCGGATCGGCAAGGAGGCGCTGCACGAGCTGCTGCTCACCTGGCTGCCGCGGCTGGCTCCCGGCGGCCGGATGGTGATGGTCGTGGGCAAGAACCTCGGCGCCGACTCGCTCCAGCGGTGGCTCACCGACCAGGGGTGGCCGACCGAGCGACTGGCGAGCAGCAAGGGCTTCCGGGTGCTGGAGACCAAGCGCGGCTAGGGCTTCCCGTCCAGGAACATCTTCAGGCGCACGTGGGTGCGCTCGGGGTCCTGCGGCAGCGCGCCGTTGATCGCCCGGCACACCCAGCCGAGCCGCATCGCAAGCCGGGCGGCCTCCCGCAGCTCGGCGAGGTCCCGGCCGGTGTGGGCGACGTACGGACCGAGGTAGGCCGCGAGGTAGGGCTCGAGGTCCTCGGAGTCCTCCACGTCGTCGACGCCCCACGAGATCACGCCCTCGAGCGTGACGGCGAGGGTGAAGAACGGGTGCGAGACGCACGCGTCGCCCCAGTCGAGGATGTGAGCGTGGCCGAACGGCACGAAGACCTGACCGTCGTGCAGGTCGTCGTGCTGCACCGTCTCCCGGATGCCGTACGACGCCAGCCGGGCGCAGAGCTCCCCGATGGCGTCCGGGCCGGGCAGCCGGGGATCGGGGTCGGTGAGGGTGGTCAGCAGGTCGGCGTACTGCCCGGGGAGCGTGGCCAGCCGGCAGTCGGGCAGCCCGAGCGCGAGCAGCTCCTCGACCTCGTCCTCGCAGGCGATCTGGATCCGGGCGTAGGCCTCCAGCACGTCGAGCCAGCGCACCAGTGTGCGTTCCTCGGCGATCACCTCGCGCAGCCGCGGCGACATGTCCACCCACAGCATCCAGCCCGTGTCGGGGTCCAGTGCGGACGGACGGGGGACTCGTTCGCCGGAGCGTGGCGCGAGGAACGCCGTCACCGCACCCTCGTGCCGCATCGTCTCGTCGTTGGCCTTGAACCACTTCACGCCGAAGCGGGTCCGCACGCGCATGACGGTCGACCAGTCGGTGACGTGGGTCTGCTCGATCTCGACCACGGGTTCGACCGTCCGGTCGAGCTGGTCGTGGATCCACTGGTGCGCGGCGGCGACGAAGGCCGGGTCGCGCCATCGGTCCGCCGGTTCGGTCATGGCCGCATCCAACCGGGCGGTCCGCCGGTCGGGCAACGGATTTCAGGCCGGCCGGGTCGCGACCAGGACGCCGATCTTGTCGATGCGGTGCTCGGGGTTGTCGAACTGGTCGAACCAGTAGTTGCCGGCCGCGTGGTCCTCGAGCGTCGCGCAGGTGGAGAGCGTGATCATCGGCCGGGTCGCGTCCTCGCCCGGCCGACCGGGCACCTCGGCGCGCTGGGCGCGCAGTGACGGGGGCTGGCGGAACGACGTCCAGCGCGTGCGGCGGATCTCGTAGACGAAGACCGTGTCGCCGGTGCGCACCCGGATCCGGTCGCCGCGGCGCAGCGACGGCGAGTAGCGGAGCGGTGCCGGACCGGTCAGCCGGTGCCCCGTGACGATGTAGTTGCCGACCTCGCCGGGCCCGGTGCCGCCGCGCGGCCCGCGGGGCGAGGCCATCTCGCCGGCGTTCTGGATGTCGGTGCCGGGGGCGTCGTCAGGGGAGCCGCGGTAGCGGACCACGGGGAAGTCGCGCAGCCCGATCGCCGGGATCGACACGAACGACCGGCGCGGCTCGGGCCGCTCGGGCTCGGGTTCGGGGCTCGGCGTCTCGCTGGGCGTGGGGCTCGGTGTCGTCACGCTCGGCGTCGACGTCGTACGTCGCTCGGCCGGCAAGGTGCGGCGTGGCTCCTCGGCGGTGCAGGCGGCGGTGGCCGCGACCGCCGCCGCGGCGAGGACGACACCGACCCGGACTGCCACCCGTTCCACGGTACGGCGGCGCTGGTCGTCAGCCGAGCCGCACGGGCAGCCTCTCCACGCCGTGCACGATGGCGAGCTCGGTGAACGTGAGGTCGGCCGGGTCGCATGCGAGCGACAGGTCGGGGAAGCGTTGCGCGAGGGCCACCAGGGCGGTGCGGAGCTCCATCCGGGCGAGCTCGGCGCCGACGCAGCGGTGCATGCCGTGGCCGAAGGCGAGGGTGCCGGTGGCGGGGGTGGTCGGGTCGAAGTGCTCGGGGTCGACGCGGTGCGCGGGGTCGCGCTCGGCACCGGTCAGCGAGACGAGCACGATGTCGCCGGGCTGCACGACCTGTCCGCCGATCGTCACCTCGTGGCGGGCGATCCGCGGGAACGCCATCTGGACCGGGCAGACGAAGCGGAGCAGCTCCTCGACGATGCGGTCGACCTCGGCGGGCTCGCCGCGCTGCAGCTCCTTCCACGACGCAGGGTGCTGGAGCAGGACCCAGGTGCCGAGCGAGAGCATGCTGGCGCTGGTCTCGTAGCCGCCGAGGAACACCCCGTCGGCCAGGCCGCCGAGCTCGACGTCGTCGAAGTCGGCACCGTGGTCGGCGACCATCCGCTTGACCAGCCCCTCGGGGAGGTGCGGCTCGCGGCGCTCGGCGGCGACGAGGTCGATGAGGAACTCGCGGGTGCCGGCGGCGGTGTCGAAGATGCCGGCACCGGCGTCGCGCAGGTCGAACCGCGCGGCTCCTCGGGCGCGGAACGCCTGCCGGTCGACGTCGGGCATGCCGAGCAGGTCGCAGATGACGCCGAAAGGCACGTGGAAGCCGAACCGCTCGACCAGGTCGACCTCGGGGCCGTGGGCCTCCATGTCGTCGAGGGCGGCGGCGACCACGCGGTCGATGTCGGTCTGGAGGTCGGCGAGGCGGCGGCGGGTGAAGTACGGCGTGAGCACGCCGCGCAGGCGACCGTGGTCGGGCTGGTCGGTCATCCCGAGCCCGCCGATGCGCTCGGCCGGGGCGCGGTCCTGGCGTCCGATGATGTCGCGCACGTCGTTGGCGTAGGCCCCGGAGTCGGCGAGCACGGCCCGGGCGACGTCGTACCCAGTCACGAGCCAGACGCGCGTGCCGAGCAGCCCGGCGAACCGCACCACGTCACCGCGCTCCCGTGTCGCGGCGAGCCGGGCGACCGGGTCGACGCCGTCGCGTTGCAGCGGGAAGCGGATGCCCGCCGGCACCCGGCGGACGTAGGGAATGCGACGCGCGGTGTTCAGCGCGAGCTTGAAGGCTGTGCCTCGCCAGGAGGAGCTCATGCCACCAAGTGAATCCCACGCGTCCCACCAGAGTCGATCAGGATTCACCCCGAGTCGCCCCCGAAGATGACCCACACAGGGACCGGGCAGGATGGGTCCATGGCCTACGAAGCAGCCCCCGAGAGGTACGACGACGCGACCGGCATGCACTACCGGTTCACCGGGAGGAGCGGGCTCCAGCTCCCCGCGCTGTCGCTCGGGCTGTGGCAGAACTTCGGCACCGACCGGCCCGAGGAGACCCAGCGCGCGATCCTGCGCCGGGCCTTCGACCGCGGCGTCACGCACTTCGACCTCGCGAACAACTACGGCCCGCCCTACGGCCGCGCGGAGGAGAACTTCGGGCGCTACCTGAAGGACGACTTCTTGCCCTACCGCGACGAGCTGGTCATCTCGACGAAGGCGGGCTACGACATGTGGCCCGGTCCCTACGGCCAGGGCGGCGGCTCCAGGAAGTACGTCCTCGCCTCGCTCGACCAATCGCTCGAGCGGCTCGGCCTCGACTACGTCGACATCTTCTACAGCCACCGCTTCGACGCGGACACGCCCGTCGAGGAGACGATGATGGCGCTCGACACGGCCGTGCGGTCCGGGCGGGCGCTCTACGCCGGCATCTCGTCGTACTCCGCGGCGAAGACGCAGGAGGCGGCCACGATCGCCCGTGAGCTCGGCACGCCTCTGCTGATCCACCAGCCGTCCTACAACATGCTCAACCGGTGGGTGGAGGGCGGCCTGCTCGACGAGCTGGAGCAGCAGGGGATGGGCTGCATCGTCTTCACCGCGCTCGCCCAGGGGCTGCTCACCGACCGCTACCTCGACGGCATCCCGGCCGACTCGCGGGCCGCGCGCGACAACTCGACCATCGCCGGGCTCGACGACGACGTGCTCGAGCGCGTGCGCGGCCTCAACGGCCTCGCCGAGCGCCGCGGCCAGAAGCTCGCGCAGCTCGCGCTGCAGTGGGTGCTGCGCGACGACCGCGTGACCAGCGCGGTGATCGGCGCCTCAAGCGTGGAGCAGCTCGACACCAACCTCGACGCGCTGTCGTTCCCGCCGCTGACCGGCGTCGAGCGCGCCGAGATCGACCGCTACGCCGTGGAGTCGGGGATCAACCTCTGGGCGAAGCAGACCGAAGAGTGAGCGAGGAGAGCGAGCGCGTCGTCGTCGTGGGGGCCGACGCGGCGGGGATGTCGGCTGCCCACCAGGCGCTGCGCACCGCGAAGCGGACCGGCCGCGAGCTCGCGATCACCGTCCTCGACAAGGGCACGCACACGTCGTACAGCGCCTGCGGGATCCCGTACTGGATGGCCGGTGAGGTGGGCAGCGGCGACGACCTCGTCGCCCGCACCGCCGACCAGCACCGCGCGTCGGGGATCGACCTGCGCACGGGCGTGGAGGTGGTGGCCGCCGACCTGGAGGCGCAGACCGTGACCACCGCCGACGGTGAGGTGCTGGCGTACGACGAGCTGGTCGTGGCCACCGGCGCCCCGGCCGTCATGCCCGACTGGGCGCTGCGCGAGGACGGGGCGCCCCATGACGGCGTCGGGGTGGTGAAGACCCTGGATGACGGCGCCGCCTGGCTCGACCGGTTCGCGGCCGTCGGTGACGGCGCGCACGTGGTCGTCGTCGGTGCCGGCTACATCGGCGTCGAGGTCGCCGAGACGGCCCTGCGCCGCGGCCTCGGGGTCACCGTGATCACGCGCGGTCGCGGCATGTCGATGCTCGAGGACGAGATGTCCGACCGGGTCAACGCGGCCCTCGTCGAGGCCGGCGCCGAGCTGGTGCTGGGCGCCGAGGTGACCGGGCTCGACCTCGACGGCGACACCGTCACGGGCGTGCACTGGGAGGGCGGCAGCCGTGAGGCCGACCTCGTCGTGGTGGCGATCGGCGTGCGACCCGCGACGGCCTTCTTGGAGGGCACGGGTCTCGAGCTGGCCGACAACGGCGCGCTCCGTCCCGACCCCCATGGGCGCGTCGCCGAGCACGTGTGGGCCGCCGGCGACTGCTGCGAGGTGCGCCGCCGCCTCGACGACCAGTGGGTCTTCCGCCCCCTCGGGACGTACGCCAACAAGCACGGGCGCGCGCTCGGCGACAGCCTCGCAGGTGGCTCGCTCACTTTCGACGGGATGGTCGACACCGCCATCACCCGCTTCTCGGTCGGCGAGGTCCACCTCGAGATCGCCCGCACCGGGCTGTCCCGGGCCGACGCGGAGGCCGCCGGCCACGACCCGGTCGCCCTGCTCACCGAGGGCACGACCGCCAGCGGCTACATGCCCGAGGCGGAGTCGATCGCGATCTGGGTGATGGCCGACCGCACCACCCGCCGGCTGCTCGGCGTGCAGGTCGTCGGCGGCCACGGCGCGGGCAAGCGCATCGACGCCGCGGCGGCCGTTCTGTGGGCCGGCGGCACCGTCGACGACCTGGCCTGGATGGACCTGTCCTACGCGCCACCCTTCGCCACGGCGTGGGAGATCCTGCAGGTGGCGGCGCGGCGGGTCGCCGAGCGGCTCTGACCGGGCTGTCGTTGCAGTGATCCCCGGCTAACCGGGGATCACTGAACTTGTCAGCCCGTGCATGGCCTGACAACTTCAGCGAGCGCCTGACAAGTCAGTAGCACCACCGGCGGCTGCACGACGAGAATCGCGCCATGGATCTCGAGATCGTCACGCTCGCCGAGCGGCCGCAGCCGTGGGACGTCTTCTGGGACATGGAGACGTCGTGGCCGGAGTTCATGAAGCACGACCCGATCGGCAACTCCTACTACTCCTGCCTGGAGGAGTACTTCCTCGAGTGCGTCCTGGTCGCGCTCGACGAGACGGGCCGGATCGTGGCCAAGGCGTTCAGCGCGCCCTTCCAGCTGCCCGACGGTGACCTGCCCGACGCGGGCTGGGACTACGCCCTCCGCAACGCCCTGCTGACCCGGATCTGGGGCGAGACACCCAACGCCATCACCGCCGCGGAGATCGCCATCGAGCCTGCACTGCAGGGCACCGGGCTCTCGGGCGTGATGCTGGCCGCGCTCCGCGACAACGCCGGCCGGCTCGGCTACTCCGAGCTCCTTGCGCCGGTGCGACCCAACGGCAAGACCGACGTCCACGAGCCGATGCAGGAGTACGCCTTCCGCACCCGCGACGACGGGCTGCCCGTCGACCCGTGGCTGCGCGTCCACGTCCGCGCCGGCGGGGTGATCGACCGCGTGACGCCCCGCTCGATGTGCATCCCCGGCACGCTCGAGGAGTGGCGGGAGTGGACCGGCCTGCCGTTCGACACGACCGGCCCCGTCGTCGTACCGGGTGCGCTGGCTCCGGTGTGGTGCGACGCCGAGCACGGCGTCGCGACCTACGTCGAGCCCAACGTGTGGATCAGGCACGCCACCGGCGTGTGAGGCTCACGCGGCCTGGATCGCCTTGCGCACCTCGTTGACGCACAGCGCGAGGAAGGCGAGCGCGCACAGCGCCATCAGCACGTTGGAGTGCAGCTTGTTGCGCCACTCCTGCGGCGTGCGGTCGGTGTTGAGCAGCCACAGCAGGGTGATCGCGAGGAACGGCATGAAGAAGGCGCCGAGCACACCGTAGGCGAGGATCAGCCAGACCGGCTTGCCGAGGAACATCATCACCATCGGCGGGAAGGTCAGCCACAGGATGTAGGCCCTGTACCACTTGCCGCCGGCCCGGGCGTCGGGGTCGTCGCTGTCGCCGCCGGTCACGTTGGTCATGAAGTCGGCGAACATCAGGCTCACGCCGTTCCACACGCCGACCAGCGACGACATCGCGGCGGCCCAGAAGCCCAGCAGGAACAGCTTGCCCGCCCACTGGCCGTAGCGGTCCTGGAGCACCACGCCCAGGTCGAGCAGCCCCGCGTCACCGGTCTCGATCGCCACGCTCGTCGAGTAGAGCAGCTCGGCCCCGACCACCAGCGTGGCGAGCACGAAGATGCCGGTCACGACGTAGGCGACCGTGTTGTCGATCCGCATCACGCGCATGTACGACGGGGTGCTCCAGCCCTTCTCCCGCAGCCAGTAGCCGTAGGCCGCCAGCGTGATCGTGCCGCCCACGCCGCCTGCCAGGGCGAGGGTGTTGACGAGGCCGCCGTCGGGGATCCGGGGTGCGAGGCCCGTGGCGAGCTCGCCGAGATTCGGCAGCGTGAGCAGGGCGGCGCCCACCATCGTCACGAACATGATGCCCACGAGCGCGGCCAGGACCTTCTCGAAGACGCTGTAGCGCCCGGTCCACACGAGCACCAGGCCGAGCAGGCCGGAGACGATGCCCCACCACGTCGTCGACAGGCCGCCGAGCAGGCCCTGGAGCGCGAGCCCGGTGCCCGCCATGGCCGCGGCGCCGTAGACGAAGCCCCAGATGACGATGTAGGGCGCGAAGTACCAGGTCGTCCAGGAGCCGAGCGAGCGCCAGCCCTCGAAGATCGTGTTGCCGGTCGCGAGCGAGTAGCGACCGGCGCCCTCGACGAGCACGATCTTCATCACGCAGCCGACGACGACGCACCACAGCAGCGTGTAGCCGAACTTCTGGCCGGCGATCAGGGTGGCCACCAGGTCGGCGGCCCCGACACCGGTCGCAGCCACGACGAGCCCGGGCCCGATGATCTTCCAGCGCGGGACGGCGGACTGCTCGGTCGAGGTCGTTTCAGCCATGCACAGCACCCTAGACCCGGTCTAGACCGGATGGCGTCCGGCGGCGACGCGGATAACCACGCGACGGGGTGCGGGATCGCTTGCGACAATCCTCCGCGTGGGACACGTCGACGTTGCAGGTGTGAGGTACGAGCTGCCGGACGGTCGGGTGCTCCTCGACGACGTCAGCTTCCGGGTCGGCGACGGCCAGAAGGTCGCCCTCGTGGGCGCCAACGGGGCCGGCAAGACCACCCTGCTGCGGATCGTCACCGGCGACCTGACCCCGCACGGGGGCGTCGTCACCCGGTCGGGCGGGCTCGGCGTGATGCGCCAGTTCGTCGGCCACGGCGGCGGCGACGAGACCGTCCACGACCTGCTGCTCAGCGTCGCCCCACCGCGGGTCCGCAGCGCCGCGGAGGCGGTCGACGCCGCCGAGCTCGCGCTGATGGACGCCGACGACGAGGCCACCCAGATGTCGTACGCCACTGCGCTGGGGGAGTACGCCGACGCCGGCGGGTACGACGTCGAGGTGACGTGGGACGTGTGCACGACCGCAGCGATGGGAATGCCGTTCGACCGCGCACGCCACCGGCTGCTCAGCACGCTCTCGGGCGGTGAGCAGAAGCGGCTGGTGCTGGAGTACCTCCTGCGCGGGCCCGACCAGGTCCTGCTGCTCGACGAGCCGGACAACTACCTCGACGTGCCGGGCAAGATCTGGCTCGAGGACCGGATCCGTGAGTCGGCCAAGACGATCCTGTTCATCAGCCACGACCGCGAGCTGCTCAACAACACCGCGACCCGCATCGTCACCGTCGAGCTCGGCAGTGACGGCAACCTCGTGTGGACCCACCCGGGCGGCTTCGCGAGCTACCACGAGGCGCGCTCGGACCGGTTCGAGCGGCTCGAGGAGATGCGGCGGCGCTGGGACGAGGAGCACGCCAAGATCAAGGCACTCGTGCTCCGGCTCAAGATCAAGTCCGAGTACAACGACGGCATGTCCTCGCAGTACCGCGCGGCCCAGACGCGGCTGAAGAAGTTCGAGGACGCCGGTCCGCCGACCGAGCAGCCGCGCGAGCAGCAGGTGAAGATGCGGCTCAAGGGCGGCCGCACCGGCAAGCGGGCCGTGGTCTGCACCGACCTCGAGCTGAGCGGGCTGATGAAGCCGTTCGACCTCGAGGTCTGGTACGGCGAGCGCGTCGCGGTGCTGGGCTCCAACGGCTCCGGCAAGTCGCACTTCCTGCGGCTGCTGGCCGCCGGCGGCAGCGACCCCGACATCGAGCACCAGCCGGTCGGCGACCCGCCTGCGCCGGTGCTGCACACCGGCAACGCCAAGCTCGGTGCGCGGGTGCGCCCGGGCTGGTTCGTGCAGACGCACGAGCACCCCGAGCTGCTCGGCCGCACGCTGCTGGAGATCTTGCACCGCGGCGACGGGCGACCCGACGGGCGCACCGGCATGGGCCGCGAGGCCGCGAGCCGGGTGCTCGACCGCTACGAGCTCGCCCACGCCGGTGAGCAGAAGTTCGAGTCGCTCAGCGGTGGCCAGCAGGCGCGCTTCCAGATCCTGCTGCTCGAGCTCTCCGGCGCGACGCTGCTCCTGCTCGACGAGCCCACCGACAACCTCGACGTGCAGTCCGCCGAGGCGCTCGAGGCCGGCCTCGAGGCCTTCGAGGGCACCGTGCTCGCGGTGACCCACGACCGCTGGTTCGCCCGCGGCTTCGACCGCTTCCTGGTCTACGGCGCCGACGGCGAGGTCTACGAGTCCGACGGACCGGTCTGGGACGAGGGCCGGGTGGCGCGCAGCCGATGAGCGCCCCACCGGCCGGGCTCGAGGTCGTCGACCTCGATCCCTTCGACGACGCAGCCTTCGAGGCGTGGCACGCGGTCTACCTCCGCGCCCAGCATGCGCTGGGTGCCGCGGCGACGCCGTGGCAGCTCGAGGAGCTGCGCGCGGTCATGCAGCACCCCGGGTCGGCCGCGTGGTCGGGCGGCTGGTCCGCGGTCGTCGCCGGTGAGGTCGTCGGGGCCGGCTTCATCCGCACGCCGCTGCTCGACAACCTCGAGCTCGCCGAGCTCGACGTGCACGTCGACCCGTCCCGGCAGCGGCAGGGGATCGGCACCGTCCTGCTCGCGCGCGCCGAGGACGAGGCGCGGCGCCGCGGCCGGACGGTGGTGACCGGCCTGGTCGGGTGGTCGTGGGACGCGGGGCCTCTGGGTGACGGCGAGGCCGGGCCGCTGTTCGCGCGTGCCCGCGGCTACGAGCTCGCGCTCAACGAGGTGCAACGCGAGCTCGCGCTGCCGGTCGACGACGCCGTGCTGGCGGACCTGGCGGAGTCGGCGGCCGCGGCCCACGCGGCGTACGAGCTGCGCTCCTGGGAGGGGCCGGTGCCAGACGAGCTGCTGCAGGGGTGGGCCGAGCTGACGTCGTCGCTGGCGACCGAGGCACCGACGGGCGAGCTCGAGCTCGAGCCCGAGGCGGTCAGCACCGAGGTGGTGCGCGAGCGCGAGGCGACGATCGCCCGGCAGGGGCGCACGAAGTACAACACCGTCGCGCTCTCGGCCTCCGGCGAGCTCGTCGCCTACTCCGACCTCGCGACGACGGTCCACGAGCCGGGCCGCGCCTACCAGTGGGGCACCCTCGTCCTGGGCGAGCACCGCGGCCACCGGCTCGGCATCGCGGTCAAGGTCGCGAACCTCCGGCTGCTCCAGGCCTCGCGGCCCGACGTCACCCGGCTGACGACCTACAACGCCGAGGTGAACAGCCACATGATCGGCGTCAACGAGGCGCTGGGCTTCCGCCCCGTCGCGCGGTTGGGGGACTTCCAGAAGCGGCTGGTGTGAGAGTCCCCGGATATCCGGGGATTCCACCGACAGCGTGGTCCTGGTGACGCGCAAGGCACGTCACCAGGACCACACAGGCCTCAGTCTGAGCACGGACGCCGATGAAGCGCCAGCGGTCAGAGGTGGCGGACGGCGAGCACCCGGTCGGGCCCGAGGCGGCCGGTCTCGCTGAAGCCGGCGGAGGTGAAGGCGGCGAGCGTGCCACCGAAGAGCTCGTCGGGGGTGACGTGCTCCGCGGCCTCGGTGTCGAGGGGGATGCCCTCGACGCTGGTCGCACCCCGATCGCGGGCGTGGGCGACGGCGGCGGCGAGGAGTACGTCGACCAGGCCGGAGCCGCGGGCCGCTTCCGTCACCACGAAGCAGGTCACCGCCCAGCGCCCGCTGAGGTCCTCGCCCTCGGGCCGCAGCGCGGCGAAGTACGGCGAGGTGGTGATCCGGACGAGCTCGGACAGCGGCGCGACCGAGCACCAGCCGACCGGTTCCCCGTCGTCGTACGCCACCAGGCCGGGGCGCAGGCCGCCCTCCACGAGGGCGCGCAGGTCGACGGTGTTCTGCGACACCGGGCGCGCGTCCCAGTCCTCGCGCGGGTGGCGGAAGACCTGGCACCAGCAGGCCTCGGGGTCGCCCGGCGTCTGCATCACCCGTGCGACGTCCGCCCACCGGTCGGCGGAGGCCGGGAGCACCTCGATGCCCATGGAGCGATGGTGCTCCCGCCGGGACCCGCCGTCCAGAGGTCAGAAGGCGCTGACGCCGGTCTCCGCGCGGCCGATGAGCAGCTTCTGGATCTGCGAGGTGCCTTCGTAGAGGGTCATCACGCGGGCGTCGCGGAGGTACTTCGCGACGGGGAAGTCGTCGACGTAGCCGGCGCCCCCGTGCACCTGCACGGCGTTGTTGGCTGCGCGGACCGCGGCCTCGGAGGCGAAGAGCTTGGCCTTCGACGCGGCCACGCCGTAGGGCTCGCCGCGGTCGATCAGGTCGGCGCAGCGCCAGGCCAGCAGGCGGGCCGCGTCGGCGTCGACGGACATGTCGGCGATGAGGTCCTGGACGAGCTGGAATGACGCGATCGGCTTGCCGAACTGCGTGCGCTGCGTGGCGTACGACACCGACGCCTCGAGGCAGCCCTGCACGATCCCGACGCAGCCCGAGGCCACCGCCAGCCGGCCCTTGTCGAGGGTGCCCATCGCGATCTTGAAGCCCTGGCCGACCTCGCCGAGCCGCGCACCGTCCGGCACCCGTACGTCGTTGAGGAACAGCTCGGCGGTCGCCTGGCCGCGCAGCCCGAGCTTGCCGCGCACCTCGCGCGCCTCGAAGCCGCCGCTGTCGGTCGGCACCAGGAACGCCGTGACGCCGCGTGGGCCGTCGTCGCTGGTGCGTGCGAAGACGAGCGCGACGTCGGCCCAGGTGCCGTTGGTGATGAAGAGCTTCTGCCCGTTGATCACCCAGTCCGACCCGTCGCGGGTCGCCCGGGAGGTGAGGTTGCCGGCGTCGGAGCCGGTGCCGGGCTCGGTGAGGCCGAAGCAGCCGAGCGACGTTGCCGCCGCGAGCTGCGGCAGCCACTCCTGCTTCTGCTCCTCCGTGCCGTGGAAGAGGATCGACTTGCCCACCAGTCCGCTGCTCACCGACACGATCCCGCGCAGCGCGGAGTCGGCCCGGCCGAGCTCCTCCATGGCGAGGGAGTAGGTGACGTAGTCGCCGCCGACGCCGCCGTACTCCTCGGGGATGGTGAGCCCGAAGAAGCCGAGGTCGGCCATCTTCGGCACGATCGCCAGGTCGACCGACTCGTCGTGGTCCCACTGCATCCGGTGGGGCACCGCCTCGCGCTCGAGGAAGTCGCGCGCGAGCGCCCGGAAGGCCTGCTGGTCCTCGGTGAGCGAGAGGTCCATCAGATGGCTTCGACGAGGTCGTGGTCGTCGACGCGTGCCGCGAGCCGGGCCAGGTGGTGGCCGCCGTTGCCGAGCCACTGCTCGAGCACCTCGAGGTGCGCGGTGCCGACCCCGACGGCGTACTCCGCGGTCATGCCGATGCCGCCGTGCAGCTGGATCGCCTCCTGACCGACGTGGCGGCTGGTGCGGCTGATGGTCAGCCCGACCCGGTCGGCGGCGTCGGCCACCGCGTCGGCGTCCCCGAGGGCGATCGTCATCGTCGCCCAGTCGACCATGCTCTGGGCCATCTCGAGCGAGACGTACATGTCGGCCGCCCGGAAGTTCAGCGCCTGGAAGGTGTTCAGGGTGACCCCGAACTGCTTGCGTGACTTCAGGTAGTCGGTCGTGGCGCGCACCTGGCTCTGCATCACGCCGAGCGCCTCGTTGGCCCCCATGATGCGGGTCAGGTCGCTGATGGTGGCGATGCTCGGGCCGACGTCGCGCCCGGGCTCGCCGAGCGGCGTGGCGGCCGTCGCGTCGAAGCGCACGGAGGCGGCGCGGGTGAGGTCGGCGGCGACGTAGCCGGTGCGCTCGACGTCGGCGCCCGCCACGAGGAAGACGCCGGTGCCGCCGTCGGGCAACGCGGCCGTGACCACGAGGTGGTCCGCGCGAGCGCCACCGACGACCGGGTCGGCCACGCCGTCCAGGCTCCACGCGTCGCCGTCGACGGAGGCCGTGACCCCGTCGGTGGCCGACGCCCAGCGCGCGCCGGGGGAGGTGTCGGCAGCGGCGAGGACGACCTCGCCGGCGCTCAACCGGCCCAGCAGGTCGGCCTTCTGCTCGGCCGTGCCGATCGCGGCCACGAGGCCGCCGGCGTGCACGACGCTGGCGAGGTAGGGCTCGGGCGCGAGCACCCGGCCGAGCTCCTGGCACACGATGCCGATCTCGACCGGACCGGCGCCGACGCCGCCGTCGTCCTCGCTGAAGGGCAGGCCGAGGACGCCCATCTCGGCCAGCCGGCCCCACAGGGCCTCGTCGAACCCGGGATCGTCGGCCACGGTGCGTCGCCGCGCCTCGTGGTCGGCGTACGTCGTCGCGAGGAGGCCGCGGACGGCCTCACGCAGGGCCTGCTGCTCGTCGTCGTAGGTGAAGTCCATGGTCAGCTCCTCACAGTCCCAGGATCGTGCGGCTGATGATCTGGCGCTGGATCTCGTTGGACCCGCCGTAGATCGAGGCCTTGCGCAGATTGAGGTAGGTCGGCGCGGACCGCCTGGCCCAGCCGGCCTGCGGTGACCCGTCGTCGGCGCGCGCGGCCAGCGACGCCGGGCCGGCGAGGTCCAGCGCGAGCTCGCTCACCGCCTGCTGGAGCTCGGTGCCACGGAGCTTGAGCACCGACGAGGCCGGGTGGGGCGCACCGTCGGAGGAGTGCGCGACCACGCGCAGCGCGGTGAGCTCGAGGGCGAGCAGGTCGTTCTCCAGCTCGGCGACGCGGGCGCGGACGAGCGGGTCGTCGAGCAGCGGCCCGGCGTTGGCCTTGAGCGCGGACAGCGCCCGCTTGGTCGCCCCGACCGGCGCGACCCCGACGCGCTCGTTGCCGAGGAGGAACTTGGCGATCGTCCAGCCGCCGTTGAGCTCGCCGACCAGCAGGTCGCCGGGCACGCGGACGTCGGAGAACCACACCTCGTTGACCTCGTGGCCGCCGTCGATCAGCTCGATCGGCCGGACCTCGACGCCGGGGGAGGTCATGTCGATGAGGAGCATCGAGATGCCGGCCTGCTTCTTCACCTCGGGGTCGGTGCGCACGAGCGTGAAGATCCAGTCGCCGTGCTGGCCGAGCGTGGTCCACGTCTTCTGGCCGTTGACGACCCAGTCGTCGCCGTCGCGCACCGCGGTGGTGCGCAGGCTCGCGAGGTCGGAGCCCGCGTCGGGCTCGGAGAAGCCCTGCGACCACCAGATGTCGAGGTTGGCCGTGGCCGCGAGGAAGCGCTCCTTCTGCTCCTGGGTGCCGAACTGTGCGAGCACCGGGCCGATCATCGAGGCGTTGAACGCCAGCGGGATCGGCACGCCGGCACGCTGCATCTCCTCGTGCCAGAGGTGCCGCTGGAGCTCGGTCCAGTCCTGCCCGCCCCACTCGACCGGCCAGTGCGGCACCGCGAGCCCCTCGGCGTTGAGGCTGCGCTGCGCCTCGACGATCTGGTCCCGGCTGAGGTGGCGCCCCTCGAGCACGGTGTCGCGGATCTCCTGGGGGACCTTGGTGGTGAAGAACTCCCGCATCCGGTCACGGAACTCCGCGTCCTCGGGACTGAGCTCGAGCTGCATGTGACTCCTCGGTAGGAAAGGGCCGGCCGCACCATCATGGCGCGGCCGGCCGAATCCGGGCGAGGGGGTCAGTCAGCTGGTGCTGCTCGTGGCGTCGCTGTCGAGCACGAGGTCCGCGCTCTGCTCCTTGCCGTTGCTGGACCAGGTGACGCTGACGGTGTCGCCGGGGCGGTAGGACCGGATCGTTGCCACCAGCGAGTCGGCGTCGGTGATGCGCTGGTCGTCGACCTTGGTGATCACGCTGCCGGAGGCCAGCCCGGCCTTGTCGGCGGTCGACCCGGACGTCACGTCCTTCACGACCGCGCCGGCGTCGTCACCGGTCTGCGGGTTGCCGACGGTGATGCCGAGCCGGGCGTGGGTCGGGGTCTCGCCCTTGGCCATCTGGTCGACGATCGGCATGACCTCGTCGATCGGGATCGCGAAGCCGAGGCCGATCGAGCCGGACTGGCCCGAGGAGCCGTAGCCCGAGCTCGACGCGGCGGTGCGGATCGAGGAGTTGATCCCGATCACGGCTCCGGTCATGTCGGCCAGCGGCCCGCCGGAGTTGCCCGGGTTGATCGCCGCGTCGGTCTGGATCGCGGGGTACGTCGTGGAGTTGCCCTGGTCGTCGGTGCCGACGTTGACCGGGCGGTTGAGCGCGCTGACGATGCCGCTGGTCACGGTCGCGTCGAGGCCGAACGGCGAGCCGACGGCCACGACGCCCTCGCCGACGCCGAGGTTGGCGGACTTGCCGATCGTGGCGGGCGTCAGGTCGGAGACGCCCTGGGCCTTGATCACCGCGGTGTCGGTCAGCGGGTCGGTGCCGAGGATCTCGGCGTCGGCGCTGGTGCCGTCGTTGAAGGAGACCTTCAGCGAGCCGCCGTCGGCGGCCAGCTCGACGACGTGGTTGTTGGTGAGGATCGTGCCGTCGGCGGTGAGGATGATGCCGGACCCCGACCCGCTCTCCTGGGCGCCGGACACATCGATCTTCACCACGCTCGGCAGCACCTTCTGCGCCACCGACTCGACCGACCCGTCGGCAGCGGGCGTCTGGGTCTGGCTCACGGTGGAGGCCGTCGGGCTCTGCGAGCTCGCGGTGCTGGTGGGTTCCTCGTGGGTGGCGTCCCAGAAGGCCGCCCCGCCGACTCCGGCGCCGCCACCCACGAGGAGGGACGTGGCGACGACCGCGGCAGCGAGTCCCGTACGACGCCGACGCGGCGCAGGGGGCTGCTGGGTCGCCGTGACACCGCCGCCCGACCCGCCGCCCGGCCACGAGGTGGTGGGGTGCTGGTAGGGGTTCTGCGCGGCCGGCTGGGGAGCCTGGCCGCCGTCCTGGGGTGTCTGTGCGTCGCTCATGACTCCGAGCGTGCTCCGCGACCCTGTGGATGCCCTGAGAAGTGGCTGGGAAGCTGCAGAGACCTCGGTCGAGCGTCGTGGGGCGGGGATCCCGGCGTGGATCATCGCGGCAGGTCCGGCAGCGCGAGCCACTGCGCCCACGACAGGTCGCGTCCGACGTAGCGCGGGTTCGTGAGGGGCCAGTCCTCGGCGATCCAGCGAGGGACGAGCTCGTCCAGCGCCTGCTCGAGCTCCGTGCCGACGCACTCGTCCACCACCCACCAGGAGATCTCGGCGTCGGCACCGGGCTTCTCGGGCGGGTCGATGTAGACACAGCCCAGCAGCGCCGTCTCGTCGGTGTCGAGGAGGGCGTAGTTGAAGGACTCGTGCGTCTCCATCTCGGCCGCGTGGCGCGCCAGGTCGGCCCGGTCCGCTTCGTGCGTCATCCCCGCCGGCGGCCACCCCCACGCCTCCCCGTAGATGCTCCACAGCCGCTCGCGCGAGCCCATCACGGCCACCATGTCGAGGTCGGTGTCGTCGGGTCTGATCGGGCGCAGGTGGTGGCCGAACGGCACGTCCACCCGGGTGGGGTGGCGGAAGTCGGCGGGCAGCCAGGCGGTCATGGCGTTCCTCTCGCGTGGGTCAGGGGGTCAGCCGGCCAGCGCCGTGTCGGTGGCGAGCCGGCGGAGCGCGGCCAGGCCGCGACTGGTGTTGGACTTGACGGTGCCGGTGGAGCAGCCGAGGACGGTCGCGGTCTCGGCGACGCTGAGCTGCTCGTAGAACCTCAGCGCCACGGCGGCCCGCTGCTGGTCGGGCAGGGCCAGGACGAGGGCCCACAGCTCGCCGTCGTCGTGCGGATCGGTCTCGTCGACGTGGCCGACCAGCTCGGGCAGCAGGTCCGAGGGGCGCTCGTCGCGCCGCCACGGCTGGCGCTGCCAGCTGACGTGCAGGCGGGTGATGGTGCGGCGCACGTAGGCGTCGGCGGCCGCCTCCTCGCGCAGGCCGCCCCAGTGGGGGAGGACCCGCACGAGCGAGGCCTGCAGCAGGTCCTCGGCGGTGTGTGGGTCGCCGGCGACCGCCCGCGCCCAGCGGAGGAGCGCGGGGCGTCGCGCAGCGACGTACGACGCGAAGCCGGCGTCGGCACGGTCGTCCGTCGCGGCGACGACCCGCAGCCCCGTCGTCATCTCACGCCTCGCGCGCGGTGCGGAGCAGGCCGAGCGACACCACGAGCAACCAGACCGGGCCCGTCATGCCCGCCATGTACTGCAGCGGGCTGACCAGGAAGAGGGCGGTCAGTCCGCCCAGCCCCAGGCTGGTCCAGCGCAGCCACGGGGCGTAGGCACCCTGCTTCGCCGCGCGGGCGAGCGCGAGACCGGCGAGTCCGGCACCGCCCCACAGCCACGGGATCGTGCCGATCCAGTGGTTGAAGAACGCCGCGCTCTCCGGCAGCACCAGGTCGGTGTCCTCGGCCAGCGCGAACGCGAACTCGGTGGTGAGCCCGGCCCCGAGGAGCTGGGCGACGGCGACCAGGCCGAGTCCGGCGGCTGCCACGCCCGGGACCAGGCTGCCCGGTGCCGTACGACGCTGGAGCTGGGCGTGCAGCCCGACGCTGAACAGCACGAGGAGCACGCAGGACACCATGGTCGCGGTGTGGAAGACCAGGATCTGCGGCAGCTGGTCGGCGAGCCGGGCCGTGATCGCGTCGGGGTCGCCCGAGACGTCGGCGTCGTAGACCGCGTCGACCATCCCGCTGGCGACGCCGCCGACGATGCCCAGGACGGCGGCGCCGATGCCGGCGAGCACCCAGCCGCGGCCCGGCGGGCCGGCGCTCGCGGCGTCGTCGTCGGTGCGGGTGGTGGTCGGGTCGTAGGTGGTGCTCATGGCGGCTCCTGGCGAGTGCGATGGCGGCGGCACGGTCGTGGCGCCGTGGCACCACCCTCGGAGCGTGCGAGCCCGCACACCACGGACAGCCGCAGGTGTACGAGTGGTGTGCGGGTGGCTCAGGCGGGCGTCGCGTGGAGCAGCGCCGCGGCGTCCGCGGTGGAGTAGCCGCGGCCGGTGTCGAGGGCGTCGTCGTAGCGGTCCTGCCCGAGGTGGGCGCGGGCGTCGTCGGCGGCCGCGTCGATCGCCGCGGGGTCGGTCCGGTAGTAGCCGTAGCCCCGCGCGCCCTGCGCCTCGCGGATCGCCTGGGCGGCGCCGAGCAGGAGGGGAACCCGGGCGTGCTGGCCCGATGCCGCTGAGAGCACCGCGCCGGCGTCGAGCAGGTAGGCGAGGTTGGCCTGGTCGCCCGTCTCCAGCGAGAGTCGGGTGCCCTCCTCGAGGTGACGCCGGGCGGCCGCGTGGTCGCCGCGACCGACCTCGACCTGGAACAGGTTGTAGAGCGCGATGTAGGACGTCAGTCGGTCCTCGCGCCGCCGGGCGGAGCCGAGCCCCGCCTCGACCCAGCGCACGGCCTCGTCCGCGTCGCCGCCCAGCAGGGCCACGGTGCCGAGCCAGATGTGGGCCAGCGCCCAGGTCCACTCGACCTCCTCGCCTGCCTCCTCCGCGTGCATGATCGCCTCGTCGAACCACGCCCGGGCCGCGGGCAGGTCGCCGGCCACGAGCGCGACCAGCCCGTGTCCGGCGACG
The DNA here is from genome assembly GCF_031457855.1 of Nocardioides sp. BE266. Classification (NCBI taxonomy): domain Bacteria; kingdom Bacillati; phylum Actinomycetota; class Actinomycetes; order Propionibacteriales; family Nocardioidaceae; genus Nocardioides; species Nocardioides sp. BE266. Next base: position 733,422 of record NZ_JAURTI010000001.1, on the reverse strand, counting down.
GCGTTGGACAGCGTCACGGGGTCGTCGCCGGCGTGCTCGTGGGCGCGGGTCCACCACGCGCCGGCCGCGTCGACGTCGTCCATGGCGAAGGCCATCGTCGCGGCAGCCAGCGCCGCGCGGCCATGCGCGCGCGAGGGCAGCCGGTCGCCGTGGTCGAGCACGCCCTCGGCGAAGCGCCGGCCGTGGTCGTGGTGGCCCCGGAGCCACCAGTAGAGCCACAGCTCCCAGGCCATCCAGGCGGGCGTCTCGGCGTCCCCCTGGGCGAGCGACCGCTCCGCCGCCGCGGTCAAGTTGGCGTGCTCGAGGTCGATGCGGGCGAGGGCCTCGACCTGGCCGCCGTACTTGTAGCTGGAGCTGTTGTCGGTGGCCACGGCCAGGTAGTGCCCGGCGTGCGCCGCGGCGGCGGTGTGCCACTCGTCGGCCTCGCGGAGCAGGTCGCGGGCGTACTGCGCGACGGGCTCGAGCAGCCGCAGCCGGCCCGACGGCTCGGCCACGACGAGGGAGTGCTCGACGAGCGTCTCCAGGCTGGCGACCACGTCGCGAGGGCCGGCGCCCGCCCGGCCGGCGACCGCCTCGAGGTCGTCGAGGGTGGTGCCGCCGACGAAGACGCCCATCAGCCGCAGCAGGCGACGGCCGTCGTCGTCGAGCAGCCCGTGGCTCCAGTCCAGGGTCGCGCGGATGGTGCGCTGGCGCGGTGGGAGGTCGCGCGGCCCGGCCCGCAGCGCCGTGTCGAGCCGGTCGAGGAGCGCGCTCGGGTCGAGCAACCGGGAGCGGGCGGCGGCGAGCTCCAGCGCCAGCGGCAGCCCGGCCAGCCGCTCGCAGGTCGCGGTGACCGCTGCCGCCTCGGCCGGGTCGGCGCCCCAGCCGGGTGCCACCCGCTGCGCACGGTCGAGCAGCAGCCGGGCCGCGGGCGACGGCGAGCCGTCCGGCAGGTCGGCCACCTCCAGGGGGTCGACGGCGTACTCCGTCTCGCCCCGGACCTTCAGCGGCGCGCGGCTGGTGGTGAGCACCGTCAGGTCGGGCAGCGCCTCGACGAGCGCGGCCACCTCCGGTGCGGCGTCGAGCACGTGCTCGGCGTTGTCGAGGACGAGGAGCAGGTGCTGGCCGCGCAGCCGCTCGGTCACGTCGTCAGCGACCGGGCGGGACGGGTCGCGAGGGGCGTCGACCGCATCGGCGATCGCCGGAAGCACCTGACCCGCCTCGAGGAGCGGAGCCAGCTCCACCAGCCGCACGCCGTCGACGTACCGCTGACGCACCGCGGTCGCCGCGGCCAGGGCCAGCCGGGTCTTGCCCACACCGCCGAGCCCGCTGAGGGTCACCAGTCGGCCGGCGCGGAGCAGGTCGGCGACCCGGGCGACGTCGTCGTCGCGTCCGACCAGTGGGGTGGCCGGCGCGGGCAGGTCGCGCGGGGTGCGGGCCGGTGCGGGATCGGTGGCCTGGCGCGGCGAGCGGGCCGGCACCGCGGCGAGCAGCCCGGCGCGCTGGTCCTCGCTCAGCCCGAGGGCCGTGGCCAGCGAACGGAGGGTGTGGGGGTAGGGGCGGGTGCGGGTGCCACGCTCGAGCGCGCTGATCGCGTGCGGGCTCAGCCCGGCCCGTTCGGCCAGCTCCTCCTGCGACAGGCCGGCGGCCTCCCGGAGGGCGCGCAGCAGCGATCCCAGCGTGCCCGCCCCGTCGGTCCCCACCACACCTCCCGTGCTCCCGCGGCGGAGTGTAGTGGGCGGAGCGGCGCCACCCGATGAAACTTCTTGCAGGCATTGCAAGCCTTCTCATCGGCCACCTACTGTGATCCACGCCACATTCCTCGGCCCACCTCTCGGGAGTCCCCGTGCGCCGCTCCGCCGCCCCCGCTCGTCGTCCGCTGCTCGCCCTCACCGGGCTGGTCACCCTGCTCGCCTCGCTCGCGCCGCTCGCGCCGGCGCGGGCCGACCACCGCGACACCCCGCCCGCCACGGTGACCCTGGCCGGCAGCCTCCAGAGCGAGGCCGGGTGCGCGTCGGACTGGACCCCCGACTGCCCGCAGTCGGGACTGGCCCGCCAGGACGACGGCACGTGGGCGCTGGTCACCGACCTGCCGGCGGGGTCGTACGAGTTCAAGGTGGCGATCAACGGCTCGTGGGACGAGAACTACGGCGCCGGCGGCGCCGCGGGCGGGGCCAACATCCCGCTGGTCCTCCAGCACGCGGCCCGGCTGCGGTTCTCCTACGACGACAGCACGCACCGCATCGCCGTCGCGCCGGCCGAGCAGCCGTCCGGGCGACCGACCGCGGCCGACCGGCGACTGGCCGCGACCTCGCTGCGGGCGCCGCTGACGCGCGAGAACTTCTACTTCGTGATGGCCGACCGCTTCGCCAACGGCGACCCGGCCAACGACACCGGCGGCCTCACCGGCGACCGGATGGCGACCGGTCTCGACCCGACCGACAAGGGCTTCTTCCACGGCGGCGACGTCAAGGGACTCTCCGACCGGCTCGACTACATCGCCGGCCTCGGCACCACCGCGATCTGGCTCACCCCGAGCTTCAAGAACAGGCCGGTCCAGGGCACCGGCGCCGACGCGAGCGCCGGCTACCACGGCTACTGGGTCACCGACTTCACCCGCATCGACCCGCACTTCGGCACCAACGCCGAGCTCAAGGCGTTCATCGACAAGGCCCACCGGCGCGGGATCAAGGTCTTCTTCGACATCATCACCAACCACACCGCCGACGTCATCGACTACCAGGAGCAGCAGTACTCCTACGTCGGCAAGGACGTCGAGCCGTTCCGCGACGCGTCGGGCCAGGCCTTCGACGACCGCGACTACGCCGGTGGTGACACGTTCCCCGAGCTCGACGCCGAGACGTCCTTCCCCTACACGCCGGTCTTCCGCAGCGAGGCCGACAAGACCGTCAAGGTCCCGGCCTGGCTGAACGACCCGACGAACTACCACAACCGCGGCGACTCGACGTTCGCCGGCGAGTCCTCCACCTACGGCGACTTCTCCGGCCTCGACGACCTCTTCACCGAGCAGCCCGACGTCGTCGACGGGATGACCGACGTCTACAAGACCTGGGTCGACTTCGGCATCGACGGCTTCCGGATCGACACCGTCAAGCACGTCAACCTCGAGTTCTGGCAGCAGTTCGCGCCAGCGATCCGCGACCATGCCCGCGCGATCGGCAACCCCGACTTCTTCGCCTTCGGAGAGGTGTACGACGCCAACCCGGCGTACCTGTCGACGTTCAGCACCGCGGGTCGGCTCGACGCGACGCTGGACTTCGGCTTCCAGGACGCCGGCACGGGCTTCGCGAAGGGCAACGCGACCACGCGGCTCAGGGACTTCTTCGCGAACGACGACTGGTACACCGACAGCGACTCCAACGCCTACGCCTCGCCGACGTTCCTGGGCAACCACGACATGGGTCGCATCGGGACGTTCCTCAAGGGCACCGACTCGGTGCTGGAGCGCGACCGGCTCGCACACGCGCTGATGTACCTCACCCGCGGCCAGCCGGTCGTCTACTACGGCGACGAGCAGGGCTTCGTCGGCGACGGCGGCGACAAGGACGCCCGTGAGGACATGTTCCCGAGCCGGGTCGCGTCCTACAACGACAACGACCTCATCGGCACCGACGCCACCACGGCCGACGCCAACTACGACACGAGCCACCCGCTCTACCGCACCATCCGCGACCTCGCCCGGCTGCGGAAGACCTACCCCGCGCTCGCCGACGGCGCGCAGCTGCACCGCTATGCCTCCAACAACGCGGGCATCTACGCCTTCAGCCGGATCGACGCGGGGGAGCGGCGCGAGTTCCTCGTCGCCCTCAACAACGCCACGACCGCGAAGACGGTGACCGTGGCCGCCGAGGTGCCCCGTGGCTCCTTCACGCGCGTCTGGCCGTCCGGCGGCGCGAGCCTGCGCACCGACGAGGAGGCCCGCACCCAGATCACCGTGCCGCCCCTGTCGGCGGTGGTGTGGCGCGCCGACCGCAAGATCCCCGGCCGCGGGTCCGCGCCCGCGATCCACCTCGAGAAGCCGTCTGCCGGCGGCACCGTCGGCGGTCGCTCGCCGATCACCGTCGGCGTGCCGGACGGCGGCTTCAACCAGGTCACGGTGGCCTGGCGTGCCGCCGGCGCGACCGACTGGACTGCGCTCGGCACCGACGACAACGCCCCCTACCGCGTCTTCCACGACGTCAGCGCGATGCCGAAGGGCACCTTGCTGGAGTACCGCGCGGTGCTGCGCGACAGCAGCGGCAACCTGTCGGTCGCGTCGTCGTACGCCACCGTGGGCGACCCGGAGTCGGAACCGACGCCGGGTGGCGGCGGGGGCGGCGGACCCGTCGACCAGCCGGCCGCGGTGTCGATGCCCGGCAGCCACAACAGCGAGATCGGTTGCAGCGGCGACTGGCAGCCCGACTGCGCCGAGGCGCAGATGTCGCTCGACGCCAACGACCTGGTCTGGAAGAAGACGGTCACGCTGCCCGCGGGCGGCTACGAGTACAAGGCCGCGATCAACGGCACCTGGGACGAGAACTACGGCGCCGGCGGTGCGCGTGGCGGCTCCAACGTCGCGCTCACCCTCGACAGCGCGCGCGACGTGACCTTCTACTACGACCACGCCTCGCACTGGGTCACCACCGACGCCAACGGCCCGATCATCACGCTGGCAGGCAGCTTCCAGTCCGAGCTGGGCTGCCCGTCGGACTGGTCGCCGGGCTGCATGCGCAGCTGGCTGAAGGACCTCGACGGCGACGGCACCTACACGTTCGCCGCGACGCTGCCGGCCGGCAGCTACGAGACCAAGGTCGCCCACGGACTGTCGTGGGACGAGAACTACGGCCAGGACGGCGCCCGCGACGGCGCCAACATCCCGTTCGACGTCCCCGCGGGAGGGGTCGAGGTGCTCTTCACTTACGACGTGAGCACCCACCGGCTGCAGGTCTCGACCCGCTCGGCCGGTGCCTCGCCCGACCTCACTAGGGCCAAGGCGCAGTGGCTGCGCCGCGACCTCGTCGCCTGGGACGTGCCCGACCCGGAGTCGCGGCGCTATCGGCTGCACTGGTCCACCGCCGGTGACCTCGCCGTCGACGCCGAGGCCGTCACCGGTGGCTCCTCGGTCCCGCTGACCTACGACCCCGAGGGCCTGCCCGACGACGTCCTTGCCGACTTCCCGCAGCTGGCCGACTACGAGGTCTTCCGCCTCGACCGGAGGGCCCAGCGCCGGGTGCCGGAGATCCTCACCGGGCAGCTCGCCGTGGCGTCGTACGACACCGGGGGCGCGCTGCACGACGCGACCGGCGTGCAGGTGCCGGGCGTCCTCGACGACGTGTACGCCGCCGCCTACCGCGCCAAACTCGGCGTGACGTGGCGTGGCAACCGGCCGACGCTCGCGGTGTGGGCCCCGACGGCCCAGGCCGTCGCTGCCAACGTGGGCGGCCGTCGCTGGCCGATGCGTCGCCAGGACGACGGCACCTGGACCGTGAGCGGCCCGGCCTCGTGGAAGGGCGCGTCCTACACCTACGACGTGACGGTGTGGGCTCCCGCCGCCGGCGCCGTGGTGACCAACCGGGTCACCGATCCCTACTCCGTCGCCCTCACCGCGAACTCGCAGTCCTCGCTGGTCGTCGACCTCGACGACCCCGCGCTGGCGCCGCCCGGCTGGTCACGCACGCGCGCGCCGGCGATCGCCCAGCCGGAGGACCGCAACGTCTACGAGCTGCACGTCCGTGACTTCTCGATCGGGGACGAGACCGTGCCTGCCGCCGAGCGCGGGACGTACCTCGCCTTCACGCACCCGGACTCCGCCGGCATGCGGCACCTGCGCCGGCTCGCGACCGCCGGCCTCAACACCGTGCACCTCCTGCCGGCCTTCGACATCGCCACGATCGAGGAGCGGCGCGCGGCGCAGCAGACCCCTGCCTGCGACCTCGCCTCGATGGCGCCGGACTCGACCGAGCAGCAGGCCTGCGTCGACGCGGTGCGCTCGCGCGACGGCTTCAACTGGGGCTACGACCCGCTCCACTACACGACGCCGGAGGGGTCCTACGCCACCGATCCGGAGGGCACGAAGCGCACCGTGGAGTACCGCCGGATGGTGCAGGGGCTCAACGCCGCTGGCCTGCAGGTCGTGATGGACGTGGTCTACAACCACACCGCCGCGTCCGGCCAGGACGCGAACTCGGTGCTCGACAAGGTGGTGCCGGGCTACTACCAGCGGCTCTCCGCGACCGGCACCGTCGAGAACTCGACCTGCTGCTCCAACACCGCCTCGGAGCACCGGATGATGGAGAAGCTGATGATCGACTCCGTGCTCACCTGGGCACGTGAGTACAAGGTCAACGGCTTCCGCTTCGACCTGATGGGCCACCACTCGCTCGAGAACATGACGCGCCTGCGGGCGGCGCTCGACCGCCTCACCGTCAAGCGCGACGGCATCGACGGGAAGGGCATCTACCTCTACGGCGAGGGCTGGAACTTCGGTGAGGTCGCTGACGACGCCCGCTTCGTGCAGGCGACCCAGAAGAACCTCGCCGGCACGGGCATCGGGTCCTTCAGCGACCGGCTGCGCGACGCCGTACGAGGTGGCGGCCCGTTCGACGAGGACCCGGGGGTGCAGGGCTTCGGCTCCGGCCTCTACACCGACCCCAACGGCTCACCCGCCAACGGCACGACAGAGGAGCAGCTCGCCGACCTGCTGCACGCGCAGGACCTGGTCAAGCTCGGCCTGGCCGGCAACCTGGCCGACTTCTCCTTCCGCGACTCCAGCGGCGCGGACGTCGTGGGCTCGGCGGTCGACTACAACGGCCAGCCCGCCGGCTACGCCGCCGACCCGTCGGAGACGGTCACCTACGTCGACGCCCACGACAACGAGACGCTCTACGACTCGCTCGCCTTCAAGCTCCCGCAGGGTACGTCGATGGCCGACCGCGTCCGGATGAACACCGTGTCGCTCTCGACCGTCGCCCTCTCCCAGGGTGTGGTGTTCTGGCACGCCGGCACCGACCTGCTCCGCTCCAAGAGCCTGGACCGCAACTCCTACGACTCCGGCGACTGGTTCAACCGGATCGACTGGCAGCGCCGGGAGAACACCTTCGGCTCCGGCCTGCCGCTGCGCGGCGACAACGAGGCGAAGTGGTCCTACATGCGACCGCTGCTGGCCGACCCGGCCCTCGACCCGGGCCCGGCCGCGATGGACGCCGCCCATGCCCGGGCGCAGGACCTGCTGCGGATCCGGATGTCGTCGCGCCTCTTCCGCCTCGGCTCGCTCGACGCGATCCAGGCCAAGGTGTCCTTCCTCGACGCCGAGCCGGGCGTGATCGCGATGCTCGTCGACGACACGGAAGGCACCGACGCCGACCCGGCCCGCGACGGGATCCTGGTCGTCTTCAACGCCAGCCCCGACGCCCAGACGGTCAGCGGCACGGGTGCCGGCTGGCGGCTCCACCCGGTCCAGGCGTCGGGCACCGACGAGGTGGTCAAGGGCAGCACGGTCGCCGCCGACGCGGTCACCGTCCCGGCCCGCACCACGGCGGTCTTCGAGAGGTGACGTACGACGAACGCCCCGGGCCTCACGGCCGGGGGCGTTCGTCGTACAGGTGGGTGCTTATGCCCAGCGCTCGCTGGCGGCGGTGAACGTGAGCTCGCGGTCGCCGGTGTAGATCTGCTTCGGGCGGGCGATCTTCTGGTCCTTGTCCTGCACCAGCTCGGCCCACTGGGCCAGCCAGCCCGGGGTGCGGCCGATGGCGAAGAGCACGGTGAACATCTCCGGCGGGAACTGGAAGGCCTCGTAGATCAGGCCGGAGTAGAAGTCGACGTTGGGGTAGAGCTTGCGCTTGACGAAGTACTCGTCCTCCAGCGCGATCTTCTCCAGCTCCTTGGCGATCTCGAGGAGCGGGTTGACCCCGGTGACCTCGAAGACGTCGTCGCAGGCCTTCTTGATGATCGTGGCGCGCGGGTCGAAGTTCTTGTAGACCCGGTGGCCGAAGCCCATCAGGCGCTCGTTGCCGCTCTTCACGCCCTCGATGAAGGCGGGGATGTTCTCCTTCGAGCCGATGCGCCGCAGCATCCGCAGCACCGCCTCGTTGGCGCCACCGTGCAGCGGGCCGTAGAGGGCGCCGACGCCGGCCGCGACGGCCGAGTAGGGGTCGACCTGCGAGGAGCCGACGGAGCGGACCGCGTTGGTCGAGCAGTTCTGCTCGTGGTCGGCGTGCAGGATGAAGAGCACGTCGAGCGCCTTGACCAGGCGCGGGTCGGCCTCGAACTTCGACTCGCTCATCTTGAAGAGCATCGAGAGGAAGTTGGCGGTGTAGCCGAGGTCGTTGTCGGGGTAGATGTAGGGCTTGCCCTGCGCGTGACGGAACGACCAGGCGCCGAGGGTCGGCATCTTCGCGATCATCCGCACGATCTGCATGTGGCGGTTGTCCGCGTCGCTGATGTTGCGAGCGTCGGGGTAGAACGTCGACAGCGCGCCGACGGAGGCCATCAGCATGCCCATCGGGTGGGCGTCGTAACGGAAGCCCTGCATGAAGGTCTTCACGTTCTCGTGCACGAACGTGTGGTAGGTGATCTCGTGCACCCAGGAGTCGTACTGCTCCTTGGTGGGCAGCTCTCCGTGGATGAGGAGGTAGGCCACCTCGAGGAAGTTCGACTTCTCGGCGAGCTGCTCGATCGGGTACCCGCGGTACTCGAGGATGCCCTTGTCACCGTCGATGTAGGTCACCGACGAGCGACACGAGGCGGTGTTGACGAAGCCGGGGTCGTAGGTGGCCAGACCGGGCTCGTCCTCGGTCAGCCTGATCTGTCCCAGGTCCTTGGCGGCGATCGTGTTGTCGTTGATCGCGATGTCGTACGTCTGACCGGTCCGGTTGTCGGTGACAGTCAGGGAATCCTTGGCCGCAACGTCGGTCACGTCGGCTCCTGTTCATACGTCTTTGTACGTCTGTGGGTGTCCCCTCAACTTAGTCCGGCCTCCGACACGACGGCGAATCAGGTGTCCACCCTGAGACCTGGACCACGGATTCAGCGGCCGGCCACCCGGTTCGCCAGCCGGGCCACGCGGCTGGTGCGCGGCAGGCCAGCGTCCTCGCGACGGTCGGCGGCGCGGTAGAGCCGGTAGAGCGCGTGCACGCCGGCCCAGCGCAGCGGCTCGGGCTCCCACCGGCGCACGCGGTGGTTGGTCCAGGGGAGCGCGGTCAGGTCCGTGCTCGCACCCAGTGCCAGGTCGCGGAGCGTGCGTCCTGCGAGGTTGGTCGCGGTGAGGCCCGACCCGACGTATCCACCCGCGTGCCCGAGACCTGTCGAGGGGTCGAAGGACACGCTCGCGCTCCAGTCGCGCGGCACGCCCAGCACGCCGCACCACGCGTGGTCGAGGCCGATGCCGGCGAGTGGGGGAAGAGAGTGGTCAGCGTCGCGCGCAACGACTCGACGGTCCAGTCCTGCGTGCGGCCGTCGACGTCGGTGCGGGAGCCGAAGCGGTACGGCACCCCGCGCCCGCCGAGCGCGATCCGCCCGTCGGCGGTGCGCTGGGCGTAGCAGTAGGCGTGCGCCTCGTCGCCGAGCAGCTCCTGCCCGCTCCACCCGATGCCGTCCCACTGGGCAGCGGTCAGCGGCTCGGTCACCACGATCGCGGAGTTCATCGGCAGCCAGTCGCGGCGGTGGCCGGAGAGCCCGGCCGTGAACCCCTCGAGGCAGCGGAGCACGACGGGCGCGCGGACGGTGCCGTGCTCGGTGACCGCGGCGCCCGGCTCGATGCGTACGACGCGGGTGTCCTCGTGGATCCGCACACCGAGCCCACGGACGACACCGGCGACCCCGGCCACGAGCTTCGCTGGCTGGACCCGCGCGCAGTCGGGGTCGAAGTGCCCGGCGACCGCACCCGCCACCCGGATCCGCTCGGCGACCTGCCTCGCGTCGAGCTCGCCGTCGAGCCGCTCGGCCTGAGCCTGCGAGCGCGCGACCGTCAGCACCCCGCTGCGCACGATGTCGGCGTCGATGCCCTCGCGGGCCGCGATCCCGATGACCTCGTCGACCGTGCCCCTCAGCGCGGCACGCAGCCGCGCGACGCCGTCCTCGCCGGCCACGTCGGCGTACGTCCTGGCGCTGCCGGCGAGCTCGCTGGACAGCCAGCCGCCGTTGCGCCCCGACGCCCCGAAGCCGGCGAACTCCGCCTCGAGCACCCGGATGTCGAGGGTGGGGTCTGCCTCGTGCAGGTAGTACGCCGTCCAGAGGCCGGTCAGGCCGCCGCCTACGATGGCGACGTCGCACGTGGCGTCGCCGGCCAGCCGGTCGGTGGGGGAGGGCAGCCCGACCTGCTGCCACCAGAAGGACACGCCGCCGTTGCGCACCGGCTCATTGTGGTACTGCGCCGTTTTGACCCCCGTGCTCGCCGCGCCGTAACCTTGCTGGTCGCGACTCCTGCCGCGTCCGCTCCCTCCGGGAACGGGTGCAGATCCGGACGTCATCCCTCGTCTCCGCCAGCGGAGCTCGGGAGCGAACCGGGCCGTGTTCGTCAGAAGCCGCAGCACCACAACCTGTCCCTCGTCCGAGGGTCAGGACCAACGAACCAGAACGGGATACCGCCGTGCGCACGTACAGCCCCAAGCCCGCTGACATCCAGCGTGAGTGGCTCGTCATCGACGCCACCGACGTGGTCCTGGGCCGCCTCGCCGTCCAGACCGCGAACCTCCTCCGCGGCAAGCACAAGCCGACCTTCGCTCCTCACATGGACATGGGCGACTTCGTGATCATCGTGAACGCGTCCCAGGTGGCGCTGTCGGGGACCAAGAAGACCACCAAGATGGCCTACCGCCACTCCGGCTACCCGGGCGGCCTCTCGGCCACCCCGTTCGGTGAGCTCCTCGAGAAGGACGCCCGCAAGGCCATCGAGAAGGCCGTGTGGGGCATGCTCCCGAAGAACAAGCTCGGTCGCCAGATGCTGAAGAAGCTCAAGGTCTACGCCGGCCCCGACCACCCGCACGCGGCCCAGAAGGCCATCCCGTTCGAGATCTCGCAGATCTCCCAGTGACGACTGAGGACTCACACATGACTGAGAACACCACCGAGGTCGAGGAGACCTTCGAGACCGACGCCGACGGCGTTGCCTACACGTCCGAGAGCGACGCGTCGGCCGACACCCCCGCCCGCCCGGCCACCATCGCGCCCGCCGGCGCGACCGGCCGCCGCAAGGAGGCCGTCGCCCGCGTCCGCATCGTCCCGGGCACCGGCGAGTGGACCATCAACGGTCGCTCGATGGACAGCTACTTCCCCAACAAGCTGCACCAGCAGATCGCGAACGAGCCGTTCGTGGAGCTGCAGCTCGAGGGTCGTTTCGACGTCATCGCCCGCATCCACGGCGGCGGCATCGCCGGCCAGGCCGGCGCCCTGCGCCTCGGTGTGGCCCGCGCGCTCAATGCCGTCGACGTCGAGGCCAACCGCCCGGCCCTGAAGAAGGCCGGCCTGCTCACCCGCGACGCCCGCGTCGTCGAGCGCAAGAAGGCTGGTCTCAAGAAGGCCCGCAAGGCCTCGCAGTTCTCCAAGCGCTGATCTTCAGCCTCACGAGGCCCGCACCGTCCCCGGACGGTGCGGGCCTCGTGGCATGTCCGGCCCTCAGTGCGGTCCCCGGCGCCGTTGGCACGTAGGCTCCGACGCCATGACGCGACTCTTCGGCACGGACGGGGTCCGGGGCCTGGCCAACGCAGATCTGACTGCGGAGCTGGCCCTGCAGCTCTCCGTCTGTGCAGCACACGTCCTGGCCGACCGCGGCGAGTTCGAGGGGCACCGCCCCTTGGCCGTGGTGGGTCGCGACACGCGCATCTCGGGACAGTTCCTCGAGGCGGCCGTCGTGGCCGGCCTCGCCTCGGCGGGCGTCGACGTGCTCCTGCTCGGCGTGCTGCCCACCCCCGGCGTCGCCTACATGACCGACCGCCTCGGCGCCGACCTCGGCGTCATGCTGTCGGCCTCGCACAACCCGATGCCCGACAACGGCATCAAGTTCCTGGCCCGGGGCGGCCACAAGCTCGACGACGCGATCGAGATCGCCATCGAGCGTCGCATGGGCGAGCCGTGGGACCGCCCCACCGGCGGGGCCGTCGGCCGGGTCAAGGTCTACGACTCCGCTGTCGAGGAGTACGCCGCCCACCTCGAGAGCACGATCACCCACCCGCTCGTGGGGCTCAAGGTCGTCCTCGACTGCGCCGAGGGCGCGGCCCACGCGGCCGGCCCGCGGGCGCTCGAGGACGCCGGCGCGACGGTCATCGCGATCCACGCCGACCCCGACGGCCTCAACATCAACGACAACTGCGGCTCGACCCACCTCGGGTCCCTCCAGGCGGCGGTGCTCGAGCACGGCGCCCACGCCGGCTTCGCGCTCGACGGCGACGCCGACCGGTGCCTGGCGGTCGACGCCGAGGGCAACGTCGTCGACGGCGACCAGATCCTCGCGATCCTCTCGCTGTCCCTCCTCGAGCAGGGACGCCTGGCCAAGGACACCGTCGTGGCCACGGTGATGAGCAACCTGGGGTTCGTGCAGGCGATGCGCGCCAACAACGTCGGCGTACGCCAGACGAAGGTGGGTGACCGCTACGTCCTCGAGGCGATGAAGGTCTCCGGCTACTCCCTCGGCGGCGAGCAGTCCGGCCACGTCATCCTCACCGACCACGCCACCACCGGCGACGGCATCCTCACCACGCTCCACGTGATGGAGCGGATGGCCACGACCGGCAAGTCGCTGGCCGAGCTCGCCGGCGTGATGACCCGCCTGCCGCAGGTCCTGCTCAACGTCTCCGGCGTCGACAAGTCGCGCGCCGACGAGGACGCCGTGCTGGCGGCGGCGGTCGCCGAGGAGGAGGCCGTGCTGGGGGAGCGGGGCCGCATCCTGCTGCGCCCCTCGGGCACCGAGCCGATCGTGCGCGTCATGGTCGAGGCCCCCACCCACGACGAGGCCCAGGGCGTCGCCACCCGCCTCGCCGACGTCGTGAAGACCCAACTGTCCCTCTAACCCCGATATCTGAGGACGCCCTGGTCGTCCTCGGCCCCTGATCACGTCCACCACGTCCTCAGATATCCGGGTGCGGGCACCGGGGACCGCGGCTACGGTCGCGGGCGTGGTCGACATCGAGCAGATCAACCCGCACAACGAGGCGGCGCTGCGCGCCTGGTGGGAGGTCGGCCACGCCGCGACGGCGTACCGTCCCGGCAAGCCGTGGCCGGTGTGGGAGATGAGCCGCGTCTCGCTGCCTGCCGAGAACCCCGAGCGCGGCATCACGCTCATCGGCGCCATCGACGGCCGGGAGATGGTCGGCGCCGGCCTGCTGACCCGCACCCTGCAGGACAACCTGCACTCCGCGATGGCGTTCGCCTACACCCGCCCCGACCGGGTGCGCGAGGGCATCGGCCGCCGCCTCGTCGAGGAGCTCGAGGTGGTCGCCGCCGGAGACGGCCGTACGACGGTCCAGAGCGAGGCCTACCTCCCGCCGGGCGGCTCCGGCGTGCCCGAGGCGTTCGCCACCGCGATGGCGTACGCCGTCGCCAGCCGCGAGTCGATCAAGGAGCTGAACCTGGCCGACTACCTCGAGCGCCGCGAGGAGCTCGCCGCCTCGGCTCCGGTGCCGGACGGCTACCGGATCCTCACCTTCGACACGGTCTGTCCGGAGGAGCACCTCGAGTCCTTCGGCCGGCTGCTGGGGATGCTGATGTCGGAGGTGCCGCTGGGCGAGCTGGACCTCGAGGACTCCGAGTGGACCCCCGAGCGGATCCGCGCGGCCGAGCAGCGTGAGGTGGCCATCGGCCGCCACGTGCAGACCGCGATGGCCATCGCCCCCGACGGCTCCGTGGCAGGGGTGTCCGACGTGCGCGTGGACGACTCCGACCCGGCCGCCGGGCAGGTCGGCATCACCCTCGTCGACCCGGCCCACCGCGGCCACCGTCTCGGGCTCGCGCTGAAGCTCGCGACCCACGACCTCGCGGTGGCGACGTACCCCGAGCTGGTCACCGTTGACACCTCCAACGCCGAGGTGAACACCTGGATGAACGCCGTCAACGAGGCGCTCGGCTACCGCACCATCGAGACCCTGCTGGAGCTGCAGAAGAAGCTCTGAGCGGGCCCTACAGCTTGCGGAGGCGGACGTACTTGACCGAGTGGTCGGCGTCCTTGCGGAGCACGAGGTTGGCGCGGGAGCGGGTGGGGGCGACGTTCTGCACCAGGTTGGGCTCGTTGATGGAGTCCCAGATGCGGGTGGCCTGGTCGACGGCCTCGTCGTGGGAGAGGGCGGCGTACTTGCGGAAGTACGACGCCGGGTCGCGGAACGCGGTCTCGCGCAGCCGCAGGAAGCGGTCGACGTACCAGCGCTTGATGTCGGTCAGCGCGGCGTCGACGTAGACGGAGAAGTCGAAGAAGTCGCTGACCGCGAGGCCCGTGCGGCCGTCCTCGCGCACCCGGGCCGGCTGGAGCACGTTGAGGCCCTCGACGATGACGATGTCGGGGCGCTTCACCACGACCTTCTCGTCGGGCAGGACGTCGTAGACCAGGTGGGAGTAGATCGGCGCCTCGACCTCGTCGCGGCCGGACTTGATGTCGATGACGAACTTGAGCAGCGCCTTGCGGTCGTAGGACTCCGGGAAGCCCTTGCGGTGCAGGAGGCCGCGGTCCTCGAGGACCCGGTTCGGCAGCAGGAAGCCGTCGGTGGTGACCAGTGCGACGTTGGGGTGCTCGGGCCAGTGGGCGAGCATCTGCTGGAGCACGCGGGCGGTGGTCGACTTGCCGACCGCGACCGAGCCGGCGAGCCCGATCACGAAGGGAGTACGCGGCGGGGTGACGCGGTGCAGGAACTCCTCCTGCTCGCGGTGGAGCCGGGAGTTGGCGGCGACGTAGAGGCTGAGCAGGCGCGAGAGCGGGAGGTAGACCTGCTCGATCTCACGCAGGTCGAGGGCGTCGCCGAGGCCGCGCAGCCGCACGATCTCCTCGGGCGTCAGGACGGTCTCCGCGGTGCCGGCGAGCTGCGCCCAGGCGGCCCGCTCGAGCTCGACGTAGGGGGAGACCTCACTGGTCGACGAGCTGCCGGTGGCGCTGCCGTTGGTGCTGCCGTGGGGCGGCGCCGGGACCTCGGACATGGGTGCGATTGTGGCACCGCGGCGCGATGCAGCCGTGCAGCGGCCTGCCGATAGACTCCTCGGCCATGTGCGGAATCGTGGGATACGTGGGTGCGAAGCCTGCCGAAGGCGTGGTCATCGAGGGCCTGCGGAGACTGGAGTACCGCGGCTACGACTCCGCCGGGATCGCCCTGATCGACGACGGCACGATCGTCAGCGACAAGCGTGCGGGCAAGCTCGCCAACCTCGAGAAGGCGATCGCCGACTCACCGCTGCCGCCCGTCACCACCGGCATCGGGCACACCCGCTGGGCCACCCACGGCGCGCCCACCGACCGCAACGCCCACCCGCACGTCGGCCGTGCCCGCCGCGTCGCGCTGGTCCACAACGGCATCATCGAGAACTTCGCCGAGCTGCGTGCCCGGCTCGAGGCCGAGGGCGTGGAGATGGCCTCCGACACCGACACCGAGGTGGCCGCGCACCTGCTCGAGGAGCAGCTCGAGACCGGCGTCGACCTCACGGTGGCGATGCAGAACGTCTGCCGCGGCCTCGAGGGCGCCTTCACCCTCGTCGCGGTCGACGCCCAGGACCCCGACCGCGTCGTTGCTGCCCGCCGCAACAGCCCGCTGGTGGTGGGTCTCGGCGAGGGCGAGAACTTCCTCGGCTCCGACGTCGCGGCCTTCATCGAGCACACCCGCGAGGCGATGGAGCTGGGCCAGGACCAGGTCGTCACCATCACCCGCGAGGGCGTGAGCGTGTCGGGCTTCGACGGCACCCCGGCCGAGGGCACCCGCTACCACGTCGACTGGGACCTGTCGGCCGCCGAGAAGGACGGCCACGACTGGTTCATGCGCAAGGAGATCTTCGAGCAGCCGCGCGCCGTCGCCGACTCGCTGCTCGGCCGCCGGAGCACCGACGGACTGCTCCAGCTCGACGAGATGCGCCTGTCCGACCAGGACCTCCGCGACATCGACAAGATCATCATCATCGCGGCCGGCACGTCCTTCTACGCCGGCATGGTCGCCAAGTACGCCATCGAGCACTGGTGCCGGATCCCGGTCGAGGTCGAGCTCGCGAGCGAGTTCCGCTACCGCGACCCGATCCTCACGTCCTCCACGCTGGTCGTCGCCATCAGCCAGTCGGGCGAGACCGCCGACACCCTGCAGGCGATCCGCCACGCGCGCGTGCAGCGCTCGAAGGTGCTGGCCATCTGCAACACCAACGGCTCGACGATCCCGCGCGAGTCCGACGGCGTCATCTACACCCACGCCGGCCCGGAGATCGGGGTCGCCTCGACCAAGGGCTTCCTCACCCAGCTCGTCGCCTGCTACCTCCTCGCGCTCTACCTCGCGCAGGTCAAGGGCACCCGCTACGGCGACGAGATCGCCGAGGTGATGGACCAGCTCGACCACATGCCGGACCACATCGAGACGGTGCTCGCGAAGTCCGAGGAGGTGTACGCCCTCGCGCGCGACCACGTCGACAGTCGCTCGGTGCTCTTCCTGGGCCGCCACGCCGGCTACCCCGTCGCCCTCGAGGGCGCGCTCAAGCTCAAGGAGATCGCCTACCTCCACGCGGAGGGCTTCGCGGCCGGTGAGCTCAAGCACGGCCCGATCGCGCTCGTCGAGGAGGGCCTGCCGATCCTGTGCGTGGTGCCGCCGCGCGGCCGCGACCAGCTACACGACAAGATGCTCAGCGGCATCCAGGAGGTGCGCGCCCGCGGTGCCCGCACCCTCTGCCTGGCCGAGGAGGGCGACACCACGATCGAGCCCTACGCCGACGTGCTGTTCACGCTGCCGAAGGTGCCGGTGCTGCTCCAGCCCCTCGTCGCCGTCGTACCTCTCCAGCTGTTCGCGTGCGAGCTGGCCTCGCAACTGGGCCACGACGTGGACCAGCCGCGCAACCTCGCCAAGTCCGTCACGGTCGAGTAGGGAACCCACCCCGCGAGAACGCGCTTCGCTTGCCTTCTCGCGGGGACCCCGGAAAGGAGTGGGGCATGCCGGTCATCGGCGTCGGCATCGACGTGGTCGACATCGACCGCTTCGTGCAGTCCCTCGAGCGCACGCCGTCCCTGCGGGGGCGGCTGTTCACGGACTCCGAGGCCAGCCGCCCGCCGGCCTCGCTCGCCGCCCGGTTCGCGGCCAAGGAGGCGATCGCCAAGGCGCTCGGCGCACCGACCGGGATGCACTGGCACGACGCCGAGATCGTCTCCGAGGAGACCGGCCGGCCGCGCTTCGAGATCCGGGGCACCGTGGCGGCGCAGGCCGAGGCCATGGGCGTCGCCCACGTCCACGTCTCGCTCTCCCACGACGCCGGCATCGCCTCCGCCGTGGTCGTCCTGGAGGGCTGAGGGCCGTGCTGCGCGCCCACACCGTCGAGCAGGTACGCCGCGCCGAGGAGGCCGCGATGGCGGCCGTGCCCGAGGGCACGTTGATGCAGCGCGCCGCCGCCGGACTGGCGACCGCCGTCATCGACCTGCTCGGCGGTGCGTACGGCAGCCGGGTGCTGCTGCTCGTCGGCGCCGGTGACAACGGTGGCGACGCGCTATGGGCCGGTGCCCGGCTGGCCGCGCGCGGCGCCCGCGTCGAGGCCCTGCTGCTCTCCGAGCAGGTCCGCGCGGACGGCCTGACGGCCCTGCACGCGGCCGGAGGCTGGGCGACCCGCGACCTCGACGAGCTCTCGACGACGCCCGACGTGCTGGTCGACGGCATCGTCGGCATCGGCGGCCGTCCTGGGCTGCGCCCCGACGCCGTCGCCGCCCTGGCCCGCTTCGAGGGGGTGCCGGTGGTGGCCGTCGACGTGCCGTCCGGGGTCGGCGTCGACACCGGCGAGGTCGACGGGCCGCACGTGCGTGCCGACCTCACCGTCACGTTCGGCACCCACAAGGTCGCCCACCTCGTCGATCCCGCGTCGGCCGCCAGCGGCGCGCTGCACCTCGTCGACATCGGGCTCGACCTGCCCGAGGCGGCGGTCGAGGCGCTTCAGACCGACGACGTCCGCGCGCTCCTGCCGCGGCCCGGGTGGGACGCGCAGAAGTACACCCGCGGCGTCGTCGGCGTCCGCGCCGGCTCGGCGACCTACCCCGGCGCGGCACTGCTCGCCGTCGCCGGCGCCAACGCCGGCCTCGTCGGCATGGTGAGGTACGTCGGCCCTGCCGCCGTCGCCGACCGGGTGCGTGCCGCGCACCCCGAGGTCGTGGGTGCCGGTCGCGTGCAGGCCTGGGTCGTGGGACCGGGAGGCGGCGACGACGCGGCTGCGATGCTGGCCGACGCCCGCGCCGACGGCGTACCCGTGGTGGTGGACGCCGACGCACTGCGCCACGTCGACGGGCCGTTGCCCGGCTGCGTGCTGACGCCGCACGCCGGTGAGCTGGCGGCGATGCTCGACGTGGCGCGCGAGGAGGTCGAGGCGCAGCCGCTGGAGCACGCCCGGGTCGCCGCGCGCCGGTGGGACTGCGTGGTGCTGCTCAAGGGCCACCACACGCTCGTCGCCGACCCGGGCGGCCGGGTCCGGGTGACCACGACCGGGGTGCCCTGGCTGGCGACAGCAGGGGCCGGAGACGTGCTGGCCGGGCTGGTCGGCGCGCTGCTCGCCGCGGGCCTCGAGCCCCTCGACGCGGCGTCGGTCGGGTCGTGGCTGCACGGCGCCGCGGCCACCGAGGCCGCGGACGGTGGTCCGCTGACCGCGAGCCGGGTCGCCGTCCACATCCCACGGGTGGTGCGCGAGACGCTGTCTCCCCCCGAGTCAGGGCTTTTGGGATGATCGTTCCCATGCCCGATCCCGTGCCGCACCGCGCCGAGATCGTCGTCGACGTCGCCGCCATCCGCCACAACGTGCGGATCCTGAAGGACCTGGTGTCCGCCGACGGGCCGGTCCAGCTGATGACGGTCGTCAAGGCCGACGGCTACGGCCACGGCATGGTCGAGTCGGCCGCCGCCGCGCGCGAGGCCGGTGCCGACTGGCTCGGCGTCGCCACGATCGACGAGGCGCTGGCGCTGCGCGCGGCCGGCGACCGCGGCCCGCTGCTGTGCTGGCTCAGCGCCCCTGGCGACGACTTCGCCGGCGCCGTTGCGGCGGGGGTGGAGGTCACCGCCTACACCGTCGCCGAGCTCGACGAGGTCGCGGCGATCGGCGGTGCGCGCGTCCAGCTCAAGGTCGACACCGGGCTCTCCCGTGGTGGCGCGGCCCGCGCGGACTGGGAGGCGCTGTTCGCCGCCGCGGCCGCCCACGGGGCGGCGGGCCGCGTGCGGGTCAGCGGCATCTGGTCGCACTTCGCGGCCAGCGACGAGCCCGCGCACCCGGCCAACGACGCCCAGGAGGCGGCCTTCCGCGAGGCGCTCCGGCTCGCGGAGGACGCGGGCCTCGACCCCGAGGTGACCCACCTCGCCAACTCGGCGGCGGCGATCCTGCGCCCGTCGTCGCACTTCGACCTGGTCCGCTGCGGCATCGCGTCGTACGGCCTCGACCCAGCGCCCGGCGTCAGCCCGGGCATCGGCCTCCGGCCGGCGATGACCGTGCGTGCGCGGCTGGTGATGAGCAAGACGATCCACGCCGGCGACGGCGTCTCCTACGGCCACACCTGGGTCGCCGACCGCGACACGACGGTCGGCGTGGTGCCGGCCGGCTACGGCGAGGGGATCCCGCGCGCCGCGGGCAACACCGCGTCGGTCTGGGTCGAGGACTCGCTGCGCCCGATCCGCGGCCGGGTGTGCATGGACCAGCTCGTCGTCGACCTGCACGGAGAGCTGCCGCCTGCCGGCACCGAGGTAGTCCTGTTCGGCCCCGGCGACCTGGGCGAGCCCACCGCGCAGGACTGGGCCGAAGCGGTCGGCACCATCAGCTACGAGATCGTCACGCGCCTCGGCGGCCGGCTGGTCCGACGCCACGTCGACAGCGACGCCGTCGGGGAGACCGCGGACGAGACGGAAGGGACCACCCGTTGAGCATCAAGGGCCGCATCTTCGGCACCGTCGTGGGCGCAGCCGGCCTGGCTGCCGCCGCCGGCGCGGTCGGCATCGCCCGCCAGAACCGGATCATCGGCAACCGCGCCGCCGGCGAGGACGTCGCGTTCGGTGAGCTGCACAGCGCGCCGCGCGTGGTGGTGGCCGACGACGCGGTCGACCTCCACGTCGAGATCGACGAGCCCGCCGACTTCGGCGGCCGGGCCTCGACCGAGGACGACCTGACCGTCGTCTTCGTGCACGGCTACTCGCTCAACCTGGACTGCTGGCACTTCCAGCGCGCCGCCTACCGCGGCCAGGTCCGCACCGTCTTCTACGACCAGCGCAGCCACGGGCGTTCGGCGCGCTCCGACGAGGACCACTGCACGATCGAGCAGCTGGGGCACGACCTGCGACGCGTCATCGAGGACACCGTCCCCGGCCGCTGCGTCGTCGTCGGGCACTCGATGGGCGGGATGAGCGTCATCTCGCTGGCCGAGCAGCACCCCGAGCTCTTCGGCGACAAGGTGGTCGGCGCGGCGCTCATGTCCACCACCGCGGGTGGGCTCGACCCGGGTCGCATCCTGTTCCCGATGCTGCCCCTCGGTCTCGGCGGCCGGTTCGTCGGCCGGGCCGTGCGCACGCTCGACATCGGCCACCTCGTCGTCGACCAGGCGCGCAAGTGGGGCCACGCCGTCGCTGACGTCTTCACCGACCGCTACGCCTTCGGCGACGACGTACCGGCCAGCATGGTCGAGTTCGTCTACTCGATGCTGAACTCGACGCCGTTCGCAGTCGTCGCGGACTTCTACCCGGCCTTCGCGACGCTCGACAAGTTCGAGCACCTCGAGCCGCTGAGCCGGGTGCCCACGTCGGTCATCTGCGGCACCGAGGACAAGATCACCTCGGTCGGCCACAGCCGCAAGCTGCACAGCCGGATCCCCGGCTCGAGCCTGCTCGAGTGCGAGGGCGCGGGCCACATGGTGCTGCTGGAGCGGCACAAGGAGGTCACCGCGGAGCTCGACGACCTGCTCTCGCTGGCCCAGGGACAGGCCCGGCCGTGACCGTCGTCGTACGCCGGGTCGGTCCGGAGGCGGCCGCCGAGGTCCTCGCGGTGGTGCGGGAGGCCTTCGGCGCGCGCCCGCCGCTGGACCCGCCGGCCGACGCCCTGGGCGAGGACGAGGCCTCGATCGCCCGGATGCTGTCCGTGCGCGGCGGCCTGGTCGCCACGCTCGACGGAGTGCCGGTCGGGTGCGCGATCCTCGACGTCGGCCCGGACGGGATCGTGCTGCGCCGCTTCGGCGTCACCCCGGCTGCCCAGGGCCAGGGCGTCGCGACCGACCTGGTCGAGGCGGCCGTGGAGGCCGCCACCGGTCGGTCCGCGGTGAGGGTCGTCGCACGCGAGGAGCTGCCCGAGACCGTCGGCTTCTGGGAGCGGCACGGGTTCGTGGTGACCGGCCGGTCCAGCCCCTACGTCGAGCTCGCGCTGTGGCTCGGAACGACCTTCGACACCCCCGACGCCGACACCATGCGCAGGCTGGGGGAGCGCGTCGGCACCAGCCTGGTCGCGGGCGACCTCGTCGTCCTCACCGGTGAGCTGGGTGCCGGCAAGACCACGTTCACCCAGGGCCTGGGCGAGGGCATGCAGGTGCGCGGGGGCGTCACCTCGCCGACCTTCGTCATCGCGCGGGTCCACCCGTCGCTGGTCGAGGGCCCCGACCTCGTGCACGTCGACGCCTACCGGCTCGGCGGCCTCGACGAGCTCGACGACCTCGACCTCGACACCTCGCTCGACTCCGCGGTCACGGTGGTCGAGTGGGGAGCCGGTCTCGCCGAGGGACTGGCCGAGGCCCGCCTCGAGGTGGTCATCGAGCGCACCGTCGGCGACGCGCCGGCCGAGGGTGAGCTCGACCCGCGGCGGGTGTCCCTGCGCTGGGTCATCGGGAAGTAACCTCGTCGCCGTGTTCCTCGCCTTCGACACCGCCACCCCGCTGGTCAGCGTCGCGCTCCACGACGGTGACCGCGTCGTGGTCGAGCACTCCTCCGAGCAGCCGATGAAGCACGGGGAGCACCTCGCGCCGCTGATCGCCCGCGCCCTCGACGACGCCGGGATCGTCCGGCAGGACCTGACCGCGATCGCCGTCGGCGTCGGTCCCGGCCCGTTCACCGGCCTGCGCGTCGGCGTCGTCACGGCCCGCACCCTCGGCTTCGTGCTCGAGATCCCGGTCTACGGCGTGTGCTCCCTCGACGCCGTCGCGCTCGAGGCGGTCGGCACCGGCGCCGCGTCCGGCAGCTTCCTGGTCGCCACCGATGCCCGGCGCAAGGAGGTCTACCTCGCGTCGTACGACGTCGACGGGGCGCGCCTCGAGGGCCCGGTCGTCACCAAGCCGGCGGAGGTCGCGACCACCGCCGAAGTGGCCGGTGCCGGACCCGGCCTCTACCCTGAGGCGTTCCCCCACGCGATCACCCCTGACCGGCCCAGCGCCGGCTGGATGGCGCACGGCGTCAGCGCCGAGCTGGTGGAGCTGCTCGACCCCGAACCCCTGTACCTCCGGCGGCCCGACGCGGTCGCCGGCGCACCCAGAAAGCCCGTCTCGTGATCCGTCTGGCCACCCTGACCGACCTCCCGGCCCTCACCGCGCTCGAGCAGGAGCTCTTCGGGGTCGACGCGTGGAGCGAGGCGCTGATCCGCCAGGAGATCGAGGGCCTGGGACGTCGCTTCCTGGTCGCCGAGGACCTGTCCGGCTACGCCGTGACGATGACCGCCGGCGACATCGTCGACCTGCTGCGCATCGCCGTACGCCCCGAGTCGCGCCGCACCGGCATCGCCTCCCGGCTGCTCGAGGAGGCGCTGGTCGACACCGAGGGTGCCTCGCGGATGCTTCTCGAGGTGAGCGTGCGCAACGCCGAGGCGCTCGGCTTCTACGTCGCCCGCCAGTTCAGCGTGATCGACGTCCGGCCCCACTACTACCGCGACGGCTCGGAGGCACTGGTGATGTGCCGCTGGCTGCCGGGCGCCGCGCGCGCCCAGTCCGCGACGGCCCATGACTGACGAGCCGCTCGTCCTCGGCATCGAGACGTCCTGCGACGAGACCGGTGTCGGCATCGTCCGGGGCCACACGCTGCTGGCCGACACGGTCGCCAGCAGCGTGGAGGAGCACGCTCGCTTCGGCGGTGTCGTGCCCGAGGTCGCCAGCCGCGCCCACCTCGAGGCCATGGTGCCCACGATCGAGCGGGCCGCCGAGACGGCCGGCATCGCGCTGAGCGACGTCGACGCGATCGCTGTCACCAGCGGGCCGGGCCTCGCCGGCGCCCTGCTGGTGGGCGTGGCCAGCGCGAAGGCGCTCGCCCTCGGCCTCGGCAAGCCGATCTACGGCGTGAACCACCTCGCCGCCCACGTCGCCGTCGACCAGCTCGAGCACGGGCCCCTGCCGGAGCCCTGCCTGGCGATGCTCGTCTCCGGCGGCCACTCCAGCCTGCTCGAGGTGACCGACGTGACCGTCGGCGTCGAGCCGATGGGCTCGACCATCGACGACGCGGCGGGGGAGGCCTTCGACAAGGTCGCCCGGCTGCTCGGGCTCCCGTTCCCCGGCGGCCCGCACATCGACAAGGCCGCCCGCAGCGGCAACAGCGTCGCGATCGACTTCCCGCGGGGTCTGTCGAGCCGTCGCGACCTCGAGCGGCACCGCTTCGACTTCTCCTTCTCCGGGCTCAAGACCGCGGTGGCGCGGTGGGTCGAGGCCCAGCAGCGCGAGGGTGCCTCGATCGACGTCAACGACGTCGCCGCGTCGTTCCAGGAGGCGGTGTGCGACGTGCTCACCCGCAAGGCGATCGACGCCGCCTCGAGCCGGGGCATCGAGGACATCCTGATCGGCGGTGGCGTGGCCGCGAACAGCCGCCTGCGGGCGATGGCCGAGGAGCGCGCGACTGCGAAGGGCATCCGGGTCCGGGTGCCGCGACCGGGCCTGTGCACCGACAACGGGGCCATGGTGGCCGCGCTGGGGGCCGAGCTCGTCGCCCGAGGACGTACGCCGTCGCTGCTGGACCTGCCGGCCGACTCCTCGCAGCCGATCACGACCGTCGTCGCCTGAGGCCGCGCCGGCCGAAAATGACGAGATCCCC
The DNA here is from genome assembly GCF_031457855.1 of Nocardioides sp. BE266. NCBI lineage: Bacteria > Bacillati > Actinomycetota > Actinomycetes > Propionibacteriales > Nocardioidaceae > Nocardioides > Nocardioides sp. BE266. Next base: position 709,291 of record NZ_JAURTI010000001.1, on the reverse strand, counting down.
GCCCGAGAGCGGGGACCTTCATCACGACTCCTGCTGGGGGAACCCCTCAGTCCAGGACGCCGGGTGCGACGTCGTCGTCGCCCAGCCAGTCCTGGTCGTAGACCAGGCTGTCACGATCTGCTGCCTCGTCACGCTCGCCCTTGCGGCCGCCGCGGCCGCCCGCCGTGCCCTGGCCGCCGGCGCGGGCGCCGCTCGAGCCACGGCTGCCGGACCGGCTGCCCGAGCCCGTGGAGGAACCGCGAGCGCCGCTGCTGCCGCCGCGGCCGCCGGCAGAGCCGCGACCGGACGTGCTGCCGCTGGAGGCGCCGCGGGTGGGGGACGACCCGGCACTGCGCGAGGCCGGGGTGCCCGAGGTCGCCGAGCGCGACAGGGAGCCGGCGCTGCCGGCCCGGCCGGTCGAGCCGATCGGCTTGACCGGGCTCGCGCCGCGCACGCCTGAGGTCGGGACCGCGCCGGGGCGCACGGCACCGGCCGCGAGGCCACCGGCGCCGCCCGCCGCGCCGAACGCCGCCGCGGACGTCGCCGCGGACGTCGCGCCCCCGGAGCCACCCGCGCCGCCGCTCGAGATCGGCGCGGAGACCTGCGAGCCGGTGGGCTGGTAGGTCGTGCCGTTCTGCGAGCTGCCGATCACCGTCGTCGTCGGCTCGGTGTGGACAGGAGTCGTCGTGGTGGGCGTCGTGGTGGTGGGCGTCGTCGTGGTGGTGGTCGTGGTCGTCGTGGTGGTGGTCGTGGTGGTGTTGTTGTTGTTCCCGTTGCCGTTCCCGTTGCCGTTCCCGTTGCCACCTCCGTCGATGACGAACTGGTTGCCGCCGCCACCGTTGCCGCCACCACCGGTCGCGGGCGGTGCCTGGGTGCCGGGAAGATAGGGGCCGCCGGGACCGGAGGGCACGCTCGGCGGCGGCTCGGTCGGGTCCTCCTGGCCGTGGATCTCCTTCATCGGCGGGATCGCGCCGAGGAAGGCGGCGTCCATCTGCTTGGTGAGCGCCAGGGACTTGGCCTCCTGCTTGTCGTACTGGCTCTGCCAGGCGCTGCGCTCGTTGGACCGGGCCTGCGAGGCGTCGGCCTGGGCCTGGATCTCCTCGGGCGTGGGCTCGACGCCGGGGGTGCCGGCGGGTGCCTGGTAGGGGGCCGGCTTGGTGCCGATGTCCTCGAAGCCGTCGCGCGAGTCGCGCGTGTCGGAGAGCTGCTGGCCGACCTGGCGCAGTGCCTCGCCGGCGGCCTGGAGCTGGTCGGCCTTGGCCGTCATCGAGGTGGCCGACTCCTCCATTCCGGCGCGGAGCGCCGGGCCCGTGAGCGTCTGCTCGCCGATGCGGAGCTCGGCCTGGCCGGCCGCCCGCTGGAATGCCTCGGCGACGATGCGCAGCTCGTCTGCCTTCTTCTTCCAGTCCCGGCCTGCGTTGGTGACGACGCCCTCGGTGGCACCGTCGAGGTAGGTGTCGAGGCGGAGTCGGTTGGGTCCCTTGGTCACGGCTCAGTCCTGGCTCTCGGTCGGAAGGGAACAGGTGTTGCCCGGGTCGAAGGTGGGGGCAGCGACGCACTGGGTGGAGGCCTGGATCAGGTTCATCGTCGCCGAGGTCTGCTCGGTCGTGCGCTCCATGTCCTTGCCGAAGAGCTCGACGGAGCTGGACATGCCCCGGATGCCCGCGGCCATCTTCTTCAGCTCCTCGCGGACGGCCTTGTGGGCCATCTCCACGTTGGTGCCGAGGCGGTAGCCGCCGGTGTAGGAGTCACCGAACGACGCACTGCTCACTGGGGTGACCTGGTCCTTCTCCATCCCCTCGGCAGCCGTGTCGAAGGACGCCATCAGGGACGAGATCGTCTCGGAGTCGATGTTGAGCCCGACCATCGTCTGGGTCAGCAGTTCCCTGTCTTCGAGCGGCAGCATGCTGTGTCCTTTCCCCCGTGTCACACAACCGAAACCCACTGTAAGCAGATGTTCGGGTCGCGGCAGCATCTTCGGGGGTGGAGCTAGCTGGGCACCGCCACCGCCAGTCCGGACAGGCCGGCGCTGGCGATGCCGATGCGCTGCACGGACCCGTCGAGGCCGAGGCGCATCATGTAGGACTTGTCGCCGACCCACAGCCGGGCCACCAGCGCCTCGTCGCCGACCCAGGTCATCTGCGTCCAGAACCCGCCGACCGTACGACGCGGGAGCGCCGCCTCGAAGGTGACGACCTCCTTGCCGGTCGCCGCGTCGAGCACCGTGATGTCCGGCGTGCCGTCCCCGTCGGACTCGGCGCGGGCGCCGACGACGTACCTCCCGGTCGCGCTGAAGGGGCCGAGCCGGCGGTCGCAGGTGGTCCAGCTGGGGTCGCCGCTGCCGGCGGCGTCCACGACACCGAAGCAGGTCCCCTCCGGCCGGATCTCGGTGATCCCGGCCACGACGCCGGCCGAGGCGGCGTCGGCCTGGACGAGCCCCGACACCTCGACGGGCTGGCCACCGCCGGCGACAAAGGTCTTCGGGTCGCCGATGTTGTACGTCGCCCGCACGGCCACGGTGTCGTCGGACACGAAGCCGAGCGGGATCACGGGCTCGTCCTGCGCCGAGGGAGCGAACCTCGTGTAGACCCACTCCTGACCACCGGTGGGGTCGGCGACGACGACCTGCCACTGGGTGCCGTCGTACTCCGACCAGGCGATCCGGCCGCCGTCCGGGCGCACCACGAGGCCACCAGTGGGGCCGCCGGCGTCGTCGACCTGGAGGTCGGGCCCCAGGAACTCCATGAAGGCGCCGGACTTGTCAGCCTCGTCGTAGACCGCCACTCCGGCCCAGCCGTCGAGGTAGGGGGTGACGGTGGAGAAGTCGTGCGGCAGGTCGTAGGTGCCGTCCGCGGTGATCAGCGTCGGACCGTCGACGTCCAGGAGCGGGACGGGGGCCTCCTCGATCACCTCGGCGCTCTGTGCGTCCACCTTGATGGTGCCCGACGCCACCTGCGGGCTCGGGCTCGGGGTCTGCGTCGCGGGCGGTACGTCGCTGCGCTGGCCCGGCCCCGTGGCCGAGAGCCCCATCGGGATCGCGATGGCGAGCACCGCGGCGACGGCCAACCCGGCAACCGTGCGTCGGCGGCGCTGGATGCGCCCGGCGCGGCGGCGTACGTCGGTGATGCTGAGGGGAGCGTGCTGCAGGGGGTCGACGCGGCGGTGGAGGCCGTCGTGGACCTGGTCCTCGAGGGGAGTGTTCATCGTGCCTCGTCTCCGGACTCGCGGGGGTGGAGCCCACTCGGATTGAGAGACTGGGGGGCGCGGGCGCGCAGCCCGGCGAGGGCGCGGCTGGCCTGCGACTTGACCGTGCCGACCGAGATCCCGAGGGTGTCGGCGATCTCGGCCTCGCTGAGCTGCTCGTAGTAGCGCAGCACGATCACCGAGCGCTGCTTGGGCGGCAGGGTCTGGACGAACGACCAGAGCACGCCGCCCATCCCGTCGTCGTACTCGTCGAGGGTGCCGGTCTCGGGCATCGTGTCGGTGGAGTGCTCGCGGCGCTTCCACGCCCGGCGCCACAGCGAGTTGTGCTCGTTGACCATGACGCGGCGGACGTAGCCGTCGAGGGCGCCGTGGTCGCGGACCTTGTCCCACGACAGGTAGAGCTTGGCGAAGGCGTTCTGGAGGAGGTCCTCGGCGCCGGCGTGGTCGCCGACGAGCAGGTACGCCGTCCGGTACAGGGCGGTCTGGCGCGCGGACATGTAGGCGGAGAACTCGGCGTCCTTGTCGGCCCGGCGGTCCTGCGCACCCATGTCGACGAGTGTCGTGCTCACCCTTCACCCCCGTTCGTCTTTCGTGTGGTGTGTCTGACGTCTGTTCTGCGTCTTCTGTTCTGCGTCGAACTGCAGTGAGGACGCGATCGCGGACACGGGGGTTGCAACTATTTGGTCGGGATTGGTTGGCTCGCGACAACGCGAAGAACACAGGAGGAACCGATGCAGCAGGTCAAGGCCGTCGTCGCGCTCGCCAAGGGCGAGCCGGTGCAGCTCACCACGATCAACGTGCCCGACCCCGGGCCGGGCGAGGCGGTGGTGCAGGTGCAGGCCTGCGGGGTGTGCCACACCGACCTGCACTACCGCGAGGGCGGGATCAACGACGACTTCCCGTTCCTGCTGGGCCACGAGGCTGCGGGTGTCGTCGAGTCGGTGGGCCCGGACGTGACCGGGCTCGAGCCGGGCGACTTCGTGGTGCTCAACTGGCGTGCGGTGTGCGGCAGCTGCCGGGCGTGCGACCGCGGTGAGCCGTGGTACTGCTTCGCGACCTTCAACGCGACGCAGAAGATGACGCTCGCTGAGGGGGAGATGGCTGGCACGGAGCTGTCTCCGGCGCTGGGCATCGGGGCGTTCGCGGAGAAGACGCTGGTGGCGGCCGGGCAGTGCACGAAGGTCGACCCGTCGGCGCGTGCTGCCGCGGTGGGCCTGCTGGGTTGCGGCGTGATGGCCGGCCTGGGTGCGGCGATCAACACCGGCAACGTCGGTCGCGGCTCGACGGTCGCGGTGATCGGCTGTGGTGGTGTGGGTGCGGCCGCGATCGCGGGTGCCGCGCTGGCCGGTGCCGCGAAGATCATCGCGGTCGACATCGACGACCGGAAGCTCGAGACCGCGAAGAAGCTCGGCGCGACCCACACGGTGAACTCGACGGAGGTCGACGCGGTCGAGGCGATCCGGTCGCTGACCCCGCCGCCGGACGGCACCGGGCACGAGGGTGGGGCCGACGTCGTGATCGACGCCGTCGGTCGCCCGGAGACGTGGAAGCAGGCGTTCTACGCCCGCGACCTGGCCGGCACGGTGGTGCTGGTCGGCGTACCCACCCCGGACATGAAGGTGCCCGACATCCCGCTCATCGACGTTTTTGGCCGCGGCGGCTCGCTGAAGTCGTCCTGGTACGGCGACTGCCTGCCCTCGCGTGACTTCCCGATGCTGGTCGACCTCTACCAGCAGGGCCGGCTCGACCTCGACGCGTTCGTGACCGAGGAGATCGGGATCGGGGACGTGGAGGCCGCGTTCGACAAGATGCACGGGGGCGACGTGCTGCGCAGCGTGGTGGTCTTCTGATGTCCACCAGGACCGGGCTCCGCGTGGACCACGCCGTCGTCTCGGGCACGTTCAGCCTCGACGGGGAGACCTACGACGTCGACAACAACGTGTGGGTCATCGGTGATGACGAGCAGTGCCTGGTCATCGACGCCCCTCACGACGTCGACGCGATCCTCGGGGTCGTGGCGGGTCGGGCGGTGAAGGCGATCGTGTGCACGCACGCCCACGACGACCATGTGCGCGTCGCGCCGGCGCTGCGGGTGGCGACCGGGGCGCCGGTCCTGCTGCACCCCGACGACCGGCCGCTGTGGGAGCTCACGCACGGTGGGGACGAGGAGGGCGCTGAGCTGTGGGACGTCGACCTGAGCGACGGGCAGTCCCTGACGATCGGCGGTGCCGCGGTGACGGTGATCCACACGCCGGGCCACGCGCCGGGCGCGGTGTGCCTCTACGTCCACGACCTGGGCTGCGTCTTCACCGGCGACACCCTCTTCGAGGGCGGGCCGGGCGCGACGGGGCGGTCCTTCAGCGACGCCGACCTGATCAAGGAGTCGATCCGTGCGCGGCTCCTCGAGCTCCCCGACGAGACGGTCGTGCACACCGGCCACGGACCCGACACGACGATCGGCGCCGAGCGGGCCAACGTCTGACCGAAGTCAGGCGCCCAGCCGGCCATGGGCAGCGATGGGGGTGGTCCCCGGTGGGTGAATCGCGTGCGCACGTAGTCGGCGCTCCTCCCGCAGCTCATCGAGGTGGAACGCCTCGGCGACCAGCTGGTGCCGCGCAGGGTGGTCCACCGGCGTGCCGTAGACGTCGCGAAGGATGCGCTTCCACCTGCGGTGGTGGTAGCGGACCGACGGCACCTCCCACTTCCGTGACCGTCCCCGCCACCACGGGCCCTGCCCCGTCATCATGGCGTCGCGCGGGGCCCACCAGCCCGTGACCTCGAGGTCGACGTGCGCCGGGTAGCGACGCCTGGCCCGGTCGCGACCTCCGTCGTCCCGCATGGGCTCCACCTCCTTCCCGGTCTCCTGGTCGTGGAGGCTGAGCCGCAGCCCCGCCAGTCTGAGCATCTCCAGCAGGACCGTGGCTCGCGGGCTCGTGCGCCGCGTCTCCCACCGCGCCACCTGCGACTGCGAGATGCCGAGCATCTTGGCCAGCCCCCGCTGTGAGACGTCGAGGATCCTCCGAATCCGTCGCACCAGCCCGGGGATCTCCCCGTCGAAGGGACCCATCAGGTAGTGGTCCACCTCGGCCTCGGTCCAGTCGGCCATCTCCGCGGGATCGACCCGGGTGAGCGAGATCGTCATGCCTGCTCCTCGTCGTGCTCGTCGTCGTACGCCCATCCGACCCACCCCCACCGACAACCCCGCGTTCCTCCTCCACAGCCCGCACTCGTCCACAGGCGTCGAGTGCCTTCGTGGCGCACAGCCCGCTCCTGACCACACCCCACCCGCACCGCTCCGTCCGGCCACCTCCCGTACTTGCAGCTGAGTCGCTGACGGACTCAGCTGCAAGTGCCGCCGGAACCCGTGCCGCACGCGGCGTTCCCTTGGCAGTGAGTCGCTCAGCGACTCAGGTGCAAGGGGGCGGCCGGCCGGTCGTCGGGGGGATGGGGGGTGGAGGGATGGGAGGTGGCGGGATGGAAACGGAGAGCACCGCGCCGGTACCCGGGGCTACGGTCGGGGCATGAGCAGCGAGCCGTTCGTCCCCGAGGACTTCGAGCCACCCCGGGAGCTGGTGACCGACGAGTTCCGGCTCGAGCCGCTCGGGCCGCAGCACAACGACTCCGACCTCGAAGCGTGGACCTCGAGCATCGAGCACGTGCGCGGCACGACCGGCTTCGTGGGAGGCAGCTGGCCTCCGGAGGGCGGCATGTCGTCCGAGGACAACCTCGCGGACCTGGTGCGGCACGCGGCCGACTTCGAGGCGCGCACGGGCTTCACGTTCACGGTCATCGACCCGGGGTCCGCCGAGGTGATCGGCTGCGTCTACATCTACCCCTCGAAGTCCGAGGGCCACGACGCACAGGTGCGGTCGTGGGTCACCGCGAGCCGGGCCGGGCTCGACGAGCCGCTGGCCGACGCGGTCGCCGCCTGGCTGGCCGCCGACTGGCCCTGGCAGCGCGTGGACCGGCACGGCCGGTGACGGTGGCACCTGCCACCATGGCCGGATGCGGAGCAGCATGACGAGAGGCGTGACGGCCAGGGGCACCAGCCTGCTGGCCACCCTGGCGCTGCTCGCCTCGCTCGCCGCCTGCGACGGGGGAGAGGACGATCCCCGCGACGAGCCGGCCGCCGAGAGCGCCGCGCAGGGAGAGGCCGCCACGCCGCAGACGCCGTCCGAGGAGCTCGGGCTGGCCGAGGGCTGGGGCCCGGACCGCGCCGAGCTGGACCGGGCCGCGGGGATCGTGCACCGGATGCGGCTCCCACAGCTGGCGGGGCAGGTCATCGTGGCCGACTGGCAGGGCACGGCGGCGCCGGTCGCGATGGTCCGCGACCTGCACCTCGGCGGCGTGATCGCCTTCGACTCCAACATCGCCTCGGCCGCGCAGGTCCAGGCCCTCACCTCCCGGCTCACCCGCAAGGTCGGCCGGAAGTGGCCGCTGTTCCTCGGCGTCGACCAGGAGGGCGGCGTCGTCGAACGGCTGCGTCGTGCCGCCACCCGCTTCCCGGCGTTCATGAGCGCCGGTGCCGCCGGCGACGTCACGCTGACCCAGCAGTCCTACGCCGCCAGCGGGGCCGAGCTGCGCGGGCTCGGCTTCACCGTCGACTTCGCCCCCGACGCCGACGTGACGTCCGGTCCGGGCGACCCGACCATCGGGTCGCGCGCCGCGTCGTCGTACCCCAGCACGGTGGCCGAGCACGTCGTCGCCGCGGCGAACGGCTTCGCCTCGTCCGGCATCCTGCCGGTGGTCAAGCACTTCCCCGGGCACGGCTCGGTCCCGGCCGACAGCCACGTCACGCTTCCTGTGCAGACCAAGTCGCGCAAGGAGCTCCGCACGACCGACCTGGTGCCGTTCCGCACCGCGATCGGCGCAGGCCTGCCGGCCGTGATGGTCGGGCACCTCGACGTGCGGGCCATCGACCCGCGCGTCCCGTCGTCCCTCTCGCGCAAGGTGGTGACCGGCCTGCTGCGCGACGACCTCGGCTTCGGCGGCCTCGTCGTCACCGACGCCCTCGACATGGCCGGTGTGACCCGCGGCCGCGACCCGGGTCGTACGGCGGTGCAGGCGCTGCGCGCCGGGGCCGACGTGCTCCTGATGCCGCCGTCGCCGGCCGTCGCACGGTCCGCCATCGTCCGTGCGGTGAAGGCGGGCTCGCTGCCCCGCCGGCGCCTGGACCAGGCCGCGGCACGGCAGATCGCGCTGCTGACCCACCTGGCCGGTCCCGGCGGCGCGACGCCCGGAGCGGCCAGGGGCGCCTCCCGCGCCCTGTCGGCTGCCGCGGTGACGATGGTCGCCGGCGAGTGCACCGGTCGCGTCGTCGGGCAGCAGGTCTACGCCTACGGCGATCCCGCCGCGGTCTCGGTCTTCACCGCGGCGGCTGGCCGTGCCGGTCTCGACGTGCTGCTGCGCAAGGCGACGCCGGCGCGGCTCGCCCGGGCGATCCCGAAGCCGCACCGCAAGCCGGGGGAGCGCCGCAAGAAGTACAAGTTGCGCAAGCGGGCGTGGAAGAAGGCGGAGGCCCGGCGCGAGCGACGCCTCGCCTCGTGGACCGCCCGCGAGGACGCTCGTCTGGCCGCCGGCACGCCCGTCGGCTTCACCGGCTTCCACGATGCGCCGGTCGACGGCGACGTGGCGGTCGCCACCGACAGTCCGTGGGTGCTCGGCCGGGTGTCCGCCCCCACGCGCATCGCGACCTTCGGCGACACCCCTGCCGCGATGGACGTGCTCGTCGAGGTGCTGCTCGGGAAGGCGCCAGCGCCTGGTCGCCTGCCCGTGAGGGTCGCCGGCGTCGAGCGCTCCGGGTGCGACTTCGGGGAGTGACTCAGAAGGGCTCGACCAGCAGCGCCGTGCCCTGGCCGGCGGCCCGGGTCAGCACGAGGGTCGCCTCGTTGTCGCCCTTGAGGGCCAACCGCTTGCGCAGCTCCTCGGGCACGACCTGGACGCCGCGCTTCTTGATCGTCAGCCGGCCGATGCCGCGCTCGAGCAGGGCCGCCTTGAGCTGCTTCTCGCGGTAGGGGAGGTGCTCGACCACGCGGTAGCCCCGGGCGAACGGCGTACGGAACGAGTCGTCGCTGGTGACGTAGGCGATGTGCTCGTCGACGAGCCCGCCGTTGACGCCGGCCGCCACTGCCGTGACGAGGCCGGCGCGGATCACGGCGCCGTCGGGCTCGTAGAGGAAGGCGCCGACGCCACGGACGTCCGCGCCGGGGTCGTCCTCGTCGGTGAGGGTGGCCAGGCCGCGGTCACCGATGACGGTCGCGCGCCGGTCGGTGGTCGACAGGTCGGGCGACCAGAGCACGGCCTCCTTGACCTCGCCGCCGTCGCTGACCCACTCGGCCTCGACGCCGGCGGGCACCAGGTCGTGGCCGATGCCCGGCGCGACCTTGACGAGCGAACGACGAGCCAGCAGGTCGAGGACCCACGGCCACGGCGGGGTCCAGCCCTCGACGTCGAAGACCCGGCCGCGTCCTCCGCGCCGGGCCGGGTCGGCGAAGGCAGCGTCGAAGCCCCGCGGGTCGACGGTGGTCGCGTCGCCGGCCTGCACCGCGCCGGGCAGCCCGAGCGCGGTCAGGTTGGCCCGGGCCATGGCGGCCCGGACCGGGTCGAGCTCGACGCCGGCGGCGAGCAGGCCCGCTCGCGCGAAGGCGATCAGGTCGCCGCCGATCCCGCAGCCGAGGTCGATCACACTGCCGCCGGGGATCGCCGCCGCCAGTCGCGCGGCGCGGTGGTCGGCGACGCGGGTGCGGGTGGCCTGCTCGAGCGCGTCGGGGGTGAAGAACATCAGCCGGGCGGCCTCCCCGAGCTTCGCGACCCCCTTCTCGCGCAGCTGCGCCTGGGTGGTGGCGGCGGCCGCCTTCTCGGCGTCGGGCTCGAGACGTCGTACGACGCTCGCGACCCGCACCGGGTCGCCGGCGTGGTCGGCCCAGGCCTGGGCGGCGTGGACCAGCAGGCGCCCGCCGTCGGTCGTCTGCAGCCACTCCAGCGTCTCGATCTCCACGTGGGCATCCTGTCAGGCGGTCCGTGACCAGCCTGCGCTAGCACTCGGTTGGGCAGAGTGCTAGCGTCTGTGCTGGCACTCTCACCCCGAGAGCGCCAACGCTCGTGAGCCTGGCACGACCCCCGCGACGGCGTGCCGCCCGGATCGCGAGCCCACGTCCTGGGAGCCCGGACACAAGGGTCCGGTCTCCTGAAGAATCTCGTGAAGAGAAAGTGGAGGTTGATCCGAAGTGTCGGTCAACATCAAGCCCCTCGAGGACCGCATCGTGGTCCAGACGCTCGAAGCCGAGCAGACCACCGCCTCCGGCCTGGTCATCCCGGACACCGCCAAGGAGAAGCCCCAGGAGGGCGAGGTCGTGGCGATCGGTCCCGGTCGCATCGACGACAACGGCAACCGCGTCCCGCTCGACGTCGCGGTGGGTGACAAGGTCATCTACAGCAAGTACGGCGGCACCGAGGTCAAGTACGCCGGCCAGGAGTACCTCATCCTGTCTGCTCGCGACATCCTCGCGGTCGTTTCCTGACGCACCTGGCATCCCGGCTGGCGGCGTTGCTCGCCGCTCGACGACCGCTCCGCTCCAAGGTCGCCTTCGCGGCGGCGCCTTGCCAGCCGGGCGCCAGGCACGTCAGGCCCCTTTTCCTTTCTTCCTAGGAGCACTTCGATGCCCAAGATCCTGGAGTTCGACGAGAACGCCCGCCGCGCCCTCGAGCGCGGCGTCGACGCCCTCGCCAACGCCGTCAAGGTGACGCTCGGCCCCAAGGGCCGCTACGTCGTCCTCGACAAGAAGTGGGGCGCCCCCACGATCACCAACGACGGTGTGACCGTCGCTCGCGAGGTCGAGCTCGACGACCCGTTCGAGAACCTCGGTGCCCAGCTCACCAAGGAGGTGGCCACCAAGACCAACGACGTCGCCGGTGACGGCACCACCACCGCCACCGTGCTGGCCCAGGCCATGGTCCACGAGGGCCTGCGTGCCGTCGCGGCCGGCGCCAACCCGATGGGCCTCAAGCGCGGCATGGACGCGGCGGCCGAGGCCGTCGGCGACGCGCTGCGCGAGGCCGCCCGCGAGGTCGAGTCCCGCGAGGACATGGCGTCCGTCGCCACGATCTCCAGCCGTGACAGCCACATCGGCGACCTGCTCGCCGAGGCCTTCGACAAGGTCGGCAAGGACGGCGTGATCACGGTCGAGGAGTCCAACACCATGGGCACCGAGCTCGAGTTCACCGAGGGCATGCAGTTCGACAAGGGCTACATCTCGGCGTACTTCGTCACCGACCCGGAGTCGATGGAGGCCGTCCTCGACGACGCCTACATCCTGCTCCACCAGGGCAAGATCTCCTCGATCCAGGAGCTGCTCCCGGTGCTCGAGAAGGTCATCGCCACCGGCAAGCCGCTCTTCATCCTCGCCGAGGACGTCGAGGGCGAGGCGCTCTCGACCCTGGTCGTCAACAAGATCCGCGGCACGTTCAACGTCGCCGCGGTGAAGAGCCCCGCCTTCGGTGACCGCCGCAAGGCGATGATGCAGGACATCGCGACCCTGACCGGTGGTCAGGTCGTCGCCCCCGAGGTCGGCCTCAAGCTCGACCAGGTGGGCCTCGAGGTCCTCGGCCAGGCGCGCCGCGTCGTCATCACCAAGGACACGACCACCATCGTCGAGGGTGCTGGCGACAGCGCCGCCGTCGAGGGCCGCGTCAACCAGATCAAGGCCGAGATCGAGAACACCGACTCCGACTGGGACCGCGAGAAGCTCCAGGAGCGCCTCGCCAAGCTGGCCGGCGGCGTGTGCGTGATCAAGGTCGGCGCCGCCACCGAGGTGGAGCTGAAGGAGAAGAAGCACCGCATCGAGGACGCCGTCTCCGCGACGCGCGCCGCGATCGAGGAGGGCATCGTGGCCGGTGGCGGTTCCGCCATCATCCACGCCGTCTCGGTGCTCGACGACAACCTCGGCCTCACCGGTGACGAGGCTGCCGGTGTCCGCGTGGTCCGCAAGGCCGCCGACGAGCCGCTGCGCTGGATCGCCGAGAACGGCGGCGAGAACGGCTACGTCGTGACCGCCAAGGTCCGCGAGCTCGGTGTCGGCAACGGCTACAACGCCGCGACCGGCGAGTACGGCGACCTGGTCGCCCAGGGCGTCCTCGACCCGGTCAAGGTCACCCGCTCGGCCCTCGTCAACGCGACCTCCATCGCCGCGATGCTGCTCACGACCGAGACCCTCGTCGTGGACAAGCCCGAGGACGAGGAGCCCGCGGCCGCCGGCCACGGGCACGGCCACGGTCACTGACCGACCCCGCTCCGCACGACAGGCCCGCACCGGACTCCGGTGCGGGCCTGTCGCATGTGGTACGCGCCGTCCTCACGTGCCCCAGATGGTCCGGTAGGGCGTGCGGCAGTCCACCTTCACGTCGATCGGGTCGACGGAGTTGAGGTGGTAGATCCGGTAGCGGTCGCACGCAGTGCGGATGAACTCGTACTTGCTGATCAGCGACCGCTCGATGGGTCGCGTGCCGAGCTCGCTCCACGTGTTGATGTAGGACGCCTCGACGAACCACGTCGGCGGGTTGCTGCCGGTGAGCACCTTGCGGAGGTCCTCGAGCCCGGGGTCGAGGGTGCGCATCGGCAGCGACCAGAGATAGGGGTACGGCGACCCGGCGCGGCTCGACCACTGGATGTCGGCGCGGCCGCCGTAGACCAGCACCCGGTCGCCCGGTCGGGCCGCCGCGGCGATCGCCTCGCCGGTGCGGATCTCCACCGGCACCCGGCCGGTCACCCAGGAGCCGGTCCAGGACGCGAGGGCGATCACGCTGGAGGCGACCACGAAGCCGACGCAGGCCGGCGACAGCCGTCGGCGCGAGAGACGGAGGTCGTCGTGGGCCACGAGCGCGGCCAGCGCGAGGGAGAGGGGAGGGATGAGCACGAACAGGTAGGGCATCCAGAAGCTGCCGCTCAGCGCCACCCCGACCAGGTCGACCGTCACCATCGCCAGCACCGCGACGACCGGCACCGCGTCGTGGCGCAGGAGCGGGCGCACCCGGGCGAGGAAGCAGGCGAGCACGAGCAGCATCCCGGTGCCGACGAAGACCGCAGCCAGGACCCCGATGCGGCTCTGGGCTCCCTCGGAGTTCTGCCCGGCGATGACCCGGCTGGCGTCGGAGCGGAAGGAGACGGAGGCGTACCAGAGCGTGTGGAGCCGCACCCCCGACGCGAGGGCCCACGCGACCACCACTGCGACCGGCACGGCGGCGCCCGCGGCCGCTGCGGCGGCGAACCTCCCAGCCGTCCGCCACGGGATGTGCCGCGACACCGCGGAGCCCACCAGCAGCACCGCCCCGAAGACGATGCCGCCGAAGATGCTCTGCTTGAAGCCCAGCGCCAGCACGGCCAGGGCGCCGGCCCAGAAGGCGTCGAGGGCCGACACCCGGCGCACGGCCCGCAGGGCGAGCCAGCACGACGCCATCACCAGCGGGATGCCGAAGACCTCGCCCTTGGCGGCGACCGGGTCGATCTGGGCGTTGCTCACCAGGGCCGCGGTGCCGACCGCGACCCACCCGGCGAGACGTCGTACGGAAGCGGGGTCGACGACGCCGGCCCGGCGGGCCATCTCCCGGGTCGCGGCCGCCGCGGCGAGGACGAGGAGCGAGCACGCGAGGGCGCCGACGAGGCGGTGGGTGTAGGCCCCGCCGACCCAGTCGGTGGCCCGCATCAGCCAGATGATCGGCGGCGGGCGGTCCACCCAGTAGTGGCCGTAGAGCGAGTCGGGCTCGGGGTTCAGGCTCCGCGCGACCAGGAGGAACCCGGCCTCGTCGGGGCGCAGCGGCCAGAGCAGTCCGGGGAACCGGGCGACGAAGGCGGCGAGCGCGGCGAGCCACACCACACGCCCCTGTCGGGTCACCTCGACCCGTGCCGCCGACCCCATGGCGAACACCCTCTCAGAGCACGCACGCCCCGCCCGTAGAATGGGCGCGTGGAGATCCCCGAGAAGTTCGCCGCCCTGGGCCTCACCTACGACGACGTGCTGCTGCTGCCGGGCGAGTCCGACCTCGCGCCGAGCGACATCGACACCACGACGCGCCTCACGCGCGAGATCTCGGTCAAGGTCCCGCTGATCAGCGCCGCGATGGACACGGTCACCGAGGCGCGGATGGCGATCGCGATGGCCCGCGAGGGTGGCATGGGCGTGCTGCACCGCAACCTCTCGATCGAGGACCAGGCCCGCCAGGTCGACCTGGTCAAGCGCACCCAGACCGGGATCATCTCCAACCCCGTTACGATCGGCCCCGACGCGACGCTGGAGGAGCTCGACCGCATCTGCGGGGAGTACCGCGTCTCCGGCCTTCCCGTCGTCGACCTCGACAACCACCTGCTCGGCATCATCACCAACCGCGACCTGCGCTTCACCCCGGTCGCGGAGTGGGCGACCACCAAGGTCACCGAGGTGATGACCAGCGAGGGCCTGATCACCGGCCCCATCGGCATCTCCCGCGACGAGGCGACCTCCCTGCTGCGCGCGCACAAGCGCGAGCGCCTCCCGCTCGTCGACGGCGAGGGTCGCCTCGGTGGCCTCATCACCGTGAAGGACTTCGTCAAGGGCGAGCAGTTCCCCCACGCGTCGTACGACGCCGACGGCCGGCTGCTCGTCGGTGCGGCCATCGGCTACTTCGGCGACGCCTGGGAGCGGGCGACGACCCTCATCGAGGCCGGTGTCGACGTGCTCGTCGCCGACACCGCGCACGGCCACGTCCACCTCCTGCTCGACATGGTCCGGCGGCTCAAGTCCGACCCGGCGACGAAGCACGTGCAGGTCATCGGCGGCAACGTCGCGACCCGCGAGGGCGCGCAGGCGTTCGTCGACGCGGGTGCCGACGCGGTCAAGGTCGGCGTCGGCCCCGGCTCGATCTGCACGACCCGCGTGGTCACCGGCGTCGGTGTCCCGCAGGTGACGGCCGTCTACGAGGCGTCGCTGGCGACCAAGCCCGCCGGCGTGCCCCTGATCGCCGACGGCGGCATGAAGCACTCCGGCGAGATCGCCAAGGCGCTCGTCGCGGGTGCCGACTCGGTCATGGTCGGCTCGATGCTGGCCGGCTGCGAGGAGTCGCCGGGCGACGTGGTCTTCGTCAACGGCAAGCAGTTCAAGTCCTACCGCGGCATGGGATCGCTCGGCGCGATGAGCAGCCGCGGCAAGAAGTCGTACTCCAAGGACCGCTACTTCCAGGCCGAGGTCACCAGCGACGACAAGATCGTCCCGGAGGGCATCGAGGGCCAGGTCGCCTACCGCGGCCCGCTGTCCGCGGTCGCCCACCAGCTCGTCGGCGGGCTCAACCAGTCGATGTTCTACGTCGGCGCCCGGACCATCCCCGAGCTCCAGGACAAGGGCCGGTTCGTCCGGATCACCTCGGCCTCGCTCAAGGAGAGCCACCCGCACGGCGTGCAGATGACCGTCGAGGCGCCCAACTACAGCGGCGCCTGAGGTTCCGACTTCGGTCTCTTCCCGAACTGGTCAGTAGGACCTACCTTGACCAGAGTCAGGGGATCGGGCCCCGCGACGATGCGATCCATCGACCACGATGTGCTCGATCCCGATTTCTCTCGGGAGGAGCGCTTCAGTGCGCAGAAACATCCTGGTCGCGACCGGCACCGCCGGCCTGCTGGCCGTCGTCACCCCAGCCCTGTCCACCGCCGCACCATCCGGTGACGACAGCATCACGCCGTCGCAGCAGACGGCCCTCGACCTGGGGTTCCAGGTCGCGCCCAAGGAGGAGAACGCCGCCTCGCTGACGGCGAAGGCCAACCCCAACCCGTACCTCGCGAACCTGCCGTCGCTCACCGACGCCAACTACTTCGCCTGGAACAAGCTCATGCACGCCAAGGCCGAGCAGCGGGCCGACTCGAAGCGGCTCGCCGCCAACCGCCGCGAGGCGCTCGGGTCCGGGCGCTCGCGTGTCTCGGCGAAGGCCGTGCTGACGCCGTTCGTCCACGACGAGGAGGAGCCCGACGGCACCGCGGGGTCCAACGACTCCCACGCCGACGCCGAGCCGATCACCCAGTTCGGCACCGCCGCCGCCAAGATGCCGGCCGTCCGCATCCTCGGCAGCCTGGCCCCGCCGCCGGCCAGCACGCCGCGCACCGTCACCACGACCGAGGACCAGGGCTCCATCCCGCTGGCCACGCCGACGGCCATCACCGCGGCAGGCGGCTCCACGGTCACCAACTCGGTGCTGGGCGACGGACCGCACGGCCCCGCCCCCGCCGGTGACGGCACCAACGACTTCGACTTCTACGCCGTCGAGGTCGGCGCCGGCCTCACCCTCACCGCCAACACCGAGGGCAGCGCGACCACCACCGACACGATCCTCGTCGTCTACGCCGCCGACGGCACGCCCGTGGCCGCCGACGACGACAGCGGCACCGGCCTGCTGAGCAGCGTGAGCTACAAGCCCGAGGCTCCCGGCACCTACTACGTCATGGTCGGCGGCTACGCCCTCGACCCGCTGCCGGCCGACCCGACCGACTCCGGCAGCGGCGCCGGCGGCGCCGACACCGGCAACTACCGGGTCTCGATCGCCAGCGCGAAGCTCGACGCCGACTACTACTCCGTCCGGCTCCGCCCCGGTGACACCATCGGCTCCACCGGCACCGGCGCGGCCACCGGCCTGACCGTGCGTACGCCGTCGGGCGAGGAGCGCGTGGGCGGCGTCGGCACCGACGCGTCCTTCCTCTACCCGCCGACCTCCCCGCTGCCGGGCGGCGGCAACACCGCCATCGCCTACGTCGCGGAGGAGGCGGGCTGGTACTCCGTCCAGGTCTCCGGCGGCACCGGCGCCTACGACGTCCTCGTCGAGGGCTACCGTCCCGGCACCCAGGGCGACCGCGGTCGCCGGCAGACCGTGCTGCTCGACTTCGCCCCCGGTCGCGTCAACACCGGCACCTGGGGCGGACCCGGCCAGCGCAACGTGTCGCCGTTCGCCGCCTTCGTCCCGCAGTGGGGCATCGCGCGCGCCGACGCGCGCAAGGTGGAGAACCGCATCGTCAACCAGGTGCGGCGCAACATCCAGGCGGAGCTCTCGGGCACCAACCCGACGGTCAACGTCGACGTGCTCAACGCCCGCACCAACCCGGAGCTGATCGGCCAGGAGAACGTCTCGCGGATCTACATCGCGGGCACGATCGCCGAGACCGGCATCAGCACGATCGGCATCGCGCAGTACATCGACCCGGGCAACTTCGGCCACCAGGACGAGGCGATCGTGCTGCTCGACGTGCTGAGCGCGGCGGCCGGACCGGCGTCGTCGCTCAACACCTACATGAACGCGACCAGTGACCGGATCGGGTTCGTGTCGGCCGCCGTGGCCAACGTGACCGCCCACGAGATCGGGCACACGATCGGCAACTACCACACCGACAACGCCGACGAGATCCACAACATGATGGACTCCGGCGGCGCGAACTTCGGCCAGAACCTCTACGGGGTCGGGCCGGACAACCTCGGTGGCACCGCGGACGACGAGAACATCGAGTTCGTGACCGACACCTACTCGCCCGCCGAGGGCTTCACCGGACTGGAGAACACGGAGAACGTCTCGTCGTGGGCCTACGCCGGCCGCTGACCTGACAGACGCGACGCGGCCATCCCCGCTCCGGGGGTGGTCGCGTCGTCGTACGTCCGGGTGGGTGCGACGGTCAGGGGGTGAAGCCGCCGCGGGTCGGCGAGATCTTGCCGCTGACGGCCGAGGCGGGCCGCGTGAGCAGGCGGGCCTGCGGGGCCCGCCGGGCACCGAGTGACACCACAAAGACGCCGCCGTTGCGGCGGGTCACCAGGCCGGGGGAGCGGGTCGGGTCGCCGGCGGACCGGAGGCGCGGGGCCACACGGGAGCGCTGTCCGGGGAGGGCAGCCCGCAGGTGCAGGGTGCCGCGTCGGTCGACGACCGCGACCACCAGTCGGCCGGCGACGTCGCCGACAGCCGGTGAGGCGTACGTCGACCAGTCGCCGTCGAGCGTCGCAGGACGGCTCCAGCGGCGGCCCGCGAGGGTGCGGACGGTGAGCACCCCGGTCGCGCTGACCTGGTGCAGCCGCGTGGTGCCGTCACCGGCCACGCTCAGCGCAGGCGTCGAGGTGATCGATCCGGCGGGCCCGGTGAGCCTCGTGAGCCGGCCGCGCTCGAGCGACTGGGCGTAGGTCCCACCGTTCACGGTGACCGCCACGAGCCAGGTGCGGCCCGAGGTGTCGCTGCCGAGGACCGGGGCGGTGTGGGTCGCCCACGAGCCTGCCTTGCCGACGCGGGCCGGGGCGCTCCAGCGACCCTGCTGCGTGAAGCGCCGGGTGGTGAGCGTGCCGTCCGGGGAGACCGCGGCGAGCACCGGGCGCCCGGTGCGTGAGAGGACCAGCGCCGGGCTCGACGTGGGTGCGGCGGTGCCGACCGTCCGAAGCACGAAGCGGGCACCGCGGACGGTGCCGGCCAGCGCCCGGCCGTCACGGGTGGTCGCCGCGACCCAGGGGCGGCCGCGGCGGTCGAGCGTGAGCGCGGGCGCCACGACGGGGGAGAACCCGCCGCGCGGGCCCACGACGCGGGAGCGGCGCCCCGGCTGGGCGACGCGGAGGGTGCCGCCGTCGTCGACGCGGGCGGTCCACGACTCACCGAGCCGGTCCGGCACGGACACCACGGGGCGGTCCGACCCGACGAGCGGCGACGGCGCCACGTCGTCGAGGTGGAGGTAGCGGAAGTCGCTGACCGGGACGGTGCGGGTTCCGTAGCCGCCGGGGAGCGAGTGGTTGTACTCCTCGATCGTCACCGTGCCGGGACCGATCGCGCTGACCCAGGCGACGTGGCCGACGCGGCCGGCGTCGGTCTGCGCGACCGCGCCGATCGCGGGCACGTGGTCGACGCGGTAGCCCAGCGCCCGGGCGGCGTCGTCCCAGTGCTCCGCGTTGCCCCAGTGCTGGCCGCCGAAGGAGTTGGAGAAGCCGGCCAGCCGGTTGCGCTCCTGGAGGCGCCACGCGACGAAGCTCGTGCAGTTGCGCAGCACGAAGCCCCACGGGTCGCCGATCGAGCCGTTGATCGCCCAGATCCACTTCGCGCAGGTCGGCTTCGGCCCGCGCGGGTCGTAGAGGTGGCCGCTGACCGGGTCGAGCACCGGCGGCGGGGGCGGAGGTGTCTCGACGGCGGGCGTCGGGTCGGCCTTGTCGCCGGGCTTGTCACCGGCGTCGGGGCCCTTCGCGGGCTCGGGTGTCGGGGTGGGGGTGGGCTCCTCGATCGGCTCCTGCGGCACGATCGGGCACTGGCCCTGCCAGGCGTACGGGTAGTCGTCGTCGGCGTGCGCCGCGGGCGCGGCCAGGCTCAGCAGCCCGCCGGCGACGCAGACGGACGCGAGCGTGCGCGCGATCGTTCGTTGCGGCCACGAGCCGTGCCGCTTCCCCAGGTTCCCCACGTTTTTACCGTAGGAACAGCGTCCGGACGGCGTGGCGACTTTGCCAAGGTGTGCACGACTTGTTACCGGACGCCTCAGGCCCCCGCGCGCCACCGTCGTACGACAGGGGCCGACGAGCGCGGCAGCGCCCCGGCCCGGCCGCCGCGGACCTCGGTCGCCAGGCCGGGCGCCAGCCGGTAGGGGCCGGAGAGCAGCAGGCTGCCGGCGAGCCGCCGCAGCCGCGACATCTCCGCGCGCACCGTGACGGTGCGGCGGGGGTCGTCGAAGAGGTCCTCGGAGAGCTGCCCGGCCGTGCGCCCGTCGTGGCCCGCCTCGAGCAGGGACAGCACGATCTCGGCGTGGCGCGGCGAGAGGGTGCGCGACCACGATCCGCTCGGGCCGGAGACGACCAGACGGGGGTCGCCGTCGAGCTCGAGGACGAGCGACGACGACGCGGGGTCGGTGGTCTCGCCCGACTCCAGCCGCAGCAGCCAGCCGCCGTCGAGCGGCTCCGCCGTGGCGTGGCCCAGCGTCGGCAGCCAGACCCGACCGGCCGCCAGCGGGTCGGGCAGCGCCACCCGCTCGGGGCTGCGGTTGCCGATGGCGGCGGCGAGGTGCCCGGCGTAGTCGATGGCGAGCGCGTCGCCGCTCAGCCCGGCCAGCAGCGGTGCGGCGCGGGCGCGGAGCCGGTCGAGGGCCGCGCGGTGGCGGGCCACGATCTCGGTGGACGTCATCTGGGCGGCGAGCTGGACCAGGGCGAGCTCGGCCGGGTGCATCCCGCGGCTCGGGCCGCTCACGTCGAGGACGCCGAGGGTCCGGCCCGTCCACGGGTCGACGAGCGGCGCGGCCGCGCAGCCCCAGCGCGTGTGCGACTCGACGAAGTGCTCCGGGCCCTGCACGTGCACGCCGGTGCCGAGCACGAGCGCGGTGCCGATCGCGTTGGTGCCGACGTTGGCCTCGGTCCACGCCGAGCCGCCGACGAAGCCGAGGTCGTCCGCGAGGCGTCGTACGCCGCTGCTGCCCAGGCGCCAGAGCACCCGGCCCTCGGCGTCGGCGACGACGACCAGCTGGCCGGCGTCGACCACGGGAGCCAGCGACTCGGCCAGCCGCGGCACGATGTCGGCGAGCCCGCTCGCGGCGCGGCGCCGCTCGAGCTCGGCGCCGTCGATGGGCGGGATCTCGGCGCCCGACCCGGGGTCGAGGCCGGCGGCCGCGACGCGCCGCCACGACGCGGCGATCTCGGTGCGGGGGAGGGGTGCCCGGGCGCCACCGGCGAGCGCGGCCTCACGGCTGCGGTGCAGGTCGCGGTCGGTCATGCCATGTCCCTGGGCTTCCTCGGGCCGAGCGGTTGCAACCTCTCGCAACCCTGTCGCCGCCCGGTGGAGGCGGTGTGTGCTCGGTCACACCAGCGTAGTTGAAGGAGAACCGATGACCCAGACCCTGGATCCCGTGACCGGCACCGACCCGCAGACCCGCGTGGACGCGTGGCTCGCCCGCTTCGAGGCGGCGCTCGCCGCCGGCGACGCGGCCGCAGGCTCCGCCCTCTTCGCGACCGAGTGCTACTGGCGCGACCTGGTGGCGTTCACCTGGAACATCAAGACCGTCGAGGGCCGCGACGGCGTCGCCGACCTGATCGGCGCGGCCGGCGCCCGGTCGGGCGCCTCGGCCTTCGCGACCAGCGAGCCGCCCGACGAGGCCGACGGCGTGGTGACGGCGTGGATCACCTTCGAGACCGGCACCGGCCGCGGCAACGGACTGCTGCGGCTGAAGGATGAGGACGGCGAGGACCGCGCCTGGACCCTGCTCACCGCGCTCTACGAGCTGAAGGGCCACGAGGAGCCGCGCGGCACCCACCGCCCGATGGGCACCCAGCACGGCGCGTTCAAGGACCGCGTCACCTGGAAGGAGCGGCGCCAGGCCGAGGCCGAGAGCCTCGGCTCGACCACCCAGCCCTACGTCCTGGTGATCGGCGGTGGCCAGGGCGGCATCGCCCTCGGCTCCCGTCTGCGCCAGCTCGGCGTGCCGAGCCTGGTGATCGACAAGCACCCGCGGCCGGGCGACCAGTGGCGCAACCGTTACAAGTCGCTCTGCCTGCACGACCCGGTCTGGTACGACCACCTGCCCTACCTCAAGTTCCCGGACAACTGGCCGGTCTTCGCGCCCAAGGACAAGGTCGGCGACTGGCTCGAGTCCTACGTGAAGATCATGGAGGTGCCCTACTGGTCGAACACGACGGCCTCCAGCGCCACCTGGTCGGACGAGACCCAGGAGTGGACCGTCGAGGTCGAGCGCGAGGGCAAGCCCCTGACGCTCCGGCCCAAGCAGCTGGTCTTCGCCACCGGCATGAGCGGCAAGGCCCGGATGCCGGACATCCCCGGCACCGACGTCTTCAAGGGCGACGTCCACCACTCGTCCGCGCACCCCGGCCCCGATGCGTACGCCGGCAAGAAGGCGGTCGTGATCGGCAGCAACAACTCGTCCTTCGACATCTGCGGCGCGCTGTGGGAGCACGACGCCGACGTGACGATGGTGCAGCGCTCCTCGACCCACATCGTCAAGAGCGACAGCCTGATGGAGATCGGCCTCGGCGACCTCTACTCCGAGCGCGCCGTCGCCGCCGGCGTCACGACGGAGAAGGCCGACCTGATCTTCGCCTCGCTGCCCTACCGGATCCTGCACACCTTCCAGATCCCGGCCTACGAGGCGATGGCGGAGAAGGACAAGGCCTTCTACGACCGGCTGGAGAAGTCCGGCTTCCGGCACGACTGGGGCGACGACGGGTCCGGCCTGTTCATGAAGTACCTCCGCCGCGGCTCCGGCTACTACATCGACGTCGGTGCCGCCGAGCTGGTGGCCAACGGCGACGTGCACCTGGTGCAGGGGCAGATCGACCACCTCACCGAGGACGCCGCCGTCCTCGAGGACGGTACGACGCTGCCCGCCGACGTCGTCGTCTTCGCCACCGGCTACAACTCGATGAACGGCTGGGTCGCCGACCTGATCGACCAGGACACCGCCGACCGGCTCGGCAAGTGCTGGGGCCTGGGCTCGGAGACCACCAAGGACCCCGGCCCGTGGGAGGGCGAGCAGCGCAACATGTGGAAGCCGACCCAGGTCGACAATCTCTGGATGCACGGCGGCAACCTCCACCAGTCGCGCCACTACTCGCTCTACCTCGCGCTCCAGCTCAAGGCGCGGCACGAGGGGATCGAGACGCCGGTCTACGGCCTCCAGGAGGTGCACCACCTGGGCTGAGCGACCTGGCAGGGGCAGGCCCCCGACAGCCCCTGTCCTCCGGCGGCGCCGCCTGCCACGATGAGGCGTGACCTCCGCGAAGATCGCCATCGTCGGCGCCGGCGCCGTCGGCTCCACGCTCGCCTACGCGTGCCTGGTCCGCGGCGTCGCCACCACCGTCGCGCTGCACGACGTCGACGCCGCGAAGGTGCGCGCCGAGGAGCTCGACCTCCGCCAGGGCCTGCAGTTCCTGCCGACCGCGCACGTCGAGGGGTCCGCCGACGTGTCGGTGTGCGCCGGGGCCCAGGTGGTCGCGGTGACGGCGGGTGCGAAGCAGCAGCCCGGGCAGACGCGGCTCGACCTCGCGGCGTCGACCACGAGCATGCTCCGCTCGCTGATGCCGGCCCTCGTCGAGGCCGCCCCGGACGCCCGCTTCGTGATGGTCACCAACCCGGTCGACGTGGTGACCTACGCCGCCCAGAAGCTGACCGGCCTCGGCACCGAGCAGCTCTTCGGCTCGGGCACCGTCCTCGACTCGGCGCGGCTGCGCGGGCTGGTCGCCGCCCGCTGCGGGGTCGCGGTGCAGAACGTCCACGCCTACGTCGTCGGCGAGCACGGCGACAGCGAGATCCCGCTGTGGAGCAGCGCGAGCATCGGCGGAGTGCCGGTCACCGACCTGCTGCCGGCCGAGGATCGCGACGCGATGGCGGCCGAGGTGGTCGGTGCGGCCTACGAGATCATCAAGGGCAAGGGCGCCACCAACTACGCGATCGGGGTCTCGGCCAGCCGCATCATCGAGGCGGTGCTGCGCGACGAGAAGCGGGTGCTGCCGGTGTCGACGCTGCTGTCGGACTACCACGGCATCAGCGACGTCTGCCTCTCCGTGCCGACCGTCGTGGGGTCCGGGGGAGCGGAGCGGCGCCTGGAGGTGCCGATGAGCGAGGCCGAGCTCGCCGGGCTGCGCGCCAGCGCCGACCGGATCCGGGGCACTGCGCGCGACCTCGGCTTCTGACCCGGGTGTCGCCTTCACCTAGGCTCGCGACGTGGAGGAGAAGGACGTCCCGGCGCGCCGCGCGTACGACGCCAGCGGTCGCCGCGCGGCGGCCGAGCAGCGGCGCCTCCACGTCGCCGAGGTGGCCGCGCGCCTCTTCGCCGAGCACGGCTGGAACGGCACGACCCTCGCGCTCGTCGCCGAGGAGGCGGGGGTGTCGGTCGAGCTGCTGACCAAGACGTTCGGCAGCAAGGCCGGCCTGTTCATGGCGGCCTTCCGCACACTCGGATTCGGGCACCGGGGAGGGCTGCAGTCCGCCTTCGCGGACCTGAGGCTCGCGGACGAGCCCGATCTCGACGCCCGGCTGGACCGGTTCGTGGAGTTCGTCACCGCGACCGTCGTCCGCATGGGTCCGCTGGTGTGGGTGCTGGGGCACGGCGCCGAGCAGGACCCGGTCCTGCGCGAGCTCGTGCGCGGCGCGCACCAGGGCCATGCCGTGATGTGCGCCGAGGTGGTCCACCTGCTGGCCGCCGGCGAGGCGGCCCCTGACGCGGTTGACGAGGTCTACCTGCTCACCCGGTCCGAGACCTACCTGACCCTCGCCCAGCACCGAGGCTGGACGCCGGAGCGGTACGCCGCCTGGCTGCGCCGGTCGCTGCGGACGGCCATCGACGGCCCACCTGCCGGACGCTGATCCGGAAATCGGACGCACGTTCACCACAATTGAGTACGATGGTCTCGGATCCAATTGTGGGGGTTGGGTTCTCGGGCTCATCGGGTCCGGTCGGGTGGGGGCCCGGCCGGACCTGCTGACCGCCGATAGGCTGCGCGCCATGACCGAGATCGAGATCGGCCGCGCCAAGCGCGGACGTCGGGCGTACTCCTTCGACGACATCGCGATCGTGCCCTCCCGGCGCACGCGCGACCCCGAGGAGGTCAGCACCGCCTGGCAGATCGACGCCTACCGCTTCGACATCCCCGTCGTGGCGGCGCCGATGGACTCGGTCATGTCGCCCTCGACCGCGATCGCGCTCGGCCAGATGGGTGGTCTCGGGGTGCTCAACCTCGAGGGCCTCTGGACGAGGTACGACGACCCGACCGGCCTGCTCGAGGAGGTCGCCGGGCTGACCGGCGCCGAGGCCACGCGCCGGATGCAGCAGATCTACACCGAGCCGATCAAGCCCGAGCTGATCACGGCTCGGCTCAAGGAGATGCGCGCCGCGGGGGTCACCGTCGCCGGCTCGCTGTCGCCGCAACGCACCAAGGACCACGTCAAGGCGGTCGTCGACGCCGGCGTCGACATGTTCGTCATCCGCGGGACGACCGTCAGCGCCGAGCACGTCAGCAGCCAGTCCGAGCCGCTGAACCTCAAGGAGTTCATCTACGAGCTCGACGTCCCCGTCATCGTCGGCGGCTGCGCGACCTACCAGGCCGCGCTCCACCTCATGCGCACCGGCGCGGCCGGCGTGCTGGTCGGCTTCGGCGGCGGCGCCGCCCACACCACCCGCACCGTCCTCGGCGTCGCGGTGCCGATGGCCAGCGCCGTCGCCGACGTCGCCGCGGCCCGCCGCGACTACATGGACGAGTCGGGCGGGCGCTACGTCCACGTCATCGCCGACGGCTCCATCGGCAGCTCGGGCGACATCGCCAAGGCGATCGCCTGCGGCGCCGACGCGGTGATGATCGGCTCGCCCCTGGCCCGGGCCACCGAGGCCCCCGGCCGCGGCTTCCACTGGGGGAGCGAGGCCACCCACGCCGACCTGCCGCGCGGCGAGCGCGTCGAGTTCGCCCCCGTCGGGACGCTGCAGGAGATCATGTTCGGCCCCTCGAGCGTGGCCGACGGCACGATGAACCTCGTCGGCGCCCTGCGCCGCGCGATGGCGACCACGGGCTACACCGAGGTCAAGGAGTTCCAGCGCATCGAGGTCGTCGTCCAGCACTGACACACTGGGTCGCATGACGCTTGCCAAGGCCCTCGACGCCGACCAGCGCGCAGACGCCCTCCAGCAGCTCGGCTCCGGCGAGCTCGACGTGCTCGTCGTCGGTGGTGGGGTCGTCGGCGCAGGTGCCGCGCTCGACGCGGTGACGCGCGGGCTCAAGGTCGGCCTCGTCGAGCAGCGCGACCTCGCCTCCGGCACCTCGTCGCGCTCGTCCAAGCTGGTCCACGGCGGCCTGCGCTACCTCGAGATGTTCGACTTCGCGCTGGTCAAGGAGGCGCTGGAGGAGCGCGGCCTGCTGCTCACCCGGCTCGCACCCCACCTCGTGCGCCCGGTGCCATTCCTCTACCCGCTCGAGCACGCGTGGGAGCGCCCCTACGTCGGCGCCGGCGTCGCGCTCTACGACGGCATGGCCATGACCGGCAAGTACGACATGGGGGTCCCGAAGCACAAGCACGTCTTCCGCAAGCAGCTCGCCCGGATGGCACCCGACATCAGGACGGAGGGCCTCCACGGCGCGATCCGCTACTACGACTGCCAGGTCGACGACGCCCGCCTGGTGATGACGCTCGCGCGCACTGCGGCCAACAACGGCGCCCATGTCGCCACCCGCACCAAGGTCACCGGCTTCCTGCGCGAGGGCGACCGTGTGGTCGGCGTCAGCGCGCGCGACCTGGAGGGCCAGCGCGACCTCGAGATCCGCGCGAAGGTCGTCATCAACGCGGCCGGGGTGTGGACCGACGAGGTGCAGGACCTCATCGGCGGCCAGGCGCAGCTCGACGTCGACGCCAGCAAGGGCATCCACATCGTCGTGCCGAAGGACCGGATCCGCTCGGAGTGCGGGTTCATCACCAAGACCGAGAAGTCGGTGCTCTTCGTGATCCCGTGGGGCCAGTTCTGGATCATCGGCACCACCGACACCGCCTGGGACCTCGACCTCGCGCACCCGGCCGCCAGCCGCACCGACATCGATTATCTCCTCGGCCACGTCAACACCCTGCTCCGCGACCCGCTCGACCACCGCGACGTCATCGGCGTCTACGCCGGCCTCCGCCCGCTGCTCAAGCCGATGCGCAAGGAGGGCGAGATGGGGGAGACCACCAAGCTCTCCCGCGAGCACACGGTCGCCAACCCCGTCCCGGGCCTCGTCCTGGTCGCCGGCGGCAAGCTGACGACGTACCGGGTCATGGCGCGCGACGCCGTCGACCACGCCATCCGGGGCTTCGACCACGCGCCGCCCTCGATCACGGACCGGGTGCCGCTGATGGGGGCCTGGGGCTTCGAGGCGCGCACCAACCAGCGGGTGGCGCTGAGCCGCTCCTCCGGCCTCGACATCGGCGTCGTCGACCACCTGCTCGGTCGCTACGGCGGGCTCGTCGACGAGGTGCTCGCGCTCATCGACCAGCGCCCCGACCTCGGCGAGCCGCTGGAGGGCGCGGAGCACTACCTGCGCGCCGAGGTGCTGTACGCCGTCACGCACGAGGGGGCGCGCCACCTCGACGACGTGCTGGCGAGGCGCACGCGGATCTCGATCGAGACCTTCGACCGCGGCGTCACGGCCGCCCGGCCCGCCGCCGAGCTGATGGCCGAGGCGCTCGGGTGGGACGACGCGCAGCGCGACGACGAGGTCGACCACTACCTCCGACGGGTCGAGGCCGAGCGGCAGAGCCAGCTGATGCCGACCGACCAGGAGGCCGACGAGGCACGGGTCAAGGCGCCCGACATCGTCTGAGCGCCCGTTGGACAAAACGGGCCGAAGTGTCAAATATTGGGATGAAGTGACCAACCGGTAGCAACGCTCGTCACACCGTCCTACGCTGCGAGGATGAGTGAGCAGACCCCCGCCGGCCCCGATCGTCGAGCTCCCATCACCGACGGCCCCGCCGACCCCGAGCACGACAGCACGGCCGCCTACGGCCTCGACCGCTCGTACGTCGCCGCCCTCACGCGCCGTGTGGTGAGCTCGACCGGCGAGACGCACGCCGTGGCCTCGCCGATCGGCGGCACGCCGCTCGCGCACGTCCCGCAGTCGAGCACCGGCGACGTGGCCGAGGCCTTCGCCCGCGCCCGCCGCGCGCAGGCCGCGTGGGCCGCCACCTCGCTCGACGACCGCGCGGCCGCGCTGCTGCGGCTGCACGACCTCCTGCTCGACCGCCAGGACGAGCTCATCGACCTCGTCGTGTGGGAGTCGGGCAAGGCCCGCAAGGACGCCTACCTCGAGGTCGCCCACCTCGCGCTGACCGCGCGCTACTACGCCCGCACCGCGCACGAGCACCTCGACACCCAGCGCGTGGGTGGCATGTTCCCGGTGCTCACCCGGGCCGAGGTCGGCCGCGTGCCCAAGGGCGTCGTCGGCATCATCTCGCCCTGGAACTACCCGCTGACGATGGCGCTCTGCGACGG
Source organism: Nocardioides sp. BE266 (assembly GCF_031457855.1). Taxonomy (NCBI): domain Bacteria; kingdom Bacillati; phylum Actinomycetota; class Actinomycetes; order Propionibacteriales; family Nocardioidaceae; genus Nocardioides; species Nocardioides sp. BE266. The sequence continues at coordinate 681,147 of NZ_JAURTI010000001.1, read as the reverse complement.
CATCCCGGCCCTGCTCGCCGGCAACGCGGTCGTGGCCAAGCCCGACGCGCAGACCATGCTCACCGCCCTGCTCGCCGCCCAGCTGCTCGACGAGGCCGGCTTCCCGCCGGAGCTCTGGCAGGTCGTCGCCGGTCCCGGCCCCGAGATCGGCGGCGCGATGATCGCGGCGGCCGACTACATCTGCTTCACCGGCTCCACCGCGACCGGTCGCCTGATCGCGAAGCAGTGCGCCGAGCGGCTGATCGGCTGCTCGCTGGAGCTCGGTGGCAAGAACCCGATGCTCGTCCTGCGCGACGCCGACGTGCACCGCGCGGCGGAGGGCGCCGTACGTGCCGTGTTCTCCAACGCGGGCCAGCTCTGCGTCTCGATGGAGCGCCTGTTCGTCGCCGACCAGGTCTACGACCGGTTCGTGGACGCCTTCGTCTCGCGCACGCAGGCGATGACGCTCGGCGCCAGCCACCAGTGGAGCGTCGACATGGGCTCGCTCATCTCGCAGGCCCAGCTCGACACCGTCACCGCGCACGTCGAGGACGCCGTCGCCAAGGGCGCGACCGTGCTCACCGGCGGCCGGCACCGGCCCGACCTCGGGCCGTTCGTCTACGAGCCGACGATCCTCGAGGGCGTCTCGGCCGACATGGCGTGCTTCGGCAAGGAGACCTTCGGCCCCGTCGTCTCGCTCTACCGCTTCCACAGCGAGGACGAGGCGATCGAGCGGGCCAACGACGGGCACTACGGCCTCAACGCCTCGGTCTACACCCGCGACGGCGAGCGGGGTCGGGCGGTCGCCCGTCGGATCAAGTGCGGCACCGTCAACGTCAACGAGGCCTACGGTGCGACCTTCGGATCGCTCGGCGCGCCGATGGGCGGCATGCGCGAGTCCGGCATGGGCCGGCGGCAGGGCGCCGAGGGCATCCACCGCTACACCGAGGCGCAGTCGGTCGCGACCCAGCGGCTGGTGCCCATCGCGCCGATGTTCGGCATGTCGGAGGAGACCAACGCCAAGGTGCTCACCGCCTCGTTGCGGCTGCTGAAGAAGCTGGGGCGCGCCTGAGATGGGCACGCACTACGACGTCCTGGTCATCGGGTCCGGCTTCGGCGGCTCGGTCACCGCGCTGCGGCTGACCGAGAAGGGCTACCAGGTCGGCGTCCTCGAGGCGGGCGCGCGGTTCGAGGACGGAGACTTCCCGGCCACGTCCTTCGACGCCAAGCGGTTCCTCTTCGCGCCCGCGCTGGGCTTCTACGGCATCCAGCGCATCGACATGGTCAAGGACTGCATGATCCTGGCCGGCGCGGGCGTCGGCGGCGGATCGCTGGTCTACGCCAACACGCTCTACGAGCCGCTCGACGCGTTCTACCGCGACCCGTCCTGGGCGCACATCACCGACTGGAAGGGCGAGCTCGCGCCCTACTACGACCAGGCCAAGCGGATGCTCGGCGTCGTCCAGAACCCCCGCCACACGCCGGCCGACGAGGTGATGAAGCAGGTCGCCGACGAGATGGGCGTCGGCGACACCTTCCACCCCACGCCGGTCGGCGTCTTCTTCGGCGGGCCCGACGCGACGGCGGGGGAGCAGGTCGCCGACCCGTTCTTCGGCGGCGCGGGCCCGGCCCGCAACGCGTGCCTCAACTGCGGCGAGTGCATGACGGGCTGCCGCCACAACGCCAAGAACACCCTGGTCAAGAACTACCTCCACCTCGCCGAGCAGGCGGGCGCCGTCGTGCACCCGCTGACCACGGTGACGCGCGTGCGGCCCCGCGACGGCGGTGGCTACGAGGTCACCACGCGCTGGACCAAGGCCAAGCTGTCGCGTCGTACGGCGACCAAGGTGTTCACGGCCGACCAGGTGGTCTTCTCGGCGGCCGCGCTCGGCACGCAGAAGCTGCTCCACCAGCTCAAGGGCGAGGGCGACCTGCCCGGCATCAGCGACCGGCTCGGCATGCTGACCCGCACCAACTCCGAGGCGATCCTCGGCGCGCTCGCGCCGTCGGGCTCGACCGTCGACTACACCGAGGGCGTCGCGATCACCTCGTCGTGGCACCCCGACGACGTCACCCACATCGAGCCGGTGCGCTACGGCAAGGGCTCCAACGCGATGGCGCTCATGCAGACCGTGCTCGCCGACGAGACGCCCGGCACCTCGCGGGTGCGCACCTGGCTGCGCGAGCTCTGGGCGCAGCGGCGCACCGCCCTCGACCTCTACGACTTCAAGCACTGGTCCGAGCGGACGGTCGTCGCGCTGGTGATGCAGACGCTCGACAACTCGATCACCACCAAGGGCGTGAAGGGCCGCTTCGGCTGGCGGATGACCAGCGAGCAGGGCCACGGCCTGCCCAACCCGACCTACATCCCGGTCGCCTACGACGCCGTACGACGCATGGCCGAGGTGATGGGCGGGACGCCCGGCGGCAACGTCGGCGAGCCCTTCGACCGGCCGCTCACCGCGCACTTCATCGGCGGCTGCACGATCGGCGACACCCCGGAGTCGGGCGTCATCGACCCGTGGCAGCGGCTCTACGGCCACGACGGGCTCCACGTCGTCGACGGCTCGGCCGTCTCGGCCAACCTCGGTGTGAACCCGTCGCTGACGATCACCGCCCAGGCCGAGCGGGCCATGGCCTTCTGGCCCAACAAGGGCGAGGCCGACCCGCGCCCCGCACTGGGCTCGACCTACCGCCAGGTCGCCCCGGTGGAGCCGAAGAACCCCGTCGTGCCCGACGCCGCTCCGGGTGCCCTGCGGCTCCCGATCGTCGGCGTCAGCTGACCGGACCCATTGGCTGAGAATTCATCCGATCGGGCCGTAACCACGCCTCACAGGGTTCGTTGGGCCGGGTGAGGGGTCCGGCAGTCATGCTCCCTCCCAAGGGTCGGACTCCTCTTTCTCGGACGCTGTTCGTCAGCGGCTGGGAGCAACAGCATCAGGGCCCGGTCAACCCTCCCTCCCCGACCGGGCCCTGGTGCGTTTTCCAGGCGTACGCGGCGAAGCCGCGGCCGCCGTCGGAAAACGGGTCGAGTGGGCCCGGCGCGCGCGAGCGCAGCGAGCGGGAGCCGACGGCCGTATCGAGACACAACCCGGGTCGACCGAGTCGGGGAGTGCTCCCGTGCGTCGATAGACTCCGCTCGTGACGCAGCCTGCAGAGCACGACCTGGTCCTCGTCGTCGACTTCGGTGCCCAGTACGCCCAGCTGATCGCGCGGCGCGTGCGCGAGGCGCGGGTCTACTCCGAGATCGTCCCGCACACGATGCCGGTCGAGGAGATGCTCGCGCGCAACCCGAAGGCGATCATCCTGTCGGGAGGCCCGTCCAGCGTGTACGCCGAGGGTGCCCCCGGCATCGACGACCACGTCTTCACGGCCGGGGTGCCGGTGTTCGGCATGTGCTACGGCTTCCAGCTGATGGCCAAGGGCCTCGGCGGCGAGGTCGCCCACACCGGCGCGCGCGAGTACGGCCGCACCCCCGTCACCGTCTCCGAGGCGGGCACCCTGCTCGAGGGCCTGCCCTCCGAGCACAAGGTCTGGATGTCGCACGGCGACTCGGTCGCCAAGGCCCCGGAGGGCTTCACCGTCCTGGCCTCCACCGACGTCACACCGGTCGCCGCCTTCGAGGACGTGGACCGCGGTCTGGCCGGTGTCCAGTGGCACCCCGAGGTGCTGCACTCCGAGCACGGCCAGAAGGTGCTCGAGCACTTCCTGCACCACATCGCCGGCGCGCGCCAGACCTGGACGATGCTGAACATCGCCGAGGAGCAGATCGAGCGGGTGCGCGACCAGATCGGCGAGAGCGGCCTGGCGATCTGCGGTCTCTCCGGTGGCGTCGACTCCGCTGTGGCGGCCGCCATCGTGCAGCGCGCGATCGGCGACCGGCTGCACTGCGTCTTCGTCGACCACGGCCTGCTCCGCGAGGGCGAGGCCGAGCAGGTCGAGCGCGACTTCGTCGCCGCGACCGGCGTCAACCTCCACGTCTACGACGCCCGCGAGACGTTCCTCGCCGCGCTCGCCGGGGTCACCGACCCGGAGGAGAAGCGCAAGATCATCGGCCGCGAGTTCATCCGCGCCTTCGAGGCCGCCGAGGTCGAGGTGCTCGGCGAGGCGGCCGAGACGGGCGAGAAGGTCGGCTTCCTGGTGCAGGGCACCCTCTACCCCGACGTCGTCGAGTCGGGCGGCGGCGCCGGCACCTCCAACATCAAGTCCCACCACAACGTCGGCGGCCTGCCCGAGGACCTCGAGTTCGCGCTCGTCGAGCCGCTTCGCACGCTCTTCAAGGACGAGGTGCGCCTCGTCGGCGAGCAGCTCGGCCTGCCCGCCGAGATGGTCTGGCGCCAGCCCTTCCCCGGTCCGGGCCTCGGCATCCGGATCATCGGCGAGGTGACCGCCGACCGGCTCGACATCCTGCGCCGCGCCGACGCGATCGCGCGCCAGGAGCTCACCCGCGCCGGGCTCGACCGCGACATCTGGCAGATGCCGGTCGTGCTGCTCGCCGACGTGCGCTCCGTCGGCGTACAGGGAGACGGGCGGACCTACGGCCACCCCGTCGTGATCCGCCCGGTCACCTCCGAGGACGCGATGACGGCCGACTGGGCCCGCCTGCCGTACGACGTCATGGAGCGGATCTCGACCCGGATCACCAACGAGGTGGCCGAGGTCAACCGGGTCACCCTCGACATCACCTCGAAGCCGCCGGGCACCATCGAGTGGGAGTGAGCCGGCTGGCTACCCGACGGGCTGCTGCAGCTCGGTGACCCAGGCGTCCGGGTTGTCCTGCGGCTCCTCGAGGTAGACCTCGCGGCACGTCCCGACCGCGTGCAGGCCGCGCCGCTCGACCTCGGTCTCGAGGGCCTGCCAGGTCTCGCCGATGGTGTCCATCGCGCCGTGGTGGACGACGGTGACCGCGCGTTCGACCGCGGACAGCGTGGACACCTCGACACCCGCGATGCTCTCGGCCTCGGCGCGTGCGTCCTCGGCGATCGGGACGGCAGCACCGATGCCGGTGCGCTCCCCGCGCCCCTCGTACCAGGCGACGTTGGCGCCGGCGGGCTCGATGCCGGCGCCCATCACGCCGCCCATCAGGCGGCCGAACATCGGCCCGATCCGCGCTCCGATCTCCTCCACCCGCTCGACCTCGTCGGTGATCTGGGCGAGCAGGACCGCGGGCAGGGACTTGTCCTCGAACTGCAGGTCTGGCATTTCCATCTCCCTCTCGATGAGCCGGAGCCTCGCCTCGATCCGACCGAGCCTGGCCCGATCTGCCTCGATCGCGTCCACCAGCTCGGCATGCCGGGCGAGCAGCATGGCGCGCATCTCGTGCGCACCGACCTGCGCGTCCAGCACCGGCCCCATCTGCTCGAGGGTGAACCCGAGGTCCTGGAGCGCCAGCAGGCGGTGCAGCCGGTGGAACTGGGCGGCTGTGTACCTCCGGTAGCCGGTGGCGACGTCGACCGAGGCAGGCGGGAGCAGGCCGAGGGCGTCGTAGTGCCGCAGGCGGCGGACCGACACCCCGGTGAACCGGGCGAACTCTCCGATGGTCAACATGATGTCCCCGTTCTAGGCCCTCACACAGTGTCAGGGTCAAGGGCAGCGATCCCTCGTGAATTGCCGTCGCGCCGGCGGCGCGCTGGTGCCACTCTGGGGGGATGGACCTGTGGTTCGTGGATCCCGACGGGATCCGGCCCTTCGACGAGTCGCAGCTCCCGGCGCATTTGGAGCGGACCGACGGGTTCGTCTGGATCGACCTGCTGGCCGAGGACGAGCACGCCGAGCGGGTGCTGACGGAGGTCGCCGGCGCCCACCGGATGGTCGTCGCGGCCTGCCTCCAGCGCAACCACGTGCCGACCGTGCACGGGTACGCCGACCACGTCTTCGTCGTCCTGCACTCGCCCTTCGCCGGCAACGCCGGGCACGTGCACCTGCTCGAGCTCGACGAGCTGGTCGGGCGCCGCTACCTCGTCACGGTGCACGGGCCGATCAACCCGGTCGTCGACCCGGCCGAGTCGCTGCGGGAGACCACCGCCGTACGCAACAGGATCGAGCGCGGCACCTTCCGGCCGGCCTCCCCGGCCGAGCTCTCTCACGGCATCGGGTCAGCGATCGTGCGGTCGCAGCGCGACCTGGTCGCCAGCGTCGCGGAGAGCATCCCGGCGCTGGAGCAGCTGGCCATGTCGAGCGACTTCCGCCGGCCCGAGGAGCTGCTCGAGCGGCTCTTCCTCATCCGCCACGAGCTCATCACCGTGCGCACCATGGCGGCGCAGTCGCACGAGATCTACGCGCGGATCCGCGGCCTCGAGCGCATTGTGCCCGAGGCCGAGAGGGCGTTCGCCGGTGACCTCGCCGAGCAGTTCGACCGGCTGCGCAGCCTCGCCGACGGCGAGAGCCACTTCCTCTTCGGCGTCATCGACCTCTACCAGACGCGGGTCACCACGAAGATGACCGTCGCGATGGAGCGGCTGGCAGTCATCGCCGCGATCACCTTGCCGATCACGGCGCTGGCGAGCGTCTACGGCATGAACGTCATCGTCAACGACTCCACCCACGTGGGGCAGCTCGTCGTGGTGCTCCTCGTGATGGCCTCCATGAGCGCGCTCCTGCTGCGCTGGACCAAGAGGCAGGGATGGTGGTGAGCACGACGGAGCTCCTGCAGACCGAGTTCGCCGCAGCGGCCTCGGCGGTTGCGGCCGCGCGCCCGGAGGTCGACCTCGCCACGGCCCGCGAGCTGATGTCCGAGGCCGCCACCATGCTCGACAACAGCCTGGCCCTCGACTCGCTCTCGGAGTCCGACGCCGCTGTCGTCGTACGACACCTCGCGGCCGACCTGACCGCACTCGACCCCTCGGCCGCCGTGCTGGCCCGCTCGCTCGCCGTGCCCGACGACCCCGCCGGGCTCGACGAGCCGACGGTCGTGGCGGAGACCTACCTCGTCTGCGCCGCGGTGCTGGGGCTCTGAGCCCTAGTCCGTGGGGCCCAGCTCCTCGATCCGGGCACGCAGGCTCCTTTCGGCCTGGCGCCACAGAGTCGCGGAGTGGGCATGCAGGTGGTGCACTGCGGTGCCCGGTCGAGCCCGGTCCCGGCTGACCTCCTGGGCCTGGGCGCGCGCTGCGAAGTCGTCAGCCACGCTGCTCAGCGCGCTGATCGCCGGCGACCCGTCGACCTGCATCGTCATGGACCGAGGATGCCCCGCCCGTCGTCCGTCGTCCGTGGATGGCGACGGATCTGCTCAATTTTGGCTGACCTGGCCCCGGTCGCCCTCGTGGCTACGGGTTCCGCCAACCCTGACGGGCATGGATGATCTGCTCATGGACGGGCTCTCCCTGGTGATGGTCGGCGGGCCGTCAGGCGTGGGAAAGAGCCGTCTGGCCCATGGCCGAGCGGTGCCGTGACCTCGGTCTGCCGGCACTGAGCGCGCGGCCGTTCGCCACCCTGCTCACACGGGTACGGGACGCACTAGGAGTGGACACATGACCGACCGAGCACACCCCGGGGTGGACGCGTACATCGCGCAGCTGCCCGAGTGGCAGCAGGCGATCTGCACCGAGCTGCGCGAGCTGATCTGGGCCACCGACCCCGAGATCGAGGAGACGATCAAACGGACCGTGCAGCCGTACTTCGTCCTCCAGGGCAATGTCTGCGCGCTGCTCGCGACGAAGGACCACGTCAACCTGTTCCTCTACGACCCGACGCTCACCGATCCGCACGGGATCATCAACCAGGGCCACGGCAACGCCACCGGCCGGGCGGTCCAGATCTACGCGGACGACGAGATCGATCGCGACGCCGTGGTCGGGCTCCTCTCGGAGATCGTCGACCACAACCGTCGGGGCGGCTGGCGGAAGCTGCAGGGCGGCTCTGACTAGTACGCCATTGCGTGCCCTGGACGTGCCTGTGGCCCCGCCATCGGGGTGACTGGCGGGGTGCGGGGCAGGGTCATGGTCGAGCTGGTGGTTCGTCCGGGTCGAGGGGTCTGGTGCCGGTGCGGTCGCGGATGAAGTGGTGGCCGTGGGGGCTGGTCCACTCGAAGACTCCGGGCTCGAGCATCCGGTAGGTCCAGGCGGAGTGCGTCTTCAACCTGTGGTGAGTACGACACAAGGCCGCGAGGTTGCTCGTCGTGGTGGGGCCGGGTTGCTCGCGGCCTTCGGCCTCCGCCTGGTCGTCGTACTCGACGATGTGGTCGACATCCGCCCGCCAGGCGGTCTCGTGCAGTGCGGGAACACGCAGGTGCGGTCGCCGAGGATGACCTGCTCGCGGATCCGGTCAGGGATGTCGTAGCCGGGTGCGCTCAGCTCGGCGGTGAGGTCGATGACGGGCTTGATGGTGACCTTGGTCCTGGAGTCGCCGCACCAGGACTTCAACTGGTCGAGCAGGATCAGGCGCTGGCCTTCCTCCATCCCGGCCGGTCGGACCGAAGACCGTGGTTTCGCCGATGGCGGTGGCGTCGAAGTGGGCGTGGATCACCACCTCGCGCGCCGCGGGAAGGGCGGTTCCGAGGTCGGGTCTCGATACGCCGGCTCGTTCCTCGCCGGCTACTCGACCACCTGGAGGAGGTTCCTCGCCGGCTGCTCGACTACCCAACAGAAGAGTGAGGTCGAGGGCGGTCTGGGTGCGGGCGAGGTCCCCCAGCGCGGCTGAGCGGCGTGAGTCGAGCGAGGCCTCGGAGCCGAGGGCCTTCAGGGTCGCGGCGCCGTGGGCGAGCGCGTGGTCGAGGTCGAGGGCGTCGGCGATGTCGAGCTCGGCCTCGAACCGCATGGTGCCGGCGAAGTGGACGTCCTCGTCGTGCAGGGTGGCGTGGCGGGGGTCGACGTGGAGGTAGCCGTCCTCCGGATCCGCCGCGGGGTCGGGGGCGTCGAGGTCGTACCGCTTGATCGTCTCGGCGACGAGCCGGTCGAGCTGCGCGGGGCCGATGCGGCCCGCGACCGCGGCGACCTGCGCATCCACGAAGGCCGCCGCCTCGACAGTGAGGGTAGGAGTCGAGTGGATGGTGGTCTCGGCGACCGACCGGGCCCGCCACGCGGGCACGACACCCGCCTGGACCTGCGCCCACAACTTCGGGAGGCGGTGGCGCAGCTCGAGGGCGTGACCGATGAGCTTCTTCGCCGAGGTGGTCGAGATGCCGAGGACGGCGCAGAGCTCGGCGATGCAGAACTCCGCGACCAGCGGGGTGCCTTCGCCGGCGATGGGTTCTTCGTGCTCGCAGCCGGGGATCGTGAAGGTGGCGGCGTGGTGGATGGACTCTGGCGGGTGGAGGTCGGCCCACCGGGCGGCGAGGTCGAACTGACGGGCTGTCTCGGCGTTCTCGATCTGTCGGGAGGACTTGATCGAGGCGAGCAGGGCGGATGCCGTGAGGTCGTCTGCGACCCTCTCGGCGTCCTGCTCCAGCTTCTCGATCATGTGTTCGACTCTAGGTGATGGCACCGACAATCGGAACGAGCGAGCGGGAATGGTGGAGAGTGGTTTCGAGGCTCGCTCCGCTCGCACCTCAACCACCAATGGGTCCTTGGTTTCGACACGCTCGCTGGCGCTCGCTGCTCAACCAGCGGAGAGGGCTGGCGCTCGCTGCTCAACCAGCGGAGAAGGGCTGTCGCGAGATGCTCAACCAGCGGGGCGGGGCTGTCGCGAGCTGCTCAAGCCAGCGGCGCGGCCATCAGTGAGCAGGTCTCAGACCCAGAAGTCCTCGTGATGCGCTGCGGCGTCATCCTCCAGCAGCGGACCGGTGACGTCCGTGGCGCGGCTGCCCGCGGCGAAGACGTCGCGGGAGGGGAGCATGAGGGTGGGGTTGTCGGGGTGGGCGCCGGTCAGCGACAGCAGTCGCGACTCGGAGAGGGCGTAGACGACGCGCCCGATGCCGGCCCAGTAGATCGCGCCCGAGCACATCGCGCACGGCTCGCAGGAGGAGTAGAGCGTGTGGCGCGGGAGGTCGGCGTACGGGATCGAGGCGCAGGCCAGCCGCACAAGGTTGAGCTCGGCGTGGTGGGTGACGTCGCGCCCGGTGGTCACCGAGTTCTCCGCAGTGAGCACGACGGCGCCGGAGGCGTCGGCCAGGAGGGCGCCGAACGGATGGTTGCCGTGCCTGCGTGCCTCGGCCGAGACCTCGATCGCCCGGCGCAGCAGCTCCTCGTCGTCCATCCCCGAACGATCGCACGGATGCGGTCTACGTTGAGCCCATGACGCGAGCCGTGCACCACCTCGACCTGTGGGTCGACGACGTCGAGATCGCCGAGGGGGAGTGGGGGTGGTTGCTGGCGTGGTGCGGGTGGCAGCGCGAGGAGGGCATGCGGTCGTGGCTGCACGACGACGGGACGTACCTCTTCATGGAGCACTCGCCCGACCAGCACGGCGCGCACGACCGCCTGCTGCCCGGCATCAACCACCTCGCACTGATCGTCGAGAGCCGCGACGAGCTCGACCGGATGCGGGCCGAGTCGACCGAGCACGGGTGGCACGAGATGTACGCCGACCGCTACCCGCACGCGGGCGGTGACGAGCACGTCGCGCTCTACCTGGAGAACTCCGAAGGCGTGGAGGTCGAGGTGGTGGTGGGCGAGTAGGGAGGAGACGATCGCCCGGAGGGGTGGGTGCGCCGAGCGGTTCGCGGGTCTAGGTTGGCGGGTGGTCCAACTGAATCTCGCCCCGACTCTCGGGAGGTAACCGCGTGTCGTCCGACACCTTGATCGACGCATCCTGGCTCGACTACCTGCTGGTGGCGATCTACTTCGCCTTCGTCCTCGGCATCGGTGTGATGGCCCGTCGATCGGTCTCGGACTCGATCGACTTCTTCCTCTCCGGCCGCTCGTTGCCGGCGTGGGTGACGGGTCTGGCGTTCATCTCCGCCAACCTCGGCGCGGTCGAGATCATGGGCATGTCGGCCAACGGTGCCGAGATCGGCCTGCCGACGGTGCACTACTTCTGGGTCGGCGCCGTCCCCGCGATGCTGTTCCTCGGCGTCGTGATGATGCCGTTCTACTACGGCTCCAAGGTCCGCTCGGTCCCGGAGTTCATGTTCAAGCGCTTCGGCACCGGGGCCCACCTCGTCAACGCGATCAGCTTCGCCGTCGCACAGCTGCTCATTGCGGGCGTCAACCTCGCGCTCCTCGCCGGCATCGTGCACGCCCTGCTGGGCTGGCCGATCTGGATCGCCCTCCTCGTGGCCGGCGTGATCGTGCTGTCGTACATCACCCTCGGTGGCCTGAGCGCCGCGATCTACAACGAGGTCCTGCAGTTCTTCGTGATCGTTGCCTCGCTGCTGCCGCTGACCCTGATCGGACTGCACCGCGTCGGAGGCTGGGACGGGCTCACCGACAAGATCACCGCCGCCGCCGCAAACGCGCCCGCCGATGCGGCCGTCGCGCCCGCCTCTCAGCAGCTCGAGTCGTGGCCCGGCCAGGCGCTCTCGGGCTTCGACTCCTCGCTGCTCTCGGTGATCGGCATCGTCTTCGGCCTCGGCTTCGTGCTGTCCTTCGGCTACTGGACGACGAACTTCGTCGAGGTCCAGCGCGCGATGGCCTCCGACTCGATCTCCGCGGCCCGCAAGACGCCGATCATCGGTGCCTTCCCGAAGATGTTCATCCCCTTCATCGTGATCATCCCGGGCATGATCTCGGCGGTCCTCGTGCAGGAGATGATCGACCTCAAGAACGGCGGCACCCCATCCGGCGGCGCCTCCGGCGACGGCGTGGCCTACAACGACGCGCTCCTGCTGCTGATGCGCGACGTGCTGCCCAACGGCCTGCTGGGCCTGGCGATCGCCGGCCTGCTCGCCGCCTTCATGGCTGGCATGGCGGCCAACATCTCCGCCTTCAACACGGTGTTCTCCTACGACCTGTGGCAGCGCTACATCCGCAAGGACCACACCGACGACTACTACCTCCGCATCGGCCGCCTCGCGACCGTCGCGGCCACCGTCATCGCGATCTTCACCGCCCGGATCGCGATGGGCTACACGAACGTCATGGACTACCTCCAGACGCTCTTCGGCTTCTTCAACGCGCCGCTCTTCGCGACCTTCATCCTGGGCATGTTCTGGAAGCGGATGACCCCGACCGCAGGGTGGGTCGGCCTGGTCGCCGGCACGCTGTCGGCGGTCGCCGTCGACCGCCTCGCCGCGGCCGGTGTGATCGACCTCCCCGGCCAGGGCGCTGCCTTCCTCGCGGCCTCGACAGCCTTCGTGGTCGACATCGTGCTGAGCGTCCTGGTCTCTCTGGTCACCGAGCCCAAGCCGGCCTCCGAGCTCAAGGGCCTCGTCTACTCCGAGACGCCCAGGGAGGACCTCGTCGACCCGGACGAGGCCTCGCACCCGTGGTACCGCCGCACCGTCCCCCTCGCCGGGGTCGCACTCGCGATGGTCATCGTCCTCAACATCGCCTTCTGAGACCGGCCCGAGAGGAGCACCCATGTCTGACGACACCACCGACACCAAGGCCCCCCACAAGGCTGGCGCCTTCGACATCCGCAACATCATCGGCGCGCTCATGGGCGTGTACGGCGTGATCCTGGCGCTCGCCGGGATCTTCGGCGACCAGGAGAGCGACAAGACCGGAGGGATCAACGCCAACCTCTGGACCGGACTCGCCCTGATCGTCGTCTCCGCGTTCTTCATCGGCTGGGCGCGGCTCAAGCCGATCGTGGTGCCCACCGAAGTCGACCGTCCCGACGACGACCCGACGCGCCCCGCACCGGCGCGGAAGCGCCCGCCGGTGCACTGACGCGGGTCTAGGGTCTCCGCATGGAGAGCCTGGTGCCCGGTCTCGACCTCGACGAGCTCGCCGCCGAGCTCGACGAGCGGCTGCGGGCGGCCGACGCCGACCTCGCCCGCCACTACCCGGGCGCGCGCCCCGGGCGCCAGCCCGTGCACACCGTCTACGTCCCCGCCGACCGCTTCCACGAAGGCCTCGTCGAGGAGTACGGCACAACGGCGCTGCGCGCCACGGAGGAGCACGAGGCGACCCTGCGCGGCCTCCTCGGCGACGACGACCTGCTGGCCCGGGTGCAGGCGAAGCTCGCCGCCGAGCCCGTCGAGGACCTGCGCATCGACCTCGAGGACGGCTACGGGAACCGGCCCGACGACGAGGAGGACCGCGACGTCGTACGGGCTGCGGGCGAGCTGCGGGCCGCCATCGCGAACGGCACCGCCCCGGCCGGCACCGGCATCCGCTTCAAGAGCTTCGAGGCGCCGACCCGTCGTCGCGGCCTCCGCACGCTGGCCCTCTTCGTCGAGCGCCTCGCCCAGGGCGGCCCGCTGCCGCCCGGCTTCGTGGTGACGCTGCCCAAGGTCACGGCAGTGGAGCAGGTCGAGGCGCTCGTGCACGCCGCCGAGCGGCTCGAGGCGGCGCTCGACCTGGGTGCACTGCTGCGGTTCGAGATCCAGGTCGAGACCCCGCAGTCGATCCTCGGCCCCGACGGCACCGCCCTCGTCGCGCGGATGGTGCACGCGTCGGGCGGTCGGTGCACCGGGCTGCACTACGGCACCTACGACTACAGCGCCTACTGCGGCATAGCCGCCGCCCAGCAGAGCCTCGAGCACCCGGTCGCCGACCACGCCAAGGCGGTCATGCAGGCGGCTGCGGCCGGGACCGGCGTACGCCTCTCCGACGGGTCCACCAACGTGCTCCCGGTCGGCAGCCACGACGAGGTGCGGGCCGCGTGGGCCAACCACCTGCGGCTCGTACGCCGCTCGCTGGAGCGCGGCTACTACCAGGGCTGGGACCTCCACCCCGCGCAGCTGCCGACGAGGTTCGCGGCCACGTTCGCGTTCTACCGCGAGGGCTGGACGACCGCGGCCGCGCGGCTTCGCACCTACGTCGAGCGTCGGGAGTCCGGCGTCCTCGACGAGCCCGCGACGGCGCGGGCGCTCGCCGACTTCCTCCTGCGCGGCCTCGACTGCGGGGCGCTGACGGCGCAGGAGGTCGAGGACGCGACCGGGCTCGACACGCGGGCCCTGGGGACACTGGCGCACCGCGCCGCCGAGGCTGGAGGCTGACGACATGGGCATCGTGCTGGGACCGAACCGCTACGGCAAGGCGGAGACCCGCGTCGTACGCATCGTCCGCGACACCCCGCGCCACGAGATCCGCGACCTCAACGTCAGCACGTCCCTCTACGGCGACTTCGCCGCGGCCCACACCGATGGCGACCAGTCCCAGGTGCTGCCCACCGACACCCAGAAGAACACCGCCTTCGCCTACGCGAAGAAGGTCGGCGTCCACTCCCCGGAGGACTACGCCGTTGCCCTCGGCACCCGGCTGCTCGAGGCCACCCCCGCCGCGCAGGGAGCGATCGTGCTCGTCAAGGAGTACGCCTGGGACCGGGTCGAGGTCGACGGCCGCGGCCACGACCACGCGTTCGTACGACGTGGCGGCGAGGTGCGCACCGTCAAGGTCGGCGTGAAACGGGGCTCCGTCGACGTCTTCGCGGGGCTCGAGGACCTCGTCGTGCTGAAGTCCACGGGCTCGGAGTTCAAGGGCTTCCTGCGCGACGAGTACACGACGCTGCCCGACGCCGACGACAGGATCCTGGCCACGGCCCTGCAGGCCGAGTGGTCCTACCGACAGGGGCTCGACCTCGACTTCGACGCGACCTACGACGCCGTGCGCGCGCTGCTGCTCTCGACCTTCGCGACGACCTACAGCCGCGCGCTGCAGGAGACCCTCTACGCCATGGGCAGGGCGGTCCTCGAGGCGCACGACGAGATCGACCTGATCTCGTTCAAGGCGCCCAACAAGCATCACTTCCTCGTCGACCTCGAACCGTTCGGGCTCGACAACCCCGGTGAGGTCTTCATCGCGGCTGACCGGCCCTACGGCCTCATCGAGGCGATGGTCACGCGAGAGCCGGAGGGCGGGACCCTGCTGTTCGGGCTGCCCGCCTTCGAGGCGATGCCGGCCGACGAGGCAGGTGAGCTGCTGCGGACCTTCCTCGACGTGCCGCGCTGGGCCGACGACGTGCTGGCCGGGCGCCCCTACGCAGACACCGGCGAGCTCGAGGCGGCGATGGTCGCGGCGTCCGCGACGATGACCGACGACGAGCTCGAGCAGGCGCTCGCGCGCCACCCGCGGATCGGAGAGCGCGCCGATGCCGCGAAGCACGACGCGGAGCACTCGACGCGTGAACAGTCGGGCGTCGACCGCGGCGACGCCGACGTCGTACGACGTCTCGAAGAGGGCAACCGTGCCTACGAGGAGCGCTTCGGCCGGGTCTTCATCATCCGGGCGGCCGGTCGCGACGCCGAGGAGATCCTCGCCGAGCTCCGTCGCCGGCTCACCAACCCCGACGACGCCGAGCGCGCCGAGACGATCGACCAGCTCACCCAGATCGCGGTGCTGCGGATGAAGGAGGCAATGGGCTGATGGCATCACTGAGCACGCACGTCCTCGACACGTCCACCGGGCGGCCGGCCGCCGGGGTGGGGATCACCCTGGAGTCGGCCGACGGCAGCGTCCTCGCCGAGGGCGTCACCGACGCCGACGGCCGGATCGGCGAGCTCGCCGCCGACCTGGTTGCCGAGGACCACGTCCTGCGCTTCGACACCGGCTCCTGGTTCGCCGCGCAGGGGACCACCGCCTTCTACCCCGAGGTCGTCGTCACCTTCGCCGTCGGCGGCGACGAGCACTACCACGTGCCGCTGCTGCTGAATCCCTTCGGCTACTCGACCTACCGGGGCAGCTGAGTGGCAGGCGGGACCCTCCTCCGCGCGCACCGCGCGGTCGTCGACGGTGCCGAGGTGTCGTGCTCGGTCCGCGTGCGCGACGGTCGGATCACCGCCGTCGAGGAGTACGACGCCCCGGCCGGCGAGGCCGAGGTCGTCGAGCTCGCGCCCGACGAGGTGCTGCTCCCCGGCCTGGTCGACACCCACGTGCACGTCAACGAGCCGGGCCGCACCGAGTGGGAGGGCTTTGCCAGCGCCACCCGCGCCGCGGCGGCCGGGGGCGTGACCACGATCGTCGACATGCCGCTCAACAGCATCCCGCCGACCACCACGCTCGCCGCGCTCGACCTCAAGCGCGACGTGGCGAGGGACCAGGCGTGGGTCGACGTCGGCTTCTGGGGCGGCGCGGTGCCGGGGAACACCGGCGACCTCGCGGACCTCCATGCCTCCGGCGCCTTCGGCTTCAAGTGCTTCCTGCTCGACTCCGGCGTCGAGGAGTTCCCGCACCTCACCGCACCGGACTTCGCCACCGCGATGGCCGAGACGGCACGGCTCGGCGCGCTGATGATCGTGCACGCCGAGGACGGGGACGCGGTCGCCGAGTGCGCCCACGGAGCGTCGTACTCCGGGTTCCTCGCGAGCCGGCCCGACGCGGCCGAGGAGCGCGCGATCGCCCTCGTCCTCGACACCGCCCGCGCCACCGGCGGCCGCGCCCACATCGTGCACCTGAGCGCATCCGGCGCCGTGCCGGCACTCCGCGAAGCCCGCGAGGCCGGCGTCGACGTGAGCGTGGAGACCTGCCCCCACTACCTCGTGTTCGACGCAGCGACCATCCCCGACGGGGCCACCGAGCTCAAGTGCTGCCCGCCGATCCGCGACGCCCGCAACCGCGACGCGCTCTGGGCCGCGCTGGGCAGCGGCGACATCGACCTGGTCGTCAGCGACCACTCCCCGTGCACGGCCGACCTCAAGCGGCAGGACACTGGCGACTTCGCCGACGCGTGGGGCGGCATCGCCTCGCTCCAGCTCGGGCTGCCTGCTGTGTGGACCGCCGCCCGCGAGCGCGGGGTGCCGCTGACCGACGTGGTGCGCTGGATGTCGACGGCTCCGGCCCGGAGGGTCGGGCTGGCAGGCAAGGGCGAGATCGCCGTCGGCGCCGACGCCGACTTCTGCGTCTTCGCCCCCGACGAGGAGTGGACCGTCGACCCCGCGCGGCTCCACCACAAGAACCCCGTCTCGCCCTACGCCGGGCGTACGCTCACCGGCACCGTCCGCCAGACCTGGCTGCGCGGCGCACCGATCGACCTGGCCGCGGCCCCGACGGGCCGGCTGCTGAGGAGGACGTGATGACCTACTACGTGCCGACGGGTGGGCTGCCCGGCCAGACCGAGCTGACGACGGACCGGGCCGTCTTCACCGAGGCCTACGCCGTGCTCCCGCGCGGCACGATGCGCGACATCGTCACCAGCCGCCTGCCGCACTGGGCCGACACCCGGCTCTGGGTGATCGCCCGCCCGCTCTCGGGATTCGCCGAGACCTTCTCCTGGTACGTCGCCGAGGTGGCGCCCGGTGGCGGGTCGGAGCGTCCCGACGACGACCTCGACGCCGAGGCCGTGCTGCTCGTGGTCGGCGGCACCGCGTCGCTGACCCTCGACGGCATCGAGCACCGCGTCGGCCCCGGTGGCTACGCCTTCGTGCCGCCCGGCACCGAGTGGGCACTGCACAACCACGGCGACGAGCCCGCGACCTTCCACTGGATCCGCAAGGCCTACGAGCGGGTCGACGGCGTCGAGGTGCCCGAGGCGTTCGTCGTGCACGAGGACGACGTGGCGATCGAGCCGATGCCCGACACCGACGGCGCGTGGGGCACGCAGCGCTTCGTCGACCCCCTTGACGTGCGCCACGACATGCACGTCAACATCGTCACCTTCGAGCCGGGCGGGGCGATCCCGTTCCCGGAGACCCACGTCATGGAGCACGGGCTCTACGTGCTCGAGGGCAAGGCCGTCTACCTCCTCAACAAGGACTGGGTCGAGGTGCAGGCCGGCGACTTCATGTGGCTGCGCGCCTTCTGCCCGCAGGCCTGCTACGCCGGCGGCCCGGGCCGGTTCCGCTACCTGCTCTACAAGGACGTGAACCGGCACCCGAGGCTCCGCCTCTAGCTCCACGCCGATGTGACCCCGGTCACGTACACTCGTCTACGGCAGGTCGTCGTTCGGCATGGACAACCGGCGGCCCGCGACTCCCTGAACCATGCACGAAGGGGAGTGCCGTGCCCGATCCGCAGATCACCGTCAACGGGCAGTCGCGTCCGCTCGCCGGTGTGCCCGTCCACACCAACGCGCTCGACTTCCTGCGCGGCCTCGGGCTGACCGGCGCCAAGGAGGGGTGCGCCGAGGGGGAGTGCGGCGCCTGCGCGGTGATGGTGGCCCGGCCCGACGGCGACCGCACCCGGTGGACGCCGGTCAACGCCTGCCTCGTCCCCGCGGCCGCGCTCGACGGCCAGGAGGTCGTCACCGCCGAGGGCATCGGCAGCCCCGGTGACCTGCACCCGGTGCAGGCCGAGCTCGCGGTGCGCGGCGGCTCGCAGTGCGGCTACTGCACGCCGGGCTTCGTCTGCTCGATGGCGGCGGAGTTCTACCGCCCCGACCGGGCGGCCGGTCCCGACAGCTTCGACCTCCACGCGATCGACGGCAACCTCTGCCGCTGCACCGGCTACCGCCCCATCCGCGACGCGGCCCTGGCCCTCGGCTCCCCGGCGCCCGGCGACGTCCTCGCCGAGCGGCGCTCCAGCCCCGCACCTGCCGCTGCCGCCACGCGGCTCGACGGCTTCGCCCGGCCGCGCGACCTCGCCGAGGCGCTGGCGCTGCTGGCCGAGCACCCCGACGCGACGGTCGTCGCCGGCTCCACCGACTGGGGCGTGGAGGCCAACCTGCGCGGCCGCCGGGCGTCGTACGTCGTCGCGGTGGACCGGGTGCCCGAGCTGCGCGTCCTCTCCACCGACGAGGTCGTCGAGATCGGCGCGGCGCTGACGCTGAGCGAGGCCGAGCGCGCGCTCGGCGACACCGTGCCGCTGCTGGCGCAGGTGTGGCCGCTCTTCGCCTCCCGCCTGATCCGCAACAGCGCCACCATCGGCGGCAACCTCGGCACGGCCTCGCCCATCGGCGACCTGGCGCCGGCGCTGCTGGCGCTCGACGCCACGCTGGTGCTCGCGTCCACCGACGGCGACCGCGAGGTGCCGCTGGCCGACTTCTTCACCGGCTACCGCGAGACCGTGCTGCGGCCCGGCGAGCTGGTGCGCAGCATCCGCATCCCGCTGCCGCTCGCCCCGCTCACCACCTTCCGCAAGGTCGCCAAGCGCAGGTACGACGACATCTCGAGCGTCGCGGTCGCGGCCGCCCTCGACGTGCTCGACGGCACCGTAGTGCGGGCCCGGATCGGGCTCGGCGGTGTCGCGGCCACGCCCATCCGCGCGCTGGCCACGGAGGCGGCGCTGGAGGGGCGTCCGTGGACGTCCGCGAGCGTCGAGGAGGCGGCCACGGTGCTGGCGGGCGAGGGCACCCCGATCGACGACCAGCGGGCGAGCGCGGCGTACCGGTCCGCGATGCTCGGCACCGCCCTGCGGGCCTGGTGGGCGGAGTCGGCGGAGCCGGAGGTCGTGCGATGAGCCGGCTGTCCGAGCGACCCGGCGACGCCGTCGTCGGCCTCGCGCTGCCCCACGAGAGCGCCGACCGGCACGTCACCGGCCACGCGCTCTACACCGACGACCTGGTCCACCGCACCCCGCGCGTCCTCCACGCCCACCCGGTCTGCTCGCCGCACGCCCACGCCAGGGTCACCCGGCTCGAGGTCGCGCCGGCGCTGCAGGTCGAGGGCGTGGTCCGGGTGCTCACGGTGGACGACGTGCCGGGCGTGAACGACGCCGGGGTCAAGCACGACGAGCCGCTCTTCCCGAGCGAGGTGATGTTCGTCGGCCATGCCGTCTGCTGGGTGCTGGGGGAGACGCTCGAGGCCGCGCGGCTCGGTGCCGCGGCAGTGCAGGTCGATTACGACCCGCTCCCGTCGGTCGTCGCGCTGACCGAGGCGATCGCCGCCGAGAGCTTCCAGGGTGCCCGTCCCGTCGTCGAGCGCGGCGACGTCGACGCGGCGCTCGCCGGAGCGGCCCACGTCTTCGAGGGCACCACCGAGATGGCCGGGCAGGAGCACTTCTACCTCGAGACGCACGCCTCGCTCGCGCTGGTCGACGAGGGCGGCCAGGTCTTCGTGCAGAGCAGCACCCAGCACCCGACCGAGACCCAGGAGATCGTCGCGCACGTGCTCGGCGTGCCGTCCCACGCGGTCACCGTGCAGTGCCTGCGGATGGGCGGCGGCTTCGGCGGCAAGGAGATGCAGCCGCACGGCTTCGCGGCGATCGCGGCCCTCGGCGCCACGCTCACCGGGCGCCCGGTCCGGCTGCGGCTCGACCGCACCCACGACATGACGATGACCGGCAAGCGGCACGGCTTCCACGCCACGTGGAAGGTCGGCTTCGACGACGACGGCCGGCTGGTCGGCCTCGACACGACCCTCACCTCCGACGGCGGCTGGAGCCTCGACCTCAGCGAGCCCGTGCTGGCCCGGGCGCTGTGCCACGTCGACAACGCCTACTGGATCCCGCACGTGCGCGCCCGCGGTCGTGTCGCCCGCACCCACAAGACGTCGCAGACCGCGTTCCGCGGCTTCGGCGGGCCGCAGGGGATGCTCGTGATCGAGGATGTCCTCGGCCGCTGCGCGCCACTGCTCGGCATCGACCCGATCGACCTGCGCCGGCGCAACTTCTACGTCGAGGGGCAGGCCACGCCCTACGGCCAGCCCGTCCGCCACCCCGACCGCGTGCGCGCCGCGTGGGAGCAGGTGCTCGCCTCCGGCGACGTCGTACGACGCCAGGCGGAGGTGGCGGCCTTCAACGCCTCCCACCCGCACCGCAGGCGGGCGCTCGCGCTGACGCCGGTGAAGTTCGGCATCTCCTTCAACTTCACCGCCTTCAACCAGGGCGGCGCCCTCGTGCACGTCTACAAGGACGGCTCGGTGCTGATCAACCACGGCGGCACGGAGATGGGCCAGGGTCTGCACACCAAGATGCTCCAGGTCGCCGCGACCAGCCTCGGCATCCCGCTCGAGCGGGTCCGGCTCGCGCCGACCCGCACCGACAAGGTGCCCAACACCTCGGCCACCGCGGCCAGCTCCAGCGCCGACCTCAACGGTGGTGCGGTCAAGGACGCCTGTGAGCAGGTCATGGCCCGGCTGCGGGAGGTCGACGCCGGGCGCGGGCTCGCGTGGGACGACCTGGTGCGCGAGGCGTACTTCTCGCGGGTGCAGCTGTGGGCGGCCGGCTTCTACCGGACCGAGGGCCTGCACTGGGACCCGGTCGCCATGCAGGGTCACCCGTTCAAGTACTTCTCCTACGGCGTGGCCGCCACCGAGGTCGAGGTCGACGGGTTCACCGGCAGCCACACCACCCGGCGCGTCGACATCGTGCACGACGTCGGCGACAGCCTGTCGCCGCTGGTCGACCTCGGTCAGGTGGAGGGCGGCTTCGTGCAGGGGCTCGGCTGGCTCACCCTGGAGGACCTGCGGTGGGACGAGTCCGACGGCTCGGGTCGTGGCCGCCTCACCACACAGTCCGCCAGCACCTACAAGCTGCCGAGCCTGGGCGAGCTCCCCGACGAGCTCCACGTTGCGCTGCTCGAGCACGCCCACGAGGACGGCGCGGTCTACGGCTCCAAGGCCGTCGGCGAGCCGCCGCTGATGCTGGCGCTGTCGGTGCGCGAGGCGCTGCGCCAGGCCGCGGCCGCCTTCGGCCCGCCCGGCACGAGCGTCGAGCTGGCGTCCCCGGCAACGCCGGAGGCGGTCTTCTGGGCACTCGAGCGGGCGCGGGCCGCGGCGCCCGCCCCGATGGTGGAGGTCTGAGGTGCACTGGCTGGCTGCGGTCCAGATGCTCCGCGACGAGCGGGCGGCGGGCGTCCTCGTCACCGTGACCGACGTGCGCGGCCACGCCCCGCGCGACGCGGGCGCCAAGATGGTCGTGGCCGAGCGCCGCACCTGGGGGAGCGTGGGCGGGGGCAACCTCGAGGAGACCGCCGTCGACCGGGCGCGGGCGATGCTGACGACCGGTGCCGCCGAGCCCGAGCAGCTCACCCTCGGCCTGACCGACCGGGCCCGCACCGACCACGGGCGCCAGTGCTGCGGCGGCGAGGTGACCCTGCTCCTCGAGCCGCTGCCGGTCGTCCCGGCCGTCGCGATCTTCGGCGTCGGCCACGTCGGGCTCGAGCTCGCCCGCATCCTCTCCGGCCACGACCTCGACCTGCACCTCGTCGACTCCCGCGCCGACCAGCTGGCACCGGAGCGGCTCGCCGCGGTCGAGGCGGGGGAGGCCCGGGTGCGGGTCCACCACGCGCCGGTCCCCGAGCTCGCGCTCGGCGCGGTGCCGCAGGGCACCCACGTGCTGGTGATGACCCACGACCACGCCGAGGACTTCGCGCTGTGCGACGCGGCCCTGCGGTGCGCGCACCTGGGCTCGGTCGGGCTGATCGGCTCGGCGGCCAAGTGGGCGCGCTTCCGCACCGGCCTCGCGGTCGAGGGCCACGACGAGGCGGCCCTCGGCCGGATCCGCTGCCCGATCGGCCTGCCCGGGCTCGCCGGCAAGGAGCCGCCAGCCATCGCGGTGTCGGTGGCCGCGGAGCTCGTGGGGCTGTTCGCCGCCGACCGGGCACGCGCGTGAGCAGCGCGGGGGTCCTCTACCGGGCCCACGCCTTCGACGCCCCCGACGACTCGGGCTTCCGCCACGACGACGACCTCGGCCTGCTCGTCTCCGACGACGGCGTGATCCTCGCTCGCGCCCCGTTCGCGACGTTGAGCGCGCGCCACCGCGACGTCGCCGTCATCGACCTGCGTGCCGGGATCCTGCTGCCCGGCCTCGTCGACACCCACGTCCACTTCCCGCAGGTGCGGGTGATCGGCGCGCTCGGCATGCCGCTGCTGGAGTGGCTCGACCGCTGCGCGCTGCCGGAGGAGCAGCGCCTCGCCTCGTCGTCGTACGCCGCCACGATCGCGGGCGAGTTCGTCGCCGGGCTGATCTCCGCCGGGACGACGACGTCGCTGGTCTTCGGCTCGCACTTCGCACCCGCGGTCGACGCGCTGTTCACCGAGGCGTCCCGCTTCGGGCTGCGGATGACCAGCGGCCTCGTGGTGAGCGACCGGATGCTGCCCGAGCCGCTCCTCACCACACCCGAGCGGGCCTTCGACGAGGCCGTCGCACTCGCGTCGCGCTGGCACGGCCACGACCGGCTGCGCTACGCCGTCACCCCGCGCTTCTCGCTGTCGGCCTCCGACCCGGTCCTGGCTTCCTGCCGCGGGGTGCTCGAGGCGGTCGACGGCGCCTGCTTCACCTCCCACGTCAACGAGAACAACGCCGAGGTGGCCACCGTCGCCGGGCAGTTCCCCGACCGGGCGCACTACGTCGACACCTACGACCACCACAAGCTGCTCGGGCCGCTCTCGGTGCTGGCCCACAACGTGCACCCCACCGACCCCGAGCTCGCCGTGATGGCCGAGCGTGGCACGTCGGTGGCCTGGTGCCCGACCAGCAACGCGGCCCTCGGGTCGGGGATGTTCCCGCTGCGGCGGCACCTCGCCGCCGGCGTGCGCGTGGCGCTCGGCAGCGACGTGGGGGCAGGCACCGGCTTCTCGATCTTCAAGGAGGGCCTGCAGGCCTACTTCCTCCAGCACCTGATGGGCGAGGAGGGGATGGCGCTCGGCGCCGGCCGCCTGCTGCACCTCGCCACTGCAGCCGGAGCCGCTGCTCTGGGCCTGGAGGACACGGTCGGCGACCTGTCGGAGGGCAAGCAGTTCGACGCGATCCTGCTGCGCCCGCCGCCCGGCACCGCGCTCGACATCGGGCTGCGGCACGCCGATGCCCCGGAGTCCGCGCTGGGCAAGATCTTCGCGCTCGCCTCCGACGCGGACGTCGCCGACGTGTGGGTCGGTGGCGAGCAGATCGCGTCGGGTGGCTTCGTCCGGCCGGTCAGTCCCCGCGCGCCAGCAGGACGTCGTACGCCCTGAGGGTGAGGAAGTCGGGGAAGTCCTCGCCGAGCGCGCAGTCGACGAACAGGCGCCGTGCGTCGTCGTCGACCGACCCGCCGAGGGCAGCGTGCTCCTCCTCGACGAGCCGCTCGACGAGCTCGCGGGTGACGACCTCGCCGGTGTCGAGGCGGGCCTCGTTGAAGACCCACTGCCACACCTGGGAGCGGGAGATCTCCGCGGTGGCGGCGTCCTCCATCAGGTTGTCGATGCCGGCGGCGCCGTTGCCGGAGAGCCAGGCGTGGAGGTACTGCATGCCGATCCGCACGTTGCCGCGCAGCCCCGCCTCGGTGCGCTCGCCGGGAGTGGCCGCGACGGCGAGCAGGTCGGCGGCCTCGACGGAGACGTCGTCGCGGGCGACGTCGAGCTGGTTGTCGCGCTCGCCCAGCGCCGCGTCGAAGACCTCCGCGCACAACGGGACGAGGTCGGGGTGGGCCACCCACGACCCGTCGAAGCCGGCACTCGCCTCGCGCGTCTTGTCCTCGCGCACCTTCGCGAAGGCCCGCTCGTTGACCTCGGGGTCGCGGCGGCTCGGGATGAACGCGGCCATCCCGCCGATGGCGAAGGCGCCCCGGCGGTGGCAGGTCCTCACGAGCAGGTCGCTGTAGGCCTTCATCATCGGCGCCGCCATGGTCACCGCGTTGCGGTCGGGCAGCGTGAAGCCCGGGCCGGCGTCGCGGAAGTTCTTGATGATGCTGAAGAGGTAGTCCCAGCGGCCGGCGTTGAGCCCGGCGGCGTGGTCGCGCAGCTCGTGGAGGATCTCGTCCATCTCGAAGGCGGCGGTGATCGTCTCGATCAGCACGGTCGCCCGCACCGAGCCGTGCGGCACCCCGAGCGCCTGCTCGGCGTGGGTGAAGACCTCGTCCCAGAGCCGCGCCTCGAGGTGCGACTCCATCTTGGGCAGGTAGTAGTACGGCCCGCTGCCGGCGTCCAGGAGCGCCTGGGCGTTGTGGAAGAAGTGCAGGCCGAAGTCGACGAGCGCGGCGACCACCGGGCGTCCGTCGCGGGTCAGGTGCGCCTCGTCGAAGTGCCACCCGCGCGGCCGCGGCAGGATCACCGGTGCCGTGGCCGGGTCGGTGACGGCGTACTCCTTGCCCTCGGGCGAGGTGAACGTGAGCTGTCCGCGTACGGCGTCGCGGAGCGTGAGCTGCCCGCCCACGACGTTGCGCCAGTGCGGGGTGTTGGCGTCCTCGAGGTCGGCCAGCCACACCCGGGCGCCGGAGTTGAGGGCGTTGATCGCCATCTTCGGCTCGGTCGGACCGGTGATCTCGACCCGGCGGTCGCGCAGGTCGGCCGGCACCGGGGCGACCGTCCAGTCGCCCGCCCGGACGTCGGCGGTCTCGGGCAGGAAGTCGAGGGTGCCGGTGCGCGCGACCTGCTCGCGACGGGCCCGGCGGGCGGCGAGCAGGTCGTCGCGGCGGGCGTGGAAGCGCTCGTCGAGGTCGGCGACGAAGGCCAGCGCGTCGGGCGTGAGGACCTCCTCCGACCGCGGCACGGACGGGGCGGCGACGTCGAGGCCGGACATGCCCGTCACGATAGCCTCGCCCTGATGCTCCGCGCCCGTCTCCTTCCCCTCGTCCTCGCCCTGCTCGCGCCCTTCCTGGCGGCGTGCCTGGGCGACGACCCGACCATCGCGCTGCTCGTCGCCGACCGCACCGACAACTCGTCGCGCGCGGTCGGCGTGGAGGCATTCACCGACCGGGTCGAGGCGACCTGCGACGACTGTCGCGTCACCGTGTACGACGCCGAGGGCGACGTCGAGATGCAGAAGAGCCAGGCCCGCCAGGCCGAGGCCGCCTCCGCCGACGCGCTGGTCGTGGAGGCCGTCGACCCCGACGCACTGGAGGCGGTGGTCGGCCGCGACCTCCCCGTCGTGTCCCTGGGGGTCCTCGTGCCCGGCTCGGACCGCTTCGTCGGCCTCACGGGCGGCGAGGAGCCGGTCTCGCAGGGGTCGGACCTCGAGGCCGCGCGCGAGGTGCTGATGGGCGAGGAGAAGTCGATGACCTACGTCCCGACCCGCGCGATGAGCGAGCAGGCGGCCGACGTCGCCGTGGCCTACCTGGCCGACACGGGGGTGTCCGGTGGCGAGGACGTCGACGGGGTCGAGTCGTGGCTCTACGACGAGGTCGACGTCACCGTCGACACGCTCACCTCGGTGCTCGTCGCGCAGGGCGTGATCACCCTCGACGACCTCTGCAGCGGCACCACCGCGAAGCGCTGCGTACGGTGGGGCCTGCGATGATCGAGATCCTCACTCCCACCCACGTCGACCGAGCCCGCCGCACCGGTGCGCTCGTGGCCGACATCCTCCAGTCCCTGCGCAGCCGCAGCGCGGTCGGCACCAACCTGCTCGACCTCGACCGCTGGACCGCCGAGATGATCCGCGACGCCGGCGCGGAGTCCTGCTACGTCGACTACGCGCCGTCCTTCGGCCGCGGTCCGTTCGGCCACTACGTCTGCACCGCGGTCAACGACGCCGTGCTGCACGGGCGCCCGCGCGACCAGCGGCTCGCCGACGGCGACCTGCTGACCCTCGACCTGGCGGTCCGCCTCGACGGCATCGCCGCCGACTCCGCGATCAGCTTCATCGTCGGCGAGAGCCGCCCGGCCGCGTCGGTCGAGATGATCGAGGTGACCGAGCGTGCGCTGGCGGCCGGCATCGCGGCCGCTAGGCCCGGAGCCCGCATCGGCGACCTGTCGCACGCCATCGGCACGGTGCTCTCCGCGGCCGGCTTCCCGATCAACATGCAGTTCGGCGGCCACGGCATCGGTACGACGATGCACCAGGACCCGCACGTCTCCAACGACGGACGCCCCGGCCGGGGCTACCAGCTCCGACCGGGCCTCCTGCTCGCGCTCGAGCCGTGGATCATGGCCGACACCGACGAGCTCGTCACCGACGACGACGGGTGGACGCTGCGCAGCGCGACCGGCTGCCGCACGGCCCACAGCGAGCACACCATCGCCATCACCGAGGACGGCGCCGAGATCCTGACGTTGCCGTCCGTGCGCTGAACCGTCCCCCGACGGTCAGTGCACGGACGGCCGCACGATCAGTGCACCGTCTCCATCGGTGCCTCGGCCTCCGCCTCGGTGAGCGCGTGGTCGGCCGAGTCGAGCTTGCTCGGCCACCAGATCTTGCCGCCCAGGTCGAGGTTGAGCGCGGTGACCAGCACCGACCGGACGATCAGGGTGTCGAGCATGACGCCCAGCGCCACGGCCACGCCGAGCTCGGCCAGGAACACCAGCGGCAGCGAGCCGAGCACCAGGAACGTCGCGGCGAGCACGATGCCGGCCGAGGTGATCACGCCACCGGTGGAGGCCAGGCCGATCAGCGAGCCCTTGCGGGTGCCGTAGGTCTGGGTCTCCTCCCGGACCCTGGTCATCAGGAAGATGTTGTAGTCGATGCCCAGCGCCACGAGGAACACGAAGGCGAACAACGGGAAACCCGGGTCGGACCCGGCGAAGCCGAAGGCGTACTCGAAGAGCAGCGCCGAGATGCCCAGCGCGGCGCCGAACGACAGCACCACGGTCGCGATCAGGATCACCGGCGCGAGCACGGCCCGCAGCAGGCCGATCAGGATCAGCAGCACCACGGCCAGCACCAGCGGCATGATCACCTTGCTGTCGCGCTCCGAGGCGATCTTGGTGTCGAGGTAGAACGCGGCACCCCCACCCACGATGGCGTCGGCCCCGGACACCTCGTGGACGGCCTCACGGCTGGCCTCGACGACGTCGGCCGCGGTGGTCGAGGAGATGTCGGCGTTGACCGTCGCCTCGAACCAGACGCGATCGCCGCTGACCGGCTGCGGCTCGCTGGGCGTGCCCAGGCTGTCGATGCCCTCCAGCGACGCGGCGACATCGGCGGCCTGGGCGGAGTTGGTGACGACCTGGATGGTGTTGGAGTTGTCGGCGAGGCCGTGCTCGGTGAGCAGCTTCTGGCCCTTGATCGAGTCGAACTCCTTCGTGTAGGTGTCCTCGGTCGACAGGCCGGACGCGTCGAGTCGGAACAGGCCCAGGCAGGCGAGCAGCAGCAGGCCGGTCGTGGTGATCCACACGCGGCGCGGGCGGTGGCTGATGGCGCGACCCACGCGGGCCCACAGGCCGTTGGCGGTCGGCTCGGTGCTGCGGAAGGTGGGGCGCTTGGGCCAGAAGACCCAGCGGCCGCAGATCACCAGCAGCGCCGGGAGCAGCGTCACCATCACGAGCAGGGTCACCGCGACGCCGATGGCGAGGACCGGGCCGAGGCCCGCGGTGGAGTTGAGCTCGGCGAACGACAGGCACAGCATGCCGACCGCGACGGTCGCGCCGCTGGCGAAGATCGCCGGGGCAGCGCGGTGCAGGGCGAAGGCCATCGCCTCGTGGCGGTCCTCGTGGCGACGGAGCTCTTCCCGGTAGCGGGCGACCAGCAGGAGGGCGTAGTCGGTGCCCGCGCCGATCACCAGGATGCTGAGGATGGCCTGGCTCTGCCCGTTGACCGTCAGGTCGGCGTACTTGGCCAGCAGGTAGACCAGGCCGGTGGCGATGAAGTTGGCCGAGACCGCGCAGAGGATCGGGAGCAGCCACAGGATCGGGCTGCGGTAGGTGAACAGCAGGATCACGATGACCACGGCCAGGGTGGCGAAGATCAGGTTGGTGTCGATGCCCTCGAACGCCTCGGCCGAGTCGGCCGCCTGGCCGCCGTAGCCCGCGAGGTGGACCTCGCCGCCGTCGAGCGTGGCGATGTCGCGGATCTCGTCGGCGGCGTCGGGGATGTCGTTCCAGCCGTTGGTGCCGAAGTTGAGCACGAAGTAGAGGTAGGCGACCTCGCCGTCGTCGGACACCAGCGTCGGCACCGGGGCGCCCTGGTCGGCCGCGGCCTGGGCGGCGGCCGGGGTGAGCACGCCCTGGTCGGTGACGCCGTCGAGCTTCGCGATCTCCGGGCCGTCGGCCTCCATCGCGGCCAGGTCGGCGTCGGTGAGCCCGCCGTCGCGGTGGAAGACCACGAGGGTGGGGATGTCGTTGGGGTCGACGGTCTCGGACAGCTCCTCGAGGACCTTCGTCGACTCGGCCGATCCGGGCAGCCAGGACGAGGCCTCGTTGTTCTGGACCGACGTGAGCTTGGCCGAGAAGCCGGCCATGATCACGGTGATGCCGAGGACCGCCACGAGGACGATCCACTTGGTCACGCGTCCGGTCAGGGCTCCAGCGATCTGTCGATGCATGGCTCCAGCAGATCAGCCGGCACCGACATCGTGCATCGGTGATTTCCCGGAGGTCTAGACCGGGTCGTCCCGGTCAGCGGGTCTGCAGGTGGAACGGGTTCCGGGTGTCGATCGTCCCGGCGCGCGGGGCGACGGCGTACTCCATGGAGCCGTCGACGCCCAGCCTGACCACGGCCCACTCGTCGTCCTGGAAGGTCACCACGAGCACGTGCTCGGCGTCCTCCCAGACCTCGTCGAAGTACGTCGCCGAGTGCCCGTTGCGGGCGTAGGTGAAGGTGCGGGCCACGTCGCCGTCGGCCGTGGCCAGGACGTCGAGCACGGTCGGGCCGAAGCCGTCGGCGTAGGCCGGCGTGCCGAGCACGTGGCCGTTGTCGGGCGCGACGTCGGAGAGGATGTTGTCGCAGGTGCGCCACTTCACCCGCCAGTTGCGCATCATCGCGCTGCACGACCCGAAGTCGCTGAGCGAGGTGATGCCGCCGAGCCAGCGGCCGCGGCCGGTGGTGGTCTGCTTCAGGTGCGGCATGGTGTCGACGATGCCGTGCGAGGACGTGTAGAACGCGCGGTGCGGGCCGTTCACGGCGATCGTGCACCCGAAGCCTGGGTCGCCCTCGCCCTCCTTGCAGTTCTCGCCCGTGACCGCGACGGCCCGCGCGGTGCCGGTCACGGGGACCGGGTTGAAGCGGAACACGCGGTCGCCCTCCTGGTCGATCGTCCACACCTTGCCGGCCCGGCCGGCGAAGGAGACCACCTGGCCCTGCGGCGACACGGCGAGGCCGTAGCCGGTGCGCCACTCGCCGCGGCCCGGCGTGCCGTCGGCGGCGACCCAGCGCACCGTCGTGGGGCGGTTGAGTGCCGTCTGGACGACGTAGCCCGAGCCCATCGGGGCGAACGCGACGAGGTTGTTGGCCACCGGGGTCCGCGTGCCCTCGGGCCCGTGGATCACGGTCTTCCCGCTGCGTCGCTCGGACCACGCGATGGCCGGCGGCTCGCCCTGCGCGAGGTCGCGGACGTCGAGCACGGTGCGCGGCGCCTTCGCCGCCACCCGTCCCTCCGCGCTCACGGCCGGTGCGGACGGGACGAGTGCGGCGACGGCGAGCGCGGTCGCGGCGAGGACGAGGGTCTTCATGCTGAGGAGACGTCGCCGACCGGGGGTTGGTTGCGTCAGGCGCCCGGAAAGGCCGGCGGCACGTCGAGGCCCTCGTCGGCCAGGACCTCGCGGAGCCGGTCGGGTCGGTTGGTGATCAGCCCGTCGACGCCGAGCCGCACCAGGTGGCGCTGCGTGGCCTCGTCGTCGACGACGTACGGGATGACCGCCAGACCGGACGCGTGCGCCCGCTCGACCAGGTCGGCCGAGGCGAACGGCTTGTAGGCCGGGTCCTCCACGCCGCTCAGGTAGGGCGAGCCGTGGATGGGGGAGATCGCCGTGAAGCCCTCCGCCGCCGCGGTGCGCACGAAATCGGCGTCGACCGCAAGCCCGTCGAACCACGGCGACGGGGCGTCGGCGCTCGCCTTGAGGTACTTCGGCGAGACGAGCAGGTTGCGGTCCAGCACCGGCTCGGCCTCACCGACGCGGGTCAGCACGCCCCAGTCGAAGCACTGGATGCTGGTGCGCCCGACGAGCCCGTCGACCCGCAGCGCCTCGACGACCTTCGCGACGAACGCCTCGCGCGTGGTCAGCTGTGCGGCGTCGAGGGCGTCGTACTTGATCTCGAGGTTGATCCGCACCGGGTCGGCACCCCGGTCCTCGAGCAGCGCGGCGACCTGGCGCAGCAGGGGCATGGTCGGCGGCAGGTCGGCGCGGGTGAGCTGCCGGATCAGCCGCGCGTCGGCCAGCGCCGCGTCGTGGCAGACAACGACGTCGTCCTCGGCCGTGAGGTGCACGTCGAGCTCGAGCGTCGAGACGCCGAGCGCGAGCGACCGGCCGAAGGCCTCCAGCGTGTTCTCGGGCCAGAGGCCGGCCCCGCCGCGGTGGGCCTGAAGGTCGAAGGACGTCACCCGTAGAGTCTGTCGACCACGTCGGAGTACTTCGCGTTGACCACGCGCCTCTTCAGCTTCAGCGTCGGCGTCAGCTCCTCGGACTCGGCCGTCCACTCGTGGGGCAGCAGCTCCCACGCCTTGACCTGCTCGGGGCGGGAGAGCCGCTCGTTGGCCGCGTCGACCGCGGCCTGCGCCATCGCGCGGATCTGCGGCTTGGTGGAGAGGTCGGCCAGGTCGGTGAACTCGATGCCCATCTTCGCGGCGACCAGCGGCGCGATCTCGCCGTCGAGGGTGAGGATCGCGACGACGTAGGGCTGGTTGTCGCCGAGCGCCATCGCGTGCCCGACGATCGGCGACTCCTTGAGGTAGTTCTCGATGTTGGAGGGCGCGATGTTCTTGCCGGCCGAGGTGATGATCAGCTCCTTCTTGCGGTCCACGACCGCGTAGAAGCCGTCGTCGTCGACCGTGCCGATGTCGCCGGTGTGGATCCAGCCGTCGTCGTCGATGAGGTTGCGGGTCGCGGACTCCTGGCGGTGGTAGCCGGGGGTGTTCACCGGCCCGCGGGTGAGGATCTCGCCGTCCTCGCCGAGGCGCACCTCGATGCCGGGGTTGGGCCGCCCGACCGTGCCCAGCTTGAAGTGGCCGGGGCCGTTGGAGGTGAAGGCCCCGGTCGTCTCGGTCATGCCGTAGACGTCGTACACCTGCAGGCCGAGGCCGCCCATGAACTTCGCGACCTCGAGCGGCATCGGCGCAGCCGCGCTGGCCGCCCACTGCACCTGGTCGAGGCCGAGCAGCAGCCGCAGGAAGCCGAGGATGGCCTCGTCGGCCTTGGCGTAGGCCTCCTCGACCTCGGGCGTCATCTCGTTGCCGTACTCGTGGGCCTGGGTCCACGCCAGCCCCGCGGCCATCGCGTTCGTGACCATCGTCTGGTTGTCGGGGTTCGGGTCCTCGGCGAGCTTGGCCGAGATGCCGGTCTTGATCTTCTCCCACACCCGCGGGACGCCGAAGAACGCGGTCGGGTGGACCTCGCCGAGCGCGCCGAGCAGCCCCGCCGGGTCGGGGATCGCGTGCACGTGGCTGCCCAGGAACGGGGGACCGTACGTCGCCAGCACCCGCTCCGCGATGTGGGCGAGCGGGAGGTAGCTGATGGTGCGCTGCTGGCCCGTGAGGCCGGCGGCGTCGAGCGTGGAGACCGCCTCGTACATCACGTTGTGGTGGGTGAGCACGACGCCCTTGGGGTTGCCGGTCGTGCCGGAGGTGTAGAGGTAGGTGGCCGGCAGGTCGGGGGTGATCTGGTCCATCCGCGCCTCGACGCCGCTGGTGTCGGAGCCGCGGGCGACGAAGTCGTCCCACGTCATCACACGCGCGTCGTCGGCCGTGTCGGCCTCGCTGAGCATCACGACGTGGCGGATCGAGTCGACCTCGGCCAGCGCGCGCTCCCAGCGGCGGTAGCGGTCGTGGTCCTCCAGGATCACCACGACGGGTCGCGCCTCGCCGGCGATGAACGCGACCTGGTCCTGGGCGAGCGTGTTGTAGATCGACATCGGCACCGCGGCGGCGGCCATCGAGCCGTAGTCGGCGAGCGTGTGCAGCGTGCGGTTGGAGGCCATCAGCGCAACCGCGTCGCCCTTCTGCACGTCGAGGGCGATCAGCGCCGCCGCGACCTGCTGGGTCCGCTCCCACGTCTCGGCCCAGCTGATCGTCGACCAGGTCTCGCCCTCGGGCACGTCGAAGCGGTCCGAGAAGGCGGGCTGGTCGCCGAACCGCTCGGCGGCCTGGCGCACCGTGGCCGGCATGTGCAGGCCCAGGATCCGGGCCTCGTAGTCCTCGCGGGCTGCCGCGACGTCGGCGGCGATCTCGTGGGCCATCTTGGTCTCCAACCTGTCTCGCACATGTCTCGGGGCATGTGGCGGGGGTCACATCATGGCCGCGGCGCCCGTGGGCTGGCTAGGTGTCGGTGCGGTTGGATGGACCGGTGACAGGTGATCCGTGGCAGGTCGACCGGCTGGACCTCGACAGCTATCTCGCACGCGTCGGCGTGCCCGCCTCGCCGCCGAGCCGGGCGTCGCTCGACGCGCTGCACGAGGCGCACGTGCGCTCCTTCACCTTCGACAACGTCGACGTGCTGCTCGACCGCCACGCCGGGGTCTCGCTGGAGGCGGTGCAGGAGAAGTTCGTCGGCCGCGGTCGCGGTGGCTACTGCTTCGAGCACAGCACCTTGTTCGCGGCCGTGCTGGAGCGGCTCGGCTACGACGTCCGACGACACCTGGGCCGCGTCGGTGACCCGGCCGCCGGCACCCAGCAGGCGCGCACCCATATGACCATCTCGGCCGTCGTGGACGGGTCCCGGGTGCTGTGCGACCCCGGCTTCGGGATGAGCCTGCTGCGGCCGGTGCCGCTGGAGGACGGCGGGGAGGACGACTACCTGCCGGGCTGGCGCTACCGCGTCCGTCGTACGACGGAGGGGTGGGCGCTGGAGCGCCTCCGCGAGGCCGGCTGGGAGGTCGCCCACACCACCGACGACCTGGCCGTGCTGCCGGTCGACGTGGCGATGGGCCACCACTTCACCAGCACGTTCCCCGGCTCGCACTTCCGGTCCGGGCTGATGGTCACCCGCCACCTGCCCGGGCGCCACGTGACGGTGACCCACGAAGCGCTCACCGTGCGCGTCGCCGGCGGCCCCACCGAGCACCGGCCGCTGCGCGACGGCGAGCTGGGGGAGTGGCTCGACGCCCTGGAGACCGGGCTGTCGGACGAGGAGCGCGAGCTGCTGCTCAGCCGCTTCGCGTCCCCGGCGGCCCCCTAGGAGAGGAGGCGGCGCCAGCCGCGCTTCGGGTGCGGTGACCGGCGCACGTGCGGCGGTCGTGGCCCCTCCACGCTCGACAGGGCAGACGGTGGCACCGTCCGTATGACGTCCCGCGGCCGCGGCGTAGGTTCGAGGCATGGCAACCGACGAGAACACCATCGATGACATGGTCGCCGAGTCGGCCCTCCAGCTGTGGGCGGCCGCCCAGACCGACTTCGACCCGTTCGAGGTGCCGTCCGACGAGTGGCCGGACGACCCCGTGGCGGTGCGTGACGCCGACATCGCCGTCGACGCGCGGCTCGAGGTCGTCGACGTACGCGCCTCGCTGGACCGGCTCGACGGCGTCAAGGTCGTGGTCGGTCGTGATGCCGGCACGTGGAGCGTGCTCCGCACGATCCCCGAGGACACCCCGCTCTAGGACGACCGCGGGCGGAAGCCCGAGCACATGATCCGGAGGTGGCTGATCGTGCCGTCGCCGCGGTAGTAGGCCTGCTGCTCGGCGACGTACTCCCCGTCGGGGTTGGCCAGCTCGAAGCGGTAGCTGACGTGCGCGGTGTCGACCACCTCGTCACCGTCGCTGACCGCGACGACCCGCTCGATCGTGTCGGACGGCTCGAACCACGATCCGAACACCGTCTCCACCACGTCGTCGGGGCCAGTGCCCTCCCAGAGCCGTCGCGGGGTCAGTCCCTTGAAGTCCACGTCGTCCGCGAGCAGCGCGCGGAGCGCCGCCTCGTCCTTCGTGGCGATCGCGTGTGCCAGCCGGCTGCCCAGGGTCTCCGTCACTGGGCCAGTGTGCTCCCGCACGCGTGGCGAGGGAAGGCGCCTCGTCACACGGATCCGTCCGCGAGCGGCAGCGTCTCAGCCCGCCAGCGCGGCGAGGTCGCGCTCGGCGTAGAGCCGGTGCTCCCACTCCTCGTTGAGGATCACCTTCAGGCAGTCGGCGACGGTGAGCGAGTCGGCCTCGGTCATGAACGGTGTCGCCGAGGTGACGTGGCGGGCGAGCCCCTCGTCGTCGAGGTCGGCGAGCACCGCGGCGACGGTGGCGCGCCGCTGTGCCCGGAGGTCGAGCACCTCGTCGAGCGGGGGACGTACGTCGCGGTCCCACGGCACGCCCTCGAAGGTCGGCGCCTCGTCCCACGGCAGGTCGAGCGCGTGCCAGGGCGAGGGGTCGGCGAGCACGACGCCGGAGACCCAGCAGGCGTGCGCGAACCCGAGGTGGCGCAGGGTCTCGGTGAACGACCACTCGCCGTCGACCTGCTCGTGCAGGGTCTCGGCGGGCAGGGCCCGGGCCTTCTCGACCGTGCCCGCCCAGAGCCGGTCGAGCGTCTCGAACGCGAGCCGGAAGCCGGCGGCGTCGGTGGGGGACATGAGCGCGCGCTCGGGCATCCGGCGGTTGAGCTCGGCGTCGACGAGGGGTACGACGTCGACGCCGTTGACCACGACCCGGCCGAGCTCGCCGTAGATCTCGAGGTCGGGCACCTCGACGCCCGTCATCCGTACGCCGTTGAGCCAGGCGGACCGCATGCGCAGCCCGCTCAGGTCGGCGTCCCGGATCGTGGCGTCGTTCAGTCGCACCTCGCTCAGGCGCGCGCCGGAGAGGTCGACCCGCACGAACGTCGAGCCGCTGAGGTCCTGCTCAGTGAAGTCGGTCATGGACCACACCGTAGGGAGGGTTGCGGACGTTCGGCGACCGCTTCGCGGCTCACCAGGTGAGCTCGATCTCCACCTCGTTGGAGTCGCCGAGCTCCACCTCGACCTTCAGGCTGACCTCGTCGGGCACGCCGACCGTGATCCGGCCGCCGTCGCGCGCGAACTCGACCGAGTTGTGCTTGGCCAGGGAGTCGGCGAGGGTCCGCAGCCGGGCGGCGGCCTCCTCGCGGCTCATGGTCCGGGTCTCGTCCATCTCGAAGAGGTCCATCGGGTCTCCTGCTCGCTGGTGGCGGTGTGCCCCGAACCTAGCCAGCGGGTGGGAATCCCCACTGCCGCCTGTCGGTGCCGCGTGGCACGCTGGCCGCGTGACCGACTCCCACCGCCACACCCTCGACGTCCCCGGCGCCACCCTCAGCTACGTCGTCCGCGGCGACCTCGCCGACGCGACCGCCGACTCACCGCCCCTCGTGCTGTGCGGCTCGCCGATGGACGGCACCGGCTTCGGCAGCCTGGCCGACCGCATCCCCGACCGCGTGCTGGTGCTGGTCGACCCGCGCAACACCGGGCACAGCCTGCGCGAGGACCCCACCGCTCCGGTCACGCCCGAGCAGCACGCGGAGGACCTGCACGCCCTCGTCGGGGCGCTCGGTGCCGGCCCGGTCGACGTGTTCGCGTCCTCCGGGGCGGCGGTCAACTTCCTCTTCCTCGTCGCCGCCCACCCCGACGACGTACGGATCCTGGTGGCGCACGAGCCGCCGATGGCCGGGTTGCTGCCCGACGCCGCCGCGATCTCGGCCACGTGCGACGACATGGTCGCGACCTACGACGCCTCCGGCTTCGGTCCGGCGATGGCGCGCTTCATCGGCCTGGTCATGCACCGCGGCCCCGTCGACGATGACTACCGCGCGGCCCCGCCGCCCGACCCGGCGATGTTCGGCATGCCGACCGACGACGACGGCTCCCGCGAGGACCCGCTGATGGCAAACCTGCGCGGGGGCGGCGTCACCCGCGTGCCCGACCTCGAGGCCGTGCGATCGGCGTCCACCCGCGTGGTCGTCGGGGTCGGTGAGGAGTCAGGTGGGCCCGAGGACGGCGAGATCGCCGGCCGATCGGCGCACGCAGTGGCGGCCGCGCTGGGCGTGGACCCCGTTGTGTTCCCCGGTGGGCACAACGGCTTCCTGGGCGGCGAGTTCGGCCAGACCGGCAAGCCCGACGAGTTCGCCGAGCGTCTACGTGAGGTGCTGGCTGGTTGACTCGTCGCATGGACTCTAGCGGGCTTGCCACGCAGCTGAGGCTGTGGCGCGACCGGACGTCACCGGC
The DNA here is from genome assembly GCF_031457855.1 of Nocardioides sp. BE266. Taxonomy (NCBI): domain Bacteria; kingdom Bacillati; phylum Actinomycetota; class Actinomycetes; order Propionibacteriales; family Nocardioidaceae; genus Nocardioides; species Nocardioides sp. BE266. The sequence continues at coordinate 644,447 of NZ_JAURTI010000001.1, read as the reverse complement.
GTCGGTGGGGCTGCCGAGCCAGCCGCGCCGCCGGGCTCCCGGGCTGCGGCGCGAGGAGGTCGCCCAGCTCGCGGGGATCTCGGGTGACTACCTCGTCCGCCTCGAGCAGGGGCGGGCCCAGCACCCGTCGGTCCAGGTCGTGCAGTCGCTCGCCCGGGCGCTGCGCCTCGACGACATCGAGCGTGACGTCCTCTACCGCCTGGCGGGGCACCTTCCGCCGTCACCCTCGCGGATCCAGCGCCACGTCCCGCCGAGCGTGATGCGGCTCGTCGACCGCCTCGGCGACACGCCGGTCAGCGTGATCGACGCGTCGTGGCAGACGATCCTGCAGAACCAGGCGGCCACCGCCCTCTTCGGCGACCTGTCCGGGGAGTCCGAGCGAGGACGCAACCGGGCGTGGCGCACGTTCATGGACCTGCCCGGGATGGGCCGGTTCGAGCCGCAGACCCGCTCGATGGTCGAGCGCGACGTGGTCGCCGACCTGCGCGCGGCGCTCCTCCGGCTGCCCGACGACCCCGACCTCGCCTCCCTCGTGCGCGACCTGCGCGAGCAGAGCCCGCGCTTCGCCGAGCTGTGGGAGACGACGCCGGCGAAGCCGCGCGGCGCCCAGCGCAAGACGTTGCACCACCCGGTCGTCGGGTGGATGACGCTCGACTGCGACAAGCTGACCGTCAACGACGGCGAGCTCCAGATCGTGGTCTTCACCGCCGAGCCCGGCACGCCCGACGCCGAGGCGCTAGCGCTCGCGGTGGTGATCGGCCTCCAGGAGATGGAGGCCGTCGCCACCGGGTGAGGTCAGTGGCCGACCGGCTTCGGCTCGACCTTGTCGAGCAGCGTGAGGTCGTCCTGGTCGAGCGCGATGTCGAGCACGGCCAGGTTCTCCTCGAGGTGCGCGACCGAGCTGGTCCCGGGGATCAGCAGCAGCCGGTCGTACTGCGCGAGCAGCCACGCCAGCGCCACCTGGCTGGCGGTCACGCCGTGCTTGCGGGCCACCGCGGAGACGTGCTCGTCGGCGGCGAGGGCGGCCGGTCCGCCGGTGAACGCCGAGCCCAGCGGGAAGTAGGGGACGTACGCCACGTCGTGCTCGCGGCAGAGGTCGAGCACCGGCTCGTCGCTGCGGTCGAGGATGCTGAAGGCGTTCTGCACCTCGCCGATGCCGACGAGGTCGATCGCCTTCCGCACGGTCTCGGCGCCGATGCTGGAGACGCCGATGAGGTCGAGCTTGCCCTCGTCGCGAAGCTCGGCGAGCGCGCCGAGCTGGTCCTCGAGCGCCGGCTCCTGCCGGGTCGGGTCGTCGCGCTCGAAGCGGCGCAGGTTGACCAGGTCCATCCGCTCGACGCCGAGCGAGCGCAGGTTCTGCTCGACCTGGGCCTTGAGGTCGGCGGACTCGGCGCCCGGCAGCCAGGCGCCGGTGTCGTCGCGGGTCGCGCCGACCTTGGTGACCAGGCGCAGGCCCTCGGGGTAGGGGTGGAGGGCCTCGCGGATCAGGTCGTTGACGACGTCGGGGCCGTAGAACTGCGCGGTGTCGATGTGGTCGACGCCGAGCTCGACCGCGCGCCGCAGCACGGCGCGGGCCGCGTCGGGGTCGGCCGGCGGACCGAAGACGCCGGGTCCGGCGAGCTGCATGGCACCGAAGCCGATGCGGTGGACGGGCTTGTCGCCCAGGAAGGACACGTGGTTGCTCATGCCTCCACCGTGCGTCGGCCGCGGACGGGGGACCAGCGGACCCGTTGTCATGGGAACGGGAGTACCACCCTCGGCACGCCTTAGAGGCCGAGCATCCGGCCGATGATCTCCTTCTGGATCTCGGTGGTGCCGCCGTAGATCGTCTGGATCCGCGAGTCGGTGTAGGCCTTGGAGATCGGGTACTCGTTCATGTAGCCGTAGCCGCCGTGGAGCTGGACGCCCGCGTCGACCACGCGCTTCTGCAGCTCGGTGGTCCACCACTTCGCCATCGAGGCGAGCGCGGTGTCGACCTCGCCGGCGTTGAGCCGCAGCACGCAGTCGTTGATGAAGACGCGCGCGATGTGCGCCTCGGTCGCCATCTCGGCCAGCACGAAGCGGTTGTGCTGGAACTTCCCGATCGGCTTGCCGAACGCCTCGCGCTCCTTGGCGTAGGCCAGGCACAGGTCGAGGACGTGCTCGACCGCGGCGACAGCGATGCAGCCGATCGAGATCCGCTCCTGGGGGAGGTTCTCCATCAGCGAGATGAAGCCGGAGCCCTCGGCGCCGAGCAGGTTCTCCTTCGGCACCCGTACGTCGGTGAACGACAGCTCGGCCGTGTCCTGGGCGTGCAGGCCCATCTTGTCGAGGTTGCGGCCGCGCTCGAAGCCCTCCATCCCGCGCTCCACGACGAGCAGCGAGATGCCCTGGTGGCCGGCCTCCGGGTTGGTGCGGCAGACCACGATCACCAGGTCGGACAGGATGCCGTTGGAGATGAAGGTCTTCGAGCCGTTGAGGACGTAGTGGTCGCCCGCGTCGACGGCCGTGGTCCGGATGCCCTGCAGGTCGGACCCGGCGCCCGGCTCGGTCATCGCGATCGCCGTGACGATCTCGCCGGAGACGCAGCCCGGGAGCCAGCGCTGCTTCTGCTCCTCGGTCCCGAGGGAGGAGATGTAGGGGACGATGATGTCGGTGTGCACGGCGAAGCCCGGCCCCGAGGCGCCGGCCCGCGCGGACTCCTCGGCGAGCACCATGTTGTAGCGGAAGTCCTGGATGCCTGGCCCGCCGTAGGCCTCGTCGACGTCGAAGCACAGCAGTCCGCGCTCGCCGGCCTTGCGCCAGATGTCGCGGTCGACGATCCCGTCGGCCTCCCACTTCTCGTGGTAGGGCACGACCTCCTTCTCGAAGAAGGCGCGGGCGACGGCGCGGAAGTCCTCGTGCTCCTGCTCGAGGATGCTGGGGCGGTCAGGCATGTGATCTCTCTCCGTGGTGATGAGCGTTGAGGGTGTCGAGCATGGCGAGGGGACCGAGGTCCTCGAGGCGGTAGCCGTGGGGGTACGTCGTCGGCCGATGGCGGTACGCCGTCCGCCGCGGCGGCGCGAGGCGGAGCAGCCGGCCGCGCAGCCGGAGGCCGGCACGCACCGTCCGCACGAACCAGGCGGGCTGGCGTGGCAGGCCGAGCACCTCGCGCAGCGGCTCGTCCATCACCGCGATCGTCACCCGGCGCAGCAGCGGTCGCAGCGGCGGAGGGGCGACCTCCTTGGCGATCCGGATCGACGACTCGGCCAGCCGGGTGGCGGCCGGCGTGTGGGCGAAGTGCCGGCGCTCGGTGTCGACGAGCAGCGTGAGGTAGCCGTCGTACGTCGTCGGGAGGTCCTTGATGCCCATCAGCTCGCCGAAGCGGGTCGTCACCTTCGCGATCGCTGCCAGCTCGTGCGGGTCGAGGGGTCGCCAGCCGTAGGCCTCGATCCAGCGGACCGGGCCGACGATGGTGGTGGCGAGGACGTAGGCGAACTCCTCGTTGGTGATGTCGTAGTGGCCGTGGATGCGGTTGAGCCGGCGCAGCGCGGCGTGCGAGCGGGGCGAGTCGATGCCGTCGAGGGTGGCCTCGTCGCCGATCAGGATGGTGTCGTCGTAGCGCTTGGTGCCGTGGTCGGCGAACTCGCGGGTGCGGTCGAGCAGGTCGGCGATCGAGGGGACGCCGTAGTCGCGCATGAAGGCGATGCCCGTGCCCTGGACGTAGTCCCAGGGGAACTCGAAGCGCGCAGTCAGCCGGAGGATCTCGTCGTGGTCGACCTCCGGGTCCAGCGACTGGATCCGGCGCAGGTTGGCGTAGCGACCCGGCGCGTGCACGGCCTCAGGACACCCATTCCCTGACCTGCGCCACGGTGGCGGCGGGGTCGTCGGAGACGGGGGTGATGTTGAGGTCGGTGACGCCGGCCTCCTTGAAGGCGGCGATCCGCTCCTTGACGTAGGACTCGGGGCCGACGAGGTTGGCCGCCTCGAGCCACTCGGTCGGGATCAGCGCCTCGGCCTCCTTCTTCTTGCCCGAGAGGTAGAGGTCCTGGATCTCCTCGGCCTCCTTCTCGTAGCCGTAGGCGCGCGCGACGTCGTTGTAGAAGTTCTTGCCCTTGGCGCCCATGCCGCCGACGTAGAGCGCGAAGATCGGCCGCGCGAAGTCGAGCAGCGCCTTGGTGTCAGGGCCTTCGCCGATCGCGACCATGCCGCCGGCCATCACCTGCAGCGGCTCGAGGCCCTCCTGCCGCTTGGCGTTGCCGGCCTTGAGCGCCTCGCCCCACACGAGGTGCGCGCGCTCCGGGTGGAAGAGGTGGGGGATCCAGCCGTCGGCGATCTCGGCGGTCTGCTCGACGTTCTTCGGGCCGAGGGCGGCGATCCAGATCGGGATGGTGTCGCGCTCCGGCTTGGTGAGCAGCTTGAGCGGCTTGCCCAGCCCGGTGACCGCGCCCTCGTCCTTGGTGAGCGGGAGGTGGAAGACGCCGTCGGATGACAGCGGCTCGCGCTTGAGGCCGCTGCGGATGATCTCGATGACCTCGGCGGTGCGGGCCATCGGCTTGGAGTACGGCACCCCGTGGAAGCCCTCGATCACCTGCGGGCCGCTGACGCCGATGCCCAGGATCGCGCGCCCGCCGCTGACGTTGTCGAGGCCGGCCGCTGTCTGCAGCAGCGCGCCCGGCGTGCGCGAGTAGATGTTGAGGATGCCCGAGCCGATCTTCACCGTCTCGGTCTTCGCCGCGAGGTAGCCCATCAGGGTCGGGGAGTCGAAGCCGTAGGCCTCCGCGACCCACACGCTGTCGAGGCCCGCCTTCTCCAGGGCGACCACCTGGTCGGCCGCGTTGCGGGGGTTGCCGTCGTACATCAGCAGGGTGGCGAGACGCATGGATCAATCGTGACAGTTTCACTGTCACGATGGCAAGAGGCTCCAGATCGCGTCGGCGTCGTCGGCCGGCAGCTCGAAGAAGCCGAACCTGATCCTGCTGGTCGGCAGGTGGTCGCGGACGGCGGCCAGCGGGATCGGCTCGACCTCGCGCAACGCTGCCGCGCGCCTCCACCCGCCGTCGATGACGGTGCTGGGCACTGGCTCCGAGCCGGTCACCTCGCCGGCCATCGTGATCGCCCGCAGCGGCTCGCCCTTCGGGTACGCCGTCGTCGGGGAGTACATGAGGATCCGGTCGCCGACGGACATCCGGGCGACGGGCGCCTTCTTCCCGTGGTTGGCCATCACGAAGCCCGCCTCCAGCCCGCGGCGCGCATGGTCGAGCGAGGCGACGAGGACCCAGGTGCGTGTCATGCCTCCGACGGTAGGACGGGGGTCCGACAACACGTGTCCGCGAAGTCGCCCTGGGGATCGGCTGGGAGGGGCGGCATCTCGGACACGTGTACGACGTCAGCGGCGCAGGCGGTCCAGAATCCGCTGGGCGCGCTGCGACGGGTACCAGAACTCCTGGTCCTCGGGGGCACCGGTGTTGACGTCGCTGAGGAGGTAGGTGTCGCACACGCCGCGGATCGCGACGACGTCGCCCCAGCGGGTCTGGCCCACGAGGTCGTGTGAGGTCCAGGGCTCGCCCACGCACGGGTCCGCGCCGTTCCACCCGAGATCGGCACGGCTGTGGCGGCGCATGTCGTCGGCCAGCACGGCCACCCAATGGTCGGGCACCGGGGTAGGTCCGATCCAGGGTGCGACGTCGTCCTTGCTGTCCGGCCGCCAGCACGACACGGCACGCACGAGCTCACGCGGATCCCCGATCCTCGACAGCACGTGATCCTTGAACGTCGTGTCCGACCCGCAGCCGAGGGGGAGCGACGCGAGGTCGCTCGCGGGCTTCGACGCCGCCCGCTGGTCGGTGATGCCGGAGAGGAAGGTCGCCAGCACCTCGTCGGAGCCGACCACGTCCTCGCCGCCGATCCGGACGGTGCTGCAGCCACCGGTGTCGCCGGAGATCGAGACGGTCTCGCCGGACGCGAGCGCGAGCCGGAGGTCGAAGCCCCAGCCGCCGTCCTGCGGGCAGATGTAGCGCCCTTCGGGTGTCGACTCCGGCATCGGATCGAGCGTGACGAGGAGCTCGAGCAGCGGAGCGAGGTCCGCGTGGAGGCCGTCCTGCGGCGCGTACCACCGCACCAGCCCGTTCTCAGTGGGACACAGTCGCGCGGCCACTACGTCGGTCGGCACCTCACGCGCAGGATCAGCGGGGTCGGTGCAGGCCATCGACGCCGCTACCGCCTGATCTCCGGCGATCGTCCGGGGTGCGCGGTCCTGGGCTGGAGCCGGCTCCTCGACGCCGGCGACGAACGGCGCCAGCCCGAGCGGCACGACGAGGAGCACGAGCGCGGCGAGCGCCACGGCGACGTACCCCCGTCTCGTCATGCGCCGAGCATGGAGCCGGCGGAGCGGCGACGGAAGGCTCGTCACCGAACCGTGACGTCAGCCCTTGCCGTGCCAGGAGTCCCAGAGTGCGGCGTAGGAGCCGCCGGCGGCGACGAGGTCGTCGTGCGAGCCGAACTCGGAGATGACGCCGTCCTCGACGACGGCGACCCGGTCGGCGTCGTGGGCGGAGAAGAGGCGGTGCGCGATCGCGATGACCGTACGTCCCTCCAGCACGGCCGCGAGCGAGCGCTCGAGGTGGCGGGCGGCGCGGGGATCGATCAACGAAGTGGCCTCGTCGAGCACGAGGGTGTGGGGGTCGGCGAGCACCAGCCGGGCCAGCGCGACCTGCTGGGCCTGGGCCGGCGTCAGGGACCGGCCGCCGGAGCCGACGACCGTGTCCAGGCCGTCCGGGAGGGCAGAGACCCACTCGAGGGCGTCCACGGCCTCGAGGGCCGCCGAGATCGCCTCGTCGGAGGATCCCGGCCGGGCCAGTACGACGTTCTCCCGCAGCGTGCCGACGAAGACGTGGTGCTCCTGGGTGACGAGCGCGACGTGGCCGCGCAGGTCGTCGAGCGGCAGCTCGACCAGTCCGACGTCGCCGACGGTCACCCGGCCGGTGCGCGGCGGGTGGATGCCCGCGAGCAGGCGTCCGAGCGTCGACTTGCCGGCACCCGACGGCCCGACCATCGCGATCCGCTCGCCGACCCCGACGTCGAGGTCGACGCCGTGCAGCACGTCGCGTCCCTCGATGTAGGAGAACCGCACGTCCTCGGCGTCGAGCTTCTCGTCGGCCGGCACCGCGCCGGAGACCTCGCGGTCGTCGGGCACCTGCCCCACGCCGAGCAGGCGGGCGAGCGAGGCCGCGCCCATCTGGAGCTCGTCGAGGATCGCCACGATCCGGTCGACGGGGTCGATGAGCATCTGGACGTAGAGGGTCGCCGCGGTCACCTCGGCCAGCGACACCTGGCCGCGGGTGTAGAGCCAGCCGCCGAACAGCAGCGTGCCGACCACGGGCAGCAGGTAGGCGATCTCCATCGACGGGAAGAAGACCGTGCGCAGCCGCAGGGTGTAGCGCTCCGCGTCGTACGACGCCCTGCAGTCCGCGTCGGCGCGCGCGACCCGGTCGCCGCCGAGGCCGAGCGCCTCGACGGTGCGGGCGCCCTCGACGGTCTCGGCGAGCGTCGTCGTGATCTGGCTGTACGACGCCGACTCGCGCTCGTAGCCGGGCCGGGCGCGGCGGAGGTACCACCGCAGGCCGGTCACCAGCGGCGGCAGCGCGAGCAGGCAGGGGAGGAACACCCACCAGCCGACCGACAGCGCGGCGGCGAAGGTCAGCACCGCGGTCACCACCGCGATGGTCCACTCGGGCAGCGCCCAGCGCACCGACCAGCCGAGCTGGTCCACGTCGCGGCTGGTGCGGGTCAGCAGGTCGCCGGAGCCGGCCGACTCGACCGTCCCGACCGGCAGCGCCAGCGCGTTTTCCACGAAGTCCTCGCGCAGCTCGGCCAGGACCTGCTCGCCGAGCACTTGCGAGAGGTAGCGCGCGAAACGCGTGAGCACCGTCTGCAGGACGAGGAAGCCCGCCAGGATCAGGGCGATCCGGTCGACGTGGGACACCGTCGTGCCGTCCTCGACGGCCTGCACCAGGCCGCCGAGCAGGCGCGGCGCCGCGAGCCCGGCAGCGGCGGCCAGCACGTGCAGACCGACCGCGGACCAGAGCATCCGCGGGTGCCGACGGGCGAGGTCGCGCGCGTAGCGGCGTACGGCCGCACCGTCAGCAACAGGAAGGCGGGTATTCACGAGGCCTCCTCGACGTCGGGCTCGACCTCGCGCGTGACGATCGCGCGGTAGGCGGCGTTGGTCTCGAGCAGGTCGGCGTGCGTGCCGGTCGCGACGACCGCGCCCTCGACCAGCAGCGCGACCTCGTCGACCGCGTCGAGCAGGAGCGGGCTGACCGTGGTGACCACGGTGGTCCGACCGGTCCGGTGGCTGCGGAGGCGCGAGGCGATGCGCGCCTCGGTGTGCGCGTCGACCGCTGACGTCGGCTCGACGAGCACCAGGACCTCGGGGTCGGTGGTCAGCGCACGGGCGAGCACCAATCGCTGCCGCTGGCCGCCGGAGAACGACCGGCCCCGCTCGGCGACGATCGCGTCGAGGCCGTCGCTGAGGCCGTCGAGCACGTCCTCCGCCGAGGCGGTGTGCATCGCCGCGTCGACTCCGCCGCGGCCGCGCACGTCGAGCCCGGCGCCGAGCGGGCCGCTGAACAGCTGGCTGCTGGTGTCGGACACGACGATCCGGCGCCGCACCTCCTCGCGCGCCAGCGCCGTGAGCGGTACGCCGCCCAGCGTCACGTCGTCGTCGACGGGAGCAGCACACAGGCCGAGCCGGTCGGCGAGCGCGGCCGAGTCGTCCGGCTGGTCGCTGACGATCGCGACCATCCGCCCGGGCTCGACCCGCAGCCCGGAGCGGGCATCGGCGAGGACGCTGCCGACCGGAGGGGAGGCCGCCGGCGATCCCGGGTCGGCCACGTCGGGCTGGAGAGCGAGCACCGTGCAGACGCGACGGGCCGCGACGTGGGCGCGGATGTAGCGGTTGGCGAACTCCGTCGCGGTGCGCAGCGGCAGCATCAGGAAGGCCGCGTAGCCGTAGAAGGCGACCAGCTCGCCCGCCGTGATCTGGCCGGAGACCGCGGTGCGCGCACCCAGCCACACCACGACCACCACGAAGATGCCAGGCAGCAGCACCTGCAGTGCGTCGAGCATCGACTGCACGCGGGCGACCTGCACGCCGGCGGACCGGGTGCTCTGCGACTCACGGCGGTAGCGGTCGAGGAAGACCTGCTCGCCGCCGATCCCGCGCAGCACCCGCAGCCCGCCGACGATGTCGCTGGCGGTGTTGGCCAGCGCCCCCATGAGGTGGCGCTGGTGGGCGCTGCGCGCCTGCAGCGGCTTGAGCAACGGCCCCACGGCGACCATCAGGAGCGGCACGCCGATGAGCACGACGAGCCCCAGCGTGACCGACGTACGGAGCAGCAGGAAGGCGACCAGGAAGAAGGACACGATGGAGCCGGTGAAGCGCGCGCTCACGTCCATCAGGCTGCCGAGGTGCGAGAGGTCGCTGGTGCCGATCGCGACGACCTCGCCGGTCGAGACCTTGCGCGGCAGCGTCCCGCCGAGGCGGACCGTCTGCCGGGTGACGAGCTGGACGGTGCGGTAGGCCGCGGTCAGCCAGTTGGTCACCGCGAAGCGGTGCCGCATGATCCCGCTGACCGCCTGCACCAGGCCGACGCAGAGCATCACGCCGGTCCAGTACACGAGCTGTGAGGTGTCCTTCGCGGCCACGCCGAGGTCGATCGCGCGGCCGAGCACGGCCGGCATCACGGCCTGGGCGGCACCCCAGAGGATGCCGAAGAACATGCCGCCGGCCAGCGTCCGCCACTGCAGGCGGGCCATCCAGAGCAGGAAGCGACCCGGTGTGCGGTGGTCCGCCACTCCGGGATCGGGGACGGGAAGGCTGCGCACCTGCAAAGCCTAGATTTCGGGCGACGTGCCGGACGAATCCTTTTCCGACCGCCCGGTCAGCGACCCCTCACCGACCCAGGTCGGGCACCACCTCGGCGCCGGGGAGGTCGCCCAGCAGCCGGCCCGGCACCAGCAGCTTCGAGCTCCGTACGCCGCTGCCGACCACGACGACGGGCTCCTCGAGCAGCGCCTCGTGGACCAGCACCCGCCAGCCCTCGGGCAGGCCGAGCGGGGTGATGCCGCCGTACTCCATCCCGGTCTCCTCGACCGCGCGTTCCATCGGCAGGAAGGAGCACTTGCGGACGTCGAGCATCTTGCGCACCAGCGTGTTCACGTCGGCGCGGGTGTCGGCCCGCACGACGCAGGCGGCGATCCGCTCCTCGCCCGCCCGCGCCCCGGCGACGACCACGCAGTTGCCGCCGGCGGTCATCGGCACGTCGTAGGCCTCGCTCATCGCGGCCGTGTCGGCGAGCTCGGGATCGATCTCGACCACCGCGACCTCCGCGGCGCCCGGCCACCCGGCCAGCGCCGCGGCGACCGGCGCAGCGACGAGCGAGGGGTGGTCGAGTGAGGGCAGCGAGGTCAGCGTCGGGAAGGAGGGGAGCGTCACGCGGCCATCATGCGTCATTCACCCAGAGGTCACCGGCCGGTCCCGCGGGCCGTGCAGGCTGGCCCCATGACGGTGACCCGCGAGGCGCCCAGGTCATGGGAGGGCGTGGCCCCGTCGTTGGTCCTCACGCCCGCCGTGGTTGCGCACCGCGGCGCCTCCGGCCACCGTCCCGAGCACACCCTCGAGGCCTACCGGACCGCCATCCGGATGGGCGTCGACGACATCGAGCTGGACCTCGTCGCCACGCGCGACGGCGTCCTGGTCGCCCGGCACGACCTCGAGCTCAGCACGACGACCGACGTGGCGTCGCGTGCCGACCTCGCCCACCTCCGGCGCACCCGCAGCGTCGACGGGGTGGCCCAGTGCGGGTGGTTCGTGCAGGACCTCACGCTCCCCGAGCTCAAGACGCTCGCCACGCGTGAGCGGATGCCGGGGACCCGCCCCGACAACACGGCGTACGACGGCGCGGAGGGGATCCCGACGCTGACCGAGGTGCTGGCCATGGTCGGCGCCGAGTCGGTGCGCCGCGGTCGTCCGGTCGGCGTCCTGCTCGAGCTCAAGCACGCGACCCACCACGAGGCGGCCGGCCTGCCGCTCGAGGCGCCGCTCCTGCGCGACCTCGCCCGGCACGGGCTCGACCATCCGTGGGCGCGGGTGGTGCTCATGTCGTTCGAGACCACCGTCCTGCGCCGCCTCGCCGCCCGCACCCGGCTGCCGATCGTGCAGCTCCTCGAGACCGCGCAGCGCCATCCCGCCGACCTGGTCGCGGCTGGTGACCAGCGGAGCTACGGCGACCTGATGACGCCCGACGGCCTGGCCTGGATCGACGAGTACGCCGACGGCATCGGCCCGCACAAGTCGCTCGTCCTGCCCCGCGACGCCGGAGGAGCGATCGACACCCCCTCGACCCTCGTCCGCGACGCCCACCGCCGCGGCCTCACCGTGCACGTGTGGACGGTCCGCGGCGAGAACCGCTACCTGCCCAGCAACCTGCGCCACGGCGACGCGCCCGACGCGCTCGGGGACATGGCCGCCGAGGTCCGCGCGCTGCTCGCGGCGGGGGTCGACGGGGTCATCACCGACCACCCGGAGGAGGCACTGGCCGCGGTGCGGTCCCACGCGCGTGCGAGCCTTGGGCCATGGCACCACCCAGCCCGGGAGACCTTCGTCGGATTCCCTCCCTGACCGGAAGCGCTCCGTCGATCGACCTGCACGACCTGCCGCGGGACCCGACGGAGATGTTCGCCGCGTGGCTCGACGTGGCGCTCGACCGCGGCGTGCCCGAGCCCGTCGCCGCGACGCTGGCCACGGTCGACGACGACGGCGTCCCCGATGCGCGGACGCTGATCATCAAGGCCGTGGACGAGCACGGGTGGGCCTTCGCGGGCACGGCCTCGTCCCGCAAGGGGCAGCAGCTCGCTGCCTGCCCGAACGCGGCGCTCACCCTGTGGTGGCAGCCGCTGGTGCGAGCCGTCCGGGCACGCGGAGCGGTCGTCGAGGCGTCGCGCGACGATGCCGCGGCCGACCTCGCCGCGCGCAGCGAGGCCGCACGCACGGGGGTCGACCCGGAGGACTGGAGGCTGTGGCGCCTGGTCCCTTCCCGCGTCGAGTTCTGGCAGGGATCTCCGGACCGCCGGCACCTGCGGATCGTCTACACCCGTGACGGGGCCGGCTGGCACCTCGACCCCGGCTGATCAGGACGCGGCTCGTGCGAGGGGCTGCCTTCCGCCGATGGCAGGCCGCCCCTCTCGTCGGCGTACGCTCGGCGCGTGACGCACACCACGGACCGCTCGCGCGCCCTCCTGGAGCGCATCCGTGCCTCCGTCATCGGCGACGACCAGGTGATGCAGGGCCCCTACGGCCCGCGCCGGGTGACGTACGCCGACTACACCGCGTCGGGCCGCAGTCTCACCTTCATCGAGGACTTCATCCGCAACGAGGTGCTGCCGGCCTACGCCAACACCCACACCGAGGCGAGCGGCACCGGCCTGCAGACCACCCGCCTGCGCGAGGACGCGCGGCGCATCATCCGCGACGCCGTCGGCGGCGACGAGGAGACCGTGGTGGTCTTCTGCGGGTCGGGCAGCACCGCCGCGATCGACAAGCTGATCGGCATCCTCGGCCTGCGCGTCCCGTGCACCCTCGAGGACCGCTACGACCTGACCTCGCTCATCCCCGCCGACCAGCGTCCCGTGGTCTTCATCGGCCCCTTCGAGCACCACTCCAACGAGGTCAGCTGGCGCGAGACGATCGCCGACGTCGTCACGATCCACGAGGACGCCGACGGCCGGGTCTCCCTCGACCACCTGCGCGAGGAGCTCGAGCGGCACGCCGACCGGCCGCTCAAGATCGGCTCCTTCTCCGCGGCGTCCAACGTGACGGGCATCGTCACCGACACCGAGGGCGTGGCCGACCTGCTCCACGAGCACGGCGCCCTCAGCTTCTGGGACTTCGCGGCCTGCGCGCCCTACGTCGAGATCGAGATGAACGGCCCGGGCAGCTCCTACAAGGACGCGATCTTCATCAGCCCGCACAAGTTCATCGGCGGCCCCGGCACGCCCGGCGTGCTCGTCGTGCGCAAGGAGCTGATGGCCAACCGGGTGCCCGTCGTGCCCGGCGGCGGCACGGTCATGTACGTCAACCCGACCGAGCACCGCTACCTCGACGACAAGGCCCACCGCGAGGAGGGCGGCACCCCGGCGATCGTGGAGTCGATCCGCGCCGGGCTGGTCTTCCAGCTCAAGCAGGCCGTCGGCGTGGAGACCATCCAGGCCCACGAGGAGGAGATGCTCCAGCGGGCCGTCGCGGCGTGGGTCGCCGAGCCGACCATCCAGATCCTCGGCAACCTCGACTCGCAGCGGCTCTCGATCGTCTCCTTCGTGGTGAAGGCGCCCGACGGCACCTACCTCCACCACAACTTCGTGGTCGCGCTGCTCAACGACCTCTTCGGCATCCAGACCCGCGGCGGTTGCTCGTGTGCCGGCCCCTACGGCCACCGGCTGCTCGACATCGACCTCGACCACAGCCACCGGTTCGAGGCGCAGATCGCAACCGGCTGCGAGGGCATCAAGCCCGGCTGGGTGCGGGTGAACTTCAACTACTTCGTCGACGAGGAGGTCTTCACCTACGTCGTGGAGGCCGTGCGCCTCGTCGCCCGCGAGGGCTGGCGGTTGCTGGGCGACTACCGCTTCGACCCGCTCACCGGGCTGTGGCACCACCGCACCGGAGCGGTCGAGCCGCCGCTGCGCCTCGCCGACGTGTCGTACGACGTCAGCGGCGCGATGACGTGGCCCGCGCACACGACGACGGCCCCCGTCTCGGTGCTCAGGGAGCACCTCGACGAGGGCCGCGCGATCATGGCTGCCGCGTCGCCTCCGGACTGGTCGGACACCGCGCACCTGGGTGAGGACTTCGACGACCTCCGCTGGTTCGCGCTGCCTGCCTGCTCCCTGGGCTAAACCCGCGACTTCCGCGAGGGCCACACGGTCGCGGCCAGTCCGGCGGCGCCCGCGGCGAGCCACGGGATCGGCAACAGCCAGCGCAGCTCGTCGGTCTCGACGACGTCGCCCTGGACCAGCGCCCACACCAGGACCATGCCGGCGAAGGCGACGCCCATCACGAGCTGGCCGATGTTGACGGGGTGGCGGCCCGAGGGCTTCTCGGGTGCGTCCAGCGGGCCGACCATCGGCTCGTCGTAGCCGTAGACGTCCGTGTCGTAGCTGGTGTCGTACGTGCTGTCGTTCTCGCTCATGTCAGTGCTCCTCAGGCGGCTTCGCGGACGACGATCTCGCCGGCGACCAGGTCGATGTTGATGGTCATGTCGGGCACACCGGCACCGCCGTCGCGGCTGCCGTCGACCTTGATGTCGAACCCGTCGTTGCGCTGGTCGAAGACCCGGCTGTCGCCGGCCACGACCTCGGTGGTCACGTCGACGTCCATGCCGTCGGGGACGATCACCTCGACCCGTCCGCCGACCCCGTCGACGGAGATCTCCTTGCCGTCGAGGGCGTCGACGTCGCTGACGGCCGACAGGTCCAGCAGGAACTCCCCGCCACCGAACTCGTAGCTGTCCTTGACCGCGCCGGGCGTGGTCGGGACGTAGGTGTGGTGGTCGTCGGGGAAGTGGTCGCCGGCGGTGGCGCCGGCGGTGGCCAGTGCAGCCACGAGGCCGAGGGCGATCAGGCCACCGGCACGGCCCCAGAACGAGCCGACGAGCAGCATCAGCGCGATGATCCCGAGGGCGAGTGCCGGGTAGGCGCTGTCGGTGATCGAGGCACCGGCCAGGTCGACCACGCCGAGGACGCCCTCGGCGAGCGCGATCAGCGCCAGCGTGAAGAAGAACAGGATGGGTCCGCGACGGCGCGGGTTGCGCGGCCGGCGCCGGGTCTCGCGGGAGTACGACGCCGGCGGGGGCGCCCAGCCGTACTGCTGCTGGCCGTAGCCCTGCTCGTAGGTCTGGCTGTACGTCTGGCCGTAGGTGTCGGTGGCGGCGATGTCGTCGACGTCCGCGTCGGTCGTCGCGTCCTCGTCGGTCCCGACGCTCCCGGTGGGAGCCTGGGGAGCGGCGGTGGCCGTGGCCCAGGTGCCCGTGGGGCTGGTCGGCGGTCCGGTGTAGCCGTAGCCGCTGCGCGGCTCGGCGTCGTTCTGCTTGCGGTTGAGGAACCAGACGATGACGACCGCGGCGATCGCGAGCGGCCACGGGAACCAGAAGGCGCCGGCCCAGTCGCCGAAGGCGCACAGCACGGCGAGCACGCCGACGCCGGCGAGGGCGAGCTTGCGGTTGCGCTGGTCGAGGCCGAGGGGCTCGTCGTTGGTGCCCTCCTCGGGCACCAGGATCCAGGCGCCGACGTAGGCCAGCAGGCCGGCGCCGCCGAAGAACACCGCGACCACCAGCGCGACTCGCACGATGATCGGGTCGATGTCGAGGTGCCGGGCCAGCCCGCCGGCGACACCGGCGATGTGGCGGTCGGTGACGCTGCGGCGCAGGCGGCCGAGGTCCTTCATCTCCTCGCGGCTGACGCGGGGACCGGGACCGCCGGCAGGCGGTGTGGGGTGCTCGGTGGTGGGGCTGGCGTTGTCCATGGCTCCACTCTGGTCCGCGGCGGGGCTCCTCACCATCGGGGACAGCCCTGATTCACCGCGGCCCTGCCCGGGACCGGCTCAGGGTCGGCTCGGGGTCGATCCTCATGGTTCGCTGCCTGCGTGCCTGCGACGATGGAGGCACGATGAGCCACACCACCCCCAGCCCCGCCTCCACCTGGCGCCCCGGACAGCCGCGCCGCGCCTACCGCGACCTGTCCCACCCGATCGCGGGTGGTGTCGCGTCCGGCCTCGCCGCGCACCTCGCGGTGCCCGTGCTGTGGGTGCGTGTCTTCTTCGTCGCGACGGCGCTGCTCGGTGGTTTCGGCCTGATGCTGTACGCCGGCCTGTGGGTGTTCCTGCCCGCCGGCCAGGGCTTCGAGGTGAGCGCACCCGGCCTGGAGAGCGCCACCCGCACCGGCAAGCGCCCCGGCCGACGCTCGCGGTTGCGCGACGCCGGCCCGGCGATCGCGATCGGCGCGCTGCTGTTCGGCGTCGTGCTCGGCTTCGAGGGGATCTTCGGACAGGGCGCCCTGTTCTGGCCGGTCGTCCTCGGCATCGCCGGCGTCGGCCTGCTGTGGCGCCAGGCCGACGAGGCGCAGCGCGAGCGCTGGATCGACTCCTCGGGACGGATCGACCCGTTCCGCGCTGTCTTCGGCAACGGCGGCTGGGCGGCGTACACGCGCTTCGCGGCCGGTCTCGGCCTGATCCTGACCGCGCTCATCGTCTTCGCCGTCGCCGCCGGCCAGGCGACGTTCGCCGTGCCGGTCCTGGTGGCCGGGCTGCTCGGCCTGGTGGGCCTGGCGATCGTGGTGGGCCCGTGGGCGATGCGCCTGATCAACGACCTCGGCGCCGAGCGGGCCGAGCGCGTGCGCACCCAGGAGCGCGCCGACATGGCCGCCCACCTGCACGACTCCGTGCTCCAGACGCTCGCGCTGATCCAGAAGAACGCCCACGACTCCACCACCGTCGCGCGGCTGGCCCGTTCGCAGGAGCGCGACCTGCGGCAGTGGCTCTTCGAGGCCGACACCTCCGACGCCACCACGCTCGCCGGTGCGCTGAAGGAGATGGCGGCCGAGGTCGAGAGCCAGCACGCCGTCGTGGTGGACGTGGTCACCGTCGGTGACTGCGACCTCGACGAGTCGCTGCGGCCCGTCGTGCACGCCGCACGCGAGGCGGTGGTCAACGTGGCCAAGCACGCCGGCACCCAGCGCGCCGACGTCTACGCCGAGACGACCTCCGGCGCGGTCGACGTCTTCGTGCGTGACCGCGGCGCCGGCTTCGACGTCGACGCCGTCGCCGGTGACCGCCAGGGCGTGCGCAACAGCATCGTGGACCGCATGTCGCGGCACGGCGGCAGCGCGGACGTACGCTCTGCTCCCGGGGAGGGCACCGAGGTCCGCCTGCACATGCCCCGCAGCCATTCCCGCAGTGACGAGGAGAACCGATGAGCCAGCCACCCGTGCGCGTCGTCCTGGTGGACGACCACGCCATGTTCCGGGCCGGGGTCCGGGCCGAGCTGGCGTCCAGCGGCGCCGGCGTGGTCGAGGTCGTCGGTGAGGCCGCCGACGCCGATGCCGCGATCGCCGTCGTCCACGACCTGCAGCCGCAGGTCGTGCTGCTCGACGTGCACCTGCCCGGTGGCGGGGGCGTCGAGGTGATGCGTCGCCACCCCTCGCCCAACACGCTCTACCTCGCCCTGTCGGTCTCCGACGCGGCCGAGGACGTCATCGGCACGATCCGCGGCGGTGCCCGGGGCTACGTCACCAAGACGATCACCGGCCCCGAGCTCGTCGACGCGATCACCCGGGTCGCCGGGGGAGACGCGGTGTTCTCGCCGCGGCTGGCCGGCTTCGTGCTCGACGCCTTCGCTGGCTCGATCGACGTCGCGGCGGTCGACGAGGACCTCGACCGGCTCACCGAGCGCGAGCGCGAGGTGATGCGCCTGATCGCCCGTGGGTACGCCTACAAGGAGGTCGCGAAGGAGCTGTTCATCTCCGTGAAGACCGTCGAGACGCACATGTCGTCGGTGCTGCGGAAGCTCCAGCTCTCGAGCCGCCACGAGCTCACGAAGTGGGCCTCGGACCGGCGCCTGCTCTGATCCGTCGTACACCCCCCAGGGGTGGTCGACGTTTGACATCTCGGTGTCGACCCGATGGGGTCGGCGGATGTCTGAGACAGCCACGGCGCCCGAGCTCGACGACCACGACAGCGAGCTGAAGAGGTCCATCACGGGCCGGCTCCTGTTCTTCTACACGCTCGGAGACGTGCTCGGATCGGGCATCTACGTGCTCATCGGACTGGTCGCCGCCGCGGTCGGTGGCGCGTTCTGGATCGCCTTCGCCCTCGGCGTGACCGTCGCCGCGATCACCGGGGCGGCGTACGCCGAGCTGGTGACGAAGTACCCCCGCGCGGCCGGCGCGTCGCTCTACGTCAACAAGGCGTTCGGCAACCGCGCGCTGACCTTCCTCGTGACGGTGTCGTTCCTCGCCGCGAGCATGGCGGCCTCCGGCTCGCTGGCGACCGGCTTCGCGTCGTACTTCGCCGAGCTGTGGTCGGGTCCGCCGGCGCTGCTGGTGTCGCTGGTCTTCGTGGCGATCCTGGTGGTCGTCAACTACATCGGCATCACCGAGTCGGTCGTGATCAACATGCTGATGACCTTCGTCGAGGCCGCTGGCTTGGTGATCGTGATGATCATCGGCGTGGTCCACGTGGCCAGGGGCGACGCCGACTTCGGCGTGCTCACCCACATCGACACCGGCGGCGACTACACCAGCCCGGCGCTCGCCGTGCTGGCCGGCATCTCCTTCTCCTTCTTCGCGATGACGGGCTTCGAGAACACCGTCAACGTCGCCGAGGAGACGATCGAGCCCTACAAGGCGTTCCCGCGCTCGCTGGTCGGCGGCATGCTCGTCGCCGGGCTCGTCTACGTCCTGGTCTCCATGGCTGCCGCGCTGACCGTGCCGACCGAGACGCTCGCCTCCTCCGACGCGGCCCTCCTCGAGGTGGTGAAGGCAGGCATCCTGCCCTTCTCGACCGAGCTGATGACGACGCTCTTCTCGGTCATCGCGCTGGTCGCGATCACCAACACCACGCTCGTCACGATCGTGACGCAGCCGCGCATCCTCTACGGCATGGCCCGCGAGGACGTCGTGCCGGGCATCTTCGCCAAGGTCCACGCCGAGCGCCGCAGCCCGTGGGTCGGCCTGCTCTTCAGCGGGACCGTGGTCGGCCTGCTGCTCGTCGTCGGCACCCTGCTCACCGAGGCCGGGGGCGGCATCGACCTGGTCGGCCGGCTGGCGACAGTGACCGTCGTGCTGCTGCTCGCGATCTACGCGCTGGTCATCGTGGCGTGCCTGATGCTCCGCGGCCACGACGAGCACGACGACATCTTCCGCGCCAACACCCCGCTGCTGCTGGTGGGCCTCGTCGGCAACCTCGCGATCCTCGGGTTCACCGTGTACGACGACCCGACCTCGCTGGTGTGGTGCGCAGGCCTGCTCGCCATCGGCGTCGTGCTCTTCCTCGCCGAGTACCTCTTCGGCAGCAAGGGCACCGCCGACGACACCCCGGAGTACGACGCTGTGTAGGAGAGCCCACTAGGCTGTGCGCATGGAGACCCTGCGGCTGGTGCTGCTGTTCGTTCACATCCTGGGCTACGCGGCCCTCCTCGGCGGGCTGCTGGTGCAGGTGCGCGAGGAGACCAAGTCGGTCAACCCACTGATGCGCGACGGCATCGGCACCGCGTTCGTCGCCGGGCTGCTGCTGGTCGGGGTGCTCGAGAGCCTCGGGTCGCCCGACCACGCCAAGATCGGCGTGAAGTTCGCGATCGGCCTGGTGATCCTGGTGCTGGTGATGGCCAACATGCGCAAGCCCAGCATCCCGCAGGGCCTCTACCTCGGGCTGCTGGTGCTCACGCTCGCCAACATCGCGGTGGCCGTGTTCTGGTCGCCGGTCCACGCCTGATCCGCGCCTGGTGCACTCCTGATCCAGGGCCCCGTCCACAGCGTCCACCAGGGCGTCCCGGCTGTCGTACCGGCCGCATAGGCTGGGTCCGACATGAGCCCCACAGATGCATCCCTTGATCGAGCGCTGATCGACAACCCCCTCCTCGAGGGCCTCAACGAGCCCCAGCGAGCCGCCGTGGTCCACGCCGGCGCGCCCCTGCTCGTCGTCGCCGGCGCGGGCTCGGGCAAGACCCGGGTGCTGACCCGCCGGATCGCCTGGCTGATCAACGAGCGCAAGGCCCACCCCGGCTCGATCCTCGCGATCACCTTCACCAACAAGGCCGCGGCCGAGATGAAGGAGCGCGTCGAGGCGCTCGTCGGCAAGCGCGCCCGGATCATGTGGGTCTCCACGTTCCACTCCGCGTGCGTGCGGATCCTGCGCAAGGAGATCGACCGCGTCGGGTTCAAGTCGAACTTCTCGATCTACGACGCCGCCGACTCCAAGCGGCTGATGACGATCGTGCTGCGCGACCTCGAGCTCGACCCCAAGCGCTACCAGCCCAACGCGGTGCTCCACTGGGTCTCCGACCAGAAGAACGAGCTGCGTGACCCGGAGGACGCCGCCAAGGATGCGCGCAACTCCTTCGAGGAGGCCTACGCCAAGGCGTTCGTGGGCTATCAGCGCCGCCTGCGCGAGGCCAACGCCCTCGACTTCGACGACCTGATCATGATGACGGTGCACCTGCTGCAGGCGTTCCCCGACGTCCGGGAGAACTACCGCCGCCGCTTCCGCCACGTGCTCGTGGACGAATACCAGGACACCAACCATGCGCAATACAGCCTGATCCAGCAGCTGTGCGGGCAGTCCTTTGAAGAGGGACACCAGGAGTCGGTGGAGCCGAGCGAGCTGATGGTGGTCGGCGACGCCGACCAGTCGATCTACGCCTTCCGCGGCGCCGACATCCGCAACATCCTCGACTTCGAGCAGGACTTCCCCGACGCCACGACGATCCTGCTGGAGCAGAACTACCGCTCCACCCAGACCATCCTGTCCGCGGCCAACTCCGTGATCGGCAACAACCGCGGCCGCAAGCCCAAGCGGCTGTGGACCGACGCGGGGGCCGGCGAGCGGATCACCGGCTACGTCTCCGACGACGAGCACGACGAGGCACGCTTCGTCAGCGAGGAGATCGACAAGCTCGTCGACGACAACGGCATCAAGCCTGCCGACGTCGCGGTGTTCTACCGCACCAACGCGCAGTCCCGCGTCTTCGAGGAGGTGTTCATCCGCACCGGCCAGCCCTACAAGGTCGTCGGCGGGGTGCGCTTCTACGAGCGCCGCGAGGTCCGCGACGCGCTGGCCTACCTCCGGATGCTGGTCAACACCGCCGACGAGATCTCGCTGCGCCGGGTGCTCAACACCCCCAAGCGCGGCATCGGCGACCGGGCCGAGGCGTGCATCGCCGCGCTGGCCGACCGCGACCGCACGACCTTCTGGGAGGCGCTGACCCGGGCCGCCGAGGCGCCGGGCCTGGCCACCCGCAGCCTGAAGAACATCGAGGCGTTCGTCGCGATGATCCAGGAGCTCCAGTCGATGGTCGAGGCCGACGAGCGTCCCGACGTGATCCTCGAGTCCGTCCTCGAGCGCTCGGGCTACCTCGCCGAGCTCGAGGCCAGCGACGACCCGCAGGACGGCACCCGCGTGGAGAACCTCGCCGAGCTCGTCGCCGTGGCGCGCGAGTTCGCCGAAGACCCGCAGCCCGGCCCGAGTGCCGACCCAGCCGACGTG
This sequence comes from Nocardioides sp. BE266, assembly GCF_031457855.1. Classification (NCBI taxonomy): domain Bacteria; kingdom Bacillati; phylum Actinomycetota; class Actinomycetes; order Propionibacteriales; family Nocardioidaceae; genus Nocardioides; species Nocardioides sp. BE266. The sequence goes on along the minus strand of NZ_JAURTI010000001.1, from coordinate 623,176 downwards.
GAGGCCGGCACGGTGGCGGTCGGCCTGGGCGACTTCCTGGAGCGGGTGGCCCTGGTGGCCGACGCCGACCAGATCCCCGACGCCCCCGACGGCGACGACTCCGGCGTCGTCACGCTGATGACCCTCCACACCGCCAAGGGCCTGGAGTTCCCCGTCGTCTTCCTGACCGGTCTGGAGGACGGCGTCTTCCCGCACCAGCGCTCGCTGGGCGACCAGCCCGAGCTGGAGGAGGAGCGGCGACTGGCCTACGTCGGCCTCACCCGGGCCCAGCAGCGCCTCTACGTCTCCCGCGCGATGGTCCGCTCCGCCTGGGGCGCGCCCGCCCACAACCCCGCCAGCCGCTTCCTCGACGAGCTCCCGGTCGACCTCGTGGACTGGCGTCGTACGGCAGCCGAGCAGACCCGCTGGGGTCGCCCCGACCTCTCCGGCGGAGGGTCCACGCGCCTCGGCACGCCCACCGACGCGGGCCGGCGCAACTTCAGCTCGGCCGCGCTCCGCGCCGACGCCGCGGCCAAGGCCAAGCCCGCCCGCGAGATCCCGAGCCTCGAGCCCGGCGACCGGGTCGTGCACGACTCCTTCGGCATGGGCACCGTGGTCGCCGTCGACGGGGTCGCGGACAAGTCCGTCGCCTCCATCGACTTCGGCTCCGAGGGCGTCAAGCGCCTGCTGCTCCGCTACGCCCCGGTCGAGAAGCTCTAGCCGCCGCCCTCCGCGAGCGGTGCGTGAGGGGGATTCGAGCGTCGCGGAATCCTCCTCAGCAACCGCTCGCGTGCGTGTCGCCGTACGACGCACCGGCTGGCGGTGTGTGAAGGGGATTCGGGGGCCGGGGAATCCTCCTCACGCACCGCTACCAGGTCGGGCGGTGCGTGGTGCAGGTTCTGGCGCGCCGAAACATGCCTCACTCACCACTACCAGACCGGGCGGTGCGTGGTGCAGGTTCTGGCGCGCCGAAACATGCCTCACTCACCGCCGAATCGGTGATGGGTCGTCTCGCTCGCCGCGGCTTCGTTCCTCAGCCGCGGGTCGCTCGACTCGGGTGGCGACGCACACCGATCGAGAGATTTCGATACGCGCGGCAGCGCCTTCGCGAGCTCAGGCGCTCGCGCTACTCAATCTCCCCTGACTGCCGACGCGCTCCGCGCGTCGGTCAGGGGACGATGCCGTGCTCGACGAAGGCCTGGAACGGGTCGACCGGGCCGCCGCCGCCGGGGCGGACCTCGACGTGGAGGTGGGAGCCGGTCACGTGGCCGGTGGCGCCGACGGTGCCGATGACCTCGCCGCCGGTGACGTGGTCGCCGACCGAGACGTAGATCGAGGTCTGGTGGCAGAACCAGATCTCGGTGCCGTCGTCGAGGGTGATGACGGTCTTGTTGCCGTAGGCGCCGTCGTAGCCGGTGGAGGTCACCGTGCCGTTGGCGATCGCCATGATCTCGTCACCGGTGTCGCCGTTGAAGTCGAGGCCGGTGTGGTAGCTCGACCAGAGGCCGTACTGACCGAAGGTCGCGGTGATCTGGTAGTGCGCGAGGGGGAGAACCCACTTGTTCTCCTTGATCTTCGCCGCCTGCTTCTCGGCCGCCTTGCGCATCTCCTCGAGCTTGGCGGCGCGCTCGGCCATCTGCTTCTCGGCCAGCGCGACGAGCTCGGGATCGGTCTCCTCGGCGCTGACGTCGGAGTCGCGGGTCGCGCTGCGGCTCACGACCTCACCACGACGGGCGAGGGCGGTGCCGGCAGCGCCGACGGCGTTGGAGGCGTCGAGCGAGGTGCCCGACGAGGTGAGGGCAGTCGCACCCGCACCGGCAGTGACGGCTCCACCCGCGGAGATCGCGAGGACGGCCACACCTGCCACCAGGGGCAGCGACGGCAGGCTGCTCACCATCGAACGGCGCGGGGGCGGGGTGGCCCGTCGCTTTCCGGTCGTGGGTGCAGCCGGTGCCGAGGTGGCGCGACGCTTGGGAGCGCGCTCCGCTCGGTGGTTGCCCATAGGGGTAGTTACCAATCTGCCGGGTCAGGGGGGTCGGGTCGGCAAGACCGCGACGACTGTAACGGAAAGATCACGGGAAAGTGCAACCCTCGATCAAATTAGTGGTGGGAGCGCGCTCATTGGTCGCTATCCGGACGTCACGCCCGCGCGGCCTGGTAGCGATCGAGCGCCTCGAGCCGTTCCTCCGCGTGGTCGACGATCCGCAGCGGGTAGTCCTGCTCGTAGCCGGTGTCGGACTTCCACGGCTCGTGGGCCGCCTTGCCGGGCAGGTGGTCGAGCTCGGGCACCCAGCGGCGTACGTAGTCGCCCTGCGGGTCGAACTTGATGCCCTGCGTGACGGGGTTGAAGACCCGGAAGTACGGCGACGCGTCGGTGCCGGTGCCGGCCACCCACTGCCACCCGTGGTTGTTCGAGGCCACGTCGCCGTCGATGAGCAGGTCGAGGAAGTGCCGTGCGCCCTCGGGCCACCAGACGTGGAGGTCCTTGGTGAGGAAGGAGGCGGTGATCATCCGGACCCGGTTGTGCATCCACCCGGTCTCCTTCAGCTGTCGCATGCCCGCGTCGACGATCGGGAAGCCGGTCTTGCCGTCGCGCCACGCCTCCACCGCGTCCTCGTGGTCGTCGTACCTCATCCCCTTCAGCGCGGGCTTGAGGTCGGCCCACGCCGACTCGGGGTGGTGCCACAGCACGTCGGCGTAGAACTCGCGCCACCCGAGCTCGTTGGCGTAGGTCGAGGAGTGGTCGACCTCGGCCAGCAGCGAGCGCGGGTGCAGCACCCCGAGGTGGAGGTACGGCGACAGGCGGGAGGTGCCGTCGTGGTCGGGCCGGTCGCGCTCGCTGCGGTAGTCGCGCAAGCCGTCCTTCACGAAGGCCTTCCACCGGCGCCAGGCGGCGTCCTCGCCGGCGCCGGGCAGGTCGAACGGCGCGTCGGCGACCGCCTTCTCCAGCATGTCGATCGCCCGCTTGCGGGAGTCGGCCGGAGCGAGGTCGGGGGAGCGCGGCGTCGTCGCCGGCTCGGGCCAGCCGTGCTCGCGCCAGGCCCGGGCGAAGGCGGTGAAGACCTGGTAGGGGTCGCCGCTGCCGTTGCGGACGCGCCCCGGCCCGACGGCGTACGGAGAGCCGGTGGCGACGAGCTCGACGGACTCGCCGACGGCGGCGTCGCGGCGCGTGCCGTAGGGCGTGGTCTCCGCCGACACGTGCACCCGCCGGTCGCCGGCCACACGCGGCACCACCTCGCGAGGATCGCCGTGGTGGATCGTCAACGGGATCCGCTCGGCGAGGGCCAGCACGTTGGCGGCCAGCCACGCCCGGCGCGCTGCGCCGGCCCCGGACCAGAGGGCGGGGTCGACGACGAAGAGCGCCGTGACCGTCCCCTCCTCCAGCGCGGCGAGGAGCGCTGGGTTGTCGCGCACCCGCAGGTCGCGCCGGAACCACATGACTGCTGAGCTCGAGCTGGCGGGCATGTCCCTCAACGTAGCCCGGGGTGACCACCACCACGCTCACCCGACCTCGTGCGACCCGCCGGGGGAGGTCTAGGGTGCCGAGAGGGAATCCCCGCCACTGTTCGCAAGACGAAAAGGACTGGTCACCTCGTGGACCTGATGGAATTTCAGGCGAAGGAGCTCTTCGCCAAGCACGGAGTCGCAACCACGCTGGGTGTGATCGCCGAGACCCCCGAGGCGGCCCGCGCGGCTGCTGAGGAGATGGGCGGCGTCACCGTCATCAAGGCGCAGGTCAAGGCCGGTGGCCGCGGCAAGGCCGGTGGCGTGAAGATCGCGAAGACCGCCGACGAGGCCGAGTCCTACGCGCGCGACATCATCGGCATGGAGATCAAGGGCCTGCGCGTCAACCGCGTCCTGGTTACCCCGGCGACGCCGCCGGTGGAGGAGTACTACTTCTCCTTCCTTCTCGACCGCTCCAACCGCTCGCACCTGTGCATCGCGTCCGTCGAGGGTGGTGTGGAGATCGAGGAGGTCGCCAAGACCAACCCCGAGGCCGTGCGCCAGATCCGCATCGACGCCCTCGAGGGCGTCACCCCGGAGAAGGCCGCCGCGATCGTCGACGAGGCCAAGTTCCCCGCCGAGCTGCGCGACCAGGCCATCGAGATGGTGCAGAAGCTGTGGCAGGTCTACGTCCAGGAGGACGCCACCCTCGTCGAGGTCAACCCGCTGGCCCGTCTCGAGGGCGACAAGCTCGAGGCGCTCGACGGCAAGGTGTCCCTCGACGACAACGCCTCCGAGGTGCGTCACCCCGACCACGAGCAGTTCGAGATCCGCGAGGAGGCCGACCCGCTCGAGGCGAAGGCCAAGGACAAGGGCCTCAACTACGTCAAGCTCGACGGCCAGGTCGGCATCATCGGCAACGGCGCGGGCCTCGTGATGAGCACCCTCGACGTCGTCGCGTACGCCGGTGAGGCGCACGGCGGCGTGAAGCCCGCCAACTTCCTCGACATCGGCGGCGGCGCCAACGCCCAGGTGATGGCCGACGGCCTCGACGTGATCCTCAACGACGAGCAGGTCAAGAGCGTCTTCGTCAACGTCTTCGGTGGCATCACCGCGTGCGACGAGGTCGCCAACGGCATCAAGGGCGCGCTGGAGATCCTCGGCGACGAGGCCTCCAAGCCGCTGGTCGTCCGCCTCGACGGCAACAACGTCGAGCAGGGTCGCGCGATCCTCGACGAGCTCAACCACCCGCTGGTCACCCAGGTCGACACCATGGACGGCGCGGCCGACAAGGCCGCCGAGCTCGCCCACCAGGCCTGAGAGAGAGAAACAGAACTCACATGTCTATCTACCTGAACTCCGACTCCAAGATCATCGTCCAGGGCATGACGGGCGGGATGGGTGCCAAGCACACCACCCTCATGGTCGAGTCCGGCGCCAACATCGTCGGCGGCGTCAACGCCCGCAAGGCCGGTACGACGGTCGAGCTCGGCGGCAAGGAGCTGCCGGTCTTCGGCACCGTCGAGGAGGCCATGAAGGAGACCGGCGCCAACGTGTCCGTCGCCTTCGTCCCGCCGGCCTTCACCAAGGACGCCTGCCTCGAGGCGATCGACGCCGAGATCCCGCTCCTCGTGGTGATCACCGAGGGCGTCCCGGTCCTCGACACCGCCGAGGTCGTGCAGTACCTCGAGGGCAAGTCCACCCGGATGATCGGCCCCAACTGCCCGGGCATCATCACGCCCGAGGAGTCGCTGGCCGGCATCACGCCGCACACCATCGCCGGCAAGGGCCCGGTCGGCCTCGTGTCGAAGTCGGGCACGCTGACCTACCAGATGATGTACGAGCTCAAGGACTACGGCTTCACCACCGCCATCGGCATCGGCGGTGACCCGATCATCGGCACCACCCACATCGACGCCCTCGAGGCCTTCGAGAACGACCCGGAGACCAAGGCGATCGTGATGATCGGCGAGATCGGCGGCGACGCCGAGGAGCGCGCCGCGGCCTACATCAAGGAGCACGTGACCAAGCCGGTCGTCGGCTACGTCGCGGGATTCACCGCCCCCGAGGGCAAGACCATGGGCCACGCCGGCGCTATCGTGTCGGGCTCCTCGGGCACCGCGCAGGCCAAGAAGGAGGCCCTTGAGGCCGCCGGGGTCAAGGTCGGCAAGACGCCGTCGGAGACCGCTGCGCTGATGCGGGAGATCCTGCAGAACCTCTGAGTGATCAGTCGCGGTCGAGCTCGAGGCTCGACACCGGCTCCGAACGGCCTCGCAGGTCCACCTGCGGGGCCGTTCTGGCTCTCGGCACCGCGACCGGGTGCTTCACCGGGTTGCGGGCCGTCCACAACACCTGCCACACCACCTGGGCGCCGAGGAGGCGCACCGGCGCGGTGACCGACAGGCGGCGGCGCGGTGAGGGCAGCGTGGGACAGGCTGCGCTGGACAGCGTGGCTGGAATGGACATCTCTAACACCCCGTTTTCGTGAACACACACATCGCCGGAAGGATCTGCTCGGTGGTCTGGGTGACCCCGTCGGCCTGCTCGTCCAGCGATGCGAGCGAACCTTCACCATAAGTTCCGACCAGCAGCCGCGCCGAACCGACCCGCGTGACCTGGAAGACCGAGCTCCCCAGCCCGTCGTCGTACGTCAGGCCGACGGTCACCGTGTCGTAGCCGGTGTCGCGCTCGAGCACCGTCCAGACCTGGTTGCCCTGGCCGTGGCACTCGGCGGCCGACTGCCGGAGCACGTCCATCGGTGCGACGGCCTTGTCGGCGTCGTCGTGGACGAACAGCTCGCGCCACTCGTGGTACTCCGGGCCGGACGCGGCCGTGACGAGCCGCCGCAGCCCGGCGGTTGTCTCGCGCTGCGGCCACACGACCCGCCCGCACATCTCGAGCTCGCCGAGGCCGTCGCCGTCGGCAGAGGGCTCGGACACCTTCGTCTCGCCGTCCTCCTCGGGCAGGCCGACCGCCAGCGGGAAGTCGTCCGGGATCGCCGCACCCTGCGGCTCGGCGGTGGCCGACCCGGTGGGCTCGGGGGACGACGTGTCCGTCTCCGTGTCCGTCTCGGTGTCGTCGAACATCTGGAGCGCCTCGACGGTCGCGCGCAGCGGTTTCACGGTCTGGTCGACGGCCCGCTGGGCGTCGATCGTCGCCGCGTCGCCGTCGGGCGCCCACTGGCTGTACGTCGACGTGACCAGCAGTGCGGCGCCGACCGGTACGACATGGATGACGGTCGCACCGGAGCCGGCCTTGCCGTCGAAGGTGTAGGTCTGCACGAGCGTGGTGGCGGGTGTCGGGCCGAACGGCGAGTCGCGGACCTCGGTGAGGGTCTCCTGGTCGCCATCGGCCGTCACGGTCGGGCAGGTCCGGGGGAGGTCGGCGAACGACTGGGACAGCTGCGCCGCGTCGTCGGCGTCGCCGAGCAGCACCAGCTCCCGGGTGTTGGCGGACTCGCCGCCGCTGTTGTCGGCGACGAGGCGGTCGCGGATGCCGAGGCCGCGCAGGGGAGCGGTGCCGCAGAGCGTCAGGTCCCGCAGGCCGGTGCCGGTGCGCGAGGTCGGGATGGTGTCCTGCGGCCCGCCCATCCCGGCGGACAGCGGGAAGTCGTCGGGGATCGCGGTGCCCGCGGGCTCCGGGGTCGCGCCCGTGCTGTCGGACGCCCCAGTCGCCTCACCCGCGGACGGGGCGTCGGCCGACGGCTCCTCGCCACAGCCGGCCAGCGCCAGCGTGGTGGCGAGGGCAGCGGTCAGGAGCGCGGAGCGGAACCTCATGCCCCGTGAGACTCCACAGGTGGCGAAAAGGTTGCGTCAACCTCGCGAGCTGAGCGTGCCGAGCCTCTCGAGCACGCGGCGCGACAGGGCGACGAAGTCGTCGCGCGCCATCGTCATGTTGCGCTGGGGGGTGAAACCGAGCTGCGAGACGGCGGTGCCGTCGCGCACGATCGCCATCAGGAACGGGAACGACTGCTTGTCGTTGAGCTCGGTCGAGAGGGCCCAGACCTGGAGCTCGCGGCCCTTCGACGACGAGGACGCCAGCGGGGTCACGGACGTGCCGAGGTTGGCCTGGCCGCACTGCCGGATGCGGGTGCGGACCTGCTCGACGAACTTCTTCGCCGCGGTCTCGCTCATCGAGCCGACCACCTGGGTGAGGCCCAGCTGGTCGACGTTGCGCGTCTCGGGGAACAGGAACGTGCGGGTCTTCGCCATGCTGATGCCCTTGCCCGTGAAGGTGGTGCGGTCGCACCGGGTCGAGGCGAAGTTGGTGTTGCTGGCCCGCTCGGGGTCGGTGCCCACCCAGGGCCCGCGCACCGCGGAGACGGGTGGCAGGTCGACGACCGACAGCAGGCCCGGCGGGGCGCCGATGTCGAGGGGAGCCGTCGTGGTGCTGCGGGCGCGGCCGGCGCAGGCGGCGGCGCCCGGGGAGCCACAGAGGGCGTTGACGGCCGCGGAGAGCCCGCCGAGCGAGGCCTTGTCGCCGACCGCGGCACCGATCGAGCGGACCGCGGTGGTCACCACGAGGCTGCCCGTGCGGGCTATGCCGATCGTGAGCGTGGCGGGTGTCCTGCCCCAGGTGCGCAGCCGGAACTGGCGGGCGTCGTCGCCCACGCGCTTCACGTCGCTGGTGGTCAGGAGCTGGGTGCGGGGGTCGGCGCAACCGGCGTACCAGAGCGAGGCCGCCTCGAACGTCGCCGCCGCCTTGTCCTCGTCGCGGGAGCGCTCGACCACCTGGACGGCGGTGGACTCGACCGCGGTGACGCGCTCCTTCCGAGTGCGGCGCGCGTCGCCCTTGCCAGTGGTCCTCTTGACGACCTTGGTGGCCGAGCCCTCCCAGGTGCGGGTGAGGGCGGCGAGGCCGTCGGGGTCGGCGAAGCGCTCGCGCTGGCAGGGCACGACGAGGCCGTCACCGTCGAGGTTGTCGCCGGTGCCGGTCTCCTCCCACGCGAGCTTCGTGCCGAAGCGCTCGACCTGCGAGGACGCGAGCAGCGTCTGCTCGTCGATCACCGCGGAGCCGACGGTGGAGTCGGGGTCGTGGACGTCGAGCCCGTGGCCGGCCTTCTCCTCGCTGAGGCTGGTCGGCTGGGCGCCGGAGCCGGTGGCCACGAGCGAGCCCGAGACGAGCAGCGCCGCGGTCGCCACGGCGGCGCCGATCACGGTGTGCGTACGACGTCGCGCGGCGCCCGCGCGGCGGATGACGCTCGCCCGGGGCCAGCGGGTCGACGCGACGGGCTCGGCGAGCTCCTGCAGGAGACGTCGTACGTCCGTCGTGGGCACGTCGCGGTGCAGCGAGAACTGCGAGCCCGCGGTCTGGAGCTCGCGCTCGGCGTCGGCGCGCGGCAGCCCGACCTCGCGGGCGAGCTCGGACAGGGTGAGCGCGGACAGCCCGTTGAGCACGAGCAGCTCGCGCTGGCGCGTGGAGAGCTTCGACAGGGCCTCGAGCGTGGCACGCGCCTCGGGGGCGAGGGTCTTGTCGCGGTGCCAGATGCGAGCGGTGTGGCGCCGCTTCGCGCGGCGGAGCGTGAGCGGGCGGACGTAGGAGTCGCGGTCCTCGAGCGCGTTGACCTTGCGCCAGTGGTGCCAGGCGACGACGAAGGCGTCCCGCACGGCAGCGCGCGCCGCCGGTGCGTCACCGGTCAGGGCGTAGGCCTCGTGCAGGAGTCGCGTGCGGGTCTCGACGTAGTAGGCGTCGAAGGTCTCGGGGCTCCTCATGACCGCTCCACGGTACGGGAGAGCCACACACGGCGCACAACTTCCCCCGAGCCCGCCGCGCGGCGGCGTGGGAGCGCGATCCCGGCACGGGGCCGGGTGATGATGGCTCGGCCATGACGTCGCTCCTGACCCGACCGGACGCTGCCCGGGCCGATGCTGCCCGGCCGCGCCCGCTGGTGCTGATCGCGACCCTCGGCGGCGTCCTCGCCGCGCTCGGCCCCCTGGTCGTGCTGATGGCCGTCGGGATCATCGGCTGGTTCGCCACCGACGCAGGCGTGCACGGCGCACCCCGCGACGGGATGCGGGTCGGTGCCCTGGTCTGGCTGGCCGGCCACGGCTCCGGCGTCACCGTGATGGGCGCGCGGGTCACGATCGTGCCGCTCGCGATCACCGGGATCGCCGCGTGGTCGATGTGGCGGCTCGGCCACCGCGTCGGCGACTCCGTCTCCGGGCACGGGCCCGACGCGGACCGGATCTCCGACGGCGAGCGTGACTTCACCGTGCCGACGTCGATCCTCCTCTTCTTCGCCGGCTACGCCGTCGTGGCCGTGGTCGTGGCGACCCTGGCTGCCGGCTCGACCGCCGACCCGTCCGTGCCCCACGTGATGGGCTGGACGATCCTGATGACCGCGCTCGTCGCGGCGCCCGCGATCGCGGTGGGCTCGGGGCGCGCCGCCATCTGGGCGGCCTTCACCCCGCCGACCGTGCGGGCGGGTGCTGCTGTCGCCGGGGCGGTCCTGCGGGCCTTCGTCGTGGTCTCGGCCCTGGTGTTCCTGGTCGCGCTGGCTGTCTCCTTCGGCGATGCCGCGACGATGACCTCGCGCCTGCACCCGAGCCCCGCCGAGGCCGGCCTCTACGCCCTGGTCAACGCCGCCTTCGTGCCCAACGCCTCGCTCTTCACCGGGTCGTGGCTGCTCGGTCCCGGGTTCGCCGTCGGCGGCGCCACCCTCGTCTCGCCGGGTGCCGTCGTGCTCGGCCCGCTGCCTGTCTTCCCGCTGCTCGCTGCGCTCCCCGCCGTCGGCACTCCGGCCGGCTGGGTGGGCGCCCTGATGGCGCTGCCGCCGCTGGTGGCCGCGGTCTCCGCCTTCCGGGCGCTGCGCGGCCGGGCGCTCCCGTGGGACCAGCTCGCCCTGGCCGGGTGCGGTGGCGGCCTCGTCGCCGGCTTCGCCTTCGCGGTGCTGGCCGGGCTGTCCGGCGGTGCCGCCGGGCCGGGGCGGATGCGCTTCATCGGGCCGTTCGTCCCCGACGTGTACTTCCACGCGATGACCGCGTGCGGCGTCGGCGCCCTGCTCGGCGCCGTCGGCGTGGTGCTCCTCAACCGGCGCGCGAACAAGGTCTGGGGTCTCCCCGACGAGGACGACGCAGCCGCCACCGAGCCCGCTCGCGACCCCGCCGGGGACTGAGCGTGGGCGCAGGTCATGCGCACGGCTCCGAGCCCGCCTCGCTCGGACCGGCGCCCGCTCCGCTGCGGCTCCTGGTCGCGCTGCTCGTCGGCCCGCTCGTCCTGGCCACGGTCGTCGGGCTCGCGGTGCTCTGGCCCGACGGCGACCTCGAGATCACCACGCCCGGGGCCGACGTGCAGCGTGGGACGGCGACGGTGCAGGAGATCGGCCCCTGCCGTCGTGATGTCGGCGGCTGCCGGTCCGCGACGGTCGAGCTGCACAGCGGACCCGGCGCACCCGGACAGGCCGAGGCGCTGCTGCCCTACGGCGATGCCGCACCCGACGTCGAGGTCGGCGACCGGATCGTGGTGACCTACGTCGCCGACGGCGAGGAGGGCGAGCAGTACGCCTTCCAGGACTTCGACCGCGGCCCACCGCTGCTCACCCTCACCGTCCTCTTCGTGCTCGGGGTGCTGGCCCTCTCGCGCTGGCGGGGGATCGGCTCGCTGGTCAGCCTGGCCTTCTCGCTCGTGCTGATCGCGGTCTTCACGCTGCCGGCGATCATGGAAGGGTCCGCACCGCTCGCCGTCGCCGTCGTCACCGCGGCGGCCATCATGGTCGTCACGCTCTACCTCTCCCACGGGTTCACGGTCCGCTCCACCGTCGCGATGCTCGGCACGCTGGCGTCGCTGGTGCTGATCGCGGTGCTCGGCTGGGTGTTCACCACGGTCGGCCACTTCACCGGCGTGGTCGACGAGGGCAGCCAGTACATCTCCACCGTCGCCGCCCAGGTCGACCTGCACGGCCTGCTGCTCGCCGGCCTGGTCATCGGAGCGCTCGGCGTGCTCGACGACGTCACCGTGACCCAGACCTGGGCAGTGTGGGAGCTCGCCGACCTCGACCCCGAGGCCAGCACCCGCTCGCTGTTCGTGCGGGCGATGCGGATCGGCCGTTCGCACGTCGCCTCGACCGTCAACACTCTCGTGCTGGCCTACGTCGGCGCCACGCTGCCACTGATGCTGGTCTTCTCCGCGCTCGAGCTGCCGTTCGGGATCGCGGTGAGCCAGGAGGTCGTGGCGCAGGAGGTGGTGCGCGGGCTGGTCGGCGGGCTGGGCATCATCGCCGCCGTCCCGGTCACGACCGCGATCGCGTCCCTCGTCGCCGCGCGGCTGGTGCGCGAACGCCGGACAGCGAACGCCGCGCCCTCCCACCGCGCCTAGAATCCAGCCGTGCCCGAGCTGTCCTCGCCTGCCCGCATCGTCGTCCTCGTGTCGGGGTCCGGCACCAACCTGCAGGCCCTGCTCGACGCCTGTGCCGAGTCGTCGTACGGAGCTCGGGTGGTGGCGGTCGGCGCCGACCGTGACGGCATCGAGGGCCTGGCACGTGCCGACCGTGCCGGCATCCCGACGTTCGTGGCCCGGGTCGAGGACTACTCCTCGCGCGACCACTGGAACCGCGCGCTCTCTGACAAGGTCGCGGCGTTCGAGCCTGACCTCGTCGTGTCCGCGGGCTTCATGAAGCTGGTCTCGGCCGACTTCCTCGAGCAGTTCCTGACCCTCAACACGCACCCGGCGCTCTGCCCGTCGTTCCCCGGCATGCACGGCCCGCGCGACGCGCTCGAGCACGGCGTCAAGGTCACCGGCGCGACGCTCTTCGTCGTCGACGCCGGTGTCGACACCGGCCCGATCGTGGCGCAGGTGCCGGTCGAGGTGCGCGAGGACGACGACGTCGAGGCGCTGCACGAGCGGATCAAGACCGCCGAGCGCGCGATGCTCGTCGACGCCGTCGGCCGGATCGCGCGAGGCGGGATCTCGGTCGAGGGTCGCCGGGTTCGCATCGGGGCCGGCGCCCGGTAGATTGCGGGCACACGACTGGCGCAGGTGGGCCACCACCAGGGAGTGACGCGCGAGGTGCATCGAACGCCTGGGTGCCCTCGACTCGAGAGCAACCGAGGAGTCCCGTGTCCGACCCCACCCCTGACCGCATCGCCATCAAGCGCGCGCTCGTCTCCGTCTACGACAAGGCCGGTCTCGACGACCTGGTCCGCGGCCTGCATGACGCCGGCGTCGAGCTCGTCTCCACCGGCGGCTCGGCCGCGCTCATCGAGTCCCTCGGGCTGCCGGTCACCAAGGTCGAGGACCTCACCGGCTTCCCCGAGTGCCTCGACGGCCGCGTGAAGACGCTGCACCCGCGCGTGCACGCCGGCATCCTCGCCGACCGCCGCCTCGACTCCCACGTGCAGCAGCTCGCCGACCTCGGCGTCGAGCCGTTCGACCTCGTCGTCAGCAACCTCTACCCCTTCACGCAGACCGTCGCCTCCGGCGCGAGCCACGACGAGTGCGTCGAGCAGATCGACATCGGCGGCCCGTCGATGGTGCGCGCCGCCGCCAAGAACCACCCGAGCGTCGCCATCGTGACCTCGCCCGCGGCGTACGGCGCCGTGCTGGCCGCCGTGGCCGCCGGCGGCTTCACGCTGGCCGAGCGGCAGCGCCTCGCCGCGGAGGCCTTCGTGCACACCGCGACGTACGACGTCCACGTGGCGTCGTGGATGGGCAACGTGCTCACCGACACCAGCGAGGGCAGCGGCTTCCCCGCGTGGATGGGCGCGACGTGGGACAAGTCGGCGGTGCTGCGCTACGGCGAGAACCCGCACCAGAGCGCCGCGCTCTACACCAACGGCTTCCTGCCGGGCGGCCCCGGGCTCGCCCAGGCGACGCAGCACCACGGCAAGGAGATGTCCTACAACAACTACGTCGATGCCGACGCGGCCCGCCGGGCGGCGTACGACTTCGACGAGCCCGCCGTGGCGATCATCAAGCACGCCAACCCGTGCGGCATCGCCGTCGCGTCCGACGTCGCCGAGGCCCACCGCAAGGCGCACGAGTGCGACCCGGTCAGCGCCTTCGGCGGCGTGATCGCGACCAACGTGCCGATCTCGGTCGCGATGGCCGAGCAGGTGGCGGAGATCTTCACGGAGGTCATCGTCGCGCCCGCTTACGAGGACGGCGCGATCGAGGCGCTCCAGGCCAAGAAGAACATCCGGATCCTCGAGTGCCCGCCGCTCGCGCGCGGTGGCGGCGAGACCCGGGCGATCTCCGGCGGCCTGCTGCTGCAGGACCGCGACGTGATCTCGGCCGAGGGCGACGACCCGTCGACGTGGACCCTGGCCACCGGCTCGGCAGCGTCGCCGGAGGTGCTCGCCGACCTCGCCTTCGCCTGGCGCGCCTGCCGTGCGGTGAAGTCCAACGCCATCCTGCTCGCCGCCGACGGCGCCTCGGTCGGCGTGGGCATGGGCCAGGTCAACCGCGTCGACTCGTGCCGCCTCGCGGTCGAGCGCGCGGGGGAGCGGGTGACGTCCGCTGTCGCCGCCTCTGACGCGTTCTTCCCCTTCGCCGACGGCCCGCAGATCCTCATCGACGCGGGCGTGAAGGCGATCGTCCAGCCCGGCGGTTCGGTCCGCGACGCCGAGGTCATCGCCGCCTGCGAGGCCGCCGGCGTGACGATGTACCTCACCGGGACGCGTCACTTCTTCCACTGATCCGTCGAGCGGGCGGTGCGTGAGGGGGATTCGCCCACCTCGGAATGCCCCTCACGCACCGCTCGCCCGCGCGTCGGCGTACGCCACGTGCATGGGCGGTGTCCCACGAGGATTCGGGCGGCCGAAAATCCCCCGCACGCACCGCCCATCGGTGATATCTTGACGTCAAGATAACTCTCGGAGGTGCATGTGCGCTGGTGGCAGCGGATCCTCCCGCCGACCAAGCTCGAGCGGGACCTGGTGTGGCAGTGCGTGCTGTCGGCCTTCGCGACGGGGACGTTCCTCACCGGGACGGCCGTCTACTTCACCAAGGTCGTCGGGCTGTCCGGCGCCGAGGTCGGCCTCGGCATGTCGATCGCGGCGGGGGTCACGCTGGTGCTCCAGCTGCCGATGGGCCGCCTCGCGGACCGGGTGGGCGCCAAGCCGCTGTGGGCACTGGCGAGCGCGGTCGAGGCGGCGCTCTACTTCGCCTGGCCGCTGATCGGCGGCATGGTCACCTTCGTCCTGATGCTCAGCGTGCTGGCGATCGCCGAGACTGCCGGCCGCAACGCGCGCAATGTCTACCGGATCGCGGTCTTCCCGCGTGAGGTCCGGGTGCGGGCGCTGGCCTACATGCGTGCCGCCCGCAACGTCGGCTACACGCTCGGCGCCGGCGCGAGCGGTGTCGCGCTGGGCCTCGGCCTCGACGCCGTACGTCTCATCCCGCTCGTCACGGGCGGACTGCTCGTGCTCAACGCACTGCTGATCGCGTCCGTGCTGCCGGTGATCGCCCGCCAGGTGCCGACCGCGGACGGCGACGACCCGACGACCGCCGCGCCGCCGGCCTGGCGCAACCCGGGCTACGTGGTGCTGAGCATCTGCAACGGCGTGCTGTCGTCCAACCAGGTGCTGCTGAACGTCGTCGTACCTCTGTGGCTCGTGGAGCGCACCGACGCGCCGCCGGCGCTGCTGGCCTGGCTGTTCGGCACCAACACCGTGCTGGCCGTGCTGCTGCAGGTGCGGGCCAGCCGGGTCGCCGACTCCGTCGACGGGTCGCTGCGCGCGGTGCGGTGGTCGGGGTGGGCGTTCATCGTCTCGTGCGGCCTCATCGCCTGGACCCACGAGACCGTCGGCTGGGTCTCGATCGTGCTGATCTGGATCGGCCACGTGACGATCACCGGCGCCGAGCTGTGGCAGTCGGCGGCCGACTGGTCCTTCACCAGCGAGCTGTCCGACCACCGGCGCCTCGGCGACTACCAGGGCGTGTGGGGCCTCGGCTACCAGATCGAGCCGATCATCTTCCCCGCGCTCTACACCTGGCTGGCCCTCCAGGTGGGCACGCCGGGCTGGATCGTGATCGCCCTGATCGGCGTCACGGCCGCCGCTGTTGCGCATCCCGCAGCGCGCGCCGCCGAGCGTCACCTCGTGCGGATCGGCGCCCCGATCGGTGTGTAGGGGGCGGCTCTCAGCTCCATGGCCTGCTGCGCGCCGTCCTGCGGGCGCCTCGCTGCGTTGTCGTCAGTCATCGATGCTGGCGCATCGCCTCCCTCCTCTGCCTTGCGATGCATCCCGCAGTACGACGCTCGCGACGGCCGAGAGCTGAGAGACACCCCCTAGACTCGCCCGCGTGACGGCACAGACCCTGGACGGCGCAGCCACCCTCAAGACGATCAAGGCCGAGCTCGCCCAGCGCGTGTCGGTCCTCAAGGAGCAGGGCGTGACGCCCGGCCTCGGCACGGTGCTCGTCGGCGACGACCCCGGCTCGCACTGGTACGTCGGTGCCAAGCACAAGGACTGCGCGGAGATCGGCATCACCTCGATCCGCCGCGACCTCCCGGCGACGGCCACCCAGGCCGAGGTGGAGGCCGTCATCGACGAGCTGAACGCCGACGACGCCTGCACCGGCTTCATCGTCCAGCAGCCGACCGGGCTCGACGAGTTCGCCCTGCTGTCGCGCGTCGACCCCGACAAGGACGTCGACGGACTGCACCCGACCAACCTCGGCAAGCTGGTCCTCGGCGAGGCCGGCCCGCTGCCGTGCACGCCGGTCGGCTCGATCGAGCTGCTGCGCCGCCACGGCGTCGAGATCGCCGGTGCGGAGGTCGTGGTCGTCGGTCGCGGCATCACCGTCGGCCGCCCGCTCGGCCTGCTGCTGACCCGCCGCTCGGAGAACGCGACCGTCACGCTCTGCCACACCGGCACCCGCGACCTGGCCGCCCACGTGCGCAACGCCGACATCGTCGTCGCCGCCGCGGGCGTGCCGGCGATCATCACCGCCGACATGGTCAAGCCCGGTGCCGCCGTGCTCGACGTGGGTGTCTCGCGCGTCGACGGCAAGGTCACCGGCGACGTGGCCGACGACGTGTGGGACGTCGCCGGCTGGGTGTCGCCCAACCCCAAGGGCGTCGGCCCGATGACCCGCGCGATGCTGCTCACCAACATCGTCGAGATCGCCGAGAAGGCCGCCCGGTCCTGATGACCGAACCCGAGCGCAGCGACCTCCCCGAGCCCCGGGAGATCGAGCCACCCGAGTCGGTCGAGCCGGTCTCGGCGGAGCCCGTCGACCCCGACGAGCCGCGCCGCTACCCCTCCACCATCGGGGGAGCGTTCTACCTGCTCGTGCTCGGCGTCGTCGCGGTCGCGATGGTGATCGTGTTCCTCGGCGAGTGGCGCACCGGCATCCGGGTGATGGGCGGGTCGCTGATCTTCGCCGCCCTCGTGCGGCTCGTCCTGCGGACCCGCGACGCCGGCATGCTCGCCGTACGCCACAAGGTGCTGGACGCCGTCATCCTCATCGCGCTCGGCGGGGCGCTGATCTTCCTGGCGACCTCGATCCCGGACCAGCCCGGCTTCTAGGCAGGACGCGCCAGCGGACTGCCTGATGGTGGTTGAGCGAGGCGCACGGCTGAGGAACGAAGCCGTGACCGCCGTGTCGAAACCTGCTCGAAAATGCGCGTGAGCGGTGCGTGAAGCAGGTTCTCTGAGGTCAGAGCCTGTCTCACGCACCGCTCGGTGCGTCATTTCTGCCGGCTCAGATGAGGCCGAGCTCCGTCACCGCGGCGCGCTCGTCGGCGAGCTCCGCGGTGGAGGCGTCGATGCGGGCACGGGAGAAGCCGTCGATCTCGAGGCCCTCGACGATCGACCAGTCGCCACCGGAGGTGGTGACCGGGAACGAGGAGATCAGGCCCTCGGGCACGCCGTACTCACCCTGCGAGGCGACGGCCATGGAGACCCAGTCGCCCTCGGCCGAGCCGAAGAGCCAGTCGCGGGCGGCGTCGATCGTGGCGGACGCGGCCGACGCGGCCGAGGAGGAGCCCCGGGCGTCGATGATCGCGGCGCCGCGCTTGGCGACGGTCGGGATGAAGTCGTTCTCCAGCCAGGCCTGGTCGCCCACGAGCTCGGCGGCGTTCTGGCCCTTGACCTCGGCGTGGAAGAGGTCGGGGTACTGGGTGGCGGAGTGGTTGCCCCAGATCGTCATCTTCTTGATGTCGGTCACGGCCGCACCGGTCTTGGTGGCGAGCTGCGAGATCGCGCGGTTGTGGTCGAGGCGGGTCAGCGCGGAGAAGCGCTCGCGCGGGATGTCGGGCGCGTTGCTCATCGCGATGAGGGCGTTGGTGTTGGCCGGGTTGCCGGTCACGCCGATGCGTACGTCGCCGGCGGCCACCGCGTTGAGGGCCTTGCCCTGCGCGGTGAAGATGGCGCCGTTGGCGGAGAGCAGGTCGCCGCGCTCCATGCCGGGGCCGCGCGGGCGGGCGCCGACGAGCAGGGCAAGGTTCACGCCGTCGAAGATCTTCTCGGCGTCGGCGCCGATCTCGACGCCGGCGAGGTTCGGGAACGCGCAGTCGTCGAGCTCCATGACGACGCCCTCGAGCGCCTTCAGGGCGGGCTCGATCTCGAGCAGGCGGAGCTCGATGGGCCGGTCGGCGGCGAGGGCGCCGCTGGCGAGGCGGAAGAGCAGGCTGTAGCCGATCTGGCCGGCGGCGCCGGTGACTGCCACCTTCAAGGGCGCAGTCGTGAGGGGTTCGGAGGTCACGGTGGGTCTTCTCCTCGTGAGGGTGGTCTGTCCCGCTGACGCTAGCAGCGCCGAAATGTTGGTCGGCGGCTGGCATGCTGGCGCCCATGCTGCGAGACGCGACGACGGCCCTCGTGCTGGTCCTCGCCCTCTCCGGCTGTGCCGGGATCGGCCAGCCAAAGCCCTACGACTCCACCGGCATCAACGGCCTCGTCGTCCCCACCCCGACACCCGACCCGGGCGACTTCGTCGCGGTCGTGGACAACCCGTGGCTCGCGCTGGAGCCCGGTGAGCGGAGGACCTACGACGTCGTCGACACCGGCATCACGGTCGGCTCCCTCGTGGTGGACGTGCTCGAGGACCCGGTCCCGGTCGCTGGCCTCGAGGCCACGGCCGTGCAGACCACGACCGACCTCGGCGGCGCCACCACCAGCACGGTGACCGACCTCTACGCCCAGGACGACCACGGCAACGTCTGGCTCGTGGGCGGTGACGCGGACGGCGAGGGCTGGCGGGCCGGGACCGACGGCGCCGAGGCGGGGCTGGCGATGCCGGCCGACCCGCGGCTCGGCGACGGCTGGAAGGCGTACGTCGTCGCCGGCCTCCCCGAGTCGATCGTGCGCATCGAGGACCAGTCGGCCCAGATGGTGCAGATACGCAGCGAGGCCGGCACCGCCACTCGCACGGTGTACGAGAAGGGTGCCGGCCTCGTCAGCATCGAGGACCTCGATGCGGGCTGGGTGGCGACGCTGGAGCAGCCAGGCTCCTAGGGGACCAGCTAGTCGGGACGGCGTACCTGGGTGCGGCCGTCGTCGTCGCCGTCGGGGTTGCCCCAGTGGCCGGGCGCGCTCTGCTGGCCGGGCTGGCCGGGCTGACCGGGCTGCTGGGCCGGGGGAGCGCCCCACTGACCGGGCTGGCCCGGCTGCTGCTGCGGCTGCTGGGCGGGGGGAGCGCCCCACTGGCCGGGCTGCTGCTGCGGCTGCTGGGGAGCGCCGTAGGGGTCGGGCTGGGGCTGGGACTGCTGCGGGTAGGGCTCGGGCTGGCCCCACTGCTGCTGCGGGGGAGCGCCCCAGGCGGAGCCGGGCTGGCCCCAGCCGCCCTGCTGGCCCTGGTTCCACTGCGCCTCGTAGTTGCCGGGGACGAACTCGTTCTTGCGACCACCGCCGAACGACAGGCCCGAGCCGGCGACCGCCGCAGCGCCCTGGCCGAACAGGACGGGGTAGGTGAGACCGGCGATGGCGGCACCCAGCAGCGGGGCTACCACGAACAGCCAGAGCTGGACGATGGAGTCGGTGCCGGCGAAGACGCCGACGCCGATCGAGCGGGCCGGGTTGACCGAGGTGCCGGTGGCGCTCATCGACGCGAAGTGGATCATCGCCAGGGCGAGGCCGATGGCGAGCGGGCCCATGGCCACGTTGACCTCGTTGCGCTCGTCGGTCACCGCGAGGATGACCCAGAGGAAGACGGCGGTCATCACCGTCTCGAGGAGCAGCGCCGCCCACCAGGCGAAGCCGGTGCCCTGGTCGCCGAAGAAGTTCTGCGCCATGTTGCCCTCGGCGCTGAAGCCCTCGAAGCCGTGGTTGAGGCCGAAGAGCAGGCCGCCGGCGAGCAGGCCACCGACGAGCTGGGCGGCCATGTAGATGCCGACCTGGCTCCACGGCAGGCGCCCGCCGAGGACGGCGCCGAGCGTGACCGCGGGGTTGAAGTGGCCGCCGGAGATGCGGCCGACGGCGTACGCCATCACGACGACCGTGAGGCCGAACGTCAGGCCGGTGGCGACGTAGTCACCGCCGCTGCGCATCGCGGCGCCGCACCCGAAGAAGACGAGCACGAAGGTGCCCAGCAGCTCGGCGGTGAACTTCTGACCGGTGGTCGGTGTGTCTACGACGGTGTCGCTCATGGCGCGTCCCCTCAAGAGTCAGATGGCCGCCCCCCGGCGGCCACGGCGACTCTAGCGGCGCCGTTGTCGGGGTGCGAGGGTAGGCGAGTCGCAACCCTCCCCCCGCGTCAGGTATCTTGACGTCAAGAGTTATGCCGGATCAGATCGCGATCTACAGGAGCTGTCGTACCCATGGCTAAGATCATCTACACCCACACCGACGAGGCGCCCCTGCTGGCGACGTACTCGTTCCTCCCGATCATCGCCGCCTACGCGAAGACCGCGGGTGTCGACGTCGAGACCCGTGACATCTCCCTCGCCGGTCGCGTGATCTCGCAGTTCCCCGACCGCCTCACCGACGAGCAGCGCCTCGACGACGCCCTCGCCGAGCTCGGCGAGCTGGCCACCAAGCCCGAGGCCAACATC
This sequence comes from Nocardioides sp. BE266, assembly GCF_031457855.1. Lineage (NCBI taxonomy): Bacteria > Bacillati > Actinomycetota > Actinomycetes > Propionibacteriales > Nocardioidaceae > Nocardioides > Nocardioides sp. BE266. Next base: position 602,826 of record NZ_JAURTI010000001.1, on the reverse strand, counting down.
ATCAAGCTGCCCAACATCTCGGCCTCGATCCCGCAGCTCAAGGCGACGATCGCCGAGCTCCAGTCGCAGGGCTACGACCTGCCGGCCTACCCGGAGAACCCGCAGACCGACGAGGAGCGCGACACCCGCGCCCGCTACGACAAGGTCAAGGGCTCCGCGGTCAACCCGGTGCTGCGCGAGGGCAACTCCGACCGCCGCGCGCCCGCGTCGGTGAAGAACTACGCCAAGTCGCACCCGCACTCGATGGGTGCCTGGAGCAGCGACTCGAAGACCAACGTCGCCACCATGGGCCACGACGACTTCCGCAGCAACGAGAAGTCGGTCGTCATCCCCGCCGACGACACCCTCTCGATCGTGCACGTCGGCAGCGACGGCACCGAGACCGTGCTGAAGGACGGCCTCAAGGTCCTCCAGGGCGAGGTCGTCGACGGCACCTTCATGAGCGCCGCCAAGCTCGACGAGTTCCTCGAGGCGCAGGTCGCGCAGGCCAAGGCCGACGGCGTCCTGTTCTCCGCCCACCTCAAGGCCACGATGATGAAGGTCTCCGACCCGATCATCTTCGGCCACGTCGTGCGCGCCTACTTCGCCGACGTCTTCAGCCAGTACGGCGAGCAGATCGCCGCTGCCGGCCTGTCGGCCAACGACGGCCTGGGCGCCGTGCTCGCCGGTCTCGACCAGGTCGAGAACGGTGCGGAGATCAAGGCGGCCTTCGAGAAGGGCCTGGCCGACGGCCCGGCGCTCGCGATGGTCGACTCCGACCGCGGCATCACCAACCTGCACGTCCCCTCCGACGTCATCATCGACGCCTCGATGCCGGCGATGATCCGCACCTCGGGCCAGATGTGGAACGCCGAGGGCAAGCAGCAGGACACCCTCGCCGTCATCCCCGACTCCTCCTACGCCGGCGTCTACCAGGCCGCGATCGACGACTGCCGTGCCCACGGCGCGCTCGACCCCTCCACGATGGGCTCGGTGCCCAACGTCGGCCTGATGGCCAAGGCCGCCGAGGAGTACGGCTCGCACGACAAGACCTTCGAGATCCCCGCCGCCGGCGCGGTCGAGGTCCGCAACGGCGCCGGCGAGGTGCTGATGTCGCACACGGTCGAGGCCGGCGACATCTGGCGCGCCTGCCAGACCAAGGACGCCTCGATCCGCGACTGGGTGAAGCTCGCCGTCACCCGCGCCCGTGCCAGCGCGACCCCGGCGGTCTTCTGGCTCGACGAGACCCGCGCGCACGACGCCAACCTGATCGCGCTCGTGACCGAGTACCTCAAGGAGCACGACACCGACGGCCTCGACCTCCAGGTGATGGCGCCGGCGGCCGCGACGACGTACTCCCTCGAGCGGATCCGCAAGGGCGAGGACACCATCTCGGTGACCGGCAACGTGCTGCGCGACTACAACACCGACCTGTTCCCGATCCTCGAGCTCGGCACCAGCGCCAAGATGCTCTCGATCGTCCCGCTGATGAACGGCGGCGGCCTGTTCGAGACCGGCGCCGGCGGATCGGCGCCCAAGCACGTGCAGCAGCTGGTCAAGGAGGACTACCTCCGCTGGGACAGCCTCGGTGAGTTCTTCGCCCTGGCGGCCTCGCTCGAGCACCTCGCGGGGTACGCCGACAACGCCCGCGCCAAGATCCTCGGCGACACCCTCGACAAGGCCACCGAGACGTTCCTCAACGAGGACCGCTCGCCCGGCCGCAAGCTCGGCACGATCGACAACCGCGGCTCGCACTTCTACCTCGCGCTCTACTGGGCCGAGGAGCTCGCGAAGCAGACCGACGACGCCGAGCTCGCGAGCGCGTTCGCCTCCCTCGCCGGCTCGCTGCGCGAGAACGAGCAGACGATCGTCGACGAGCTGCTCGCGGTGCAGGGCAAGCCGGCCGACATCGGCGGCTACTTCCGCCCCGACGCCGAGAAGGCCGCCGCGGTGATGCGCCCGTCGACCACCTTCAACGAGGCGCTCGCCGCGCTCTGACTGCACCGCTGAGGGGCGCATCACAGGCAGGGCCTCCGGGAATACCGTACCCGGGGCCCTGTCTTGCATCCTGTGATGACCATGACGACTGCCACCGACCGGACCCCCGACGAGCTCGACGCCCCGTCGGTGACCGCCCGCCACTTCGGCCTGGCGGTCCTGGCGCTCGCCATGGGCGGCTTCGCGATCGGCACCACCGAGTTCGTGACGATGGGCCTGCTGCCGCAGATCTCCGACGGCGTCGGCGTCTCCATCCCCACCGGCGGCCACGTCATCTCGGCGTACGCCGTCGGGGTCGTGGTGGGTGCCCCGGTGCTCGCCTTCCTCGGCGCCCGCCTGCCGCGCCGCGCGCTGCTCGTCGCCCTGATGGCCGCCTTCGCGCTGGGCAACGGCGTGAGCGCGCTCGCCACGTCCTACGAGCAGCTGATGGTCGCGCGCTTCGCCGCGGGCCTGCCGCACGGCGCGTACTTCGGCGTCGCCTCCCTCGTCGCCGCCAGCATGGCCCGGCCCTCCCGCAAGGGCCGCGCGGTCTCGCTGGTGATGCTCGGCCTGTCCGTCGCCAACGTGATCGGCGTACCTGCTGCAACGGTGCTGGGGCAGGAGCTCGGCTGGCGCGCGGCCTTCTGGGCCGTCTCCGGGCTGGGCCTGGTCACGTTGGCGCTGGTCACCTGGTTCGTGCCGTCGTGCCCGGGTGACGCGGAGGCCAGCGGTCGCCGCGAGCTCTCCGCGTTCAAGGTCCCGCAGGTGTGGCTGACCCTGCTGGCCGGTGCCGTCGGCTTCGGCGGCATGTTCGCCGTCTACTCCTACATCGCGCCGGTCGTCACCGACGTTGCCGGGCTGGGGGAGCGGTCGGTCTCGGTCTACCTGCTGTCCTTCGGGCTCGGCATGGTCGCCGGCACGTGGCTCGCCGGCATCATGGCCGACTGGTCGATCTTCCGCTCACTGATCATCGGCGGCAGCGGCATGGCCGTCTCCCTGCTCGGCTTCTGGGTCGCCGCGCCCCACGGCTGGGCGGCGCTGCCGTTCGCCTTCCTCATCACCGTGCTCGGCTCGGTGCTGGTGATCAACCTCCAGCTGCGCCTGATGGACGTCGCCGGCGACGCCCAGACCCTCGGCGCGGCGATGAACCACGCGTCGCTCAACATCGCCAACGCCCTCGGCGCGTGGCTCGGCGGGCTCGTCATCGCGGCCGGCTGGGGCCTGCGCGCCCCGGCGCTCGTCGGCGTGGTGCTCTCGCTCGCCGGCGTGGCGATCCTGCTGGTGTCCGCGGCCCTCCACGTGCGCGGTCGCGACGCCGTACGCGCCTGAGTGGCCCGTCCGCACGGTGATTCCGTGCATCGCATTTCCGATCATGTTGCGTGGAGTTAACACGGGCGGAACTGTTGTGTAGCGCGGGCTTGTAACGATCCAATCCATGGGGGGTGGTCCAACCACCCGAAATCTTGTCGGAGGTGGAGTCATGGATGAGAAGAAGATCGACAACGAGATGAGCCGGCGCCGTCAGCTGCACGACCGCAACGTGCACGACGTGGTGGAGCTGCTGGAGCGCCGCCAGGAGCTGCGCGGGATCTACCCGATGGCGGACCTCGTGGCCGACAACGTCGGCTGGGTGGTCTGAGGCGTCACTGCAGTCCGGGGAGTGCCTGGGTCACCCACGTGGTGCCGTCGTCGTCCGAGCAGGACAGGACGTCGTAGCGGCCCCGCTCGGTGACCAGGCACACCCGGTCGGCCACCGCGAACACACCGCGGTCGTGGGACGACAGCTGCGTCGCCATCACGTTGGCACGGGAGTCGACCCGCACCAGCCCGGCTGAGCCCGTCGTCAGCCAGGTCGTGCCGTCGGCGCCGACGGCGAGTCCGTTCAGGTCGGCCAGGCCGCCCGGCCCGCCGGCCAGCCGACCCTCGCTGGCGTACGCCCAGGTCTCTCCGGCGTCGTCCGAGACGCTGACCTGGAGCACGGGGATGGAGCCGTCGGGGGAGTCGCCGAGCAGCGCGACGGCGACGTCGTCGCCCTGACCTGCGATCACCGCCCCGACGATCCGGTCCGCCGCCGTGGTCATGTGGGTGTAGCTCCAGGTGCTGCCGTCGCCGCTCGAGGCGACGACGATGCCGCTGCCGCGCCGGACCGCCACCACGATCCGTCCGGCGGGCGTGACGTAGGCCGCCTGCACGGTGTCGCCCTCGGGAGCGGGCACGGTGATCAGCTTGTCGCCGCGCAGCAGCCGCCATCCTCGTCTGGTCGACACGGCGGTGTCGCCGGGCTCGGGGTGGGTCAGGCTGCCGCCCGTGTCGTAGACCGGCTGGTCCTCGCCCTCCGGCGTCACGCGGGTGAACCCGTCCGCGGTCTCCAGGAGCCATCCGCCCGGGACGCCCTGGAGCGAGGGGAAGGCCGTCTCGGGAAGCACCCGCGACGACACCTGGTCCCCGAGGCGGGAGACGAGCGCGATCCGGCAGCCGTTCGCACCACCGCAGTCGGCCCAGAGGGCCGCGATCCCGCCGTCGGAGGGGCTGACCACCCACGGGTCGACCATGTCTCCCGAGAGGATCCGGTGCACGCCCGCCGGGAGGTCCGGGTCGACCGAGCCGGTGATCTCGGTGGGTGCCTGCGACCGGGACGATCCGGCCGGGTCCGGTCCTCCGTCGCTGCCCGGCCCGGTGCCCCAGGCGATGCCGCCGACGACAGCCGCGGCGGCCATCCCCGACGCGATCGTCGTACGACGACGGCGGCGCCGTGCGCTCCGGGCCTGGTCCAGGACGGTGTCGAAGCCGGGCTGCACGGCCCGCTCGGCGACCTCGCGGGGCAGGTCGGTGGGCAGGATCATCGGGTGCTCCTCTCGCTGTCGGGCCGCGGGTCGGGCTCCGGGTCGGGCTCCGGGTCGGGCTCCGAGAGCAGCTCGGCCAGCGCTGCGCGGCCGCGCGCGAGTCGTGCCTTCACCGTGCCGACAGGGGCGCCGACGGCCTCGGCGACCTCGTGGACGGGCAGGTCGGCCAGGTGGTGCAGCGCGATCGCCTCACGCTGCGGCGCCGGGAGCCGGCGCAGCGCGGCCAGCAGGGCGAGGCGGTCCTCCGGCAGGTCGTCGTACGACTCCGCGTCGGCCAGGCGGTGGCTGACGTCGCGGAAGAAGCGGTTGCGCCGCCAGCGGGTGCGGGTGACGTTGACCGCGACGGTGCGCAGCCAGGCCTCGGGGTTCTCGGCGGCCAGGAACGACCGGCTGGAGTTCACCGCACGCGCGAAGGCCTCCATCACCGCGTCCTCCGCCTCGACCGGGTCGCCGGTGACGCCGGTCAGCTGGCCGACGAGACGGCGGTAGGAGGTGCCGTATACGTCCTGCACACGGTCGATCGCGTTCGCCCGGGGCATGGTCCCTCCTCCCCGCTCGCCGTCAGGTCAGTCTGCTCTCACCTGTGACGACTCGCGGGAGGCGCGGACGGTTGCACTAGCCCTTCGCGGCCTCGCCGTCGGCCGACACCTCGATGGCTGCGTCACGACCGCGGGCACCGAGTCCCCGGATGCTGGTGGCGCCGAACGACCACGGGCGGACGGGCGCGAGGGCGATGCCGTCGTCCGCGGTCGGGTCGGGGCGCAGGCCCAGGAGCGAGGTCACGAGCGACACCGCGGCTGCGGCCGACCACGCCTGCGGCCGGCACGCCGCGGGGTAGGGGAGTGGCACGGGCTGGGCGGAGGCAGCGTCGCCGGCGAAGAGCTCGGGCGGTCGGCCGTCGAAGGCCGACAGGGCCGAGAGGAGCGCCTCGCCCACCTCGGCGGTCTCGGGCCTCTGCTCGGCCGCCAGGCCGGCGAGGCAGATCGCGGTGTCGTGGGGCCACACCGACCCGACGTGGTAGCCGGTCGGCGAGTAGCCGGCCGCGTGCGACGACAGTGTCCGGATCCCGAAGCCCGACAGCATGTCGCCCGACACGAGCCGTCGCGCGACCAGGTCGACTCCCTCCGGGTCGAGGATCCCGGTCCCGAGGAGGTGCCCGATGTTGCTCGTCAACGACACGACCGGGCGCTTGTCGCGGTCGAGCGCGATGGCGGGGAACGCCCCGACCGCGTCCTCCACCCAGAACCGTCGGCCGAACTCCGCGCGGAGCCGGTCGGCCCACGTGCGCCAGCGGTCGGTGCCCGGGCGCCCGTAGGACTCCAGGAGGTCTGCTCCACGGATCGCGGCGGCGTAGGCGTAGCCCTGCACCTCCGCCAGCGCCAGGGGTGAGGAAGCGCGCGAGCCGTCGTTGCGGCGTACGGCATCCCCCGAGTCCTTCCACCCCTGGTTGGACAGCCCGTGGCCGGAGCGATCGACGTACTCCAGCAGGCAGTCCCCGTCCGCGTCGCCGTGCTCGACCTGCCACGCCAGGGCGCGCTCGAGGGCAGGCAGGAGCTGCTCCACCTCCTCCTCCGGCGCAGCCCAGCGCCAGGCGTCGTGGAGGGTGAGCGCCCACAGGGGAGTGGCGTCGATGGTGCCGTAGTAGACCGGCGGGAGGTGGCGATCTGCCCCGTCGTCCTCGCCGAGGCTGAAGGCCGTCGAGCGCACCTCGTGCAGGATCTTGCCCGGCTCCTCGGCGGTCTGGTCGTCGGTGCGACGGCCCTGGTGGTGCGCCAGGAGCCGCAGGGTCGACATCGCGAGGTCGGTGGTGACCGGCATCAGCATCCGGGCCGTCCAGAGGCTGTCGCGACCGAAGAGCGTGAGGAACCAGGGCGCCCCGGCGCCGATGAACTCCTCCTCGGCGCCACCGGGGCCGGGTGCGGCGAGCCGGAGGAGGCGGAGGTCGTCGAGGCTGCGCCGGACGACCGGCCCCAGCCGGCGGTCGGCGCTGTCGACGGTGACTGAGGGCCACCCGGCCTCGCGGCGCGGTGCGAACACCGCGGCGTCGGTGGCCTCGAGCGTCAGCAGCAGCTCGTGGCTCACCTGCTCGCCGGGGGGTACGACGACGTCCCAGGTGGCGAGCACCTGGTCGTCCTGCTGGACCGTCCGCGCGCCCGGCAGGCGCAGCACGGCGCGCAGGTCGTCGGACTGCCAGGTCAGCACGGAGCCGCCGACCCCGTCGGCAGGGACCGCGGGATACGCCGCGCCGGACTTCACGCCGTCCATCGGAGCGAGGTCGGCGGCGACCAGCAGGCTCACCTGGCAGGACACGGGGGCGGCCGCCGTGCTGGCGACCGTGTAGCTCTCGCGCACCAGGCCCGGCTCGACGTCGCGCCGGCGGACGAGACGCACCGTCGGGTCGGGGCCGGGGTCGCCGAGGTGGCGTGGCACCGAGACGAAGGTGTGGCTGTCGCCCGTGACCTCGTACGACGCCACTGCCGTGGGCTGCTGACCGTCCACCTCGAGGTGGAGCAGGCACAGCACGCGGCGGTCGCCGTGGTGCACGCCGGACAGGCCACCGGGCGCGACCTGGCCGTCGGCCGCCGACCACACCTGGGTCGGCGCCGCGAGCGTCAGGGAGAGGTCGTGGAGCCAGGGTTGACGGGCCTGTTCGGGAGCTGCGTCCGCGTCCATCGGCGAGCCCTTTCCTGTCGGGGCGGGAGTGGGGGGTTCCCAACGAGTGTGACGTGCGTTACGGTTTGAGCGCTCAAAGTTTGAGCGCTCAAACACTGTAGTGGCCCAGCCGGGGCACCGCCACCCGCACCGGCTCACCATCCGAGAAGCATCCGAGAAGCATCCGAGAACCGGCCGAGAGGAGGACGGCATGGCCGTTTCCGGCCCCGCCACGCTCGACTCCGTCGCGGCCCGCGCGGGAGTCTCGCGCCAGACCGTCTCCAACGTGCTGCGGCACCCCGACCGCGTCGCGGAGGCCACCCGGCAGCGGGTGCTCGACGCGATCCGGGAGAGCGGCTACCGGCCCTCGCTGCCGGCGCGCCAGCTGGCCACCCGTCGCGCCCACGCGATCGCCGTACGTGCCGAGCGGCAGCAGGACGGCATCTCCGGCCTGGTGCTCGACGCCTTCTACCACGGTCTCGCCGAGGCCGGGCAGGACAACGGCTTGCGCGTGCTGCTCTACCCGCAGCCCGTGGACGAGGCCGCGGAGGTCGCCACGATCGACGAGCTGGTCCACACCGGCGCCGCCGACGCCGTCGTGCTGACCGCCACCAGCGCTGACGACGAGCGACCGGCCCACCTGCGCGAGAGGGGGACGACGTTCTGCGCGTTCGGTCGGCCCTGGGGGCACGAGGACGAGCCGCACGACTGGGTGGACGTCGACGGGTCCGTGGGCACCGGCCTGGCCGTGGACCACCTGCTGGCCCTGGGACACCGGCGGATCGCCTACCTCGGCTGGCCCGGGGACGGCGACCAGCCCAGCACCGGGACGGACCGCCGCGGTGGGTGGCTGCGGGCGCTGGAGGCAGCCGGCCTCGGCGGCGCGGTGATCGACGTGCGCAGCACCAACGACTCCGCCGCCGCCCAGGCCGTGGTGGCAGGCCTCCTGACCGGCCCGGATGCTCCGGACGCGATCGTCTGCGCGAGCGACACGCTGGCCCTCGGCGCCCACCGGGCCGCGCTGGCGACGCCGGGTGATCCGCCCACCATCGTCGGCTTCGACGCCACGCCCGTCGCCGCCGCGCTGGGCCTGGCCAGCGTCGCGCAACCCATCGACGAGGTCGCCCACCTGTGCATCGACCTGCTCACCAGCCGGTTCGAGACGCCCGACCGGCCCGCGCGCGGACTGCTGGTGCGGCCCGTGCTCCACCTCCCCACCTGACCCGACCCACCTGACCCCGATCCACCCCGTCCGCATCCCCCCACCACGAGGAGTCACCCATGTCGACCACGTCCCCGCACCGCTTGGCCTCACTGGCAGCCCTGGCGCTCGTCACCTCCGTCGCCCTGGCCGCCTGCGGTGGCGGCGGGTTCGACGACGGGAACTCCGACGAGCCCGCCTCGTCCGGTGACGGCCCCGCCCAGCTGAAGGTGCTCATCGCCTCGAGCGGTGACGCCGAGACCAAGGCGGTGGAGGACGCCGTCGCGGCCTGGGCCGACGACAGCGGCAACGAGGCCGAGGTCATCGTGGCCAACGACATCGCCCAGCAGCTCTCGCAGGGCTTCGCCGGCGGCAACCCGCCGGACCTCTTCTACGTCGACGCCGGTGTCTTCGGCGACTACGCCGAGGCCGGCAACCTCTACCCGTACCTCGACCAGATGGACGGCGCCGACGACTTCTACCCGAACCTCGTCGACTCCTTCACCCTCGACGACGAGGCCTACTGCGCCCCCAAGGACTTCTCGACCCTCGCGCTCGAGATCAACACCGCGGCCTGGAAGAAGGCCGGCCTCGGCGACGACGACATCCCCACGACGTGGGACGAGCTGCAGTCGGTGGCCGAGAAGCTGACCACCCCCGAGCAGGCGGGCCTGGTCATCGGCGTGGGTCGCGACCGTGTCGGCGCCTTCCTCGTCCAGAACGGCGGCTTCTGGGTCGACGGGGAGACCGGTGAGGCGACCGCCACCGAGCCTTCCAACGTCGAGGCGCTCGACTACGTGCAGGGCCTGCTCAAGAGCGGTGCCGCCGTGCTGCCCCCCGACATCGACGCCGGCTGGGGAGGCGAGGGCTTCGGCACCCAGAAGGCCGCGATGACGATCGAGGGCAACTGGATCCGCGGCGCGATGAGCAACGACTACCCCGACGTCGACTACACCGTCGCCGAGCTCCCGGAAGGCCCGGCCGGCAAGGGCACGCTGCTGTTCACCCAGTGCTGGGGCATCGCCGCCGACTCGCCCAACCAGGAGGCCGCCGTGTCCCTGGTCGAGGCGCTCACCACGGCGGACCAGCAGCTCGCCAACGCGAAGGCCTTCGGCGTGATGCCGAGCCGCGAGTCCGCGCAGGCCGACTACGTCGAGCAGTTCCCGGAGGACGCGCCGTTCATCGCCGGTGGTGACTACGGCCAGGGTCCGGTGAACCTGCCGGGGCTCGGCCCGGTCGTCGCCGACCTGGACTCCCAGCTCGAGCAGCTCAAGACCGCCGACGTCGACCAGATCCTCGAGTCCTTCCAGAAGAACGCCGAGGCGGAGCTTCAGTGAGTCGCACCTCGAGCATCCGTGCAGGACAGGCCAGGGCGGGGTGGCTGTTCGTCTCCCCGACCCTGGTCGTCCTCGGGCTGTTCCTGGCGGTGCCGGTGCTGATGGCCCTGTGGGTGTCGTTCACCGACTGGAACGGGCGGGGGAGCCCGTTCGCCTCCGGTGTCGGCTTCGTCGGCGCCGACAACTACCGCGAGCTCGTCGGCGAGCAGGGCGGGTTGACCCGCGCAGACTTCATGACCTCGCTGCGCAACAACTTCTACTACGTCCTGCTGGTCGTGCCGCTGCAGACCGCGTTGGCGCTGTTCCTCGCCCTGGTGCTCAACCAGAAGATGCTCAAGGCGGTCGGCTTCTTCCGCACCGCCTTCTACTTCCCGTCGGTGGTCAGCTCGGTCGCGATCAGCCTGGTGTTCCTCTTCCTGTTCACCGGCGGCGGCGTGGTCAACACGATGCTCGGGTGGGTCGGGCTCGACGGGCCGACGTGGTTCAACGACTCGCGCGGCCTGCTCCACCTGCTCGGCGACGGGCTCGGCCTGTGGAGCATCTCGGACCCGCCGTCCGGGCTGGTCGATGGCGGCGTGCTCGGCCTGACGTGGTGGCAGTGGCTCTCGGGTCCGAGCGTGGCGCTGTCGGTGATCATCTTCCTCGTCGTGTGGACCACGACCGGCACCTTCATGCTGATGTTCCTCGCCGCGCTGCAGGACCTGCCGGTCGAGGTCGAGGAGGCCGCCATGATCGACGGCGCCGGCCGGTGGGGCGTGTTCCGCAACGTCACGCTCCCGCACCTGCGCCCGACGATGCTGCTGGTGACCACGCTCGGCCTGATCGGCACGTGGCAGGTCTTCGACCAGGTGTACGTCATGACGCAGGGCGGACCCGGCAAGACGACCCTGACCCCCGCGTTCCTGTCGTACTTCTACGCCTTCGAGAACCAGAAGTGGGGCGTCGCGGCGGCGATGGCCTTCGTGCTCTTCCTCATCATCTTCGCCATGGCCAGCTTCCAGCGCTGGCTCTTCCGCGACAAGGACCAGCCCTCTGCCCGTCGTGCGCGGGACTTCTTCGCCCGGCAGCAGGGCTCCCACTCGGGCACGGAGGCGGTATGAGCGCCAAGCCCATGGTCCGCAACCGCACCGCGGCCCTCCTCTTCGCCGGCTACGCGGTTCTGGTCGTCTTCTCCTTCATCTACCTGTTCCCCTTCGTCGTCCAGGTCACGACGTCGTTCAAGACCAACTCCGACGCCGTCGCCCACCCGCTGTCGCCGATCGCCGACCCGTTCACGCTCGACGCGTTCCGGCGACTCTTCGACACCGACTTCTCGTTGTGGTTCCTCAACTCCGTGGTCGTCACGCTGCTGGTGACGGCGGGGCGGGTGTTGCTCGACTCGCTGGCCGGCTACGCGCTGGCGCGGATCAGGTTCCGCGGCCGCGGTGCGGTGTTCACCGCGATCCTCGCGGTGATGGCGGTCCCGGGCGTGATCCTGCTGATCCCGAAGTTCCTGGTACTCAACTACCTCGGGATCTACGACACCTACCCGGCCCTCGTGCTGCCGCTGCTCGTCGACGCCGCCGGCGTCTTCATCATGAAGCAGTTCTTCGAGACCATCCCGGAGTCGGTCGAGGAGGCGGCCCGCATCGACGGGGCCAGCACCTTCCGGATCTTCTGGTCGGTGGTGCTGCCGATGTCGCGTCCGGCGGTCATCACGATCACGATCCTGTCCTTCCAGGGGTCGTGGAACGAGCTGCCGCACTACATCGTGGCGAGCCAGAGCCCGGAGCTGTTCACCCTCACCAAGGGTGTCGCGACGCTGACCAGCGGGCAGCTCGGCTCGGGTCAGCAGTACCCCATCACCATGGCGGCCGCGCTGCTGATGACCATCCCGGTCGCCCTCGTCTTCTTCGTCTTCCAGAAGTACCTCGTGCGTGGAGGTACGGCGGGGGCGGTGAAGGGCTGAGCCTCCGGTGCCGGGACGATTTCCGCCTCCTAGCGTCGTCCCGGCACCGGATCACCCGTCAGGTCCTCAGAGCAGCCAGCAGTTGCTGAGCTGCGGGAGCCCGGCGAACCGCGCCTCGAAGAACGGCAGCGCCTCGGCGACGTGCGGCACGAGGCCGCCGACGTGGAGCGGGGCGACGTTGGTGGAGAAGTAGACGTTGGCACCCTTGCCGCACCACGACTTCGCCATCGTCTTGCCCACGCCGTAGGGGATCACGTCGTCGAGCGCGGAGTGCGTGACCAGCACCGGGAACGCCGGCTTGATCGTGCCGATCCGCTGCGACTCCACGATCGACTTGAACGGCTCCTGTGCCATCAGCGTCGACATCGGCTGGCCGTTGGCGCTCAGCGTCGAGGACTTCACGAACGCGTGGTTGAGCAGGTCGAAGACGCACTCCTGCTCGACCTGGTCGCTGGTCGCCCGGCCCTTGGAGTTGAGGTAGGGCGAGAGGTCCACGTCGTAGCTCGCCGACAGCCCGCGCAGCGCGAAGAACGCGAAGGCCGAGTAGAGGCCGCCGTCGAGGGACGTCGCCACCCTGGCCAGGTCGGCCGGCACGGCGCCGACGACGGCGCCCTTGACCTTGAGGTCGGGTGCGTAGCTGGCGGCCAGCTCGGCCGCGGACGCCGCGGCGCCGCCGCCCTGCGAGTAGCCCATGATGCCGACCGGGCTGCTGGGGCTCAGCCCGGTGCCGGACAGGCGCTGTGCGGCCCGGATCGCGTCGAGCGTGGCGCGACCCTGGGAGACCCGGTCCATGTACGTGTGGATGCCGGCGGTGCCGAGGCCCTCGTAGTCGGGCATCGCCACGGCGTACCCGCGCAGGAGCAGGCCCTCGATGCCGATGCCTTCGTACTCGATGCCCTCGGAGAACAGGCGCGACGGGGCACAGCGGTCGGCCATGCCCTGGGTGCCGGGCGCGTAGCCGATGACCGGGCGCGACCCCACGCCGATCCACGGCGTCTTCGGGACGAGCACCGTGCCGGAGGCCGCGATGGCCTTCCCGGAGCGGTTGGTGGTCCGGTAGAGCACGCGGTTGGCGTTGCGCACCAGGCTGGTGGCGTCGAGCGGGTCGAGCAGGAAGTCGACCTTCTCGCTGCGGATGACGGCGCCGTTCGTGCTGGGGAGCACGGCGGGGGCCTCGTAGAACGCGGGGCGCGGCGGCTCGGGGACGACGGCCTGGGCCGCCGGCGTACCGAGTGCGACGCTCGCGAGCGTGGCGGTGAGCAGGGTGAAGAGTGACGCGATCGCGCGTGCCGACAAACCCCGAGCGTGAGTCCGACGACGTGATGTAGCGGCTGCCATGTGTGGCTTCCCTCCCCGGCCGGACCGCCCGGCCGTTCTGGGGAAACTACTGGTGAGTCACATCACACGGACAGAGGGTTACGCAGTCGTTTACACCGATCGGGGTGTGACGTCCGTCACACGTCACGCTCAGGCGTACGACATCCCCATCGCGATGCGGACCTCGTCGAGCGTCGCGTCGGCGACCTCGTTGGCGCGGGCGTTGCCGCGGCGCAGCACCTCGTCGAGGTAGCCGGGGTCGGCCTCCAGCTCGGCGCGACGGGCGCGGAGCGGGGCGAGCTCGGTGTTGATCGCCTCGGTGAGCCGGCTCTTGAGCGCGCCACCCCCACCGTCGCCGATCTCCTCGGCGACCGTGGCCGGGTCGACTCCCTCGCACAGCCCGATCAGGGTGAGCAGGTTGGCGACCTCGGGGCGGTTGTCGGGGTCGTAGGTGATGACCCGGTCGCTGTCGGTCTTGGCGCCCTTGAGCTTCTTGGCGGTCTCGTCGGTGGTCATCCGCAGCTCGATCACGTTGCCCTTGGACTTGCTCATCTTGGTGCCGTCGAGGCCCAGGATCAGCGGCGCCTCGGACAGCAGGGCGCCCGGCTCGGGAAAGACAGGGGCATAGCGGTCGTTGAAGCGGCGCGCGATGACGCGGGTCTGCTCGAGGTGGGGAAGCTGGTCGCGTCCGACCGGCACGACGTTGGCCTTGCAGAACAGGATGTCGGCGGCCTGGTGCACCGGGTAGGTGAGCAGCAGCCCGCCGATGGAGGTGATGCCGGCCGACTTCGCCTCGTCCTTGACCGTGGGGTTGCGCTGCAGCTCGGCGACGCTGACCAGGCTCAGGAAGGGGAGCATCAGCTGGTTGAGAGCGGGTACGGACGAGTGCGTGAAGATCGTCGCCTTCTCGGGGTCGAGCCCGGCGGCGATGTTGTCGACCAGGAGGTTGCGCACGTTGCCGGCGATGTCCCCCGCGATCTCACGGTCGGTGATGACTTGGTAGTCAGCGATCAGCTGCCAGATCTCCGCACCGCTGTCCTGGAGCCGGACGCGGTTGCGGATCGAGCCGAAGTAGTGGCCGATGTGCAGCGCGCCGGTCGGGCGGTCGCCGGTCAGCATCCGCAGGGAGCCCGGATCGGTCGCCATCTGCTGCTCGATGGCGTCGCTGCGCGCCTGGGCGGCGCGGAAGGTGTCACTCACGCCACCGATCCTTTCACGGGGCCGATCGGCGCTGCGAACGGGTTCTGTAGGGTCTTGTGGGTGCCGACCATCGGAGTAGCCATCGCGATCCCGGAGCCCTGGGCGAGCGAGCTCCAGGACTACCGGACGTCGGTCGGCGACACCACGGCGACGCAGATCCCGACGCACATCACGCTGATCCCGCCGGCCGACATCGACGACGCCGACGTCGACGCGGTGACCTCCCACCTGGCCGGTGCGGCGACGACCGTCGACCCCTTCGAGATCCACCTCCGCGGCACCGGGACCTTCCGCCCGATCTCCCCGGTCGTGTTCGTGACGGTGGCCGAGGGGATCTCGCAGTGCGAGCTGCTCGCGGGCGCCGTACGCCAGGGGCCGCTCGAGGTCGACCTGTCGTTCCCGTACCACCCCCACGTGACCATCGCGCACCACCTCGACGACCCCACCCTCGACCGCGCCTTCGACGAGCTCGCCACCTTCGAGTGCCGCTTCGCCGTCGATGCCTTCAGCCTCTACGTCCACGACGTGCACACCGGCTGGAAGCCCACCCACGAGTACGCCCTCGGCTGATGTCGCTCGTCTCGGGAGTCAAGGACCGCGTCGCCGCGGTGCGTGAGCGGCGACCCTTCGTCGACCACGTCGTGCGGATGGTCGAGCACTACGGATCGGTCAACGGCAACGGGCTCGCCGCCGCCGTCACCTACTTCGCGTTCCTGTCCTTCTTCCCGATCCTGGCGCTGTCCTTCGCGGTCTTCGGCCAGGTGGCGAAGATCTACCCCGACGCCGAGGACACCCTCGTCGACGCGGCGAACTCGGTGCTGCCGGGCCTGGTCGGCGGTGACAACGGCGTCAGCCTCGACACGCTCCAGTCCGCGGCTCCCGGCATCTTCAGCATCGGCATCCTGCTGACCCTCTACTCCGGCCTCGGCTGGCTCTCGGGCATGCGCGAGGCGCTGATGACCGTCTTCGAGGAGCCACCGCGCGAGCAGCCGAGCTTCGTGAAGGGCAAGCTGCGCGACGTCCTCGCGCTGCTGGCGCTCGGCTCGGTGCTGGTCGTCAGCGTCGCCGTCTCCGGGGTCGCGACCAAGCTGCTGACCCCGATCCTCGACGCCCTCCAGCTGGGCTCGGTCGCCGGGGTGTTCCTCACGATCCTGGCGGTGGTGCTCGGTCTCGCGGCCAACGCCCTCCTCTTCTTCGCGTTCTTCCGCCTCCTGGCCGCTCCCGACGTGCCCTCGCGCTCGCTCTGGTCCGGTGCGCTGCTCGGCGCGGTCGCCTTCGAGCTCCTCAAGCAGCTGTCGACCTTCCTGCTGAAGGCCACCGCGAACTCCGAGGCCTTCCAGGCGTTCGGCATCGCGCTGATCCTCGTGGTCTGGATCAACTACTTCTCCCGCGTGGTGGTGTACGCCGCCGCCTGGGCGCACACCTCGCCCGAGGCCCGCGCCGCCCGCGAGGCCCGGATGGTCGCCGAGCAGACCGTCGAGGGCCCGCAGATCGACCTCGCCGCGGCAGCGGCCGTCGTACAGCCTGCGGGCTCGGGTTCCTCTCCCAAGGCCGCCTTCGCCGCCGGCGCCGCCTCGATGCTCGGCCTCGTCGCCCTCCTCCGCCGCCGCCGCTGACCCGAAGCCTCGTCTGGGCGGTGAGTGAGGCGGATTCGAGCCCGCCGGAATCCCGCTCACGCACCGCTGCCGCGCGTGTCGCACGGCGCCGTGCTCTGGGCGGTGTGTGAGGAGGATTCTGGGCTCTGAAAATCCTCCTCATACACCGCTGAGCTTGAACTGCTTCGGGCGCCTCCGGCGAGCAGCCTCGCCAGTGGTCATCCACAGCAGGCGCTCCCGCGACGCTGTCCACAACCTGCGCCCGCTCCACTCGCCGGGCGGGGGGCCGATGGCGGAATGGCTCGATGCGATCAGTCCCGGACAAGCTACGGCGAGGCCCTATTCACCGACGTGATGCTCTTGCCCGCGGTGTGAGCAGGGACGTCCTCGAAGGTGTCCAGTTCCAACGGCTGCACGAGTCGGTCTACGTGCACCGTGATCACGTGATGACGTGGGACGACCACGTGCGCGCTGCCCAGCTGGCGTTGCCCGGTGCTGCTCGCACCACGGGGGTGACCCGTCTGCGCCAGCTCGGCTTCGACGTGGGTACACCGTTTCCGCTCCACTTCGTGGTCGAGGGTGACCTACACCTGAGGTTGGACGATGTCTTCCTGCACCGGACGGTGAAGATGCCACCCCACGACGATGACGGCGTCACCCCCGAAGCGGCGTTCGTTGCCTTCTGCGCCCAGGGTCGGCTGCTCGACGCGATCAAGCTCGGCTCTGCCCTGCTCGGCAAGGAGAAGTTGGACGGGCACCTCCTCGAGACGATCCTCACGGACGAGAGGTGGCGTCACGGCGCGGCCGAGACGTCGTACGTCCTGCCGTTCCTCGACGACCGCTGTAGGTCGATGCCCGAGGCCGAGCTGCTGGCGTACGTCGTCTTCGCCGGGCTGCCAATACCCGAGGTCAACGAGACCGTCATCCTCGCTGATGGCACGGAGCTTGCTCCAGATGAGTGGTTCGAGGACTACGAGTTCGCGGTCGAGTACGAGGGCAGCCAGCACCAGGAGGATCGCGGGCAGTACACCGCCGACATCGATCGGTACGCCGCCTACCGCCGCAACCACGTCGATTACGAACTGGTGACCAAAGAGCTGATGCGCTCGCCCAAGACGACCGTACGAAGAGTCCATGCCGGGCTGGTGGCGCGCGGATACGAGGGCGCGGAGCCGGACTTCGATGGAGCCTGGCTCACGCTGTTCATGCGGCTCGTGGACCTCGTGCGCCGCCTACGAGCCGCGTGACGGGACCAGCGGTGCGTGAAGAGGATTCCGGTACGTCGGAATCCCCCTCACGCACCGCCCGCGAGCGAGTCGTCGCCGGACACGCCGGTCGGCGGTGCGGGAGGGGGTTTCGAGGGGTCCGGAATCCCCCTCACACACCGCTCGAAGGACGCAGCGAGGGCCGGGGGAGACCCCCCGGCCCTCGTGCAGACGTACGACGGATCAGTGGCCGTGCTTGATCGCGGTGCGGAGGTCCTTGTTGAGCTGGGAGATCACGTCGAGGGGGATCTCCTTGGGGCAGGCGGCGGTGCACTCGCCGATGTTCGTGCAGCCGCCGAAGCCCTCGTGGTCGTGCTGGGCGACCATGTTGACGACGCGGGAGTCGCGCTCGGGCTGGCCCTGGGGGAGCTCGCCGAGGTGGGTGATCTTGGCGCCCATGAAGAGCGAGGCCGAGCCGTTGGGGCACGCCGCGACGCAGGCGCCGCAGCCGATGCAGGTGGCCACGTTGAAGGCACGCATCGCGTCGTCACGGGGCACGGGCACCGAGTGGGCCTCGGGGGCCGAGCCGGTGTTGACCGAGATGTAGCCACCCTGCTGGATGATCCGGTCGAAGGCGCTGCGGTCGACGACCAGGTCCTTGACGACCGGGAAGGCGTCGGAGCGCCACGGCTCGATGGTGATCGTCTCGCCGTCGCTGAACGAGCGCATGTGCAGCTGGCAGGTCGTGGTGACCTCCGGGCCGTGCGCGTCGCCGTTGATCATCAGGCCGCACATGCCGCAGATGCCCTCGCGACAGTCGGAGTCGAAGGCGATCGGCTCCTCGCCCTGCTCGTTGAGCTGCTCGTTGAGCACGTCGAGCATCTCCAGGAACGACATGTCGGGGGACACGTCGGCGAGCTGGTAGGTGTGCATCGCGCCCGGGCTGGTCGCGTCCGGCTGGCGCCAGATCTTCAGGGTCAGGTTCATGCTCACTTGTAGCTCCGCTGCTTCATCTCGATGGCGGTGTAGACCAGGTCTTCCTTGTGCAGGACGGGGATGCTGTCGTCGCCGGCCCACTCCCACGCGGCGACGTAGGCGTACTCCTCGTCGTGGCGCAGCGCCTCGCCGTCCTCGGTCTGCGACTCGCCACGGAAGTGGCCGCCGCACGACTCGCGCCGGTTGAGGGCGTCGATGCACATGAGCTCGCCCAGCTCGAAGAAGTCGGCCACGCGGCCGGCCTTCTCCAGCGACTGGTTGAGGGTCTCGGCGCTGCCGAGGACCTTCACGTTGCGGTAGAAGTCGTCCTTGAGCCCGCGGATCAGGTCGATGGCCTTCTTCAGGCCGGTCTCGGTCCGCTCCATGCCGCAGTACTCCCACATGATGTTGCCGAGCTCGCGGTGGTACGAGTCGACGCTGCGGGTGCCGTTGACCGACAGGAAGTGGTCGATGCGACCCTTCACCGAGTCGCGGGCCTCGACGACCGCCGGGTGGTCCTCGGCGATCTCCTCGAACGGCCCGTCCGCGAGGTAGTCGCGGATGGTGTGGGGGAGGACGAAGTAGCCGTCGGCCAGGCCCTGCATCAGCGCCGAGGCGCCGAGGCGGTTGGCGCCGTGGTCGGAGAAGTTCGCCTCGCCGGTCACGAACAGGCCCGGGATCGTGGACTGGAGGTCGTAGTCGACCCAGAGCCCGCCCATGACGTAGTGGACGGCGGGGTAGATGCGCATCGGCACCTCGTAGGGGTTCTCACCCGTGATCCGCTCGTACATGTCGAGGAGGTTGTCGTACTTCTCCTCCACGCCGTCGCGGCCGAGGCGCTCGATCGCGGCGGCGAAGTCGAGGTAGACGCCACGTCGTACGCCGTCGACCATGGGCCCGACACCGCGGCCCTCGTCGCACATGTACTTCGCCGCACGCGACGCGATGTCGCGCGGGACCAGGTTGCCGAAGGAGGGGTAGATCCGCTCGAGGAAGTAGTCGCGGTCCTCCTCGGGGATCTCGCGCGGGTCCTTCTCGCAGTCGGCCTGGTTCTTCGGCACCCAGATCCGGCCGTCGTTGCGCAGCGACTCCGACATCAGCGTCAGCTTCGACTGGTGCTCACCGGAGACCGGGATGCACGTCGGGTGGATCTGCGTGAAGCACGGGTTGGCCATGTAGGCGCCCTTGCGGTGCGCGCGCCACGCGGCGGTGACGTTGCAGCCCATCGCGTTGGTGGAGAGGTAGAAGACGTTGCCGTAGCCGCCGGAGGCCAGCACGACGACGTCGGCGAGGTGGGTCTCGATCTCGCCGGTGACCATGTCGCGGGCGATGATGCCGCGCGCCTTGCCGTCGACCACGATCAGCTCGAGCATCTCGTGACGCGTGTACGTCGTCACGGTGCCGGCGGCGACCTGGCGCTCGAGCGCCTGGTAGGCACCGATCAGCAGCTGCTGGCCGGTCTGGCCGCGGGCGTAGAAGGTGCGCGAGACCTGCACGCCACCGAACGAGCGGTTGTCGAGCAGGCCGCCGTACTCGCGGGCGAAGGGCACGCCCTGCGCGACGCACTGGTCGATGATGTTCGCGCTGACCTCGGCCAGGCGGTAGACGTTGGACTCGCGCGAGCGGTAGTCGCCGCCCTTGACGGTGTCGTAGAAGAGGCGGTGGACGGAGTCGCCGTCCTCCTTGTAGTTCTTCGCCGCGTTGATGCCGCCCTGAGCGGCGATCGAGTGGGCGCGACGCGGGGAGTCCTGGTAGCAGAAGGACTTCACGCGGTAGCCGGCCTCGCCGAGCGTGGCGGCGGCGGAGGCACCGGCCAGGCCGGTGCCGACGATGATGATCGAGAGCTTGCGGCGGTTGGCCGGGTTGACCAGGCGGGCCTCGAACTTGCGGTTCTGCCAGCGGTCGGCGACCGGGCCGTCGGGCGCCTTGGTGTCGACGAGCGGCGTGCCGGGCGTGTAGTAGCCGGCCGCGTCGTCGTAGTCGCCGTCGAGCGTGCCGGAGCGCGAGGCCTCCGTCGAGGTGACGGTGTCGGGCATGTCCATGTCGTGGCTCACGAGTGAGGACCCCTTACTTGGTGATGATGCCGGCGAGGACGGCGAGCGGGACGAGGGAGAAGCCGACCGAGACGATCAGCGCGATGACGAAGGCGACCGTCTTGGCGCGCGCCCGCTTGGCGGCGGTGCCGGTCCAGCCGAGCGTCTGCGCGGCACTCCAGACGCCGTGGTGCAGGTGGGCGCCCAGCGCGAGCATCGCGACGAGGTAGATCAGGGTCAGCCACCACACGTCGAAGGTGTCGACGAGCAGGTTGTAGGGGTCGTTGGTCGCCCCGCCCTGCACGTTGACCTTGCCGATCGTGAAGTTGAGCAGGTGCCAGATGATGAAGAGCAGGATGGTCACGCCGCCCCAGCGCATCAGCCGGCTGGCGAAGATCGCGCCGGTGTGCTTCTTCATGACGTACTTCGTGGTGCGGGCGTTGGCCGCACGACGCCAGAGCACGGCGGCGCAGTAGACGTGGACCACGAGCGCCAGCAGGAGGCCGGCCCGGATGATCCAGAGCGCGCCCTCGTGGGGGAGCATCGGCTCGCCGAGCTCGCGGAGGTGGTGGGCGTACTCGTTGAACGTGTCGTGGCCACCGAAGGCCTTGAGGTTGCCGTACATGTGCGCGAGCACGAAGCCGAGGAAGACGACGCCGCTGATCGCCATGCCCATCTTGAGGGCGATGGTGGTCCGAGAGGCCCGTGCGCCCTTCACCAGGGTCGGGGGAGTGAGTTGGGTTGCCACAAGGGCACGTTATCCCCTCGCTCGCGCACGCGACGCGCCGCATCCGTGTGACGTTTTCCTTGGCGCGTTGTCTTCCGCTCGGGTGTGACACAGGACATAGTCGGGGGCGTTGCCCCGACCCCTTTCCGGGCCTCATGGAGGACGCATGGCATCGACCGACCAGGGCGTGACCAGTCCGGGACGTGCGCGCATCGATGCGCGCACGTTGCGCGAGGACAGGTGGTGGCTCCAGCCACTGGCCACCTTCGTCGTCTTCTCGGGCTTCGTCGTCTTCGCCACGATCCGCGCCTTCATGGGCCGTGACTACTACGCCGAGCCCTACCTCTCGCCCTTCTACTCACCCTGCCTGGGCGACTGCGTGGAGGGCGCGTCCGACTTCGGCCAGCCGTTCGGGTGGTGGCCGCTGTCGGCGGCGCTGATCATCCTGATCTTCCCGCTGGGCTTCCGGATGACCTGCTACTACTACCGCAAGGCCTACTACCGCGCCTTCTGGCTGAGCCCGCCCGCGTGCGGCGTCGCCGAGCCGCACCAGGCCTACTCCGGCGAGACCCGCTTCCCGCTGATCCTGCAGAACGTGCACCGCTGGTTCTGGTACGCCGCCGTGCTGGTGGGCCTCGTGCTGTCGTACGACGTGATCCTGGCCTTCCGGCCGATGCCCGCGGAGTACGCCGTCGGCGACGGGGAGACCAGCGGGGTCCACATGGGCCTCGGCACGCTGCTGATGATCGCCAACGTCGTCTTCATCTGGCTCTACACGCTCTCGTGCCACTCGTGCCGCCACATCGTCGGCGGCCGGCTGCGGCACTTCTCCAAGCACCCGGTGCGCTACAAGCTCTGGACGTGGGTCTCGCGGCTCAACGAGAGCCACGGCCGGTGGGCGTGGTACTCGCTCTTCTCGGTCGCGATCGTCGACTTCTACGTCTTCCTGCTCGCCACCGGCACCATCCAGGACGTGAGGTTCTTTTGAACCACCCCACGAAGTTCTCATCTCCCCCGCTTCGCTCCTCCGCTGACAACTCCGCGGGGACCCCGGAAGGCTCCAGATGATCGACGAGACAAGACACCCGATGACCGGCAACGCCATGTCGGGGGACGCCCCCGCCGGCATGGAGCGCCACGCGTACGACGTCGTGGTGATCGGCGCCGGCGGCGCCGGGCTGCGGGCCGCGATCGCCGCCCACGACGCGGGCGCGAAGGTGGCCGTGGTCTGCAAGTCGCTGCTCGGCAAGGCGCACACCGTGATGGCCGAGGGCGGCATCGCGGCAGCCATGGGCAACCGCTGGCCCGAGGACAACTGGGAGGTGCACTTCCGCGACACGATGCGTGGCGGGAAGATGCTCAACCACTGGCGGATGGCGCAGCTGCACGCGCAGGAGGCGCCCGAGCGGGTGATGGAGCTCGAGGACTGGGGCGCCCTCTTCGACCGCACCGACGACGGCCTCATCTCCCAGCGCGACTTCGGCGGCCACAAGTACGCCCGGCTCGCGCACGTCGGTGACCGCACCGGGCTGGAGATGATCCGCACCCTCCAACAGCGCACCGTGCAGCTCGGCATCGACGTCTTCATGGAGCTGACCGTCACCGACCTGTTCAAGGACGGCGACAGGATCTCCGGAGCCTTCGGCTACTGGCGCGAGACCGGCCGCTTCGTGCTCTTCGAGGCACCCTCGGTGATCCTCGCGACCGGCGGCATCGGCAAGTCGTTCAAGGTGACGTCCAACTCGTGGGAGTACACCGGCGACGGCCACGCCCTCGCCCTGCGGGCGGGCGCCAGCCTGATCAACATGGAGTTCGTGCAGTTCCACCCGACCGGCATGGTGTGGCCGCCGTCGGTGAAGGGGCTGCTGGTCACGGAGTCGGTGCGCGGCGACGGCGGCATCCTGAAGAACTCCGAGGGCAAGCGGTTCATGTTCGACTACATCCCCGACTTCTTCAAGGCCGAGACGGCCGACACGGAGGAGGAGGCCGACCGGTGGTACGACGACAAGTTGAACAACCGCCGACCACCCGAGCTGCTGCCGCGTGACGAGGTCGCGCGGGCCATCAACTCCGAGATCAAGGCCGGCCGCGGCACGCCCCACGGCGGCATCTACCTCGACATCGCCTCGCGGCGCACGCCCGAGTTCATCCGCAAGCGGCTGCCCTCGATGTACCACCAGTTCAAGGAGCTCGCCGACGTCGACATCACCGCCGAGCCGATGGAGATCGGCCCGACCTGCCACTACGTGATGGGCGGCGTCGAGGTCGACCCCGACACCCAGGAGAGCGCGGTCACCGGCCTCTACGCCGTGGGCGAGTGCTCGGGCGGCATGCACGGCTCCAACCGGCTCGGCGGCAACTCGCTCGGTGACCTGCTGGTGTTCGGCAAGCTCGCCGGCGAGGCCGCGACTGTCCACGCGATGAAGCACGGGGCCAACGGGCTGGGCGACGGGCGCCCGACGGTCGCCGAGGCCGACGTCAAGGCCGCGCAGGCCAGTGCCGTCGCGCCGTTCGAGGTCGAGGGCGGGGAGAACCCGTACTCGATCCAGGCCGACCTCCAGCAGTCGATGAACGACCTCGTCGGCATCATCCGCACCGCCAGCGAGCTCGAGCAGTCGCTGGTCGAGATCGAGGGCTTCAAGGAGCGGGCGAGGTCGATGACGGTGGAGGGCCACCGCCAGTACAACCCCGGCTGGCACCTCTCGATCGACCTGCGCAACATGCTGGTGGTCTCGGAGTCGATCGCGAAGGCCGCGCTGGCCCGCGAGGAGTCCCGCGGCGGTCACACCCGCGACGACTTCCCCCAGACCGACCACGAGGTCTGGGGCAAGAAGAACCTCATCGTCAGCCTCGACGCCGCCGGCACCGGCGTGGAGCTGACCGAGAAGCCACTGCCGGAGATGCCCGACGAGCTCAAGAAGTACTTCGAGGAGTCCTGATGGCCTACGACCTGAAGATGCGCGTCTGGCGCGGCGACGCCGAGGGCGGCGAGCTCACCGACTACACCGTCGAGGTGTCCGAGGGCGAGGTCGTGCTCGACGCACTCCACCGCCTCCAGGCCACTCAGACCGGCGACCTGGCGATCCGCTGGAACTGCAAGGCCGGCAAGTGCGGCTCGTGCAGTGCCGAGATCAACGGCCGCCCGCGCCTGATGTGCATGACCCGGCTCTCCGACTTCGACCAGGCCGAGACGATCACCGTCACGCCGATGCGCACCTTCCCGGTGATCCGCGACCTCGTCACGGACGTGTCGTTCAACTACGCGAAGGCCAAGCAGCTCCCTTACGCCGAGCTCGGCCCGCGCGATGCCGACGGCAAGCGCCGGATGATGCAGGTCGACGTCGAGCGGGGCCAGGAGTTCCGCAAGTGCATCGAGTGCTACCTGTGCCAGGACGTGTGCCACGTGGTGCGCGACCACGAGGACAACAAGCAGCACTTCGCCGGCCCGCGGTTCTTCATCCGCTACGCCGAGCTCGACATGCACCCGCTCGACACCCACGACCGGCGCCAGCTCGCCCAGGGGGCGGCGGGCCTCGGGATGTGCAACATCACCAAGTGCTGCACCGAGGTCTGCCCCGAGGGCATCCACATCACCGACAACGGGATCATCCCGATGAAGGAGCGGGTGGTGGATCGCAAGTACGACCCGCTGGTGTGGCTGGGCAGCAAGATCGGCATCCGCAACAAGGACAACGACGGCCGCACCGAGGTCTGAGGCGCAGCGGGTGACGCGGGGGCGTGGGCTGCCCGGCGGTCACGGTCGTGAGGACGGCGAGGTGCGCTCGAGGTAGATCCGCGAGGCCCGGGCCAGCAGCGGGTGCCGGTCGGCGTGGTGCACCGCGCGCTTGCGCAGCCAGAAGCCGCCGGCGCGGGCCTGGCTGCCGAGCACCTCCAGCGGGTCGGGCAGCCGTCCCTCCCGCTCGACGAACGCGCGTCGGTATCTCCGGAAGAGGCGGCCGTGGTCGAGGGCGAGGGACACGAGCGCCGCCTGCGTGGCCACGAGCAGCTCGTCCTCCGACACCTCGTCGAGCGCCGGGCCGGTCGGCGTGGTCCACGCGGGGACGAGGTCGGCGAGGTCGCCGTGCACCGTCAGGCCGCGCCGCTCGAGCTCGCCGACCAGCCTCTCGCCGTACGCACGGGCCCACGGCAGGTGCTCCGCCGGCAGCTCGAGCGGGCGTGCGGTCGCACCGGCGAGCCGGGCCCGGATCCCGGCCTCGACGACGAACCGGTGCTGGGCGGTGTTGAGGGTCGGGCCGACGGCCTCGTTGAGGCGGCGTACGACCTCGAGCTCGGCTGCGCCGAGCGAGACGTTGCGCACCGCCTGCCGGCCACCTGGCCACCCGTCGGGCAGGGCGGCGGCGTCGGCGAAGCGGGTCAGCAGGGTCGCTCCCGACGCGCCGCGCGGTGGCACGGTGACCAGCCGGATGCGCTCGACCGGGACCGCCGTCGACCAGGTGTCGACCACGCGGAGCAGGTCGTGGCGCCAGTGGAAGGACACGCCCTCGCTCGGAGGTGCGCCGTCGTCGCCGCGAACCGACGCCACGAAGTCCTGCCAGCCGGTGCAGCCGCCGTTGACGACCGTCTGCTGCCAGGCCGAGAGCAGCGTGCGCGCCATGTCGCGTGCCCCGACCACCACGAACACCCGGTGCGCTCCGAGCAGACGTACGAGCCGGCGGGCCTGGCGCGGCCGGGCGAGCGAGAGCTCCTCCTCGGACACCACCACGCTCGCGCCGTCGTGCCCGTCGACGAGCTCCACCAGCCGGCCGAGCGCGCCGGCGGCCTCCCCGCGCTCCTCGCCACCCACGCGCTGGCCGAGCAGGTCGTACGCCGCGAGCCGCTGGGCGCGGAGGTCGCCAGGGAAGAGCACACCTCGCGAGGCGAGCTGCGGCGCCGTGGCGGTGAGCGCGCCCTGGATGGTGGTCGTACCGGTCTTGTAGAGCCCCACGTGGAGGTAGACGTCAGCCATGGCGGCGACGCTAGGAATCGGACGGGTCCCGGATCATGGGGCTGCAGACCCGGGAGACCGGGATCGTGCAGATCGTTGCCACGGTGACCTATCCCATAGCCCGCACGGTGTCGGGGCGCGTGACGCTCGTCCTATCCTGCGCTCATGACCGACCTCGAAGGTGGGCTCGACGAGCCCGAGGACCTGCAGCCGGCCGCGGGCTCGCTGAAGCTGGTGGGTGACGACGACACCTACGACGCCTCGGCGTGGGAGACCGCGACCGCGGCGGTGCTGCGCAAGGCGCGCCGGCTCGGCGAGGACGCCCCCGACTCCGACGTCTGGGCGGCCCTCGCCCGCACCACGCTCGACGGCATCGAGGTCGCACCGATCGGCCAGCCGTCGGACCTCGACGGGCTCACGTCGTCCGGCCGACCGACGCGCACCGGGGCGTGGGACGTCCGCACGCCGCTCGTCGGCGACGACGCCGCCGCGGTCAACGAGGCGGCCCTCGTGGACCTCGACAACGGAGCGACCTCGCTCCACCTCGAGATCGAGCCCGGCACGGACCTCGCGGTCGCGCTGCGCGGCGTCCTGCTGGACCTCGCGCCGGTGTCGCTCGAGCGTCCGGGCGCCGCGCAGTCCGAGGCGCTGGCCCGCCTGCTCGAGGACACCCCCAACGACCCGCACCCGGGCAACAACCTCTCCGCCGACCCGGCCACCGCGCTGACGTTCGGCGAGGGCATCCCGGACGGGGGCCGGTCGGTCGCCGACTCCTTCGTCGAGACCGTACGTCGCGCGCAGTCCCTCGGCGTGCTGGGTGCGGTCGTCGACGGCACCGCGCTGCACGACCGCGGCGCGAGCGACGCGCAGGAGCTCGGCTGGACGATGGCTGTCGGCGTGCACTACCTCCGCCTGCTCACCGACGCCGGCTTCTCGGTCGACGAGGCGGCGGCGCTCATCGAGTTCCGCTACGCCGCCACCGACGAGCAGTTCCCCACGATCGCCAAGCTCCGCGCCGCCCGCCGGCTCTGGGGCCGGGTGCTCGAGGCATCCGGCGCGAGCGAGGTCCCGCAGCGCCAGCACGTGGTCACCAGCCGCGCCATGATGAGCAAGTACGACCCCTGGGTGAACATGCTCCGCGGCACCATCGCGGCCTTCGCCGCCGGTGTCGGTGGCGCCGACGCGGTCACGGTCGTGCCCTTCGACGAGCGGCTCGGACAGCCTGACGCCTTCGGCCGGCGGATCGCCCGCAACACCTCCTCGCTCCTGATCGAGGAGTCCCACGTCGCGGCCGTCACCGACCCGGCCGGCGGCTCCTACGCCGTGGAGAAGCTCACCGACGACCTCGCGGTCGCCGGGTGGGCCGAGCTGGGCCGGATCGAGGCCGATGGCGGCTTCGGCGAGCAGGCCGCAGCCGGGGTGAAGGAACGGGTCGCCGCGGTCCGCGCCCAGCGCGACGAGGGTGTCGCCGACCGCTCCCGTCCGCTGACCGGCATCTCCGAGTTCCCGCACCTCGGCGAGACGCTGCCCGAGCGGGAGCCCTGGGGGCGGGCCGGGATCCACTACGGCTCGGCCTACGAGGACATGCGCGCGCAGCCCACGTCGCAGCCGGTCTTCCTCGCCACGATGGGCCCGATCGCGGCCCACACCGCGCGCGCCACCTTCGCCACCAACCTGTTCGCCGCCGGTGGTGTCGCCGTCGAGGCGGCGGGTGCGACCTCCGACACGGCCTCCGTGCTGGAGGCCTACGCCGGCCAGCCCGTCGTCTGCCTCGCCGGCACCGACGCGGCCTACGCCGACTGGGGCGCCGACCTCGTCGCCGCGCTGCGTGCGGCAGGGGCGTCGTACGTCGTGCTGGCGGGCAAGCCGGGGGATCGGACCGTCACCGATGTCGACGACTCGTGTGCCATGGGGGTCGACGCGCTCGGCTTCCTCGGCCGGATCCGAGAGGAGCTCACGCGATGAGCATCCCGAAGAACTTCGCTGACATCGACCTCGTCGGTGATCGAGCGCAGTCGAGGTCCGGGCTCTCGACTTCGCTCGACCAGCATGGTGGGGCGCTCGACCAGCAGCAGCCGTGGGCGAGCCCGGAGGGGATCGACATCCTCCCGGTCTACGGCCCCGAGCACCTCGAGGGCCTCGACGGCCTGGACACGTGGCCTGGCCTCGCACCGTTCCTGCGCGGGCCCTATCCGACGATGTACACGACCCAGCCGTGGACGATCCGGCAGTACGCCGGCTTCTCCACCGCCGAGGAGTCCAACGCGTTCTACCGCCGCAACCTCGCGGCGGGGCAGAAGGGCCTGAGCGTCGCCTTCGACCTCGCGACCCACCGCGGCTACGACTCCGACCACCCGCGCGTGCGCGGCGACGTCGGCATGGCGGGCGTGGCGATCGACTCGATCTACGACACCCGCACCCTCTTCGACGGCATCCCGCTCGACGAGATGTCGGTGTCGATGACGATGAACGGCGCCGTGCTGCCGGTGCTCGCGCTCTACATCGCCGCGGCCGAGGAGCAGGGGGTGAAGCCGGAGCAGCTCGCGGGGACGATCCAGAACGACATCCTCAAGGAGTTCATGGTCCGCAACACCTACATCTACCCGCCGGCGCCGAGCATGCGGATCATCAGCGACATCTTCGCCTTCACGTCGCAGAAGATGCCGCGCTTCAACTCCATCTCGATCTCCGGCTACCACATCCAGGAGGCCGGTGCGACGGCCGACCTCGAGCTGGCGTACACGCTCGCCGACGGCGTGGAGTACATCCGTGCGGGCCTCGGGACCGGCATGACGATCGACCAGTTCGCGCCGCGGCTGTCGTTCTTCTGGGCCATCGGGATGAACTTCTTCATGGAGGTCGCCAAGATGCGCGCGGCCCGCGCGCTGTGGGCGCGGCTGGTCGACGACTTCGACCCGCAGAACCCCAAGTCGCGCTCGCTGCGCACGCACAGCCAGACCTCGGGCTGGTCGCTGACCGCGCAGGACGTCTTCAACAACGTCGGGCGCACCTGCATCGAGGCGATGGCGTCGACGCAGGGCCACACGCAGTCGCTGCACACCAACGCGCTCGACGAGGCGATCGCGCTGCCGACCGACTTCTCCGCGCGGATCGCCCGCAACACCCAGCTGCTGCTGCAGCAGGAGAGCGGCACGACGCAGGTGATCGACCCGTGGGCCGGCTCCTACTACGTCGAGAAGCTCACCCACGACCTCGCCGAGCGGGCCTGGGCCCACATCCAGGAGGCCGAGCGCGCCGGCGGCATGGCGAAGGCGATCGAGCAGGGCATCCCGAAGATGCGCATCGAGGAGGCGGCCGCCCGCACCCAGGCGCGCATCGACTCCGGCGCCCAGAAGGTCATCGGCGTCAACACCTACCGCCTCGCCGCCGAGGACAAGCTCGACGTGCTGCGCGTGGACAACGACGACGTCTACCGCCAGCAGGTCGCCAAGCTCGAGCGGCTGCGTGCCGAGCGCGACGACGACGACGTACGCCGTGCGCTGGAGGCGCTGACCAACAGCGCCGAGCGCGGACCGGTCGGCGGCGGCTCGCTGGACGGCAACCTGCTCGCGCTCGCGGTCGACGCGGCCCGCGCCAAGGCCACCGTCGGTGAGATCTCCGACGCGCTCGAGAAGGTCTACGGCCGCCACCAGGCCGTGATCCGTACGATCAGCGGCGTGTACCGCGACGAGGCAGGCACCGCCGGCGACTCGAAGGTCGCCCAGGTGCTGGAGGCCACCGAGGAGTTCGAGGCCGAGGAGGGCCGTCGCCCGCGCATCCTGGTCGCCAAGATGGGCCAGGACGGCCACGACCGCGGCCAGAAGGTCGTCGTCACCGCCTTCGCCGACCTCGGCTTCGACGTCGACGTGGGTCCGCTCTTCTCCACGCCCGAGGAGGTCGCCCAGCAGGCGATCGACGCCGACGTGCACATCGTCGGCGTCTCCTCGCTCGCGGCCGGGCATCTCACCCTGCTGCCCGCGCTGAAGCAGGCGCTGGCCGACCAGGGGCGCCCGGACATCATGATCGTGATCGGTGGCGTGATCCCGCCCGACGACGTGCCGACGCTCAAGGAGATGGGCGCTGCCGCGGTGTTCCTGCCCGGCACGGTCATCGCCGAGTCCGCGCTCGACCTGCTGGCGCGGCTGCGGGAGGACCCCGCCGTCGGTGGCTGAGGTGCGAGCGCAGCGAGCGTCGAAGCCCGACGTCCCTGCGCTGGTGGCGGGGATCCGGGCCGGGCAGCGGGCGTCGGTGGCCCGCGCCATCACGCTGGTCGAGTCGTCGCGCGCCGAGCACCGCGCGCTCGCCCGCGAGCTGCTGACCGAGCTGGCCACCACCAACCTCCCGCAGGCGACCCGGGTGGGCATCTCGGGCGTCCCCGGCGTCGGCAAGTCGACCTTCATCGAGAGCCTCGGCACCCGGCTGACCGCGGCCGGCCACCGGGTCGGCGTGCTGGCGGTCGACCCGTCGTCGGTGCGCACCGGTGGCTCCGTGCTGGGTGACAAGACCCGGATGGCCACGCTGTCCGTCGACCCGGACGCCTTCATCCGGCCCTCGCCGTCGGCGGGCACGCTCGGTGGCGTTGCGCGTGCCACCACGCAGGCGATGCTGGTGCTCGAGGCGGCGGGGTACGACGTCGTGCTGGTCGAGACGGTCGGCGTGGGACAGTCGGAGGTGACCGTCGCCGGGATGGTCGACACGTTCCTCTTCCTCACCCTCGCCCGCACGGGCGACCAGCTCCAGGGCATCAAGAAGGGCATCCTCGAGATCGCCGACGTCGTCGCTGTCAACAAGGCCGACGCCCAGGGCGGTGAGGACCACGAGGCGGAGGCCCGGGTCGCGGCCCGCGAGCTCGCCGGGGCGCTGCGCCTGGTCCGCGGGCACGACGAGTGGGCGCCGCCGGTCGTGACCTGCTCGGGCCTGACCGGGGCCGGGGTCGACGAGGTCTGGGCGCGCATCGGCGCCCACCGCGAGCACCTCGGGGTCGACGGTCTGGCCCACAAGCGGGCGGCCCAGCAGCTGGAGTTCACCTGGGCGCTGGTGCGCGACGAGCTCGCCCAGCGGCTGCGCTCGTCACCGGGCGTGGCGGCCGTGCGCGACGACGTACGACGTGCGGTGCTGGCGGGCGAGCTGCCCGCACCACTGGCCGCAGATCGGCTTCTCGCCGCCTACGACGGGGACACCAACTAGGCTGGGTCGGTCATGCCGAACCCCGCACACCCCGCCACCCCCGTCATCGCCGAGGCCGTCGACAAGTACGCCGACGACCTCGTCGCGCTCCGCCGCGACCTGCACGCCCACCCCGAGCTGAGCTGGAAGGAGTCGCGGACGTCCGACGCCGTGACGACCGCGCTCGAGGACGCGGGCTGGTCCGTTACCCGTCCCGACGGTGGGGGAGTGCTGGCCGAGCTCGGCTCCGACGGGGCCCTGGTGGCGCTGCGCGCCGACCTCGACGCCCTCCCGGTCGACGACCTGACGCCCGACCCGTGGAAGAGCACCGTCCCCGGCGTCGCGCACGCCTGCGGCCACGACGTGCACACCGCCGGCCTGATCGGCGCCGGCCTCGCGCTGTCCGAGGTGGCGGCGCGCGGGATGCTGCCCGGCCGGGTGCGCCTGCTCTTCCAGCCCGCCGAGGAGGTCATGCCCGGCGGCGCGCTCCACCTGATCAGCGCCGGTGCGCTGGAGGGCGTGAGCCACATCTTCGGCCTGCACTGCGACCCCAGCCTCGACGTCGGCCGCATCGGGCTGCGCGAGGGCCCGCTCACCGGCGCGGCCGACGCGATGACCGTCAAGCTCACCGGCAAGGGCGGCCACACGTCGCGCCCGCACCTCACCGAGGACCTTACCTTCGCCCTCGGCAAGGTGATCACCGAGCTGCCCGCGATCCTCAGCCGCCGCCTCGACCCGCGCGCGGGCGTCAGCGTCGTGTGGGGCACCGTGCGTGCCGGATCGGCCCACAACGTCATCCCGCACACCGGCCTGGTCGCCGGAACGGTCCGGATGCTCGACGCGGTCGCCTGGTCCGAGGCCGAGCACCTCATCCGCCAGCTGATCACCACGATCATCGCGCCCTACGGCGTCGCGGCCGAGGTGACCTACCAGCGCGGTGTCCCGCCGGTGGTCAACCACCCCGTGTCCACCGCGCTGCTCGGCACCGCCCTCGACACGGTGCTCGGCCCGCACGGCCACGTGACGACGGCGCAGAGCCTCGGCGGCGAGGACTTCGGCTGGTACCTCGACTCCGTCCCCGGCGCCATGGCCCGCCTCGGCACCCGCACGCCCGGCGGACCGACGTACGACCTCCACCAGGGCAACCTGCGCATCGACGAGGCGGCCACCGGCATCGGTGCCCGCGTCCTCGCCGAGGCCGCGGTCACCGCCCTCAGCGTCTGACCGAGGAGCGAACCGTGATCGAGCTGACCGAGGGCCAGGAGCTCACCCTCACCGGGGTGGACGGGACGCCCCTGACCCGGGTGCGGATGGCCCTCGGCTGGGACCACAACCCGACGGCGGGCTTCATCGCCAGTGGAGCACCGCCCATCGACCTCGACGCGTCGGCCGTGCAGTTCGCCGGCGGCCAGTTCTTCGACCTCGCCTTCTTCAACCACCTCGCGACGCGGGACGGCTCGGTGGTCCACCTGGGCGACAACATCACCGGCAAGGGCGAGGGTGACGACGAGGTCATCACGGTGGACCTGAGCCGGGTCTACGCCAAGGTCGAGACGATCCTGTTCCTCGTCAGCAGCTATCAGGGGCACTCCCTGGAGTACATCCACAATGCCTACTGCCGCCTCGTCGACGACGACGACACCGAGCTGGCGCGCGTCACGATCACGCTCGGGGTGCGCGAGACCGGGCTCGTCATGGCGAAGCTGTCGCGCGACGGGTCGGGCTGGAAGCTGGGCGCGATCGGGACGGGCATCGCCTTGAAGACACCGACGGACTCGCTCGAGGCGCTCCTGCCCTTCGTCTGAGGCGACTTCCCCGATGTGGCCCTAGTACGTCGGGGCGCGGTCCTTGCGCCGCTCGATGGTCTGGAAGATCCAGAAGACCGCGATGAAGGCGATCAGGATGGCCTCCACCACGAAGGTGGCGTGGGAGTCGAGCCAGCCGGAGAAGAGGCCGACCTTGTCGCCGCCCTTGAAGACGACGGCCGTCACGACCATGGCCACGCCGAGCGAGCCGTAGAGCCAGAACCAGCGGTGACGCTGCGGGTCGTTCCTGTTCTCCTTCGCGGCGAGGAAGACCGCGACGATGACGAGGCCGACGGCGATGTTCGCGGACCAGCCGTGGACGTCCTGGTTGAACGCGCTGTCCGGGTCGTCGGCGTCGAGGTAGAGCACGTAGAGCAGGGCGACCACGACCGCTGCCGCCAGCCAGGTCGCGATGTAGGCCACCCTCATCGCCGGGCTCGGCGTCCTGCCGTCGGCCCATGCCTTCAGCGTCAGGACCGCGACGAGCACCAGGATCACCACGAGTGCGAAGAGCAGCGCGGTGAAGCTGCGCGCGACCGTGTCGGCGTTGGCCTTGATGAGGTCGTTGTCGGAGATCTGCGCTGCCCCTGACGTCGCCTCGCCGCCACCCGCCGCCGCGGGCACGCTGCAGTAGTTGGCGTCGAGCGTCGGGACCAGCGCCACCACCGACAGCAGGAGGCCGGCGATGTTCAGCACCGCGTCCTCGAGGGCCGTCTTGCCCCACATCACGATGAAGGCGAAGCCGATGAGCAGCAGCGCGCCGACGAAGACCGGACGGACCGGTGTGTAGAAGTACGCGCTGAGCGAGCGCTGGACGCAGGCGTTCGGCGAGCTGGCGATCTCTCGCCACACCGCGAAGCCCAGGGCGAGGATGACCATCACCACCCCGAGGCGGATGCCGGAGTAGGTGCGACGGGCGATCTCTGGTGCGGTCGGATCGGACATGGTTCCCCCCAAGAGATGCGGCGGGGCCCCCGCCCGGCCGCGCATCTCTCAGCGTGCACCCCGGCGGGCGGCGGGCGAATCGCTCACATGGGGGATGTCGTCGCTCCGACGGGCGCCAGGGGTACGGCCGCGGTGAAGGTGCTGCCCTCGCCAGGGGTGGACGTCGCGCCCAGCCGGCCGCCCATCAGGTCGACGAGCTCGCGGCTGATCGCCAGGCCCAGGCCCATGCCCCTGCGGTCGCCGGCACCGTGCGGGTCGACCTGCCGGAAGGGGGAGAACAGGCCGGGGAGCTGGTCCTCGGCGATCCCGACGCCGGTGTCGCGGACGGTGAACTCGACCCACGGCCCCGACGGCGTACCTTCAGCGGTCACCGAGACCTCGACGCCGCCGTCCTCGGTGAAGGTGATCGCGTTGTGGACCAGGTTGGTGACGACCTGGCTGATCCGCCGGCAGTCGCCGACCAGCTGGGCGGGGACGGACGGGTCCACGACGAAGGACGCCGTCAGCCCACGGCTCTCGGCCAGGGGCACGGCCCAGCCCTCGACGTCGGCGACAGTGGCGCGGATCCCGAAGGGCCGCGGGTGCAGCACTGTCTGGTGGGCCTCGAGGCCGGAGAACTCCAGGATGTCGTGGACCAGGCGCATCAGCCGCTCGCTCGAGCGGTGCACGATCTTCGCGTAGTGCGCCGACTCGGGCGCCAGGTCGGTGTCCATCAGGAGCTCGGTGGCGCCCACCAGCGCCGCGAGCGGCGTACGCACCTCGTGGCTCACGGTGGCGAGGAACAGCGTCTTGGCGGCGTTGGCCTCCTCGAGCTCGCGGAGGACCCGCTTGGCCTCGGTCACGTCCTCGCTGATGCCGTGCACCCCGACGACCTGGTCGTGGACGACGACCGGGATGGCGGTGCAGCGGATGTCGGTCACCTCGCCGTCGGCGTCGATCACGCGTCCTTCGAGCAGCTGCGGCTCACCTGCCATCACCCTGTGGAAGGCCTCCTGGAAGAGGTCCAGGTCGTCGGGATGGATGACCTCGCCGAAGTGTGCCTGCCTCAGCTGGTCCAGGCTCAGGCCGGTCATGTCCACCGTGTGCGAGTTCGCGTCGGTGAAGTAGCCGCGCCCGTCGAGCGACCACGCCGCCTGGGGGTGGTGGGTGAAGAGCGAGGCATAGCGCGCCGCCGCCTCGGCCAGGTGGTCTTCCGTCATCAGAACCTCCGAGTGTCCGACCCCCGCAGGGTCGCACGGGGCCGGCACCACCGTGGTACCCACCCCCGCGCCGTCGACGCGTCCGATCCCTAACGCGTCGCCTGCCGGCGGTGGAGCTCGCGGAGCTCGTCCTCCAGCTCGCCCGCGGGCCCGGCGACCGGGATGCCGGGCGCGACCGCGGTGATCGGCAGCGGGACGACGGGCCCGGCGGGGAGTCCCCAGCCCACGCGCCAGCCGGTCAGCTGCTCGGTCGAGGCGGCGTACACGATCCGGCCCAGTCCCACCCACGCGTGGCCGGCCGAGCACATCGGGCAGTGCTCGCCCGAGGTGTAGACCGTGCAGCGCGGGCGCAGGTCCGCGTCGACGTGGGACGCCGCCCACCGGGCGAGCTCGAGCTCGGGGTGAAGCGTCTCGTCGCCGCCGGACGTGCGGTTGCGGTCCTCGCGGAGCACGACGCCGTCGGGGTCCACGAGCAGCGAGCCGAACGGTTCGTCACCCGCGTCGAACGCCTCACGGGCGAGCTCGACGCACCGTCGCAGGTGCGCGAGGTCCGCGGTCGTGAGGTCGTTCGAGGGGTCCATGCAGGGGCTGCTACTGCTGCTTGTAGGGGACGCCGTCCGCCGCCGGCGGCCGCGAGCGACCGACCAGGCCGGCCACCGCGAAGATCGTCACCAGGTAGGGGAGCATCAGCATGAACTGGCTCGGCACCGGGGAGCCGATCGCGGAGAGCACGCCCTGGAGGTTCGAGGCGAAGCCGAAGAGCAGCGCGGCGAGCGTGGCCCGGATCGGGTCCCACTTGCCGAAGATGACCGCCGCCAGCGCGATGTAGCCCGCGCCGCCGGTCATCTCGCGGTTGAAGCCCGCGACCGAGACGAGGCTGAAGTAGGCGCCACCCATGCCGGCGATCGCACCGGCGAGCAGGATGGTGCGGTAGCGCGTGCGGTTGACCTTGATGCCGACCGTGTCGGCGGCCTTGGGGTGCTCGCCGACCGCGCGGACCCGGAGGCCCCAGCGGGTGCGGTAGAGGGCGTAGGCCACCAGCGCGACGACGATGTAGAGCACGTAGACGAGCGCGGTCTGGCGGAAGAAGATCGGGCCCACGAGCGGGATGTCGCCCAGCACCGGGATCGGCATCCGCGAGAACCGGTCGGGGGAGTTGAGCGACTCCGCGTTGGGGGTCAGCACCTGCCGGAACAGGAAGTTGGTCAGGCCGACCACGAGCACGTTGAGGACGACGCCGACGATGACCTGGTCCACGAAGTAGGTGATCGCGAACAGGCCGAGGATCAGCGCGACCAGGGCGCCGGCGACCATCGCGGCGAGCAGCCCGACCCACGGGGAGCCGGTCAGCGAGGCGGTGATCGCCGCCGCGAAGGCGCCGAACAGCAGCTGGCCCTCGATCGCGATGTTGACCACGCCGGCGCGCTCACCGAGCACGCCGCCGAGCGCTCCGAAGACGAGCGGGATCGCCAGGGCGACCGCGCCGCCGAGCAGGCTGACCACGCGGATCCGGTCGTCGGCCGCGGCCCAGCTCAGGAAGCCGGTCATCCACGCGATGGCGAAGACGATCGGGACCCAGCGGGGCTGGCCGTCGCGAGCGAGCATGCGGCGTACGGACTCGACGGTGAGCGCGAGGCAGACCACCACCATCACCCACGCCGTGGCCATGGACGGGACCACGATGTCGGGCAGCTTGACGAAATCGGTGTCGACGGCGAGCTGGAACGTCGTGTCACCGGCGTGCGACGAGCGGAGCAGCACGACGGCCAGCAGTGCCGTGAGCACCCCGAGGATGATGGGGAGCTTCTTCGCCCCGGAGCCAGGGGTCGGCGTGATCGCCGTGTCGGGCGCCAGGCCTCCCTGGTCGGTGGGCGGCTGGGTCACGGTGCTCACTTGGCCTCCTTGTTGGGGAGCCGGAAGATGGCGCGCACCAGGGGCGGCGCGGCGAGGAAGAGGACGATCAGCGACTGCACGACCAGGACCAGGTCGACGGAGATGTTCTCCGAGGCCTGCATGGTGAAGCCGCCGGCCTTGAGAGCACCGAACAGCAGGCCGGCCGCGAGGATCCCGAGGGGCCGGGAGCGGCCGAGCAGGGCCACCGTGATCGCGTCGAAGCCGATGGACGCGTCGAGGTCGAGCGACACACCGCTGGTCACGGTGCCGAGGACCTGGTTGATGCCGGCGAGGCCGAGCAGCGAGCCGGCGATCATCATCACGACCGTGTAGGTCTTGCCGACGTTGATGCCGGAGGCACGGGCGGCGTGCGGGTTCTCGCCGACCGCGCGGATCCGGTAGCCGAGGGTGGACCGGTTGAGCAGCCACCACACGGCCGCGACGGCGACCAGCGCCAGGACGAACCCGAGGTGCAGGTTGAACCGGTCGCCCAGCACCTTCGGCAGGATCGCCGTCTCCTTCATGGGCGGCGACTTGGGGTTGGCCGAGCCGGGCGTCGCCAGCAGCCACTCCTTGGTCAGCGCCCAGAAGAGCAGGTAGTAGCCGACGTAGTTGAGCATGATCGTGAGGATCACCTCGTGGGCGCCGGTGCGGGCCTTCAGGAGGCCGGCGATGCCGGCCCACAGGGCGCCGGCGGCCATGCCGACCAGGATGGCCAGTGGCAGGTGGATGATCGTCGGCAGGTCGAGCTTGAAGCCGATGTAGCCGGCGGCACCGCCGGCGATCAGCATCTGGCCGCGGCCACCGATGTTGAACAGCGCCGCCCGGAAGGCGATGCCGACGCCGAGGCCGCCGAGGATGAGCGGGCCCGCGAACTTCAGGCTCTCCGTCAGCGGGCGCCACTGCTGCGCCGGGTCGTCGACGAGGTTGTTGTAGACCGCACCGCGGAACATCGCGGTGTAGGCGCCGGAGATGGCGTCCCACAGCGCGCTGAAGAAGTCGGAGGGGCGCGCGGTGATGTAGCTCGCCGTCTCGCGGACGTCGGCGTCGGTGGCGGCGATCATCACCGAGCCGACGAAGACCGCGAGGAACACCGCGAGCACGCCGGCCAGCGCGTCGCCCGAGGCGATCTCACGCAGGACCGAACGGGACCGCTCGGTGCGGACGTCGTGCGGGTCGACCTCGGGAGCCTCGGGGGTCTCGGGGGTCTCGGGGGTCTCGGTCGCGGTGTCCTTGCCCGCGTCGGGGTGCTCGGGCTGGGGCTTGTCGGTGTCGGTCACGCGACCACGTCCTTCAGGTCCTTCGGGCGTTCGCCGGTCATCATCAGTCCGAGGGTCTCGCGGGGGGTGTCGGCCGGCACGATGCCGACGATCTGGCCGCGGTAGAGCACCATGATCCGGTCGGCGAGGGCGACGACCTCGTCGAGCTCGGTGGACACCACGAGGACCGGGATGCCGCTGTCGCGGGTCGCCACGACCTGCTTGTGGATGAACTCGATCGAGCCGACGTCGACGCCACGCGTGGGCTGGGCCGCGACGAGCAGCCGCAGGTCGCGGGAGAGCTCGCGGGCCACGACGACCTTCTGCTGGTTGCCGCCCGAGAGGTTCGCGGCCAGCGAGTCGATGTCGCGGGCGCGGACGTCGTACTCCTTCAGCTTCTTCTCCGCGAAGGCGCGCAGCGCGCCGATCCTGAGGGCGCCGTTCTTCACGAACGGCGACTTGAAGCTGCGGTTGAGCATGAGGTTCTCGGCGATGGTGAAGCCGGGCACCAGGCCGTCGACCTGGCGGTCCTCGGGGATGAAGCCGACGCCCGCGTCGAGGATCTTGCGCGTGGACTTGCCGACCAGCTCGATCCCGTCGAGGGTGATCGACCCGCTGACGTTGTCCTGGAGGCCGAGGAGGGCCTCGGTGAGCTCGGTCTGGCCGTTGCCCTGCACGCCGGCGACGGCGAGGACCTCGCCGCCCTTGATCGTGAAGCTGATGCCGTCGCACTGCTTGTGGCCGGCGGCGTCGATCACGCGGAGGTCCTTCACGACCAGCGCGTCGTCGCCCAGCTTCGGGGCGTCCTTGTGCACGACGAGCTCGACCGGGCGGCCGACCATCATCGAGGCGAGCTCGGCGTTGCTCGCCTTGGGGTCGGCCTCGCCGACGACCTTGCCGAGGCGGATGACGGTGATCCGGTCGGCGACCTCGCGGACCTCGCGGAGCTTGTGGGTGATGAAGACGATGGCCTTCCCGGCCTCCCGGAGCTGGCGCATGATGTCCATCAGCTCGTCGGTCTCCTGGGGCGTGAGCACCGCGGTCGGCTCGTCGAAGACGAGCAGCTCGGCGTCGCGGGAGAGCGCCTTGATGATCTCCACGCGCTGCTGCACGCCGACCGGGAGGTCCTCGACGACCGCGTCGGGGTCGACGTGGAAGCCGAAGCGCTCGGAGATCTCGGTGACCCGCTTGCTGGCCTCGTCGAGGTCGAGCGTGCCGGCGAATCCGGTGGTCTCGTTGCCGAGCATGACGTTCTCGGCGACGGTGAACACCGGGATGAGCATGAAGTGCTGGTGGACCATGCCGATGCCGGCCGCCATGGCGTCGCCGGGACCCGTGAAGTGCTGGACCTTGCCGTCGAGCTCGATCTCGCCCTCGTCGGCCTTGTAGAGGCCGTAGAGCACGTTCATCAGCGTGGACTTGCCGGCGCCGTTCTCACCGAGCAGGCAGTGGATCTCGCCGGGCTCGACGGTGAGGGAGATCGATTCGTTGGCCACCACGCTGCCGAAGCGTTTGGTGATGCCTCGCAGGACGAGTCTCATGGCATCGCATCCTAGGGGTCGGAATGGTCGGGGGGTCAGCCCCGGGGGATGGTACGAGCGGGCGCGCGGGAGGTGGCCGCGGGGAAGGTTAACCGCCACCGGACCAGTGGTCTGGCCAAAGATGTGCCAAACCTCGGGGCCGCACTCTGGCAAGTGGCGGGGCAAGAGAAGAGGGAGGCCGACGAACCCGTCGGCCTCCCCCTCAGGTGGAGCGTGGTGGTGATCAGCCCAGGTAGGAGTTCACCTTGATCGAGCCGTCGATGATGCCGGCCTTGACCGTCTCGAGCTCGTCAGCCAGCTCGGGGCTGACCTTGGACTCGAAGTTGTGGAACGGCGCGATGCCGACTCCGTCGTTCTCGAGCGTGCCGACGTAGGGCGCGAAGTCGAACGTGTCGTCACCCGCGGCCATGATCGCCTCGTAGGTCGAGACCTTCATGTTCTTCAGGATCGACGTCATGACGTAGTCCTGGGTGGTGGGGTCGGTCTCGTAGAGGTCGGCGTCCACGCCCAGCATGGCGATGTCCTTGCCGGAGTCCTCGATCGCGGTGATCGCGCCCTGGTAGATCGGGCCACCGACGGGAAGGATCACGTCGACGTCCTGGTCGAGGATCTGCTTGGCGGTGCTGGTCGCGGCCTCGTTGGCCTCGAAGCCACCGGTGAAGGAACCGTTCTTGCCGTCCCAGCCGACGACCTCGACGTCCTTCTTCTTCTCCTTGGCGTAGTACTCGGCGCCCTGCTTGAAGCCGTCCATGAAGATGGTGACGGTCGGGAAGGGCATGCCGCCGTAGGTGCCGACCTTGCCGGTCTTGGTGTAGTCGGCAGCCGCGTAGCCGGCCAGGAAGGCGGCCTGGGCGGTGTTGTAGAGGAGCGGCTTGATGTTCTCGACGTCAGCCTTGCCGTCGAAGGTCGCGCCGTCGTCGCCGCCGTCGGCGGAGTCGTCGATCAGGACGTACTCGATGTCGGGGTTGGCCTTGGCCGACTCCTTGGTCGCGGAGGCGAGGGCGAAGCCGACGGTCACGATGACGTCGCAGCCCTGGCCGACCAGGCTCTCCAGGTTGGGGGCGAAGTCGTTCTCGCTGTTGGACTCGACCTTGATCAGGTCGACCTTGAGCTCGTCGGCGGCCTGCTGGGCACCTTCGTAGCCGAGCTGGTTGAACGACTTGTCGTCGAAACCGCCCGCGTCGGAGACGATGCAGGGCTGGAAGTCGCTCTTGGCCTCGCTCCCGCTGCCGCCGGTGTTGTCATCCTCGGGCGCGTCACCACACGCAGCAAGGGTCGCGGCCGCCAGGAGCGCCACGAGGCCGCTCGAGACGACCTTCCTCGTCTTCAACACAAATGCCTCCAAATTCGTGCACCCCGGGGTGGGGTCAGCTTTCGGGCGTCATGATGCCTGCACCTACGCCACGCGTCACGCAGATACGGCGTACTGAAATGCGTTTGAGACCTAAAAGTCGCAGGACATCTTTCGGCGGAAACTGCCGAAGACCATCTCTTCCGCATGTGCGAGATAGTTGCCGCGTGGAAGACAGGGTGGAGCAGAAGGACTGGGACGCGCTGAGGGCCGCCGCTGTCGAGGTGATGGGGCGTGCCTACGCGCCGTACTCGAAGTACGCCGTCGGTGCCGCCGCGCGGGTCGACGACGGCCGCGTGGTCGTGGGCTGCAACGTCGAGAACGCGGCCTACGGCGTCGTGCTGTGCGCCGAGTGCGGGGTGGTGTCGCAGCTGTACGCCACCGGCGGGGGCAGGCTGACCCACTTCGTGTGCGTGAACGGCGACGGCGAGATCATCATGCCGTGCGGCCGCTGCCGCCAGCTGCTCTTCGAGCACGGGGGCCGTGACCTGCTGGTCTGGACCGTCTCGGGGATCAAGCCCATGTCCGAGGTGCTGCCCGACGCCTTCGGACCCGACGACCTCGCCCACGTAGCGGACCACGCAGCAGAGAAGGAAGAGAGCACCTGATGCCCGCCCACGACGCCGTCGAGGTCATCCTCGCCAAGCGCGACAAGCACGAGCTCAGCGACAGCCAGATCGACTGGGTCATCGACGCCTACACCCGCGGCGAGGTCGCCGACGAGCAGATGTCGGCGCTCGCGATGGCGATCCTGCTCAACGGCATGAACCGCACCGAGATCGCGCGCTGGACCGCCGCGATGATCGCCTCGGGCGAGCGGATGGACTTCTCCACCCTCTCGCGCCCGACCGCCGACAAGCACTCCACCGGCGGCGTCGGCGACAAGATCACCCTGCCCCTGGCCCCGCTGGTCGCCGCGTGCGGCGTCGCGGTGCCGCAGCTCTCCGGT
This sequence comes from Nocardioides sp. BE266, assembly GCF_031457855.1. Classification (NCBI taxonomy): domain Bacteria; kingdom Bacillati; phylum Actinomycetota; class Actinomycetes; order Propionibacteriales; family Nocardioidaceae; genus Nocardioides; species Nocardioides sp. BE266. The sequence goes on along the minus strand of NZ_JAURTI010000001.1, from coordinate 560,784 downwards.
CGCGGCCTCGGCCACACCGGCGGCACGCTCGACAAGCTCGAGTCGATCCCCGGCTGGCGCGCGCTGCTGAGCAACGAGGAGATGTTCTCCATCCTCGAGGACGTCGGCGCGGTGATCTGCGCGGCGGGCGACGGCCTCGCCCCGGCCGACAAGAAGCTCTACGCCCTGCGCGACGTCACCGGCACGGTCGAGGCGATCCCGCTGATCGCCAGCTCGATCATGAGCAAGAAGATCGCCGAGGGCACGGGCGCGCTGGTGCTCGACGTCAAGGTCGGCAGCGGCGCCTTCATGAAGGACCTCGACACCGCCCGCGAGCTCGCCGAGACGATGGTGGCGCTCGGCACCGACGCCGGCGTGCACACGGTCGCCCTGCTCACCGACATGGCCACCCCGCTCGGCCTGACCGCCGGCAACGCGATCGAGGTCGCCGAGTCGGTCGAGGTGCTGGCCGGCGGCGGCCCCGCCGACGTGGTCGAGCTGACCCTCGCCCTGGCTCGCGAGATGCTCGCCGGCGCGGGCCGCGACGACGTAGACCCGGCCGACAAGCTGGCCGACGGCTCCGCGATGGACGCGTGGAAGGCGATGATCCGCGCGCAGGGAGGTGACCCGGACGCCGCCCTGCCCGAGGCGAAGGAGTCGCACGTCGTCGCGGCGCCCGCCAGCGGCACGCTGACCCGGCTCGACGCGATGGCGGTCGGCCTCGCGGCGTGGCGCCTCGGCGCGGGTCGCGCCCGCAAGGAGGACCCGGTCCAGGCCGGCGCCGGCGTGGTCTGGCACGCCCGCCCGGGCGACGAGGTCACCGAGGGCGAGCCCCTGTTCACGCTGCTCACCGACGAGCCCGAGCGCTTCGACCGCGCGCTGGCATCCCTCGACGGCGGGTACGACATCGGGGACGGCGCGTCCTTCACGCCGAGCGACCTCGTCCTCGGCCGGATTTCTTGACGATTTCCTGACCGATCGGTCGTCACCAACTCTGGCGAAGACCCGGCGGTAACCCCCCGCGCCTTTACCTTCGCGCCCTAGCGTCGCGATGTCTCGAGGGCTGGGGGGTCCCAATGACGAATGTCGACGAGCGCGACGGGGGCCGCGCGAGCATGAGGACACCTGTCCTCGTAGTCCTCCTGCTGGTGACCGGGGTCGTCGTCGGTGGCGGCGCGGCCTACCTGCTGATGTCGCGCGGCGGCACGTCCGCAGCCGACGCCGACACGTGCGGCGCCTACGACACGGTCGAGGTGACCGTCGGGCCGGAGCTCTACGGCACCGTGCTCATGGCGCTCGAGAAGTCCGCGCCGGAGTGCACGCGCGTCGAGCCCGACATGCGGCCCGGGGTCGACGTCGCCAAGGGCGTCTCACTGGGCGGCGCGCTGCCCGACATCTGGATCCCGGAGTCGCGCTACCTGACCACCCAGGCCTACATCGGCCGGGTGAGACCGCGCGTGGTCGCGCGGTCACTGGCGCACACCCCCGTGCTCCTCGTCGGCGGCTCGGCCGCGAAGCAGTTCGACTCCTGGGGCGACGCCGAGGGCTCCGGGCTGGTGTCGGTGCCCGACCCCGAGTCGTCCGTCGCCGGCACGCTCGCCGTCGTCGCACCGCAGGCGGAGGCCCGGGCCGTGGGCCGCAGCGCCGCCGACGCCCGCCAGGTCGTCGTACCTTTTGCGCAGACGTACGGCGCCCGCCGCTCGCGCGGGGACGACGACGAGGTCACGCCGGTGATGTTCCCCCGCAGCTCGCCGCGGCTCGTGGTGACCACGGAGCAGGAGCTGGCCGCCGCGCAGGGCCGCACCGACCTGCGCGACCTGACCCCGGCCGTCGGCGCACCGGTCCTCGACTTCCCGCTGGCGGTCAGCGAGGACGCGCCGCCGGCCGCCCGCGAGGTCGCCCGCAGCCTGGCCGACTGGCTGGGCAGCCCGGAGGGCCGCGCCGAGCTCAACGCCCAGGGGCTGCGCGCCACCGGTGACCGCAGCTCGCCCACCTCCGGGGTGACGACGATCCTGCACACCCCGTCGGGCGGCGCGATCTCCAGCACCGTGCAGTCGTGGCGCACGCTCGCAGTGCCCTCCTCGATCCTCGCGGTCGTCGACGCCTCGGGGTCGATGGACTTCAGCGCCGGGCAGGGCACCCGGATGGACCTGCTCGCCGACGCCGCGGGCATCGGGCTGTCGTTCCTGCCCGACCACGCCCGGGTCGGCCTGTGGATCTTCTCCATCGACAAGGGCGGCCCCTCGCAGGACTGGCGCGAACTCGAGCCGATCCGGAGGCTCGACGACCTGCGGTTCGGTCGCACCCAACGCTACGCCCTGCGGCAGCGGGTGGACGAGCTGTCCAGCCTCACCGGTGGCGGCACCGGGCTCTACGACACCGCGCTGGCGGCGTACGAGGAGGCGGTGCGCAGCTACCGGCCGCACTACTCCAACGCCGTGGTGCTGCTGACCGACGGCCAGAACGACGACCCCGGGTCGATCGGCCTGCCGGCCCTGCTGGCCCAGCTGAAGGCGCTGCGCGACCCGGAACGTCCGGTGCGGCTGGTCGGCATCGCGATCAGCGGCGACGCCGACCTGGCCGCGCTGAAGCAGATGTCGCACGCGACCGGCGGCGAGGCCTACCTCGCCGCGCAGCCGCAGGACGTGCTCGAGGTGTTCGCCAAGGCGGTGCTGTCGCGCTGAGTTCTGGCCGGAGTGATCAGGCGAGCAGCAGCACGACGTGCTGGGCGACGCAGGCGGGCTTGTCGTGGCCCTCGATCTCGACGGTGTGCTCGACGATGAGCTGCTTGCCGGCGGGGAGGTCGCGGACCTCGCCGAACCGGACGTGGGAGCGCAGCTTGCTGTCGACAGGCACCGGGCTCGGGAACCGCACCTTCTCCAGGCCGTAGTTGAGCCGGGCTCCCGGGGTCTCGAGGCGGAACACCTCCGAGGCGAAGTGGGGGAGCAGGCTCAGGGTGAGGAAGCCGTGGGCGATGGTCGTGCCGAACGGCCCCGCGGCGGCCGCGTCGACGTCGACGTGGATCCACTGGTGGTCCAGCGTCGCGTCGGCGAACGCCTCGATCCGGGCCTGGTCGACCACCAGCCACTCGCTGGTGCCGATCTCGGTCCCGGCGGCCGCGGCGACGTCGTCGAGCGAGGTGAAGGTGCGCATGGCAACGAAGATAGTGCTCCTGCTTGGATGGTCCGATGACCACTCCCACCCGCGACCAGGTGCACGCGGCACCCAAGGTGCTGCTGCACGACCACCTCGACGGCGGGCTCCGCCCCCAGACGATCGTCGAGCTGGCCGCGGAGATCGGCCACGCGCTCCCGGCCGACGACGCCGAGTCGCTGGGACGCTGGTTCACCGAGGCGGCCGACTCCGGCTCGCTGGTGCGCTACCTCGAGACCTTCGACCACACCGTCGCGGTGATGCAGACCGGCGCCTCGATCTCGCGGGTCGCCCGTGAGTGCGTCGAGGACCTCGCCGCCGACGGCGTCGTCTACGCGGAGATCCGCTACGCCCCCGAGCAGCACGTCACCGGCGGGCTGACGCTCGACGAGGTCGTCGCCGCGGTGCAGGAGGGCTTCGACGCCGGCATGGCCGCCAGCGGCGGCAGGATCGTCGTACGCCAGCTGCTGACCGCGATGCGCCACCAGGCCCGCTCGATGGAGATCGCCGAGCTCGCGATCGCCTGGCGCGACCGCGGGGTCGCGGGCTTCGACATCGCCGGCGCGGAGGCGGGCTTCCCGCCCACCCGCCACCTCGACGCCTTCGAGTACCTCCAGCGAGAGAACGCCCACTTCACCATCCACGCCGGCGAGGCCTTCGGCCTGCCGTCGATCTGGCAGGCGATCCAGTGGTGCGGCGCCGACCGGCTCGGCCACGGCGTGCGGATCATCGATGACATCACCGTCGGCGACGACGGGTCGGTCGAGCTGGGCCGCCTCGCGGCCTACGTCCGCGACAAGCGGATCCCGCTCGAGATGTGCCCGAGCTCCAACATCCAGACCGGGGCGGCGGAGTCGTTCGCCGAGCACCCGATCGGGCTGCTGACCGAGCTGCGATTCCGCGTCACGGTCAACACCGACAACCGGCTGATGAGCGGCACCTCGATGACCCAGGAGATGTACGGCCTGGTCGAGGCGTTCGGCTACACGCTGGCCGACCTGCGCTGGTTCACCATCAACGCGATGAAGTCGGCCTTCCTGCCCTTCGACGAGCGGCTCGCGATCATCGACGAGGTCGTCAAGCCGGGCTACGCCGCGCTGATCGAGGGCTGATCACCCACCACGGCAGGGCCCACCCGGCCAGCCCGAGCGGCTCCGACTCCCAGCGCTCCCGCGCGACGGTGAGGAGCCGGCCAGACGACGGTTCGTAGGTCGTCGCTGCCGTGTCGGACACGGCGGTCACGAGCACGACGTGGCGGGGGAGGAACCGGCTGCCGACGTAGGCGACGGCCGGCCGGTCGGGGGCCACGGTGGCCAGGTGCGGCCAGACCTGGCGGCCCAGGCGCACCGGGTGGACGTCGTACGGCACCCGGGTGAGGAGGCGGAGGTCGCGAGCCGCCGCCCACGGCGGGGTGCCGATCGCGCGGAGCCAGGGCACCTGCCAGCCGCCGCCGGCGTCCGCGAGGGACGTCAGGCGTCGGTGGAGGGTGGCGGCCTCGTGCGCGAAGGTCGCCTGGTCGTCGACGAGCGCGGCGTAGTGCGGGTCGACGAGGCGGCGCGCCATCACCAGCGAGGCGGCTCCGCAGGAGCGGCGGTCGGGCTGCTGGAGCCTCACGCCGGCCACCTCACGACCCGGTCAGCTCGGCGTAGGCCTGGTCGCCGGTCGCCTTGCGGCAGCCCTGCCGGAGCGCGTGGGCGACGACGCGCTGCTGGTCGCGCATCAGCGCCACCCCGCGGCGTACGAGCACGAGCGGGGGCTTGCGGTGCTCGCGCAGGTCGCGGGTCAGCCGGCGCCAGAAGGTGACGAGCGGGTGCTGCGTAATGCAGTACGCCGCCGCGAGCAGGCCCTCCTCGCGACACGTGGCGACCACCTCGGGGGCGAAGATGCCCTCCGCGACGAAGCGCGTGCTGCCGCCGAGGTCGACCGTGCGGGACCCGCAGCGGCCGTTCTGGGCGATCTCGTAGACCGGCACCTCGCTGCGGCCGATGGCGCAGAGCTCGCGCAGCGAGGCGAGCGCGTCGTCCTGGTGCCAGGAGTCGGGATGGTCCCAGTCGACCAGCCCGGCGTTGGCCCCGGAGGCGATCCGGGGGAGCGAGGGGTCGTCGCCGTCCTTGTAGAAGTCGTCGAGGCGGAGGACCGGCAGTCCGAGGCGTTCGGCGAGGCGTGACTTGCCGGCGCCGCTCGGACCCGCCAGGACGACCACCTGGGCGTGTGTCATTTGTTACTGACTCGTTTCGTTGTTCGGCCACGGAGGGACAGGCTGCAGATTAGTCTCGCCCAGACCCCCGATTGACAGTTCCTGTGGGAGGACTCCAATGAGTCTTGACGACTCGACTCCCGCGCCCGAAAGCGCGGACAACCCCGGCCACGCGAGGAAGCGTTCCGGGCTGCCCGGCAACCCGCTCGTCCTCGTCGGCCTCGCGCTGCTCCTGGTGATCGGCCTCGTCGGCTTCTTCGCCCTGCGCGGCGGCGACGACAGCGAGGCCGCCGACTGCGTGTCGGAGACGGTCACGCTCACCACGGCCCCCGTGATGGAGGACCTGGTGAAGGCGGCCGTGAAGGACGTCAACGCCGACGAGCCGTGCATCGACATCAAGGTGACCTCGGGCACCGTCAAGGACGTCGTCGCGCTGCTGGCCGACCCCAACGCCGAGCTGCCGGAGATCTGGATCCCGGACAGCCCGACCTGGAAGGGCCAGCTCACCTCCGCGGGCTGGACCGGCACGCCGGTCGCCGACGTCCTCGCCGAGACCCCTGTCGGCCTGGTCGGCGGCCCCGCCGCCAAGGCACCGGCCTCGTGGGTCGCCGCGCTCGACGGTGGCACGCTGGCGATGGCCGACCCGAGCGCCCAGGGCGCCTCGGCGCTGGCGCTGCTCGCGCCGTACGCCGAGATGAAGGCCACCGGCGAGAACGCGCAGTCGATCGAGGAGAAGACGGTCCCCGTCGCCCAGACCTACGGCGAGCGTGCCGTGGCCGGTGGCAGCAGCGAGACCGACCTGACCACGCTCTCCGCGACCAGCACCCAGCTGGTGCCCGCGACCGAGCAGGCCTACCTCGCGGCCCGCCGCAGCAACGACCAGCTCACCCTCGTCGCCCCGGCGACCGGCGTGCCGATGCTGCAGTACCCGCTGATCGACGTGAACCGCGGCAGCAAGGACATCCTCGCCTCGGGCGGCGACCTGTCCGCCCGCGTCGGCCGCGCCATCTCGCGCTGGTTCACCTCCAGCGCCGGCGTCGACGCGATCGCCGAGGCCGAGCTCCGCGGTCCCGACGGCGCCCCGCTGCCCGAGGGCATCGGCATGGGTGACTCCAAGATCCTGTCCAAGGTGGCCCAGAAGACCACCGACGACACCCTGCGCCAGTGGCGCGTGCTGTCGGTCCCGTCGAGCATCCTGGCAGTCGTCGACCTGTCCGGCTCGATGAAGATCGCCATCGGCGACACCACCCGCATCGGCCTAGCCGTCCAGGCCTCGCAGGTGGCGCTCGACGCCTTCCCGGCGCAGGCCCGCATCGGCATCTGGGGCTTCTCCAAGAACCGCGGCGCCAACGGTGCCTCGTGGGAGGAGTACGCCACCCTCGACCGCCTCGACGCACCTGCCGCCAACGGCCAGACCCACGGCGACGTGGTCCGGGCCGAGGCCGACAAGCTCATAAGCCGGGTCAAGGGCGGCACCGGCGTCATGGACACCACCCTCGCGGCGTACAAGTACGCGCAGGAGAAGTGGGACCCGGCCTGGTTCAACTCCGTGGTGATCTTCACCGACGGCGCAAGTGACGACTCGTCCTCGCTGTCGCTGGAGTCGCTGGTCAACCAGCTGAAGTCGATCCGCGACCCCGCCAAGCCGGTCAAGGTGATCATCATCGGCATCTCGCAGGACGCCGACACCGGTGAGCTCGACCAGATCGCCGCGGCGACCGGTGGCCAGAACTACCTGGTGAACAACCCCAACGAGATCCTCGGGGTGCTCGCCTCGGCGTTGCTCAACCGCTGATCCACCCACACGCAGAAGGCCCCCGGAGGATCTCCGGGGGCCTTCTGCGTCGCTCGTGGTCGTACTTGTCAGGCTCTCGCTGAACATGTCGGCCCGTGCACGGCCTGACAACTTCAGTGATCCCCGGTCAGCCGGGGATCACTGAGCGAGGTCGTTCAGACGCCGATCGGGTGCCAGACCGTCTTGGTCTCGAGGAACTGCGTCATCCGGTCGAGGCCGGGCTCGGCGGTCCAGTCGGTGTCGGGAGCCGGGCGTCGTACGCGCTTCAGGTTGTCGGCAGCAGCGGCCTCGAGCTCGGTCGCGAGCTCGTCGTCGGTGATGCCGGTGAGGTCGATGCCGTTGACGTCCATGTGCGACGCCAGCCACGGGGCGATCTCGGCCCGCGAGCCGGTGAGCACGTTGACCACGCCGCCGGGCAGGTCGCTGGTGGCCATCACCTCGCCGAGCGTGATCGCGGGGAGCGGGTGCTCCTCGCTGGCGATCACGACGACGGTGTTGCCGGTGATGATGAGCGGCGCGACCACGCTGACCAGGCCCAGGAGCGGACCGGCGGGGGCCACGACGGCGATGACGCCGCTGGGCTCCGGGGTGGACAGGTTGAAGTACGGGCCGGCGACCGGGTTGGCGTTGCCGACGACCTGGGTGATCTTGTCGGCCCAGCCGGCGTACCAGACGAGGCGGTCGATCGCGGCGTCGACGGCGGCGCGGGCCTTGGCCGGCGTGACGCCCTCGGAAGCCCGGATCTCGGCCTCGAACTGCTCGCGGCGGCCCTCCAGCACCTCGGCGATGCGGTAGACGACCTGCGCGCGGTTGTAGGCCGTCTTCCCCGACCAGCCACCGAAGGCCGCGCGGGCGGCCACGACGGCGTCACGGGCGTCCTTGCGCGACGCCTGCGCGGCGTTGGCCAGCAGGCGGCCCTTGCTGTCGTTCACGACGTAGGAGCGGCCCGACTCGGATCGGGGGAACTGCCCGCCGATGTAGAGCTTGTAGGTCTTGCGGACGTCGATGCGGCTCACTGGTCAGCTCCCTTGAGGTAGGCCTCGAGGCCGTGGCGGCCGCCCTCGCGGCCGTATCCGGACTCCTTGTAGCCGCCGAACGGCGAGGTGGGGTCGAACTTGTTGAACGTGTTGGCCCAGACCACGCCCGCGCGGAGGCGGTTGGCCATGGACAGGATGCGCGAGCCCTTGTCGGTCCACACGCCGGCGGAGAGGCCGAACGGCGTGTTGTTGGCCTTCTCGACCGCCTCGGACGGCGTGCGGAAGGTCAGCACCGACAGGACCGGGCCGAAGATCTCCTCGCGGGCGATCCGGTGGGCCTGGGAGACGCCGGTGAAGAGCGTCGGCGGGAACCAGAAGCCCTTGGTGGGCAGGTCGCAGGCGACCTCCCAGCGCTCGGCCCCCTCGGCGTCGCCGATCTCGGAGAGCTCGCGGATCCGCATCAGCTGCTCACCGGAGTTGATGGCGCCGATGTCGGTGTTCTTGTCGAGCGGGTCGCCCATCCGCAGGGTCGACATGCGGCGCTTGAGGCGCTCGAGCACCTCGTCGGCGACCGACTCCTGCACCAGCAGGCGCGAGCCCGCGCAGCAGACGTGGCCCTGGTTGAAGAAGATGCCGTTGACGATGCCCTCGACGGCCTGGTCGAGCGGGGCGTCGTCGAAGACGATGTTGGCCGCCTTGCCGCCGAGCTCGAGGGTGACCTTCTTGTCGCTGCCGGCGACCGCGCGGGCGATCGCCTTGCCGACCTCGGTCGAGCCGGTGAAGGCGACCTTGTCGACGTCGGGGTGCGACACGATCGCGCGGCCGGTCTCGCCGGCGCCGGTGACGATGTTGACGACGCCGGGCGGGAGGTCGGCCTGCTGGCAGATCTCGGCGAAGAGGAGCGCGGTCAGCGGAGTGGTCTCCGCCGGCTTCAGTACGACGGTGTTGCCGCACGCGAGGGCCGGGGCGATCTTCCACGCCAGCATCAGCAGCGGGAAGTTCCACGGGATGACCTGGCCGGCGACGCCGAGCGGGGTCTCGCCGTAGCCGGAGTACTTCAGCTTGTCGGCCCAGCCGGCGTAGTAGAAGAAGTGCGCCGCGACGATCGGCACGTCGACGTCGCGCGACTCCTTGATCGGCTTGCCGTTGTCGATCGACTCCAGGACGGCGAGCTCGCGGCCGCGCTCCTGGATGATCCGGGCGATCCGGTAGAGGTACTTGGCGCGCTCGGCGCCGGACATCCGCGACCAGACGCGGGTGTAGGCGCGGCGGGCGGCCTTGACGGCCTCGTCGACGTCCGCGTCGCTGGCCTCGGCGACCTCGGCGAGGACCTCCTCGGTCGCGGGGTTGATCGTCTTGAAGGACGTGCCGTTGCCGTCGACGAACTCGCCGTTGATGAAGAGGCCGTAGGACGGCTTGATGTCGACGATCGCGCGCGACTCGGGTGCGGGGGCGTACTCAAATCCCATTCGTGTCCTCACTTCGTTCCGGGCACGAACGGGGCCCGAAGATTCTGTGCTTGATGGTTCACTCGCTGACGCTCGCTCACGAAGCCTCAGTCCAGCGTGAAGTAGTCGGGACCGGAGTAGCGGCCGGTCGTCATCTTGGTGCGCTGCATCAGCAGGTCGTTGAGCAGCGTGGACGCACCGAAGCGGAACCAGTCGGGGTCGAGCCAGTCCTCGCCGCAGATCTCGTTGACCATCACGAGGTACTTGATGGCGTCCTTGGTGGTCTTGATGCCGCCGGCGGGCTTCACGCCGATCATCTGGCCGGTCTGCTCGCGGAAGTCGCGCACCGCCTCGAGCATGATCAGCGTGACGGGCAGCGTCGCGGCCGGCTGCACCTTGCCGGTGGAGGTCTTGATGAAGTGGCCGCCGGCCATCATCGCGAGCCAGCTGGCACGGCGGACGTTGTCGTAGGTCTGCAGCTCGCCGGTCTCGAAGATCACCTTGAGGTGCGCGTCGCCACAGGCCTCGCGGACCTGGGCGATCTCCTCGAAGACCTGGAGGTAGCGACCGGAGAGGAAGGCGCCACGGTCGATGACCATGTCGATCTCGTCGGCACCGGCCTCGACGGCGTCACGGGTGTCGGCGAGCTTGATGTCCATCGCCGCACGGCCGCTCGGGAACGCCGTGGCCACGGCCGCGACGTGCACGCCGCTGTCGCCGAGGGTCTCCTTGGCGGTCGCGACCATGTCGGGGTAGACGCAGACGGCGGCGGTGGCGGGGCAGCTCGGGTCGGCCGGGTCGGGGCGCATCGCCTTGGAGGCGAGCGCGCGGACCTTGCCGGGGGTGTCCTGGCCCTCGAGCGTGGTCAGGTCGACCATGCGGATGGCCAGGTCGATGGCGTAGGCCTTCGACGTGGTCTTGATGGACCGGGTGCCGAGACCGGCGGCGCGGGCCTCGCACCCGACCTGGTCGACCCCGGGGAGTCCGTGGAGGAATCGGCGGAGCGAGGAGTCCGAGCGCACGACGTCGTCGAAGACCCCGTGCGTGGAGGTGCTGCTCGCCGTTGAGCTGGCAGTGGGCGTCACCGACCCAGCATAGAGTTGGCGGGAAGGCCCCCGACAATCCGCGGAGGGCCAAACTCTGCCCAAATCGATGAGGAGAACATGGCACCCGTGCAGGACGACCCGGACGCCGCCGTGGAGCGTTTCCACGCGACCAGTGGCCGGGTGACGGGGTGGCTGACCGTGGTCCTGGCCCTCGTCGTGGTGGTCGCCGGAGTCGCCTACCGCGACGACGGCTTCCCCCTCTGGGTCGCCGGCGGAGCCCTTCTCGTGGGCGTGCTGGCGTGGGCCGCGATGCTCCGCCCCGCCCTCTGGGTGGCCGGCGACCACCTGGTCATGCGCAACCTCGTCGAGACCGTCCACATCCGCCTCGCCGCGATCGAGGAGATGGCCGTGCGGCAGGTCCTGGCCGTGCGCGCCGACGACCGCCGCTGGGTGTCCACCGTGGTCGGCCGCACCTGGCGCAAGGCGATCGTGTCGCGCCACGGCTCCAAGGACGACGAGGGGCCGACGGACGGCATGCCCTACGCCGACTTCGTCGAGCAGCGCCTCTACGCGCTCGTCGACGACGCGCGCACGGCGGCCGGGGTGCGGGCCGGCTCGAAGGAGCAGCTGGCGCTGCCCGACGCCGTACGACGTGAGCGCGCGTGGCTGCCGATCGGCCTGATCGCGGGTGCCGTCGTCGTGCTGCTGGTGTCGTTCTTCCTCTAGGCGGGGATTCGAGGCTCGCTCCTCAACCGCCGGGGGATCTGAAGCGCGCCTCGAGGCCGTCGAGGACGAGCGCGAGGCCGTAGTCGAACTCGTCGCCGTAGGCGTAGTCGCGCCCGACGATCTGCTCGGCGACCATCTCGGCGAGGTGCGGGTGCTCGGCCATGACCAGGCCCAGCCCCTCGACGAAGTCCTCCGCCGGCTCGCCGGGCTGGAAGGGCAGGTTCACCTCGGTCAGCACGAAGCCGTAGACGTAGGCGTCCAGGACGGAGAAGGCGTGCGCGGCGAGGGCCACGGAGAAGCCCGCGGTGCGCAGGCAGCCGAGCACCGCGTCGTGGTGGTGGAGGTTCGCCGGGCCGGGGGAGCGACGCGACTCGATCAGGCCGAGGCCCCACGGATGCGCGGCCAGCACCGCGCGCGCCGAGCGGGCCCGCGCCTCCATCTGCTCGCGCCACGCGCCGCCGACCGTCGGGGTCTCGATGCGGGCGAAGATCCAGTCGGCCAGCCCGTCGAGGAGGGCGTCCTTGCTCGCGACGTGGTGGTAGAGCGACATCGCCTCCACGCCGAGCTCGCGGCCCACCGTACGCATGCTCACCCCGGCCAGGCCGCCGGCGTCGGCGACCCGGCTGGCGGCGTCGATCACGCGCTCGCTGGAGAGCGGTGGTCTGGACATGGCGGCTCCTCATTTGGCTGGCTTACAGGCGTAAGGCTACTCTGCTCGAGAACAGGCTTACAGGTGTAAGGGGAGAGGTCATGAAGGCTGCCGTCGTGGAGCGCTACGGACCGCCCGAGGTGGTCGACGTGCGCGAGGTGGCCGACCCGGTCGCCGGCACGGGACGCCTCCTGGTGAGGGTGCGCGCCACCGCCCTCAACTCCGGCGACGCGCGGATCCGGGGCTGCCGGTTCCCGCGCGGGTTCGCCCTGCCCGGTCGCCTGGCGCTGGGCATCCGCGGGCCGCGCCGGCAGGTCCTGGGCGTGGTCTACTCCGGCGTCGTCGAGGCGGTCGGAGCCGGCGTCGAGGGCTTCGCCGTCGGCGACGAGGTCTGCGGCATGACGGGAGTCGCGATGGGGGCCCACGCCGAGCTCGTCGCGGCACGGGCCGACCGGGCGTGCCACAAGCCGGAGGGTGTCGACCACGTGCAGGCGGCGGCCATCCTCTTCGGCGGCAGCACCGCGCGGCACTTCCTGCACGACCTCGTCGGGCCCGGCCGGCGGGTGCTCGTCAACGGGGCGTCCGGCGCCGTCGGGACCGCGGCCGTCCAGCTCGCGCGCCTCGCCGGCGCCCACGTGACGGCCGTGACGAGCGGCCGCAACGAGGACCTCGTCCGCTCGCTCGGGGCTGTCGAGGTCGTCGACCACGCGGTGACCTCCGTGACCGACCTCCCGGCGTCGTACGACGTCGTGCTGGACGCGGTGGGCAACCTCGGCCCGACCTCCGGCCGTCGGCTGCTCGCCGAGGGCGGCACGCTCGTCCTGGTCGTCGCCGGGCTCCTCGACACGGTGCTCCCGCGCAGGCAGGTCCGGACGGGTACCTCCTCGGAGGACCCGGTCGTGTTCACCTGGCTGCTCGACCGGCTGGCCGCCGGGGAGCTGCGAGCCGTGGTCGACCGCACCCTGCCCCTCGACGACGTCGCCGAGGCGCACCGGGTCGTCGACTCGGGCCGCAAGGTCGGCAACCTCGTCCTCATGCCCTGAGCTCGGCGCGGCGGGCGGCCTCAGTTCCCGGCGTGGGGAACCACCGCATCACGATCGCCGACTGGCAGAGGGTCCAGGCCGAGCTGAAGGTCCAGTAGGCGAGGAGCGCGACGGGGACGACTCCCGCCGAGACGAGGATGCCGGCGGCCGACAGGCCGGGCATCAGCCGCTGGACCGTCACCATCGTCTCGGGCATCCCCTCGGTGGTGGTGTTGGGGGCGACGAAGTAGTGCTGGGTGACGAACGAGAGGGTCGCCGCGACGGCGGCCAGGCCGGCGACGACGGCCAGGTGGGCGCCCCCGGAGCCGACGTAGCCGTGGTCGGCCAGCGAGACGCCGAAAACCGTGGCGTCGCCGAACGAGGAGACCAGGTCCTGGCCCATGGCGCCGACCGGCTCCCCGGACGCGACCTCGGAGAGCAGGTGGTAGAGCCCGATCCACACGGGCAGCTGGAGGAGCAGCGGCAGGCAGCCGAGCCGGCTGACACCGTGCTCCTCGGACAGCTGCCGACGCTCCTCGAGCATCTTGCGCACGCTGTCGGCGTCGGTCTTGCCCTTGTAGCGCTCGGAGAGCTCGCGCATGTGGGGCCGGGCGCGGGCACCGGCGTGCGCCTGGCGGACGCCGTGGATCACGAACGGCAGCAGCGCGGTGCGGACGAGGACGACGACCGCGGCGACGCAGAGCAGCCAGGTGACGGCTGCGCCGGGCGCGGCGCCGAGCGAGGTGAGGGCGTCGTGGGCTGACGCGAGGACGGCGGCGAGGGCGTGCTTGACGGGGGCGAGCGGGGACATGCGGGCTCCTGGACGGCTGAAGGACGAGGAAGGGACGGGTCGGGTCGGACGTCGCCGGGGGCGACGGGTCAGACCAGTCCGGGAGCACGCGGTCGCGCGGGGTGGTGCACCACGTCGGTGGTGCGCCCGGCGAGCACGAGGGGCACATCGGCCGCGCGACGGCGCGGCAGGAGGGAGAGCGGACCGGCGTCCGGGACCGCGAGGAGGGCGCGCGAGGCCGCCGGCGCGGTGGCCGCCACGAGCGCGGCGAGGGCCACGACCGCCTGGGCCGTCAGGTCGGGCATGGTGGACGCCAGGGACACCCCGGCGACGACCGACAGCACGAACGCCGCCGTCACCTCGCACCACGTCCGGACCATGGCAGCGAGACTAGCCGGTGGCCGGGCGCCGTCAGGGCCGTTCGAGGGCACCGAGGTCGACCCTCCCGACGACCGGGCGGCGGGCCAGCCCGGCGCGGTCGACGTACTCCCAGCGGGGGCGCCAGCGGGCCGGCACCCGGACGCCGCGGTCGACGGCGGGCGACGACGCGGTGAGCCGGAAGTCCTCGCCGGTCGCGTCGACGAACGACGACGTGCGGACGCGGCGGTTGGCGCGCGCCTTCGCCGGGCCGCTGGTCAGGTCGCCGGGTCCGACGAGGAGGTTGTTGCGCAGGCGGGCACGACTGCCGTCGGCGAGCGCGACGAAGGTGCCGGACGTGCGCCGGTTGACGAACGTGTTGTTGACGACCCACAGGGTGCGGGAGGGGTTGCTCAGGCCCTCGGCACCGTAGGAGACGAGCGCCGGGTTCTCGGAGCGCGGCCCCTGCACGACGACGTTGCCGGCGACCAGTGACAGCCCGCCGTTGGGCAGGTCGATGGAGTAGCTCGCGGTCGAGTCGCCGTCGGTGATGTGGTTGGCGACGATCGTGGTGCGCGCGGCGCGCGACTTGATCTCGTGGCCGGTCGCGGCGCCGCCGAACCAGCTGCCCTTCACGGTCAGGGACCGCACCGCGCCGACGTAGAGGTTGTGCGAGTAGCCGTCGCCGAAGCCGTTGTCGACGAACCGCGACCGGGTGATGACGATGTCGCTCGCGGGGTCGGCGCCGGTGAGGATGCCGTCCTCGTTGTCGTGGAACCAGCTGCGGGTGACGGTGAGGTCGGTGCCCTCCTGCCGGATGCCCGCACCGTTCTGGTCGGGCACCGTGGCCCCGCTGAACTCGATCCGGTCGACCGTCGTGCGGTCGCCGGCGATCACCCAGATCGCCTTGCCCTGGGCGTCGTTGCCGTCGGCGCGCAGGTGGGCCCGTCCGCCGACCCCGCGCAGGGTGAGGTCGTCCTGGGTCCAGGTCGCCACGTCGCCGGAGTAGGTGCCGGCGTCGATGAGCACGGTGTCGCCGTCACGGGCGACAGCCGCCGCCGCGCTCGGCGTGGCGAGCGCACGCCCCGGCCCGACCAGCAACGTGCGCGGCGCGCTCTCGGCGTACGACGATGCCGCCGGGGCGGCCGTCAGCAGCCCGGCAGCCAGGATGAGCGCGAGCGCTCGCACCTCAACCGCCGAAGGCGGTGGTCCGCAGGTCGGCGGTGATCGCGTCGAGCCGGCCGGCCGCGGAGATCCGGGCCGCGTCGACGTCCTCGTCGACAGGGATGACGACCTCGAGGTAGCACTTCACCTTCGGCTCGGTGCCGCTCGGTCGGACGATCACCCGGGCGCCCTCGGCGAGGGAGTAGCGCAGGCCGTCGGTGGGCGGCAGCGTCTCGGTGCCCTCGGAGAGGTCCTCGACCTTCTCCACGGCGAGGCCGCCGAGGCTGGTCGGGGGAGTGCTGCGCAGCCGGTCCATGGTCGCCGGGATGTCGGACAGGTCGTCGAAGCGCACCGAGAGCTGGTCGGTGGCGTGCAGCCCGTGCTGGTGGGCGATGTCGTCGAGGATGTCGGTGAGGCCGCGGCCGTCGGCCTTGGCCTGCGCGGCGAGCTCGCACACCAGCAGCAGCGCGGACACGCCGTCCTTGTCCTTCACGTGCTCGGGGTCGCAGCAGTAGCCGAGCGCCTCCTCGTAGCCGAAGGCGAGGCCCTCGACGCGACCGATCCACTTGAAGCCGGTCAGCGTCTCCTCGTGCGGCTGGCCGGCGGCGGCGGCCATCTTGCCGAGCAGGCTCGAGGACACGATCGAGTTGGCGTAGGTGCCCGTCCGGCCGCGCGCGATCAGGTGGTGGGCCAGCAGCGCGCCCACCTCGTCGCCGCGCAGCATCCGCCAGCCGTGCGCGTCGGGCACGGCGACGGCGCACCGGTCGGCGTCGGGGTCGTTGGCGACCACGAAGTCGGCCTTCTTCTCCGCCGCCAACGCCATCGCGAGGTCCATCGCGCCCGGCTCCTCCGGGTTGGGGAAGGCGACGGTCGGGAAGTCGGGGTCGGGGTGCTCCTGCTGCTCGACGACGTGGGGTGCGTCGAACCCGGCGGTCTCCAGCACCTGCGCGACCGTCGTACCCCCGACGCCGTGCAGCGGGGTGTAGACGACGCGGAGGTCGCGGGGGCCGTCCTCGGCGAGCTCGGCGACGGTGTCGAGGTAGCGGTCGACGATCTCCTCGCCGACGACCTTCCCGGCGTCGCCACGGGGCAGGCCGGCGAGCGGGCCGACGGCGGCGATCCGGTCGGCGATCTCGCTGTCGGCCGGCGGCACGATCTGGCTGCCGTCGCCGAGGTAGACCTTGTAGCCGTTGTCCTGCGGCGGGTTGTGGCTGGCGGTGACCATCACGCCCGCCGCGCAGCCGAGCTCGCGGATCGCGAAGGCCAGCAGGGGAGTGGGCAGCGTCCGCGGCATCACGAGCGCCTTGAAGCCCGCGCCGGTCATGATCTCGGCGGTGTCGCGCGCGAAGACGTCGGAGTTGTAGCGGGCGTCGAAGCCGATCACGACGGACCCGCCGCTGTGGCCGGTGTCCTTCAGGTACGCCGCCAGGCCGGCCGCCGCGCGGGTGACCACGACCCGGTTCATCCGGTTGGGCCCGGCGCCCAGCGCGCCGCGCAGGCCCGCGGTGCCGAACTCGAGCGTGCCGGCGAAGCGGTCGGCGAGGTCGGTCTCCTCACCGCGCTCGGCGGCGGCGACGACGGCATCGAGCTCGGCCCGGGTCTGCTCGTCGGGGTCCTCGGCGGCCCAGGCGCGGGCCTGCTCGATCAGCTCGGTGTCGGTGTGGGGCGAGGTCATGCACGGACGGTATCGCTGCTGTCCATCCAGCCCTGCGCCCGCTCCACGGCGTGCGTCCAGCGCGCGCGTTCACGCTCGCGGGTCTCGGAGTCCATCTGCGGCTCCCAGCTGCACGCCCGGCGCCACAGCCTGCGCAGCGAGTCCAGGTCGGACCACACGCCGACGCTCAACCCGGCGGCGTAGGCCGCGCCGACCGACACCGTCTCGGCATAGAGCGGTCGCTCGACGCGGAGGTCGAGCACGTCGGCCACGGTCTGCATGAGCAGGTGGTTGGTGGTCATCCCGCCGTCGGCACGCAGCGACAGCAGCGGCTGGTCCAGCACTCCTTGGATGGCGGCCACGACGTCCGCGGTCTGCCACGCAGTCGCCTCCAGGACGCCGCGGGCGAGGTGGCCACGGTTGACGAACGACGTCAGCCCCACGATCACGCCGCGGGCCGCGGGATCCCAGTGCGGCGCGTAGAGCCCGGAGAACGCGGGCACGACGTAGCACCCGCCGTTGTCGTCCACGGTCCTCGCCAGCGTCTCGATCCCAGGGGCCGTCGTCACCAGCCCGAGGCTGTCGCGACACCACTGCACGAGGGAACCCGTCACCGCGACCGATCCCTCGAGCGCGAAGACCGGCTCCTCGCCCGGGAGCACGTAGGCCACGGTGGAGAGGAGGCCGGCCTGCGACCTGCGGGGGACGTGCCCGGTGTTGACGAGCAGGAAGGCACCGGTGCCGAAGGTGCACTTGCTCTCCCCGACGTCGAAGCACGTCTGCCCGAAGAGCGCGGCCTGCTGGTCGCCCATCGCTGCGGTGATCGGCACGCCGGGAAGGACGTCCTGGCACTTGCCGTAGGTCTCCGCGGTGGTGCGGATCTCCGGCAGCACCTCCTCGGGGATCCCGAAGACACCCAGCATGTCGGGGTCCCACGCCAGCGCCTCGATGTTCATCAGGTTGGTGCGGCTGGCGTTGGTGACGTCGGTGACGTGGACGCCCGCGAGGTTCCAGATCAGCCAGGACTCCATCGTGCCGAAGGCCACCTCGCCCCGCACGGATCGCTGCTCGAGGTCGGGCACGGTGTCGAGCAGCCACCGCACGCGGGAGGCCGCGAAGTAGGTGCTCGGAGGGATGCCGGTCGCGGCCAGCACGGCGTCGTGGTGGCCGTCGGCGATGACCCGGTCGACCACCACGGAGGCGCGGGTGTCCTCCCACGTGATGACGGGCGAGAGGGGCTGCCCCGTGGACCGGTCCCACAGCAGGCAGGACTCCCGCTGGTTGGCGATCCCGAGCGCGACGACGTCGGCCGGGGTGGCCCCGGCGTCGGCCAGCGCCTCCGGCACCACGCGCCGGACGTTGGACCAGATCTCGGCGGCGTCGTGCTCGGACCACCCCGGCTGCGGGTGGTGCTGGGTGTGCTCGCGCTGGGCCATGCTGACCAGCTGCCCCGACTCGTCGAAGAGCAGGCACCGGGTGGAGCCGGTGCCCTGGTCGATCGCCGCGATCAGCCGACGGGTCGTCATGCCGACACCCACAGCGCGCGGGAGATCGACCCGGCGGCCCGGATCAGCGGGGTGACGACGTCCGGCCGTCCGGTGCCCAGGGTGAGCTCCGCCCGCGGCCCGAGCACCGCCAGCGCGGCGACCGGGTCGCCGAGCGCGTCACGCACCGGCACCGCGACCGAGGAGACGTCGGGGTAGTACTCGCCGACCTCGACGGCGTAGCCGTCGGTGCGCGCCTGCTCGAGCTCGGTGCCGACCTCGTCCTCGTCGACCAGGGTGTGCCGGGTGAAGCGTTCGGGGCGCGCCTCCAGGTCCAGCAGGCCGGGTCGGGCGTGCGCCAGCAGCACCTTGCCGCTCGCGGTCGCGTGGAGCGGGAGCCGCTCGCCGACCCTGAGCCGCTGGGGGCTGTTGTCGGGACGGTAGACGTGCTGCACGACCATGCCCTCGATGCCCTCCAGGCGGCTGAGGTGCACCTCGAGCCCGGTCTGGGCGGCCAGGCTGTCCATCCAGGGCGTGGCCGCGCTGCGGAGGTCGGCGACGTCGAGGCCCTGCGCGAGGCCGGCCATCGACCGCGCGGCGCGGTAGGCGCCGGTGGGTCGGTCCTGCTCGATCCACCCGATGGAGCGCAACGTCGTGAGGAGGCCGTGGACCGTCGACTTGGGGAGGTCGACGGCGGCCGCGATGTCGGCGAGGCCGAGGGGCCTGCTCGCGGACGCGACCAGGGAGAGGACGGCGGCGGCGCGCTCGACCGCCTGCACGTTGCCCGGCACGGCTCAGGCCTCCCGGGAGGACGGGACGTCGAGGACGCTCACGACAGGGCACGTCCCACGGACCGCCTGCGGATGTCGGGCGCGACCAGCCGTTCGGCGTTGGCGTCGAGGTCGTGCTCGGCACGCTGCGACTCCCGCTCGGCCGCCACGCGGGCGGCGTACGCATCGACCTCGTCGTCGGTGCGCTCGGCGTCCCAGCCCAGCGCGGCGCCCATCAGCGCGGCAGCCTCCGCCGCGCACGCGACGCCGCGGTCGGGCGTCTCGATCGAGATGCGCGTGCGCCGGGCCAGTACGTCGTCGAGGTGCAGGGCGCCCTCGTGCGTGGCGGCGTAGCGGATCTCCACGCGGAGGTACTCCGGGGCGTCGGCCACGGGCTCCCACAGGTCGGGCTCGGCGTCGGCGAGGGCGAAGAGCTCGTGGACGAGCGACCCGTAGCGGTCGAGCAGGTGGCGCACCCGCCACTCGGGCAGCCCGCTGCGCGCGGCGAGCTGGGGGAGCTGGTGGACCAGGGCCGCGTAGCCCTCGGCGCCCAGCAGCGGGATGTCCTCGGTGACGCTGTCGGGCACGACGCCCGGCAGGTCCTCGCGGGCGAGGTCGACGGCGTCGGCGGCCATCACGCGGTAGGTGGTGTACTTCCCGCCCGCCACCGAGACCAGGCCCGGCTGCGACCGGGCGACGGCGTGCTCCCGCGAGAGCTGCGAGGTCGAGTCGCTCTCACCCGACAGGAGCGGTCGCAGGCCGGCGTACACCCCCTCGATGTCGTCGTGCGTCAGCGGCGAGGCCAGCACGGTGTTGACGTGGTCGAGGATGTAGTCGATGTCGGAGCGGCTCGCCGCAGGGTGCGCGAGGTCGAGGTTCCAGTCGGTGTCGGTGGTGCCGACGATCCAGTGGGTGCCCCACGGGATCACGAAGAGCACGGACTTCTCGGTGCGCAGGATGAGGCCCGTCTCCGAGGGGATGCGGTGTCGCGGCACGACGAGGTGCACCCCCTTGGAGGCCCGGACGCGGAAGCGGCCCCCGGCGCCGGACAGCGCCTGCACGGAGTCGGTCCAGACCCCCGACGCGTTGACCACCACCGAGGAGCGCACCGAGCAGGTCGCGCCCGTCTCGACGTCCCTGAGCTGCACCCCGACGACCCGTTCGCCGACCTGGTCGAAGTCGGTGACCTGCACGGACGTCGCCACCGTCGCACCATAGGCCGCCGCGGTGCGGGCGAGCATCATGGTGTGGCGGGCGTCGTCGGCCTGCGCGTCGTAGTAGCGCAGGGCACCGACCAGCGCGTCCGGGCGCAGCGCGGGGGCCAGGCGCAGGGCGCCCCGACGCGACAGCTGGGCATGGCCGGGCACCGATCGTGCGCCGCCCATCCGGTCGTAGAGGGTCAGCCCGGCCGTGACGTAGGGGCGCTCCCACACCCGGTGGCTCAGCGGATAGAGGAACGACACGGGCTTGACGAGGTGCGGCGCGAGCCGGGTGAGCATCAGCTCGCGCTCGCGCAGCGCCTCGCGGACGAGGCCGAAGTTCAGCTGCTCGAGGTAGCGCAGGCCGCCGTGGAAGAGCTTCGAGGACCGCGACGAGGTGCCGCTGGCCAGGTCGGCCTGCTCGACCAGCGCCACCTTCAGCCCACGCGTCGCGGCGTCCAGGGCGATGCCCGCACCCGTCACTCCGGCGCCGACGACCACCAGGTCGAAGTGGCCGCCGTCGAGTGCCTGCCAGGCCTGCTCGCGGAAGCCGGGGTCCAGGGGTCGGGTCGTGATCACGTCGTCTCCTTCACTGTCTTCTCGCTGCGTCCGTGCCCCGTGGATTCACTCGACGTCGTCGTCGACCCAGTCGAGGGTCTTGCTGACAGCCTTCTTCCAGTTGCGGTAGAGCCGCTCGCGCTCACCCTCGTCCATCTGCGGCGTCCACCGCTTGTCCTCTCCCCAGTTGGCCGTGATGTCGTCGGTGCTGTCCCAGTAGCCCACGGCGAGCCCGGCGGCGTACGCCGCTCCGAGCGCGGTCGTCTCGGCCACCTTGGGGCGTACGACGTCCACGCCGAGGATGTCGGCCTGGAACTGCATGAGCGTCTCGTTGACCACCATGCCCCCGTCGACCTTGAGCTCGGTGAGCGGGACCCCCGAGTCGGCGTTCATCGCGTCGAGCACCTCGCGCGTCTGGAAGGCGGTCGCCTCCAGCACGGCGCGCGCGATGTGGCCCTTGTTGACGTAGCGGGTCAGGCCGACGAGGCCGCCGCGGGCGTCGGGGCGCCAGTGCGGCGCGAAGAGGCCCGAGAACGCGGGCACGAAGTAGGCGCCGCCGTTGTCCTCGACGGTCGTGGCGAGCTGCTCGATCTCCGGGGCGCTGGTGATCATGCCGAGGTTGTCGCGGATCCACTGCACGAGCGAGCCGGTCACCGCGATCGAGCCCTCGAGCGCGTACACGGGATCCTGGTCGCCGACCTTGTAGCAGACGGTCGTCAGCAGGCCGTTCTCGCTGGGCACCTGTTCCGTTCCGGTGTTCAGCAGCATGAAGTTGCCGGTGCCGTAGGTGTTCTTGGCCATGCCCTTCTCCAGGCACGCCTGGCCGAAGGTCGCCGCCTGCTGGTCGCCGAGGATGCCGGAGACGGGGGTCCCCTTCAGCACGCCCGGACGGCACTCGCCGTAGACCTCCGAGGAGGAGCGGATCTCGGGCAGCATCGACATCGGGATGCCCATGTCGTCAGCGATCGACTCGTCCCACGACAGGGTCGAGAGGTCCATCAGCATCGTGCGGCTGGCGTTGGTGACGTCGGTGACGTGGACGCCCTCGTTGTCGGCGCCGCCGGTGAGGTTCCACAGGACCCACGTGTCGGTGTTGCCGAAGAGCAGGTCTCCGGCCTCGGCCTTCTCACGCGCGCCCTCGACGTTGTCGAGGATCCAGCGCACCTTGGGCCCGGAGAAGTACGTCGCCAGCGGCAGGCCGCAGACCTTCTTGTAGCGCTCCACGCCGCCGTCCTTGGCGAGCTCGTCGACGATCTTCTGGGTGCGCGTGTCCTGCCAGACGATGGCGTTGTAGACCGGCTTCCCCGTCTTCTTGTCCCAGACGATGGCGGTCTCGCGCTGGTTGGTGATGCCGACCGCGGCGATGTTGCCGCTGTTGAGGTTGGCCTTCGCCAGGGCGCCGCCGATGACCTTGCGGGTGTTGTCCCAGATCTCGATGCCGTCGTGCTCGACCCACCCGGCGCGCGGGAAGATCTGCTCGTGCTCGACCTGGTCGACGGCGACCACGGTGGCCTGCGCGTCGAAGATCATCGCGCGGGTGGACGTGGTGCCCTGGTCGATCGCGAGGATGTAGGTGCTGTCTGCCATGAGGTGCTCCTTCGGTGGGTCGTGGTGTGTGGAGGTGTGCGGGGCTGGGGCTCAGACGTAGCCGACGGCGCCGGCGACCAGGCCGCCGAGGACTCCGCCGACGACGGGGCCGGCGACGGGGACCCACGCGTACCACCAGCCGCTCGACCCCTTGTTCGGGATCGGCAGGACGGCGTGCGCGATGCGGGGGCCGAGGTCGCGCGCGGGGTTGATGGCGTAGCCGGTCGGACCGCCGAGGCTGGCGCCGATGCCGACGACGAGCAGCGCAACGGCCAGCGGGCCGAGCTCGCTGGGGGTGTTGCCGAACGAGATGATGACGAAGACGAGCACGAAGGTGCCCACGACCTCGGTCACCAGGTTCCACGCCGAGCTGCGGATCGCGGGCATGGTGCTGAAGACCGCCAGCTTGTCCTCGGCAGCGGCGTCCTCGTCGGTGAAGTGCTCCTTGTAGGCCATCCACGCCAGCACGGCGCCGAGGAAGGCACCGACCATCTGGCCGGCGATGTAGGTCACGACGTCGGCGAGCGACAGGTCGGCGCCGGACGCAAGCAGCCCGAGCGTGACGGCGGGGTTCAGGTGGGCGCCGGACTTGTAGGCCACGAAGACGCCGGCGAAGACGGCGATCCCCCAGCCGAAGTTGATCATCAAGAAGCCTCCGCCGTTGCCGTTCGTGCGTGGCAGTACGGCGTTGGCCACGACGCCGCAACCGAGCAGCAGCAGCGTGGCCGTCCCGAGTACCTCGGGCAGAAAGATGTCGGTGAGCACGCGTTCTTCTCCCTTCCGGTAGAGGGTCGCGGCCAGGGCCGCGACGAGATCTCCCGAGGATGCGAGTGACGACCGCCACACCACCACCGCGACCGTTCGACATCGTCGAACGCCCGATCAGGGCCGCCTTGTCGGCGGGTGGTGGCACGATCCCGTCATGATCGATCACCTGGGCATCAACTGCACCGACCTGGGCCGCGCGGCGGCGTTCTACGACCGGGTCCTCGGGGTCCTCGGCCACCGGCCGATCATGGACGTCGAGGTCGCCATCGGCTACGGCACCGAGGGTCCGGACTTCTGGATCAGCACCTTCGAGGGCGTCGGCGACAACCGCGAGGTCCACGTCGCCTTCAGCGCGCCCGACGCCGCGACCGTCCGCGCCTTCCACGCCGAGGCCGTCGCCGCCGGAGCCGAGTCGCTCCACGAGCCGCGCCTGTGGCCGGAGTACCACGCCGGCTACTACGGCGCCTTCGTCCGCGACACCGAGGGCAACAACATCGAGGCGGTCTGCCACACCGGCGACTCCTGATGTCCGGGCAGCACGGCTAGCGAAGACGCAGGAGCTGATGGGTGTCGCGGAGCTTGGTCTCCACGACGGTCGAGCAGGACTCAGCAAAACCCTTGAACGAGGCAAAGCCCAGTGTCTTCTCGTCGAACGCTGGGTCGATCCGTCTCATCTGGCTCTTCAGCGCGGCGGCGTAGACCCAACCGTCGTCGTCCTTCTTGGCTACGCCCATGGTGCGGACGAGGAGGGCGGACGCCGCGATGCGCTCGGGAGTGTCGCTGCCAGGCGATGAGGCGCCCGCCTTGGCCGGGTTGACCTGCTTCGCCGTGGCCTTGGTGGTGGTCTTTTCCGCAGTCGTCGTCTGGGAGGCCGCGACCCCACCTGCGACTGGTTTGACCCCGGGCAGCTCCTCGTACTTGGCGAACTCGTCGCAGGCGCTCACCAGCACCGGGCTGGTCGACCCCGCAACTCCGATGCCGACCACACTCCGACCCAGACGCTTGCAGCGCTGGGCCAGCGGCACGTAGTCCGAGTCACCTGCCACGAGTACGACGTGCGTGATGTCGGTGTGGCGCGCCAGGTCGTCCACGGCGTCGACCGCGAGCCTGATGTCGGCACCGTTCTTGGTTCCCGACACCGGGAAGAGCTGGACGAGGTCGACGGTCCTGTTGATCAGGTCTCGTCGGTATGCCGCGTTGGCCGGCACCGACCAGTCGGCGTAGGCGCGAGTCATCGCGACAACACCGAACGAGGTCGCGAAGTCGATGATGGCGGCGAGGTCGACCTTCGCGGCCGTGAGCTTCTGGTCGACGGGGTCCTCCGAGCCGGATCGCATCGCGTGGGCTCGGGCGTCGTCCTCGCGCCACGCTCCCTCGCCGTGCACGTGGTCGTAGCGCGAGATCACCACGTTGTCGAAGTCGATGTAGACCGCTACCCGTTCCCCCATGGCGCCGACACTAGGGCGGGCGGGGTTCGCACGTCGGGGGATCGTGGAATCCCTGAGCCGTCTGGCGGCTCGCGGGCTCCTCGAACGTGCCGATCACCCTGTATCGGGAGGCGTGGCCTCGCCGGCCCCGGCTAGCGTGGCGCCGTGACCGCGACCATCCGCTCCGTCAACGCCGGCTCCCTCGAGTCGGTGCCCGGGGTGCGCCACCCCTCGGGCATCCGCAAGCGCCCCGTCGACCGGATCGAGGTCCGCGACCCCGGGCCCAAGCACGGGGGTCTCGGCAGCGGAGTGGTCGACGACGCGATCGGCAGCCGCAAGCACCACGGCGGTGAGACCCAGGCGGTCTACGCCGTCGCGCGCGAGGAGCTCGACCTCTGGGGCAAGGAGCTCGGCCGTGACCTGCCCGACGGGATGTTCGGCGAGAACCTCACGACGTCCGGCCTCGACGTCGACGACGCCGAGGTGGGCGAGCGGTGGCGGGTCGGGCTGACCCTGCTGGAGGTGTGCGGTCCGCGCGTCCCGTGCGCCACGTTCGCGGCCCACATGGGCGAGCCGAAGTGGGTACGACGCTTCGCCGAGCACGGCCGCACCGGCGCCTACCTCGCGGTCCGCGAGGCGGGGGTGATCGAGCGCGACGACCCGATCGAGGTCGTGCACCGACCCGGGCACGGGCTCACCGTGCCGATGTTCTTCCGCGCCGCGATGGGCGACAAGGAGCTCGCCGAGGTCTTCCTCGACGCGCGGGTGCTGCCCCAGGTCGAGCACGACTGGCTCGCGTCGCGGCGATGACGACCTTCCGGTTCGAGCGCGCGTGGGACGTGGCGGCTGCGCCCGACGCCGTACGCCAGGTGCTGCTCGACCTCGAGTTCTACCCCGAGTGGTGGCCCCAGGTGCTGGCGGTCGCCAAGATCGACGACGACACGGCCCGGGTGCTGTGCCGGTCGGTGCTGCCCTACACGCTCGACCTCGTGCTGCACGCGGAGGAGCGGGGCCCCGACGTGCTGCGGAGCGCGATCAGCGGCGACCTCGAGGGGTGGTCGGCGTTCCACGTGCGCGCGGCGGGTGCGGACACGCACCTGGTCTACGAGCAGACCGTGGTCGTGGCCCACCGCGCACTGGCCAGCGTGTCGCGCGTGCTGGGGCCGGTGCTGCGGTGGAACCACGAGCAGATGATGCGGGGCTGCGAGCGCGGGCTCGCAGGTCGCACCGGTTGATCCGTCAGGACAGCGCGGCGACCGCGGCGTCGTAGTCGGGCTCCTGGCCGATCGCGTCGGTCAGCTGGGTGTGGAGCACGGTGCGGTCGGTGTCGAGCACCACAACCGCGCGGGCGAGCATGCCCTGCCAGCCGCCGTCGGCCATCGCCACGCCGTAGTCCTGCCCGAAGGAGGAGCGGAAGGCCGAGCCGACCTCGACGCTGTCGATGCCCTCGGCGCCGCAGAAGCGGGCCTGGGCCAGCGGCAGGTCGACCGAGACGTTGACGACGGCCGTGTTCTCGAGGCCGGAGGCGAGCTCGTTGAACGTGCGCACGCTCGCCTGGCACACGCCGGTGTCGATGCTCGGGAAGATGTTGAGCACGACGCGCTTGCCGGCGACGTCGGCATCGGTGAGGGGCTGGAACGTGAGCCCGACCAGGTCGAACCCGGGGGCCTGCGAGCCGACCGCGGGCAGCTCGCCGACGGTGTTGACGGTGTTGTCACCCAGTTGTGTGGTTGCCATGGGCCCAACCTAGAGGCAGGGCCCCAGCTAGGTTGGCGGGGTGCCCACGAACCGGACCGACACCATCGTCGACGTGCTGCGCGACGCCTTCGCCCCGCTGATGCGCGCCGACCCGGCCGCGTTCCGCGCGAAGTACCGCAAGATGGCCCGCGACCCGCACGCCTTCTACCGCGGCACCGCGTGCCTCTTCTACAACGACGTCACGCCCGAGCAGGACGACTGGGCCGACCACGGCGCCGAGCGGATCTGGATCCACGGCGACCTTCACGTGGAGAACTTCGGCACCTACCTCAATTCCGACGGCCGGCTGATCTTCGACGTCAACGACTTCGACGAGGCCTACCTCGGCCACTTCACGTGGGACCTCCAGCGCTTCGCCGCGAGCCTCGCCCTCGTCGCCTGGCAGAAGGCGCTGCCCGAGGAGGCGATCCGCAAGCTCATCGGCCGCTACGTCCGGTCCTACCTCGCCCAGGTGTCGCACTACGTGCAGTCCGACGAGGACGACTTCGCGATCCGGCTCGACAATGCGGACGGTCCGGTGCTGACGGCGCTCGTCGAGGCCCGCTCGATGCGCCGCGCCGACCTGCTCGACCAGATGACCGCGATGCAGGACGGCCGCCGGCGCTTCGTCGAGGACGGCTCCACGCGCCGGCTCAAGCGCTCCGAGCGGGCCGAGGTCGTCGCCGCCTTCCGCGGCTACCTCGACACGATCCCCGAGTCCAAGCGCTTCGACCGCGAGCTCTTCTACGAGCTGCGCGACGTCGTCGGGAAGTCCGGCTTCGGCATCGGCAGCGCCGGGCTGCCGGCGTACAACGTGCTGGTGGAGGGCTACAGCCAGGCCCTCGACAACGACGTCGTGCTGAGCATGAAGCAGGCCAACGTGCCGGCGCTGAGCCGGTTCGTCGACACCGAGGAGGTGGACGCCTACTTCGAGCACGAGGGCCACCGCACGGTCGTCAGCCAGCGCGCGCTCCAGGTGCACACCGACCCGCTGCTCGGCCACACCTCGATCGGCGGCACCGGCTATGTCGTCTCCGAGGTCTCGCCCTACGAGGTCGACCTGGACTGGACCGAGATCAACGAGCCCGAGGACATGCGGGCCGTCGTCGACCTGCTCGGTCGCGCCACCGCGAAGATCCACTGCGCCTCCGACGAGGACAGCAAGCAGGACCTCGTCGACTTCCAGGTCGAGTCGGCGATCGCCGACTCGTTGCAGGGCCGACGCAACGACTTCGTCGCCTGGCTGTGCGACTGGGGCATCGAGTACGCCGTCCGCGTCCGCGAGGACCACGCGCTCTTCGTCGACGCCTTCCGCGAGGGCCGGGTGGGCATCGCCGCCACCTAGGCGGATCCCGGGCCGACCCCCGCGGTGATCGACTCAGGAGTCGATCGAGGCCATGCTGCCGTAGCGGTCGCCCTGGACCGCGTCGCGCGGGACGGCCTGCTCGAGGGCGGTCAGGTCGTCGGCCGAGAGCTCGACGTCGACGGCGCCGACGTTCTCGTCGAGGTACTTCACGCGCTTGGTGCCGGGGATCGGGGCGACGTCCTGGCCCTGGGCGAGCACCCAGGCGAGCGCGAGCTGGCCGGGCGTGCAGCCCTTGGCCGCGGCGAGCTCGCGCACCTTGCCGACCAGCACGAGGTTGGCGTCGAGGGCCTCG
Source organism: Nocardioides sp. BE266 (assembly GCF_031457855.1). NCBI lineage: Bacteria > Bacillati > Actinomycetota > Actinomycetes > Propionibacteriales > Nocardioidaceae > Nocardioides > Nocardioides sp. BE266. The sequence continues at coordinate 532,639 of NZ_JAURTI010000001.1, read as the reverse complement.
CCCTGGAAGCGCGGGAAGTACTCCGAGCGGCGGCGGTCGGCCTCGCCGTCGGCGCCGGTGTCGGCGCTGATCGCACCGGTCAGCAGGCCGCGGCCGAGCGGGGAGTACGGCACCAGGCCGATCCCGAGCTCGCGGATCGTGGGCAGGATCTCGTCCTCGAGGTCGCGGGTGAAGAGCGAGTACTCCGTCTGGAGCGCGGTGATCGGGTGCACGGCGTGGGCCTTGCGGATCGTCGCGGCCGAGGCCTCGGACAGGCCGAGGTGGCGGACCTTGCCGGCCTCGACGAGCTCCTTCATCGCCCCGACGGTCTCCTCGATCGGGACGGTCTTGTCGACGCGGTGCTGGTAGTAGAGGTCGATGTGGTCGACGCCGAGGCGCTGGAGCGAGTCGTCGCAGGCCTTGCGGACGTAGTCGGGCGACCCGTTGATGCCGACCATGGTGCCGTCGGGCAGGCGCTCGTTCCCGAACTTGGTGGCGAGCTGGACCTCGTCGCGGCGACCCGCGATGGCCTTGCCGACGAGCTTTTCGTTCGTGAACGGGCCGTACATGTCGGCGGTGTCGAGGAACGTCACGCCGAGGTCGAGCGCGCGGTGGATGGTGTCGGTGCCGCCCTGCTCGTCGGGCGTCCCGTAGAACTCCGACATCCCCATGCAGCCGAGGCCGAGGGCGCTGACCGTGAGGGAGGAGGTGGTGCCGAGCGTGCGGTGCTGGATCTGTGTCATGCCCTCCACCATTCGCCTTGGAGTGCGCTCGAAGTCAAGCCCCGTCACTCCGCCGGGGTGAGCTTCCCCTCGTAGAGCGCGATCTTGTAGTCGATGGCGCGCAGGTGGGAGGTGACCTCGGCCAGCTGGCGCTCGACGACCTCGCGGTGGGCCAGCAGCAGCGCCAGCCGCTCCGCCTCGTTGCCGTCGCCTTCGCGCACCAGGGCGGCATAGCGTCGTACGTCGCGGATGGGCATGCCGGTGGACCGCAGCCGGGTCACCATCTCGATCCAGCGGAGGTCGTCGTCGGTGTAGCGGCGGTGTCCGGAGGACGCGCGCTCGACCGAGTGGAGCAGCAGCCCGTCGCGCTCGTAGTAGCGCAGCGTGTGGGCGGTGAGCCCGGTCTGCTCGGCGGCCTCGGCGATGCTCAGGCTGGTCATCCGACCAGTGTCCGACTTGGAGTGCGCTCCAAGTCAAGCGTGGGCGGTCAGTCGCCGAGCGCCGGCCGATGGAACTCCGCCGTCGCGAACGGTCCGCCGACGAACTCCGCCTCGGCCTCGTCCTCGGGGCGCGCCGCGATCCGGTCGGCGAACTCCTCGGCGTCGTCGAGCGGCTCGTAGCCGAGGCGGCGGCCGGGCTCGAGGTCCCACCAGCCGCGGGTGTTGGCGCTGATGCCGTAGAGGACGGCGAAGCCCGGGGCCGGGGTGGTCAGCGCGGCCTCGACCATGCGCACCCCGTCGTCGTACGACAACCAGGTGGCGAGCGCACGCACGGTGGTCGGCTCCTCCAGGAAGGAGCCGATGCGGCAGGAGACCGCGTCGATGCCGTGGCGGTCGGCGAAGAGCTGCATCAGCGCCTCGGCCGCGACCTTGGCGACGCCGTAGTAGGTGTCGGGGCGCGGCCGGGCGTGCTCGGTGAGCTCGCCGGCGGACCGGGGCGTGCGACCTACCGCGTGGTTGGAGGAGGCGTAGACCAGGCGCGGCACCCGGTGGGCGACCATCGCGTCGAGCAGTGCGGCCGTGGTGATGACGTGGGAGGTGAGCTCGCCCGGCAGCGAGACCTCCTCGGGGAGGCCGGCGAGGTGGACCACCGCGTCGAGCCTGCCCCCGGTGGACAGAGCCTCGAAGACCGCTGCGACGGCGTCGGCGTCGGCGCAGTCGGCCTCGTGCCACGGGAAGCTCGTCCCCTCGGGCGCGGGCACCAGGTCGAGGCCGACCACGTCGTGCCCGCGGTCGGCGAGGCCGACGGTGATCACGCGGCCGAGGCTGCCGGCGGCGCCGGAGACGAGGACCCGCATCAGACCCGTGCTCCGCTCAGATCTTGGCGACGACCTGGCTGAGCAGGCCGCCCATCCGGCTGGCAGCGGCCTTGCCGGCCTCGAGGACCTCCGCGTGGTTGAGCGGTTCGCCGCTCAGTCCGGCGGCGAGGTTGGTGACCAGGCTGATGCCGAGGATCTCCATGCCCGCCTCGCGCGCGGCGATCGCCTCGAGCGTGGTGCTCATCCCGACGAGGTGGCCGCCGAGGATGCCGGCCATCCGGACCTCGGCGGGGGTCTCGTAGTGGGGACCGGGGAACTGGACGTAGACGCCCTCGTCGAGGGTCTCGTCGACCTCCTTGCACAGCGCGCGCAGGCGGGGGCTGTAGAGGTCGGTCAGGTCGACGAAGTTGGCGCCGACGATCGGGCTCGTGCCGGTGAGGTTGATGTGGTCGGAGATCAGCACCGGCTGGCCGGGCTGCCAGCCCTGCTTGAGCCCGCCGCAGCCGTTGGTCAGCACGATCGCCGAGCAGCCGGCGGCGGCCGCGGTGCGGATCGGGTGGACCACCGTGGCGACGCCCTTCCCCTCGTAGAAGTGGGTGCGCGAGAGGAAGACGAGGAGGTTCTTGTCACCGCTGCGGATCGAGCGGATCTTGCCGCTGTGCCCGGCGACCGCGGCGGCGCTGAAGCCCGGCAGGTCTGTGGTGTCGATCTCGGCGGTCGCCTCGCCCAGCGCGTCGACGGCCGGCAGCCAGCCGGAGCCGAGCACCAGGGCGATGTCGTGGCGCTCCACGCCGGTCAGCTCGGCGAGCTTCGCGGCGGCGGAGGTGGCGGCTTCGTACGGCGTCTGGGTCTCGGTCACGGGCGAACTCTAGACCCGGGCGCGCCCGACCACGACGTCCGCCGCCGACCCCTGCCCGACGGCGAACGCCGTGTACAGGTTCAACGCGCGAGTGCGACTTAGGTCACACCGTGCCCCCGCAGGGGTGGAGCGGGTCGCCCTGTCAGAGGCCCGTCAGAGGCCCGTCAGAGGCCCGTCGAGCGGCACGCCCGGCGGCGCAGCGCGGCGACGTAGTCCTCGGGCGCGCCGGCCGCGTCGGCGGCGTCGGCGAGGACACCGAGGTAGGACGCGGAGGGCAGGCCGCCCTCGTAGGCGTCGAGGACATAGGTCCACACGACCATCTCGCCGGTCATCGTTTGCACCCGCACCTTGGTCTTGCGGTAGAGCCCGCTGTCGGCGGCCTCCCAGCCGTCGAGGGCGCGCTCGTCCTCGGGCGTGACGTCGTACACCGCCACGAAGACCTGCTCGAAGGGGTCCTGGACGAGCGTCGACAGAGCGCCGTCCCAGCCGTGCTCCTCGCCACCGAAGGTGAGCCGCCAGCCGGTGAGCCAGCCGGTGGACTGGAGGATCGAGTGGGGGCAGCGCTCACTCATCCGGGCGGGATCGAGGTTCGTCCCGTAGGCGGCGTAGAGCGTCACGGGCCACACGATATCGAGCCTCGACCTCGGGTGTCGGCGCCGTGGCCCGGACAACTAGGCTGGGCCCGTGACCGACACGCACTTCGACACCCTCGTCCTCGGCGCCGGCCCCGGTGGCTACGTCGCCGCCATCCGCGCAGCACAGCTCGGCCAGAAGGTGGCCGTGGTGGAGGAGAAGTACTGGGGAGGTGTCTGCCTCAACGTCGGCTGCATCCCCTCCAAGGCCCTGCTGAAGAACGCCGAGCTGGCGCACACGCTCCAGCACGAGAAGGCGAAGTTCGGCATCGAGGGCGACGCCACCATGGCCTTCGGCCCGACGCACAAGCGCAGCCGCGACGTGAGCGCCGGCATCGTCAAGGGCGTCCACTTCCTGATGAAGAAGAACAAGATCACCGAGATCGACGGCTGGGGCACCCTCGTGAGCCGCAACGACGTCGACGTGAAGGACAAGGACGGGCAGACGACCCGCTACACCTTCGACAACCTGATCATCGCCGCCGGCGCGAAGGTGCGCCTGGTGCCCGGCGTCGAGCTGAGCGAGAACGTCGTCACCTACGAGGAGCAGATCCTCACCGACCAGCTCCCGAGCTCGATCGTCATCGGCGGCTCCGGCGCGATCGGCGTCGAGTTCGCCTACGTGATGGCCAACTTCGGCGTCGACGTCACGATCGTGGAGTTCCTCGACCGGATGGTCCCGACCGAGGACGCCGACATCTCCAAGGAGCTCGCCAAGCACTACAAGAAGCTCGGCGTGAAGGTGCTGACCTCCACCGCCGTGAAGGGCGTCGAGGACACCGGCTCGGGCGTCAAGGTCACCGTCGCCCCGGCCGGCGGTGCCAGTGATGGGCAGAGCGAGCAGGTGCTCGAGGCCGACAAGTTCCTGGCCGCCTTCGGCTTCGCCCCGCGCATCGACGGCTACGGCCTCGAGGCCGTCGGCGTGGCGGTCTCCGAGCGTGGTGCGATCGAGATCGACGACTACATGCGCACCAACGTGCCGGGCGTCTACGCCATCGGCGACTGCACCGGCAAGATGATGCTCGCCCACGTCGCCGAGGCGATGGGCATCGTCGCCGCGGAGACCATCAACGGCGCCGAGACCATGCCGATCGACTACGACATGATCCCGCGCGCCACCTACTGCATGCCGCAGATCGGCTCCTTCGGCTACAGCGAGGCGCAGGCCAAGGAGAAGGGGTACGACGTCAAGACCGCGTCGTTCCCGTTCACCGCCAACGGCAAGGCGATGGGTCTCGGCGAGGCCGTCGGCTTCGTGAAGGTCGTCGCCGACGCCGAGCACAACGAGATCATCGGCGCCCACATGATCGGCCCCGACGTGACCGAGCTGCTCCCGGTGCTCACGCTGGCCCAGAAGTGGGACCTCACCGCCGACGAGGTCGGCCGCAACGTGTTCGCGCACCCGACGCTGACCGAGGCGGTCAAGGAGGCCATCCACGGCATCTCCGGCCACATGATCAACCTGTGACGGGCAGCCGAGCGCGAGGCACGAGCGCTCGGCGTGGGCCCGGCCAGGTCGAGTAGGCGGTTCGCCGTATCGAGACCCACATCTCCATCAAGAAGCAGAGGCTCATGGATCACATCGTCATCGTCGGCGGCGGACCGGGCGGCTACGAGGCGGCGCACGTCGCCGCGCAGCTCGGCGCCGAGGTCACGATCGTCGACACCGACGGTGTCGGCGGCTCCGCGGTCCTCACCGACTGCGTGCCCAGCAAGACGCTGATCGCGACGTCGGAGCTGATGACCGACATGGCGGCGGCGCAGGAGCTCGGGGTCAACTTCCGCGACCACGAGGGCGACGCCGCCACCTCGATCGTGGTCGACCTGGCCCGCGTCAACGCCCGCGTCAAGCAGCTCGCGACCGACCAGTCGACCGACATCGCCGCCCGCCTCGACCGCGACGGCGTACGCGTCCTCAAGGGGCGTGGCCGGCTCGGGCCCGACCTCACGGTCGTAGCCGCCACCGACGCCGGCGAGGAGACGCTGCAGGCCGACGCGATCATCGTCGCGACCGGCGCCGCGCCGCGCACGCTGCCCAGCGCGCAGCCGGACGGCGAGCGGATCCTCACCTGGGAGCAGGTCTACGACCTGACCGAGGTGCCCGAGAAGCTGATCGTGGTCGGCTCGGGCGTGACGGGCGCGGAGTTCGCCAGCGCCTACCTCTCGCTCGGCATCGACGTCACGCTCGTGAGCAGCCGCGACCGGGTGCTTCCCGGCGAGGACGCCGACGCGTCGGCGGTGCTCGAGGAGGTGCTCACCCGGCGCGGGATGAACGTGCTCGGCAAGTCGCGGATGCAGTCGGTGACCCGCGAGGGCGACGAGGTGACGGTGACGCTGACCGACGGCCGTACGGTCACCGGCAGCCACTGCATCCTCGCGCTCGGCTCGATCCCCAACACCGCCGACCTCGGCCTCGAGGACGCCGGGGTGGCCACCGACGACGGCGGCTTCATCACTGTCGACCGGGTCTCGCGCACCACCGCACGCGGGGTGTACGCCGCCGGCGACTGCACGGGCGTGCTCATGCTCGCCTCGGTCGCGGCGATGCAGGGACGCATCGCGATGTGGCACTTCCTCGGCGACGCGGTCGCGCCGCTCGACCTCAAGAAGGTCTCCTCCAACGTCTTCACCTCACCCGAGATCGCCACGGTCGGCTGGTCGCAGCAGGCCGTCGACGCCGGCGAGATCACCGCCGAGGTCGTCATGCTCCCGCTGGCCGGCAACGCCCGGGCCAAGATGCAGGGCGTGCGTGACGGCTTCGTGAAGCTCTTCTGCCGCCCCGGCACCGGCATCGTGGTCGGGGGAGTGGTCGTCGGGCCGCGCGCCTCCGAGCTGATCCACCCGGTCTCGATCGCGGTGGCAGAGTCGCTCACGGCCGACCAGCTGGCCCACGCGTTCACCGTCTACCCGTCGATGAGCGGGTCGGTCGCCGAGGCCGCCCGCCGCCTGCACCGCGTCTGAGGCGCCGGCTCAGATGTAGCCGGCACCGCCCGCGTTGCGGGCGCTGATCTCGGCGGCCGCCTGGTCGACCACCCGACGCGCGCCGTCGCCGTGCTGGCCCTGCGTGACCGCGGCGCGGGCCCGCTTCGTCACGGCGGCAACGCCGCCGGTCTCGTGCCAGGGCGCCCAGCGGTCGCCGACCCGGACCATCCGGACCAGCGGCTCCTCGCCGGCTGCCAGCCGACGCGCGTCGGCCGCGCACACGGGGATGGAGCGTGCCGTGCCGCCCGGCGGCGCCCACTCGACGTCCTGCCTCGACGGACCGTGCTGGGGGTTGAAGAAGCAGGGCTCGCGGCGCTCGGGGAGCGGCTCGCCGTCGCGGACCGCGAGCACGGCGGCGCGGTGGTAGCGGGCGTCGGCGACGACCTGCTCGATCGCGAGGACGTCGGCGGCGGTCTCGCTGTCGGCCAGCGCGCGCGTGGCCCGGTCGTAGTGCTCGAGGGCGCGTCGGTAGTGGTCGCGGGCGACCGGGTCGAGGTCGTCGGCGAGGGTGTCGACGTGCAGCTCGGCGACCTGCTCGCCGAGGACCGTGACGTCCTCGTCCATGATCCGGCGCGCGACGCGCCACGCGTCCTTTGCGGCGAGCTCTTCCTCGCGGCGCCGTGCTCGTCCCCCGAACATGCCCGCAGTCTCGCACGCTCGCACGCCCTTCTCCCGGGATCGCCGGTCCGGGTCCGGACGTCATCGACCGCCTGTACGCTCGGTGGTTCTGCTCGTTCGATCCTCGGGGGAGAGCCACCGACATGACCCGTTCCCGCATCCTGCTCGCGCTCGTCCTGAGCGCGCTGCTGCTGCCGGTGCTGCCCGCGGACGCCGCTGCGCCGCGCAAGAAGGTCGAGACGTGGGCCACGCCCGGCTCCACCGCGATCACGGTGACCGGCCACGGCTTCGGCCACGGCCACGGCCTCTCCCAGTACGGCGCCCAGGGCGCCGCGCTCCAGGGGCTGACGTGGCAGCAGATCGACGAGTTCTACTACCCCGGCACGACGTGGGGCGCGATCACCGGCAAGATCCGGGTGCTGATCACCGCCGACACCGGCCGAGACGTCCAGGTGGTCACCCAGCGCGGCATCAAGGTCACCAGCCTCGAGCGGCACCGCACGTGGCGGGTGCCGCCGATCGCGGCCCGCAAGTGGCGGCTGGTCGCGCAAGGCCCGGACACCCTCGTGCAGTACACCAAGGGCCCGCGCTGGCGGACGTGGAAGAAGGTCCCCGGCGAGGCCGAGTTCTCCTCCGTCACCGGCCTGCTGACCCTCGTGGCACCGGGCGGGCGCCACGACTACCGCGGCACCCTCCAGTCGGTCGCCCCTCGCGCCGGGGCGAAGCGCCAGACGGTCAACCGGCTCTCGATGGAGGCCTACCTGCGCGGCGTCGTGCCCCAGGAGGTGCCGGCGGTGTGGGAGCCCGCCGCGGTGAGCGCCCAGTCGGTCGCCGCCCGCACCTACGCGGCCTTCGAGCGCTCACACCCCTCCGCGCCCCACTACGACCTCTGTGACACCAGCCTGTGCCAGGTCTACGGCGGTGCCGACGTCGAGCACCCCGCCGCCGACGCCGCGATCAAGGCGACGGCCAAGCAGGGCCTGCACTACGACGGCCGTCCCGCGTTCACCCAGTTCTCCGCCAGCAACGGCGGCTTCTCCTCGGCCGGCTCGGTGCCCTACCTCGTGGCGCAGGCCGACCCCTACGACGGCGTCGCCAACCCCAAGTACTCCACCTGGACCGCGACCATCGACGACACGCAGGTCGAGAAGCACTGGCCGGCCATCGGCGACCTGACCAGCATCGAGGTCACCACGCGCGACGGCAACGGCGACTGGGGCGGCCGGGTCACCGACATGGCCTTCATCGGCACCACCGGCACGGCGCGCGTCGACGGCGCCACCGTCCGCTCCACCTTCGGGCTCTACTCCGACTGGTTCACCTTCGCCGTCACGCCGCGGCAGAAGGGGCCGGCGCGCCAGTGAGGGGTGCTGTGCTGCTGGCCGCGCTGGCCCTGCCCCTTGTCATGACCGGCTGCGAGGGCGGGCAGGCCGCCGACGGCGGCTCCAGCCTGCCCGACCCGGTCATCGAGACCGAGGTGACCACCGACATCGACTACGTCGCACTCGGTGACTCGTTCTCCGCGGGCCCGTTCATCGGCACGATGCGCACCGACCCCACCGGTTGCGCCCGCTCCAAGGACAACTACCCGGCGTTCCTGGCCGACTGGCTCGACGTCGCGAGCTACACCGACGTCTCCTGCTCCGCCGCTACCACCGCCGACCTCTATGCCCGGATGCGGATGTTCGACGGCAACACCACGCGCCCGCAGCTCGACGCCGTCTCGGCCGACACCGACCTGGTCACCCTCGGCATCGGCGGCAACGACTTCGCCATCTACGACTCGCTGATCCGCTGCCAGGACGGCGCCGCGTGCCCGGTCGACGACCTGGAGGCCGACGCCCGCAAGGTCGCGGGGCGCGTCGAGAAGGCGGTGCGCAACATCCTGGAGATCGCGCCGGACGCCAAGGTGCTGGTCGTCGGCTACCCCGACATCCTCCCGACCGAGGGCACCTGCGCGGCCGTCGGCGCCTCGCCCGACCTGCTCGGCCCCGTCACCGACGTGGCGGGCGTGCTCAACGACTCGCTCGAGAAGGGCGCGACGGCGGCAGGGGCGTCGTACGTCGACATGGAGGCCGTGTCGGAGGGGCACGACGTGTGCGCCAAGGGCAGGGCCTGGGTCAACGGACCGCGGTTCCGGGCTGGGATCGCCGCGCCGTTCCACCCGAAGATCAACGGCATGCGGGCCGTGGCCGCCGAGGTCTTCCGGCAGATCACCGGCCAGGAGCCGGAGGTCACGGACTACGCCGAGCCCGATCCCGACGCCCTGGTGCTCAACCAGCCCTGAGCGGAGCACACTGGGGCCATGAGGGCCTGGGCGTGCGCAGTGGCGGTCGTGCTGCTGGCGAGCGGGTGCACCTCGGCGGGGTCGGACAGCGCCGACCCGCCGGCCTCCGAGAGCCCGGCGCCGACCTCGGAGCCCGCCACGTCCGAGACTGCGGCCGACCCGGCCGGCCTGCACCTCGACTGCGCGGGGGAGGGTGGTCCCGCGATCGTGCTCGTCGCCGGGCTGAACACGTCGGGTGGCACGTTCGCCGACCTCCGCGACCGGCTGGCGGAGGGCACCACGGCGTGCTTCTACGACCGCGCGGGCATCGGGCTGAGCCCGCCGCTCGCGAAGAACGACCCGGACCCGTCACCCGGCTCGGCGGCGGCCGACCTGCGCAAGACGCTGTCGGCGGCGGGCGTCGAGCCGCCCTACGTCGTGCTCGGCTGGTCCTACGGCGGGCTGGTCGCCCAGGCCTACGCGAAGGACTTCCCCGACGACCTCGCCGGACTGGTGCTCGAGGACCCGTCGGTGCGCGAGCAGTTCGTCGCCGGGCCGCTCAACGACCGGGGATTCATGTGGCGGGAGGGCGGCCGCACGATCCACAAGGAGGTCGTCGCCGAGGAGCTCGCCGGGCTCGACCTCGGCGACCTGCCGGTCGCGGTGATCAGCCAGGACTCGAAGGAGTCGTGGATCGGCCCCTGGTACCGCGCCCACGACCGGCTGGCGCGCGCCACCACCGACGGCATCCACGCGATCGGGCTCGGCTCCGGTCACGCCATGCACGACGACGTGCCGGGTTTCGTGGCCCGCGCCGTGCAGACCGTCTGGTCGGCCGCCTCCGCGGGCACGCCCCTGCCCGCCTGCCGCGCGGTCTTCGCGACCGCAGGGGGCAGGTGCAGGGTCTAGCCGGTCAGCCGATCACCAGCACCAGGTCGCCACCCTCGGCGGCCTTGGTGGACGGGATCACGAGCCGCTGGACCGTGCCGGAGACGGGGGCGGTGATCGAGGCCTCCATCTTCATCGCCTCGATCGTCGCCACGGTCTGGCCGGCCTCGACCGCGTCGCCCTCGGCGACGGTCACGGTCACCGCGCCGTCGTACGGCGCCGCGACGTGGCCCGGCGTCTTCGGGTCGGCCCTCTCGGCGGAGGCGGCGTCGGCGGAGATGCCGCGGTCGCGGACCTGCACGGGGCGCAGCTGTCCGTCGACGGTCGCCAGCACGTTGCGGAAGCCGCGCTCGTCGGGGTCGCTGATCGCCTCGAGGCCGAAGAGCATCTCGCGTCCCTCGCGGACCCGGACGCGGTGCTCCTCGCCGCGGCGCAGGCCGTAGAGGTAGTCGATCGTCGAGACGCCGGACAGGTCGCCGTACTTCTCGCGGGACTCGTGGAAGGCCGCCGTCGGGCCGGGGAAGAGCAGCTCGTTGAGGGTGGCGCGGCGGTCGTTGCCGAGGCTGGCCTGCTGCTCCTCGGTGAGGGTCTCGACCGGCTGCTTCCAGGTCTTGCCGGCGAGCGCCTTGCTGCGGAACGGCTCGGGCCAGCCGCCGGGCGGGTCGCCCAGCTCGCCGTTGAGGAACCCGATCACCGAGTCCGGGACGTCGTACGACGCCGGGTCGGCCTCGAACGCCGTCGGGTCGGCGTTGGCCGCAACCAGGGCGAGCGCGAGGTCGCCGACGACCTTGGACGACGGGGTCACCTTCACCACGTTGCCGAGGATGTCGTTGGCGGCGGCGTACATGTCCTCGACCTGCTCGAACCGCTCGCCGAGGCCGAGCGCGATCGCCTGCTGGCGCAGGTTGGAGAGCTGGCCGCCGGGGATCTCGTGACGGTAGACGCGGCCCGTGGGCGCGGGCAGCCCCGACTCGAACGGCGCGTAGACGCGGCGCACGGCCTCCCAGTAGGGCTCGATCGCGTTGACCGCGGCGAGCGAGAGACCCGTCTCGCGCTCGGAGTGGTCGGTCGCGGAGACGAGCGCGGAGAGCGCGGGCTGCGACGTGCCGCCGGCCATCGAGGCGGAGGCGGCGTCGACGGCGTCGACCCCGGCGTCGATGGCCGCGAGCAGCGTGGCGAGCTGGCCACCAGGGGTGTCGTGGGTGTGGAGGTGTACGGGCAGCTCGAACCGCTCGCGCAGCGCCGTCACGAGGGTGCGGGCGGCGGGCGCGCGGAGCAGCCCGGCCATGTCCTTGATCGCCAGCACGTGGGCGCCGGCCTCGACGATCTGGTCGGCGAGGCGGAGGTAGTAGTCGAGCGTGTAGAGCTTCTCATCGGGCGAGGAGAGGTCGCCGGTGTAGCAGAGCGCGACCTCGGCGACCGACGTGCCGGTAGAGCGGACCGCGTCGATGGCCGGACGCATCTGGGAGACGTCGTTGAGGGCGTCGAAGATGCGGAAGACGTCGATGCCGGTCTCGGCCGCCTCCTGGACGAAGGCCTCGGTTACCTCGGTCGGGTAGGGCGTGTAGCCGACGGTGTTGCGTCCGCGGAGCAGCATCTGGAGGCCGATGTTGGGGATCGCCTCGCGCAGGGCGGCCAGCCGCTCCCACGGGTCCTCGTTGAGGAAGCGCAGCGCGACGTCGTACGTCGCCCCGCCCCAGCACTCCACGGACCACAGCTGCGGCGTCGTGCGGGCGACGTGGTCGGCGACCGCGAGCAGGTCGCGGGTGCGGACCCGGGTGGCGAGCAGCGACTGGTGGGCGTCGCGGAAGGTGGTCTCGGTGACCGCGACGTTCTTCTGCGCGCGCAGGCGGCGGGCGAACTCCTCGGGGCCGATCTCGCGCAGCAGCTGGCGGGTGCCGTCGGGCACCGGCTGCGAGCGGTCGAGCTCCGCGAGCTTGCTGACCGGGGTCACCGTGACCGGCGCGGCGCCGTGCGGCTGGTTGACGGTGACGTCGGCGAGGAACTCCAGCAGGCGGGTCGCCCGGTCGCCACCGACCTGGGCCTTGAGCAGCTGCGGGTGGTCCTCGATGAACGAGGTGGTGACGCCGCCGGCCGCGAAGTCGGGGTCGGCGAGCACGGCCTGCAGGAAGCCGACGTTGGTGGAGACGCCGCGGATGCGGAACTCCAGCAGGGCGCGGCGCGCCTTCTGCACGGCGGCCTCGAACGTGCGACCGCGACAGGTGAGCTTGGCGAGCATCGAGTCGAAGTGGGGGCTGATCTCCGCGCCGGTGTAGGTCGTGCCGCCGTCGAGGCGCACGCCGGGACCGCCGGGGGAGCGGTACATCGTGATCTTGCCGGTGTCGGGCCGGAAGCCGTTGGCGGGGTCCTCGGTGGTGATGCGGCACTGGAGCGCGAAGCCGCGCGGGGCGACGGAGTCCTGGGTGAGCTCGAGGTCGGCGAGCGTGGCGCCGGCGGCGATGCGCATCTGCGACTGCACGAGGTCGACGCCGGTGACCTCCTCGGTCACGGTGTGCTCGACCTGGATGCGGGGGTTCATCTCGATGAAGACGTACTTGCCGGACGGGTCGAGGAGGAACTCGACGGTGCCGGCGTTCTTGTAGCTGATCTCGCGGGCGAAGCGCACCGCGTCGGCGCAGATGCGGTCTCGGAGCTCGGGGTCGAGGTTCGGTGCCGGGGCGATCTCGACGACCTTCTGGTGGCGGCGCTGCACCGAGCAGTCGCGCTCGTAGAGGTGGATCACGCCGTCGTCGGTGCCGGTCCCGTCGGACAGGATCTGCACCTCGATGTGGCGCGGGTCGACGACGGCCTGCTCGATGAAGACGGTCGGGTCGCCGAAGGCGCCCTCGGCCTCGCGCATGCAAGCCTCGATGGCCTCGCGCAGGGCGGCGCCCCCGTCTTCTGTCAGCGGAGTGTCGACGCGACGCATGCCGCGCCCGCCGCCACCGGCGACGGCCTTCACGAAGAGCGGTGCCTCGATGGCCTCAGCGGCCTTCAGCAGCTCCTCGACGTCGGTCGACGGCGGCACCGATTCCAGCACCGGTACGCCGGCGGCCTTGGCCGCCGCGATCGCCCGCGCCTTGTTGCCCGTCAGGGTGAGCACCTCGGCGCTGGGGCCGATGAAGGTGATGCCGGCGGCAGCGCACGCCTCGGCGAGCGCGGGGTTCTCCGAGAGGAAGCCGTAGCCGGGGTAGACGGCGTCAGCACCGCACTCGACGGCGACCTTCACGATCGCCTCGGGGTCGAGGTAGGCCCGGACCGGGTGGCCGACCTCACCGATCTGGTAGGCCTCCTCGGCCTTCATCCGGTGCTCGGACCCTCGGTCCTCGTGGGGGAAGACGGCCACCGTGCGCGCGCCGATCTCGCGCGCGGCACGGAAGGCCCGGACTGCGATCTCGCCGCGGTTGGCGACGAGCACCTTGGAGAACATGGGCCGCAACCTATCGAGTGACGCGTGTGACCTGGGTTACTCGTCCGTACGCCGGTCACGCGGCGGCGGCGTGCTGCTGCTCCCGCCACCAGGCGACGGTCGCGCCGAGACCGTCGGAGATCGGTGTGGGGGCGAGGCCGAGGCGCTGCTCGCTGGCGCTCGAGTCGAGCACGAAGGGCGCCGTGAACATGTACGACGTCTCCGCCAGCTCGCGCATCTCCCGCGAGACCACGCCCGAGGCGCGCAGGACCCACGGCGGGATCGACGACACCTTCGGCACCGAGACGCCGGCCGTCTGCGCCGTCAGCTCCACCAGTCGACGCTGGGTGACGGCAGGCGCGGTCGGGGCGTGGAGGAACGAGTTCCAGAGGTCCCCGCGGGCCGCCGCGGTGATCATCGCCTTCGCCAGGTCGGGGACGTAGGTGAACGCGTGCGGCTGGTCGGGGCTTCCGAGCACCCGCATGGTCTTCCCGGCGAGCACCGTCGGCACCATCCGCTCACCGGCGTGGGCGTTGCGGACCAGCGGCCCGTAGAAGTCGGACGCCGCGACGCTCACGGTCGGGGTCGCCGAGGCCTCGCGCTGGGCGAGCAGCTCCGTTCGGACCCCGAGCTTGCCGGCGCTGGCGTTGCGGGGCGTGGCCTCGGTCATCGGACCGTCGACCGGGCCGTAGGAGTAGAGGCTCTCGGGGAAGACGACCACCGCGCCGACCGGGCCGGCGGCCTCGAGGACGGCGAGCTCGGCCTTCGGGAGCTCCGCGCGCCAGACCCTGGCGGCGTACGCCGACCCGTGGATGCAGTGGTGCACGGCAACCGCTCCGTCGAAGGCCTCGGTGAGGGCCCCGGGCTGGGAGACGTCGACCTTGCGACGCTCGATGAGCGGGTGGACCGGGCCGCTGCCCGAGCGGGTCAGCAGGCGGACCTGCTCGCCCGCCTCGGCGAGCTGGAGGGCGACGGTCGAGCCGACGGGACCGGCTCCGGTGACGACGTGGACAGACATGTGATCTCCTGAGGTGAAGTGAGAGCAGTGCTCTCGTTTCGACCAGCATGCACCCCGTGTCGGCCAAATGCAAGAGCAGTGCTCACATTCGTCAGCAGTGCTTCCTGATGTGGCACACTCGTCCCATGAGCGACGCCTCCACACCCCGCAGCAGGGCTCGCGAGCAGACGATGCGCGACATCGTCCGCATCGGCCGGACACACCTCGCGACCGACGGCGCGGCCGCCCTGTCACTGCGCGCGGTCGCGCGCGACCTCGGCGTCGTGTCGTCCGCGGTCTACCGCTACGTCGAGAGCCGCGACGAGCTGCTGACCCTCCTCGTCGTCGACGGGTACGACGAGCTCGGCGACGCGGTCGACGCCGCCGTCGCGTCGGTCGAGCGGTCCGACCACGCGCGCCGGATGGTCGCCATCGGCCGGGCGGTCCGGGAGTGGGCGCTCGCCGAGCCGGCGACGTACGCCCTGCTGTTCGGCAGCCCCGTGCCCGGCTACGAAGCGCCGGCCGAGCGCACGACCGAGCCGGGCACGCGCGTGATCCGTCGGCTCGTCGAGGTGTGGGAGGACGCCTGGGTCGCCGGAGTGCTGACGGTCTCCGAGGACGCCGTCGGGGCGCGGCGGCTGGCGCGCGACCTGGCCCGGATCCGGCGCGAGCTCGGCATCACGGCCCCCGACGCCCTGGTCGCCCGCGGCATGCTCGCGTGGGCCGCGCTCTTCGGCTGCGTCAGCTTCGAGGTGTTCGGCCAGTACGGCGCCGACACCTTCTCCGACCCGAAGGACATCTTCGAGCACCACCTGGCCGCGCTGGTCGCGACCGTCGGGTTGGGCTAGCGAGCCAGCGCCCGACCCACCGCGCGGCCGGAGAAGATGCAGCCGCCGAGGAAGGTGCCCTCCAGCGCGTTGTAGCCGTGGACGCCGCCACCGCCGAAGCCGGCGACCTCGCCGGCGGCGTACAGGCCCGGGATCGGGGATCCGTCGGCTGCCACGCACTGACCGTCGAGGTTGGTCTCGAGCCCGCCGAGCGTCTTGCGGGACAGGATGTTGAGGCGTACGGCGATGAGCGGGCCGTGTGCCGGGTCGAGGACCTTGTGCGGCTTGGCGACGCGGATCAGCTTGTCGGTGCGGCTGCGGCGGGCGTTGTGGATCGCCATCACCTGGGCGTCCTTGGAGAAGGAGTTGTCCATCTCACGGTCGCGCGCAGTGATCTGCGTGCGCAGGTGGTCGACGTCGAGCTTCGGGCCGCGGGCGAGCTCGTTCATCCCCTCGACCAGCGTGTCGAGGTCGTCGGCGACGACGAAGTCGACGCCGTGCTCCTTGAACGCCTCGACCGGGCCGGGAGCACCCTTGGCGAGGCGGCTCTGGGCGAGGAACTTGAGGTCCTTGCCGGTGATGTCGGGGTTCTGCTCCGAGCCCGAGAGGGCGAACTCCTTCTCGATGATCGACTGCGTGAGCACGAACCACGAGTAGTCGTGGCCGGTGGCGAGGATCTGCTTCATGGCGCCGATCGAGTCGGCGCCCGGGACGCCGGACATGCCCTCCAAGCGCTTGCCGGTTGCGTCGAACCACATCGACGACGGGCCGGGCAGGATCCGGATGGCGTGGTCGGGCCAGACCGGGTCCCAGTTGTGGATGCCCTCGACGTAGGCCCACATCCGGTCCTTGTTGACCATCGTCGCGCCGGCGTCCTCGGCGATGCCCTGCATCCGCCCGTCGACGTGCGCGGGGACGCCGGAGATCATGTGGTCGGGCGCGGCACCGACCCGCTCGGTGGGCCAGTTGCGGCGCATGAGCTCGTGGTTGTGGCCGATGCCGCCGCTCGTCACGACGACCGCGGCGGCGCGGTGCTCGAAGGTGCCGGCCGCCTCGCGGGACGACTTCACGCCCCGCTCGGCGTCGTCGTCGGCGAGCACCGTGCCGCGTACGCCGACCACGGCGCCGTCCTCCACGACGACCTCGTCGACCTGGTGGCGGAAGGCGAACCGGACCAGTCCCTGGGTCTCGGCGCGCAGCACCGGCTCGGCGAAGATCCGGACGACCTCGGGGCCGGTGCCCCAGGTGAGGTGGAAGCGGGGGACCGAGTTGCCGTGCCCGGTCGCGCGGCCGTCGCCGCGCTCGGCCCATCCGACGAACGGCAGCGACTTGAGGCCGAGGTCGTGGAGGTAGGCGCGCTTGTCGCGGTGGGCGAAGTCGACGTACGCCTTCGCCCACTGCTGCGGCCAGTAGTCCTCGCCGCGACCGGGGCCGTCGGTGCCGTCGCCGAGGCGGTCGAACTGGGCCGAGCCCTGCCAGTCCTGCCACGCCAGCTCGGGGGAGTCCTTGATGCCCATCCGGCGCTGCTCGGGGCTGTCCACGAACAGCAGCCCGCCGAGGGACCACCAGGCCTGGCCGCCGAGGTTGTTGCGGTTCTCCTGGTCGAGCACCAGCACCTTCTTGCCGGCCAGCGCCAGCTCGTGGGTGGCGACCAGGCCGGCGAGTCCGGCGCCGACGACGATCGCGTCGGGGGTGAAGTCGGTCGTGGTCATCGGTGCTCCTGGGAGGGGTAGTGGCGGACGATCATCTCGGCGAGCAGGCGCAGCGCCCGCTCGACGGTGCGGCCGGGTGCGGCCGTGGGATCGGGGTCGAGGGCGGAGAAGGCCAGCCCGTCGAGCATGTTGACGACGATGCTCAGCACCGCGGCCAGGTCGTCGGCGGGCAGGCGGTCTCCCCAGAGGTCGGCGGCGGCGCCCAGCATCTGGGCCTGCAGCGACTCGCGGGCCGGGTGGAGCGCCGCGCGCAGCGAGTCGTCGGCCCGCGCCGCGACCAGCAGCTCGCGCCAGGTCTGGTTGACGGGGGAGAGGACCAGGCCGCGCAGGTGGCCCAGCACCGCGGCCACCTCGTCGGCGGAGTCGACGCCGGGGGAGCCGAGAGACCGGAACGCCTCGACCTGTCGGGTCGCGACGTGGTCGGCGGTCGCCACCAGCAGCGCCTGCCGGGTCGGGAAGTGCCGGAACAGCGCCCCCTGGCTCACGCCCGCCTCTGCGCAGACCGCGGCGGTCGAGGTGGCGGCGTACCCGCGCGTGGCGAGGCACGTCACCGTCGCGTCGAGGAGCGCGCCGATCGTGCCCTCGCGACGCTGCGCCTGCGTACGTCGCTCAGCCGTGGTCACACGGTGAAGTGTGACATAAAAAGTGAGTGCTCGCTATCTAAGTCGTGATGGGGCGGTGGTCCACCTACATTCCTGGACCGGCGAATGTGGGTCAGCCACCGTTCGCCGGGCGACACGCACGAGGCCTGAAATGAGCTGTGGCCCACCTACGTTCCGAGGGGTCGGAATGTAGGTGGGCCACCGCCCGGAAGAGGTCAGTCCTTGATCTCGCAGATGACGGCGCCGTTGGTGACGGTGGCGCCGACCTCGGCCTGGAGGCCGGTGACGGTGCCGGCCTTGTGGGCCTTGAGGGGCTGCTCCATCTTCATGGCTTCCATGACGACCACGACGTCGCCCTCGGCGACCGTCTGGCCCTCCTCGACGGAGACCTTCACGATGGTGCCCTGCATGGGCGAGGTGACCGCGTCGCCGGAGGCGGCCGCGCCAGCCTTCTTGGCGGACCGCTTGGCCTTCTTGGCACCGCTGCCGGCGCCGCCACCGACGGACAGCCCGCCGAGCCCGGCGGGGAGGACGACCTCGAGGCGACGGCCGCCGACCTCGACGGTGACCTTCTGCCGCTCACCGGCCTCCTCGGCCTCGGCCGAGTCGCCGGCGTAGGGCTCGAGCTGGTTGTCGAACTCCGTCTCGATCCACTGGGTGTAGACGGTGAACTCGCCCTCACCGGAGGGCGTGGACGGGCCGACGTAGGCCGGGTCGGACACGACGGCGCGGTGGAACGGGATGACGGTCGGCATGCCGTCGACGACGAACTCGTCGAGGGCGCGGCGCGAGCGCTCGAGGGCCTGGGTGCGGGTGGTGCCGGTGACAATGAGCTTGGCGATGAGGGAGTCGAACGAGCCGGGGATGGTCTCGCCGTTCTCGTAGCCGCCGTCGAGGCGTACGCCGGGACCGCTCGGCGGTGCCCACGCGGAGAGGGTGCCGGGTGCGGGCATGAAGTTGCGGCCGCCGTCCTCGGCGTTGATGCGGTACTCGATGGAGTGGCCGCGGATCTCGGGGTCGTCGTAGCCGAGCTCCTCGCCGGCGGCGATGCGGAACATCTCGCGCACGAGGTCGATGCCGGTGACCTCCTCGGAGACGCAGTGCTCGACCTGGAGGCGGGTGTTGACCTCGAGGAAGGAGATGGTGCCGTCCTGGGCGACGAGGAACTCGCAGGTGCCGGCGCCGTAGTAGCCGGCCTCCTTGAGGATCCGCTTGGACGACTCGTAGAGCTCGCTGAGCTGCTCGTCGGTCAGGAACGGGGCGGGGGCCTCCTCGACGAGCTTCTGGTTGCGGCGCTGGAGCGAGCAGTCGCGGGTGGAGACGACCACGACGTTGCCGTGCTGGTCGGCCAGGCACTGGGTCTCGACGTGGCGGGGCTTGTCGAGGAACTTCTCGACCAGGCACTCGCCGCGACCGAACGCGGTGACGGCCTCGCGGACGGCGGACTCGTAGGCGTCGGGGATCTCCTCGAGCGTGCGGGCGACCTTGAGGCCGCGACCGCCGCCGCCGAACACGGCCTTGATCGCGACCGGCAGGCCGTTGGCCTCGGCGAAGGCCACGACCTCGTCGGCGTCGGCGACCGGGTCCTTGGTGCCCGGCGCGAGCGGGGCGTTGGCGCGGTCGGCGATGTGCTTGGCCTTGGCCTTGTCGCCCAGCGCCTCGATCGCGGCCGGCGGCGGGCCGATCCAGATCAGCCCGGCGTCGATGACGGCCTGGGCGAAGTCGGCGTTCTCGGCGAGGAACCCGTAGCCCGGGTGGATCGAGTCGGCACCCGACTTCTCGGCGACCGCGATGATCTTGGCGATGTCGAGGTAGGAATCGGCCGGCGTCGCGCCGCCGAGGGAGTGCGCCTCGTCGGCGAGACGGACGAACAGCGCGTCGCGGTCGGGGTCGGCGTACACCGCGACGGAGCCGATGCCGGCGTCCTTGCAGGCGCGGATGACACGGACGGCGATCTCGCCACGGTTGGCGATCAGGACCTTCTTCAAGCTCACGCGGGACTCCTGGGCGGTGACACTGGGCGGGGCGGTGCGGTGGCCGGAATGCGTACCGCTGGGCAGGCTACCGCGACCGGAGGATGGCGCGACCGACAGCCTGATGCAGAGGACGTACGACGCGCCCGTAGGCGACGCCGACTGTGATCGACGCCACGAGCGCGAGCCACTGGTGGCCGGAGTCCTCGAGCGCGGGATAGACCTGCCAGTGGGTGAGGTAGATGAACAGGCTGGCCCCGGCGAGGATGCCCGCAGCACGCGCCAGCCATGACGGCAGCGAGACGTGCGGGACCCACAGCATCAGCAGGAAGCCGCCGAGCACGATGACCTCGCGGTGCGGCTGACCGAAGAAGCCGATCGTCAGCGCGGCCGCCAGCGCCGTCACCAGCAGCCGCTGCCGCGTGGTGGACGCTCGGGCGCCGGCCCAGCCGAGGACGAAGAAGAAGGCGACGACGAGGGTGGTGTAGCGCTCGGTCGGCCCGGCCCGGAGGCCGACCTCGGCGAACCGCGCGAGCGCAGCGACCGCGAGGACCGCGAGCGCGAACCGGAACGGCGTACGCCGTTCGAGCCGGTGCAGCGCGGGCACGCACGTGACCGCCAGGGCCGCGGCGGTGATCCAGATGAGCGACTCGAGGAACCATAGCTGCCACTGGTCGTCCCACTCCGAGCCGTTGACCAGCTCGCGGACGAAGAGCGCGGTGGTGAGGTCGTAGCTGCCGAGCAGCAGCGCGACCCCGCCGACCCACAGCACCGACGGCACGACGAGCTGGGCCAGGCCGGACAGGCCGTGCCGGCACCGGGTGCCGGCGTCGCCGGCCGCGGAGAGCTGGAAGCGCGCGAAGTTGAAGCCGGCCAGCGCGAGGAGGAGGTGGGCGCCGCCCTCGAGGGCGACGAGGTCGACGTGGCTGGCGACCACGAAGAGGATCGCCAGCGCGCGCAGCGCGACGGTCGTGTCGAGCCGCACCGTCCGGCGCCGGACCGGGCCGTCGACCACGGTCGCCCGCAGGCGCTCGAGCTCGCCGATGCTGCGCGTGTGCCACCCGGCCGGCAGTCCGCCCGGGAAGTGGTCGACGAGGCGGGTCGCGAGCTCGACGTAGGACAGTGAGTCGCCGCCGAGGTCGACGAACGAGTCGCCGTCGGCGGCGTCCGGGCGGCCGAGCACGCGCACGAAGTCGGCACGCACGGAGTCGGTGGCCGCCCCCTCCGCCGGGGCGGTGTCGGCCAGCTCGGCGAGGTCGCCGAGGGCGACGTAGTCGGGCTTGCCGGTCGCGGTGACCGGCAGCCGGTCGAGCACGGTGAGCCGGACCGCGTGGGCGGGCACGCCGCAGTGGCTGGTGACGAGCCCGCGAGCGGCGGTGCTGCCGCGCCCGCGGGTGAGGAAGACGTGCACCGACTTGTCGGTCGCCACGACGCGCGCGTGGCGGTCGACGGTGGCGCGCAAGGTGTGCTCGACGGCGTCGAGGTCGATGCGCAGGCCGAAGACCTTGCCGTAGCGGTTGCGGCGCCCGACCACCTCGAAGAGGCCGTCGGTGCACCGGGCGAGGTCGCCCGTGCGCAGCTCGGTGGTCTCCCGTCCGAGCGCGAGGTCGGCGGGGTGCTCCGCGTACCCGAGCATCACGTTGGGGCCGGAGTAGACGAGCTCGCCCACGCCGGGCCTGTCGTCCGCGGTCTCGTCGAGGCGCAGGTGGCCGCCGGGGACCGCGACGCCGATCGCAGCGGGGTGCTCCTCGGCAAGATCGGGCGGCAACCAGGCCATCCGCGCGGTCGCCTCGGTGGCGCCGTACATCACCACGAGGTCCCAGCCGCGGCCGCGGCCGAACCCGCTCCAGTGGCGTACGGCGTCGGGGTCGAGGCGGCCGCCGGCTTGGGTCACCTGACGCAGGGTCGGCAGCTCGCGGTCCTCGAAGCCGCTGGCCGCCAGCAGGTCGAAGGTGTGCGGGACGCCGGCGAAGCTGGTGGCGCCGGTGCGCCCGAACAGCTCCCAGAAGCACTCGTCGACCACGCTCAGCCCAGTCAGCACGACGCTCGCGCCGGCCAGGAGGTGCGAGTGGAGGACGGACAGGCCGTAGCAGTAGTGCAGCGGCAGCGTGGTGATCGCGCGGTCGGCCGGCGTGAGGGCGAGGTAGTCGGCGATGGCCGCGGCATTGCTGGCGACGTTGTCGCGCGAGAGCCGCACCAGCTTGGGCGACCCGGTGGTGCCGGAGGTGCTGAGCAGCAGCGCGAGGTCGGGGTGGAGGTCGTGGGCGCTCGCCGGGCGTCGTACGTCGTCGGGGGTGTCGGTCGTGCACACGATGTCGGGGTCGTAGGCCGCGACCATCGCCTCGAGCTGCGACGCGCGGGCGTCGGGCACGACGAGCGCGACGTGACCGTGCTGGAGCGCGGCGAGGTAGGCCACGAGCGAATCGAGCTGGTTGGCGCCCTCGACGAGCACCAGCCTGCGGGCGGGACCCCAGGTCGCGGCGCGGTCGGCGACGCGCGCGGCGAGGTCGGCGTGCGAGATCGCGACGCCGTCGGCGACGACCGCCGGGGCGTCGCCGAACGCGGCGTGCGGGAGGACCGGGCTCGGCGCGAGGGCCGGCCGGGTGGGAGCCGGCTGTGTGGGAGTGAGCGTCACGCGGAGCCCGCCGGTCGGTAGGCGCGGACCAGTCCGGTGACGCGCAGGTGCACGACGTCGCCGGGCGCGGGGTGGCGCACGCCGGACATGCGGGACAGCACGGACGTGCCGTCGGCCAGCCGGACCTGCACGGCGCAGTCGTGGCCGTAGTAGCTGACCTCCTCGACCTCGCCGCGCACGCCCTCGTCGTGCGCGAGGTCGACGTAGACCTGCTCGGGCCGGATCATCAGCGACACCGCGCCGGTGGCGGGCTCGGTGAGCACGACCTCGCCGAGGGCGCAGGTCGCGTGGGCCTCGTGGGCGGTGCCGGGCAGCACGACGGCGCGACCGACGAACTCGGCGACCTGCGGGTCGCTGGGGGAGAGGTAGACCTCGCTGGGGGCGGCCGACTGGACGAGCTGCCCGGCGCGCATCACCGCGACCTGGTCGGCCAGCGAGAGCGCCTCGTTCTGGTCGTGGGTGACGAGCAGGGCGGAGGTGTTGGTGGCCTCGAGCGCGCGTCGTACGGCACGCGAGGTGCTGCCGCGCAGGCTGGCGTCGAGGGACGAGAACGGCTCGTCGAGGAGTACGACGGCAGGCTGGGGCGCGAGCGACCGGGCCAGCGCCACGCGCTGCTGCTGGCCGCCGGACAGCTCGTCGGGGCGGCGGTCACGGAAGTCCGCCGGCAGCTCGACGAGGTCGAGCATCTCGGCGACCCGGTCGCGGCCGCTCGCGGTGCCACGGGCCTCCTTGGGCAGGCCGAAGGCGATGTTGGCGGCGACGTCGAGGTGCGGGAAGAGCGCGCCCTCCTGGGCGACGTAGCCCACTCGGCGGGCCTGCGGCGGCGCCGACCGGACGCCGTCGCCCGCGACCACGGTGTCGCCGAAGGCGATGCTGCCGGACTCGGGCACGAGGAAGCCGGCGATCAGGCGCAGCAGCGTGGTCTTGCCGCAGCCCGACGGGCCGAGCACGGTCGTGAACGAGCCGTGGGGGACGACGAGCGTGACGCCGTCGACCGCGCGGGTCGTGCCGAACGACTTGGTCACGCCGGTGATGGTCAGCGAGCTCATTCGGGGTCCCCGCGGTGTTGTTCGGAGGAGCGCAGCGGGGGAGAAGAACGCCGTGGGGTGAAGATCATGCGGGCACCCTTTCCGGGTCGTCGGAGCGCATCAGCAGCACCGTGGCGGGGATCGAGACCAGCACGAGCAGCAGCGCGTAGGGCGCGGCGGCGCCGTAGCGGAGCTCGGAGGAGGCCGACCAGAACTCGGTGGCCAGCGTGCGGGTGCCGATCGGGGAGAGCATCAGCGTGGCGGTGAGCTCGGTGGAGATGGCGAGGAACACCAGCGCCGCGCCGGCGCCGAGGCTCGGCGCGATCAGCGGCAGCGTCACCCGGCGGGCGGTCGCGAGCGGGCCGACCCCCAGGCTGTGCGCGACGTCGTCGAGCACTGCCGGCGCTTGCTCCAGCCCGGCACGCACGGTCACCACCGCACGCGGCAGGAAGAGGATGGCGTACGCCGCGACGAGGAGGCCGGCCGTCTGGTAGACGACCGGCACCAGGCGCAGCGACGCCACGACGAGGGCAAGGCCGACCACGATGCCGGGCAGGGCGTTGGCGACGTAGGTGCTGCGCTCGATCAGGGTGCTCGCCCAGCCGCGGTGGCGCACGGCGAGCCAGACGACCGGCACCGCGGCGAAGGTGGTGACCACGGCTCCGGCCAGTGCGAGCACGATCGTGGCGACGAGCGCCTCGGTCAGGTCGGCCAGCGGGAACTCCGTCGACGTGCCCACCGCGAGCCACCGCACCAGCGAGAACGCGGGTACGCCGATGGCGAGCAGGACGACGACGCCGAGGCCGGCCAGGGCGGGCAGGCGCCACGGCCCGAGCTCGACCGGGACCGACGCGCGCGCGGCACCGCGCCCGACGCGGGCGTAGCGCCGGTCGCCGCGCAGGCGGAGCTCGGCGAGGAGGAGGAACAGGCAGAGCAGCACGAGCACGCCGGCCATCGCGGTGGCCGCGGCGCCGTTGAAGGTCGAGCCGTACTGGTCGTAGATGGCGGTGGTGAAGGTCGGGAAGCGGAGCAGCGACAGCGCGCCGAACTCCGCGAGCAGGTGCAGGCCGACGAGCAGCGCACCGCCGAGCAGGGCGGGGCGGAGCTGGGGAAGGACGACCGTGCGGAACGTGCGGGCCCGCGAGTGGCCGAGCGACCAGGCCGACTCCTCGAGCGCGGGGTCGAGCCGGCGGAGCATCGCGACCACAGGGAGGTAGACGAGCGGGTAGTACGACAGCGTGACGACGCCGAACGCGCCGCCGAAGCCGTGGACGCTGCGGTCGAGCGAGACCCAGGCGTAGCCGTTGACGAAGGCGGGCACGGCGAGGGGCGCGACGAGCAGGCCGTGCCAGAGCCGGCGGCCGGGGAGGTCGGTGCGCTCGACCAGCACCGCCAGCACGACGCCGAGCGCCGCGGTGGCCGCCATGCACGCGGCAGCGAGGGTGATCGTGTTGCGGAGCAGCTCGCCGATGCGCGGGCGGGCCAGCAGGTGCCAGAGGTCGGCCGAGCCGATGATCACGACGTAGGTGGCCACGTAGCCCAGCGGCACCAGCGCCAGGAGTGCGACGACCGCCCCCGCCGCGAGCAGCAGGGGCGGCGTACGACGCCCGGTGGTGGTCGATGTCGTGGTCATGGTCGTGCCCAGGGTCAGGCGGTCCCGTCGCTCAGAGCAGGCCGGCGGCCGTCATCAGGTCGGTGACCTGCGGGCCGTTCAGGCTGGAGACGTCGACCGTCGGGGGCTCGAGCTCGTCGAACGGCTTGACCTCGGGGTTGAGGCTCGCGTCGGGGTTGAGCGGGTACTCCAGGGCGTACGACTCCGCCATCGCCTGCTGGGCCTCGGTGCCGGTCAGCCAGGTGACGAACTCCTCGGCGGCGTCCTGGTGCTCGCTGCTGGCGAGGATGCCGGCGCCGGAGATGCTCAGGAAGGCGCCCGGGTCCTGGTTGCCGAAGAAGTGCAGGTCGGAGCTGTCGGAGTCCGAGCCGTTCTCGGCGCGGTCGCGGTACCAGTAGTACGAGTACGCGATGCCGGCGTCGACCTCGCCGGAGTTCACGGACTGCATGACGACGAGGTTGTTCTGCACGATCACGCCGTTGTCCTTGAGCCCGGCCAGCCAGTCGGCGGTCGCCTGCTCGCCCTCGAGCGCGAGGACGGCGGACACGATCGCCTGGAAGTCGGCGCCGGTGGGCGAGAAGGCCACGCGGCCCTTCCACTCGGGCTTCGCGAAGTCGAGGATCGAGGCCGGCATGTCGGCGTCGGTCATCGAGTCGGTGTTGTACATCGCGACGGTCGAGCGGCCGAGGAAGCCGGTCCACATGCGGTCGGAGGGGACGTACTCGTCCGGGATGGTCGCGGTCGCCGACTCGGGCAGCTCGGTGAACAGGCCCGCGTTGTCGACGATGCTCATCGCCGGGGAGTTCTCGGTGAGGAACACGTCGGCGGGGGAGTCCTTGCCCTCCTCGACGATCTGGTTGGCCATCTCGAGGTCCTTGCCGTTGCGGAGCTCGACGTCGAGGCCGGACTCCTCCTCGAAGAGCGGCACCAGCTCGTCGAGCAGCTGCTCGTGCTGGGCGTTGTAGATCACCAGGTCGGGCGACCCGAAGACGCCGCACCCCGACAGGGTCGAGGCGGCGAGCAGGGTGCTGGCGAGGGCGACGCCGGCGCGGGAGGCGCGGCGGGGGGAGGTCGTCATGGGGGTGCCTCACGTGTCAGGACTTTGCTTAGGCTGGCCTAACAGTAGACCTGCGGCGTCGGGGGCGAGGAATCGCGTCCGGCCTGTGACGTGCCACGACCGCGGACCCCGAGAAGGGCCGCGGTCGCGGGTGTGGTGCGGGTGGTGCTGTGGGTCAGCGCACGGTGAGGGTGCGGGTCAGCGTGCTGCGGCCGCCGGGGCCGGTGGCGGTGACCTTGACCTGCACGGCGCCCTTGCGCAGCTGCGGCAGCTTGAACGAGCCGCCGGTGGCCGACAGCTCCTTCTTGGTCGTGTCCTTGCCCTGCTTGATCCGGACCGTGACCTCGGTCGCGTCACCGACGGTGACCGCGAGCCAGGTCTCGGCGCCCCGGGAGACCTTCTTCGGCGCGGCCAGCCAGATCGCCGGCTTGTCCGCCGGGGCCGTGGTCGGGGCCGGGGTGGTGGGCTGGGTGGTCGGCGACGCGGTGACGGTGACCGTCGGTCCCGAGGTCGGCAGGGTGCTGGGCGTGCGGCCGAGCATGGTGCCGAACAGGTCGGTCTGGTCGATCACGCCGGTCACGTTGGCGGCCTGCGGGCCGATCGCGGCGACGCGGATCTGGGCACCGGTGTGGGTGGCCTGCTGCGGCGGCGTACCGGCGTACGACGACGAGTACGCCACCGTCATCGGGTCGCCGTCGACGGTGGTGACCGTCGCGGTGGCGCTGCCGCCGTAGTTGTCCATCACGATCTGGGTCGAGTGGGCATGGTCGCCGGTGACGATGACCAGCGTGTCGGGGTGCGCATTCTGGTAGTCCAGCGCGGTCTTCACGGCCTGGTCGAGCTCCTCGAGCTCACCGATGGCGCCGCAGATGTCGCGCTCGTGCTCGGCCTTGTCGACGCTCGCGCCCTCGACCTGCAGGAAGAAGCCGTTCGGGTTGTCGAGCAGGTCGATCGCCTTGTCGGTCATCGAGGCGAGTGTGGGCTGGGTGCCTCGGCTCTGCTCGACGCAGGCGCCCGTGTCGGCGGTGCCGCCGTTGACGGCGACGCGCGGGGCGTACTTGCGGGTCATGTGGCTCGGGCTGAACAGGCCGAGCACCGGGCCGCCGGAGAGGCTGGTGATCGCGTCGAGCTCGGAGGCCGTGGCGACCGAGCGGTAGCCCTTCTTGGTCTGCGCGTAGCTCAGGACCGTCTCCGAGCCGTCCTCGAGCAGCTTGGCGTAGCGGTTGCTGCCGCCACCGAGGAGGACGTCGACCTTGTTGTCGACGAGCTGCTCGGCGATCGAGCCGAGTCCGCCGGCGGACTTCTTGGCCGAGGGGCACGCGGTCATCACGGTCGGGTCCTGGCAGGCGCGCGCGTTGATGTGCGACGCGGCGGCGGCCGGGGTGGCGTCGGTGATCTCGGCGGTGGAGACGTCGCCGGTCAGCTTGCCCATCAACTTGTACTTCTCCAGCACCGTCTCGTAGTCGGTGCCCGCCACGTTGTCGGCGGCCGAGGGGCCCTGGGAGATGCGGCCGTCGACGGTCTTCTTGCCGGTGGACCAGCCGCTGGCGGTCGGGGCGGAGTCGGACACGTAGGCGATCGGGTAGTCGGGGCCCGCGCCGACCTTGAGGCCGTACGTCGTCATGGCGCCGGTGAACGGCAGCTCGTCGAGCGCCAGCCGGCCGGCGGCGCCGACGGAGTAGTTGCGCGCGGCGGTGATCATCGAGTCGTCCATGCCGTCGCCGATGAGCAGGATGACGCTCTTGGGCTTGGCAGGGTTGATCTGCTTGGCCAGGTCGGCCGAGCGGTCCTGGGTGAACCCCATGGGCACCGCGGTGGCGGCGACGACGCCGACCGCCAGTGCGGCTGCGGCACCGGCGGCCAGGGTGGGGATGGAGAGACGCTTCACGTCCGAAAGTCCTTTCAGTCGGGCAAACGCCCTGAC
The DNA here is from genome assembly GCF_031457855.1 of Nocardioides sp. BE266. Taxonomy (NCBI): domain Bacteria; kingdom Bacillati; phylum Actinomycetota; class Actinomycetes; order Propionibacteriales; family Nocardioidaceae; genus Nocardioides; species Nocardioides sp. BE266. Next base: position 504,659 of record NZ_JAURTI010000001.1, on the reverse strand, counting down.
TCTCGGACCACTGGACGACCGCGGGCGCTTGGTCAGGCGGACGGTCGATGGCGGCTGGGTGACGAAGAGGTGTCGGAGTGGTCAGCCGATGGCCGGCAGGACCTCGCGGACCAGCCGCTCGAGCTGGGCCACCTCGTCGCCGAGCGGCCAGACGTAGGTGCGCACGCACCCCGCGGCGGCGTACGACGACAGCAGCCGCGCGCAGTGCTCAGCGGACCCGACGCACACCCGGTCGCGCAGCTCGTCGGGATCGCGCCGGACGATCGGTGCGAGCACGTCACGCAGCACGCGTTCGGTCTCGGCGTCGTCGTCGGTGATCCGCGTCCACATCGTCGCCAGCGCAGCTGGGAGCGGCGAGCGGCCCTGCCGGTCGTGCTCCTCCGCGAGCCGACGTCGGCCGGCCGCGAACTCGTCGGGGGTGGTGTTGTAGGCCGACGCGAGCCAGCCGTCGCCCAGCCGCGCCACGCGACGCATCCCGGCCGGCGATCCCCAGCTCGCGACCCAGACCGGGACCGGTTCCGGTGGGGCGGCGACCTGGCCGCCGGCCAGCAGCACCTCCCAGTCGTCGGGCAGGTCGTCGCCGCCGACGAGGCCGCGCAGCACCCGCACGGACTCCTCGAACCGCCGCCACCGGTCCTCGAACGGCACTCCCGCCAGCGCGTGGTCCGTCGCCGACGACCCCGCCCCGACTCCGGCGACCACCCGGCCGGGCGCGAGCGCGGCGAGCGTCGCGAGCGAAGCGGCGAGCTGGACCGGACCGCGCAGCGACGGGAGCGCGATCGTGGTGGCGAGGTCCATCCCAGCTGCCCGGTCGGCGACTGACGCGAGGAGCGTCGGACCGTCCAGCCAGGGCCGGTGGAAGGCGAGGTGGTCGTTGGCACTGACGGCGGCGAGGCCGAGCTGGCGGGCGGCGTCGATGACCTCGCGCACCCGTCGTACGTCCGGCCCCTCCCCGGAACGACCCGCGCCGGTCGCGACCTGCGGCAGGTGCACGCCCACCTCCATCCTGGGAGCGTCCCACAGGCGGGTCGCTCCGGGGGTTAGCGATCGCTAACCTGCGGCGCTACCCTGCTGGCATGACCTTCGAGCTGTCCCCCGAGCACGAGCAGTTCCGCCGCAGCGTCCGCGACTTCGCCGAGGCCGAGATCGCGCCGCATGCCGCGCAGTGGGACCGCGACCACCACTTCCCGACCGACGTCGTGCAGAAGATGGGCGCGCTCGGGCTGATGGGCCTCACCGCCCCCGAGGAGTTCGGCGGCGCCGGGATGGCTGGCGAGGACGGCGGCTTCACGTCGCTGTGCCTGGCGATCGAGGAGATCGGCCGCGTCGACCAGTCGATGGGCATCACCCTCGAGGCCGCGGTCGGCCTCGGCATCAACCCGATCCTCACCTACGGCACCGACGAGCAGAAGAAGACCTGGCTGCCCGCCCTCGTCGCCGGCGAGCAGCTCGCCGGCTTCGGCCTGACCGAGCCGGGCGCCGGCTCCGACGCCGGGGCGACGAAGACCAAGGCCGTCCTCGACGACGGCGAGTGGGTCGTCAACGGCGCCAAGCAGTTCATCACCAACTCCGGCTCGTCGATCACCTCGCTCGTCACGGTCACTGCGCGGACCGGTGAGCGCGCGGACGGCCGCCCGGAGATCTCGACGATCATCGTCCCCTCGGAGACGCCCGGCTTCACTGCCGAGAAGGCGTACGACAAGCTCGGCTGGCACGCCTCCGACACCCACCCGCTGTCCTTCAGCGACGCCCGCGTCCCCGAGGCGAACCTCCTCGGCGAGCGCGGTCGCGGCTACGCCCAGTTCCTCGCCACGCTCGACGACGGCCGCGTCGCGATCGCGGCCCTCGCGGTCGGCTGCATCCAGGCGTGCCTCGACATGTCGCTGCAGTACGCGAACGAGCGGCAGACCTTCGGCGGCCCCATCGGTCGCAAGCAAGGCCTGGCGTTCCAGGTCTCCGACCTCCAGGTCGTGCTCGACGCCTCGCGCCTGCTGACCTACAAGGCCGCCGCGATGAAGGACGCCATGGACGCCGGGCAGAACGTGTCGATGGGCGCCTTCAAGCAGGCCGCCGCCGTCGCGAAGCTCTACGCCACCGAGTCGGCCGTCACCGCCACCCGGATCGCGACCCAGGTCTTCGGCGGCTACGGCTTCATGGAGGAGTACCCCGTCGTGCGGTTCTACCGCGACGCCAAGGTGCTCGAGATCGGTGAGGGCACCTCCGAGGTCCAGCGCATGCTGATCGCGCGCGGCCTCGGCCTGCCGGTCGAGTGATCGGGCTTCCGATGACTCAACCGGCGATCACGTAGTCCATCTGCAACACCGGCACGATCCGTCGCCTGACCATCGCGATCGGTGGAGGCCGGGTGGTGTGCTGGTGCCCGGTCGGCAGCGTGGTCGTCACGCTGCCGTCCGGTGCGGCCCTGGCCCGCCATCGGTGGGCGGTCTTGGCGTAGTTGCAGGCCTCGCACAGTCCCTGGCCACCGCGGGCCGACGTCGAGCGACTCGACTGCCACCCGGTGACGTGGTCGACGTGCCGCACGGGTGCGTCGCACCACGGCGTGCGGCAGGTGCGGTCGCGCAGCTTCACGAACTTCGCGAGGTTGCCCCGGAACGTGCGGGTGCGGGCGTCCATCGAGACCAGCTCGCCGGTCGTCGGTGACGCGTAGAGCCGGCGGATGCTGAGCTCCTCCTCAGCCGTGGCGGCGCCGCAGACGATCTCGCGGGCGAGCTCGGCAGGGATGGGCCCGAGATCCTCGAGGTGCGCCTCGTCATCGGCGCCGCCGAAGAGCGCGGCGTCGGTCATCACGACACCGAGGCTGACCGGCGTGGACGGTCGCTCGTGTGGGCCGGCCAGCACCGAGGCGACGAGGGCGTCGGCCATCACCTGGCCGTGCGTCCGCGGATCGCCTTCGGCCCGAGCGGTGTCTGCGGTGCGGGTGAGCGCCGCCCACGCGGCGACGCCGTCCTTGACCGGCAGGAGGGCGGTGAGCCAGGTCATGCAGTCGGGCGCCGGGCGCAACGTCACGTGTCGCTCGGACTCCGCCTTGCGGCGCCGGGCGACGCACGCGCCCGGATCGCGTGCCTCGGTCTCGGAGCGGAGCCGAGCCATCAGCTGACGCGGACTCAGCTGGGCGAGCGCATCAGCGTCACCCGCCACTGCCTCGTCGACCGCAGCGCGGTGCTCGCGCGGCAGGCAGGCGGTCTCACGGGCCACCACTGTGGCGCCCCACTCGTCGATGTGCCCGGACTTCCACGCCGCCCACGTGTGCGGCAGCTCGGTCGGCACGATACGGGCCAGGCTCAGGTGACGCCTACCTCGATGCGGCGACTCACGGCGCGCGAGTGCGACCACGTGGCCGACGCCGCGTCCGATCTCCTCGGGACGGGCACCCGCCTCTTCCTGCTCACGCGTGAGGGATGCGTCGAGCCGGGCGGTGAGCTCGGCCTGGGCAGCCGTGACCACACGCCCGAGCGTCTCCAGCTCGCCGATCGCGTCGACGAGCTCGGCCTGTTGCACGGCCCCGGGCGAGTCGAGGATCGAGCGCAGCTCGCCGCGCAGCGCTGCGATCGCGGCTGCGGCGGGGAGCTGGTCGGTGGTCATGGGCTCAGTGAATCAACCGGTGCCGCCAGGCGTGCGGATGGACGAGCACGGGTGTGGAGAACCGCTTCTGCGGAGCGCCTGTGGACGGAAAGTGGCGCGTGCCGAGTCGCACCCGGCCATACGCGCCGATCTCCGCCTCCCGACGGATCCGTGCGGGGGAGAAGCGCTCTACCCTCGGCCCATGCCCCGCCCGACCTCACGCCTGCTCGACTGGTTCGGCGTGGACGACCCGTGGGAGCGGCGCCGGCCGCCGATCGGGCGGCAGGACGTCGTGCTCGCCGCGAGCGTGGAGGCGCTGAGCCTGCTCGCGCTCGAGCTGGTGCGCAGCTCCGGCGGCTTCAGCCACACCGACGTACCCGCGTGGGCCCAGTGGCTGGCGGTCTCGAGCGGCGCGGTTCTGCTGCTGGGGCGGCGCCGCTGGCCGCTGACCGTGGCGCTCCTGGCCGCGGTCCACATGTTCGTCGCCGGCGTGACCATGCCCGAGGTGATGGGACAGCTGTCGCTGCAGGTCATCTACTTCGTCGCCCTCCTCAGTGGGGTCGCGTGGGCGCGCGACCGGCGGGGGATGGTCGTCGTAGTGGGCATGATCGTGCTCTTCATGTTCGCGTGGATCACCTGGCAGTTCGCCCTCGGCTCGACCGTCCAGGAGTGGCTCGACGACGAGGAGCTGTCCGAGCACATCGGCCTCTTCCCGCCGATCCCCGCGGCGATCGCGATCACCCTGCTCATCAACGTGCTCTACTTCGGCGGCGCGATCGCCGGTGGAGGCGTCTCGTGGCGCTCCGCCCGGGCGCGGGCCCGCCTGGAGGAGCAGGCCGCGACGATCGCGGCCCAGTCGGGCCGGCTGCGCGACCAGGCCGTCGTCGACGAGCGGCTGCGTATTGCCCGCGAGCTGCACGACGTCGTCGCCCACCACGTCTCCGCGATGGGCATCCAGGCCGGTGCCGCGCGGCGGGTGCTCGACCGCGACCCCGACGCCGCGCGGACGGCCCTGGCCAACGTGGAGGAGGCCTCGCGTGACGCCGTCACCCAGATGCGACGGCTGCTCGGCACCCTGCGGGAGGGCGAGCAGGCCGCGCCGGAGGCCCGCACGACCGAGGCCGGAGTCGGCGACCTGCCGCGCCTCGTCGCGGAGGTGTCGGGCGACGGCCTCGCGGTGACGCTCGACGTGGTCGAGACGCAGCAGGACGCGGCGACCCGGCTCCCGCGCGGCGTCGGCCTCGCCGTCTACCGCACGGTCCAGGAGGCACTCACCAACGTGCGCCGGCACTCCACCGCAGACACCGTGTCCGTCGTCGTACGCGTCGACGAGGCGCAGCCCGCGCCGTACGCCGAGGTGGAGGTCGTCGACAACGGCCGACCTCGCCACGGGACGTCCGGCAGCGGGCTCGGGCAGCTCGGCATCCGTGAGCGCGCTGCCACCCACGACGGGCAGGTCGACATCGGTCCGCGGGTGACCGGCGGGTACCGGGTGCGGGTGCGCTACCCGCTGGGGGCCGGCTCGTGACCGACACCCTGAAGGTGCTGCTCGTCGACGACCACGCGATGGTGCGCTCGGGCTTCGCGATGGTGCTCTCCGTCGAGGACGACATCGAGGTCGTCGGCGAGGCCGCCGATGGCCTCCAGGCGATCGAGAAGGCCCGCGAGTCACGCCCCGACGTGGTGCTGATGGACGTCCAGATGCCGCGGATGGACGGCATCGAGGCCACCCGGCACCTCGTCGCCGACGACCTCGGGCACGTCGTCATCGTGACCACCTTCGACCGCGACGACTACCTCTTCGACGCGCTCCAGGCAGGTGCCAGCGGCTTCCTGCTGAAGAACGCCGGCCCGGAGCAGCTCCTCGACGCCGTACGTGCTGCGGGCCGGGGGCACGCGCTCCTCGCCCCCGAAGTGACCCGACGGGTGATCGGGAAGATGGCCGGTCGCGAGGTGGCTCCGGAGCGGCCCGAGCCGCCGGCGCTGGCGGGGCTCACCGGGCGCGAGCGCGAGGTGCTCGTGCTGCTCGGCCGCGGCCTGTCCAACGGCGAGATCGCCGCCGAGCTGGTTCTCGGCGAGGCGACCGTCAAGACGCACGTGTCCAACGTGCTCGCCAAGCTGCACCTGCGCGACCGCGTGCAGGCGGTCATCTACGCCTACGAGGCCGGTCTCATCCTCCCGACGGAGGAGTGATCCGCGCGGCGGCTGCTCCACCTCGAAGTTCCCCCGCGCGACGGATCCCCCTCGCCGGCCCGCCGCCTAGCGTCGTGGCCATGTTGGAGATCAGGGAGCTGACCAGGCGGTTCGGTGAGAACACCGCCGTCGACCACGTGTCGTTCGAGGTGCCGGCCGGTCAGATGACCGGCTTCGTCGGCGCCAACGGGGCGGGCAAGACGACCACGATGCGGATGGTCATGGGCGTGCTCGGCATCGACGGCGGTGAGGTGCTCTGGAAGGGGCAGCCCATCACCCGCCTGGACCGTCGCTCGTTCGGCTACATGCCCGAGGAGCGCGGGCTCTACCCGAAGCAGCCGATCATCGACCAGCTCGTGTACGTCGCCCAGCTCAAGGGCATGGAGCGCACCGCGGCCCGCGCGGCCGTCGCCGAGCTGCTCGAGCGGTTCGGCCTCGGCGAGCGGACCAAGGACCACCTCGAGAAGCTGTCGCTGGGCAACCAGCAGCGGGTGCAGATCATCGCCTCGGTGCTGCCGCGACCGGCCGCGCTGATCCTCGACGAGCCGTTCTCGGGCCTGGACCCGGTGGCCGTCGACTCGATGGTCGACCTGCTGCGGGAGTACACCCGCGACGGGATCCCGGTGCTGTTCTCCAGCCACCAGCTCGACCTGGTCGAGCGCCTGTGCGACCGGCTGGTCGTGCTGGCCCAAGGACGCCGGGTCGCCGCCGGGACGGTGTCGGAGCTGCGCGATGCGGGGGTACCGCGCTTCCGGCTCGTCCTCGGCGGCGACGCCGGCTGGGTCCGCGACCAGGGCGGCCTCGAGGTCCTCGACCTCGACGGCACGACCGCCCTGGTCGAGGTGCAGCAGGAGGGCGCCGAGCAGCGTCTCGTCGCCGAGGCCACGCGCCGCGGCGACGTCCACGAGTTCGTCCGGGTGCGCCCGGCGCTCAGCGAGATCTACCGGGAGGCCACGGCATGAGCACCGACACCAGCTCCGACACGAGCTCCGGCTCGAGCACCGAGACCAGCGCCCGTCGCGACGACCGCGAGCCCGCGTGGCTCCTGGTGACCCGCCGCGAGATCGTCTCGCGCATCACCGACAAGTCGTTCCTGATCGGCACCGCGCTGATGATCGTGATGATCGTCGGCTTCATCGGCTTCACCGCCTGGCAGGACGAGAAGACCGAGACCGCCACGCTGGGCGCGACGCCCGAGGCGATGGCGATGGCGACAGCGATCAAGGACAACGCGGCCGACGTCGACGACAAGCTGAAGGTCACGCTGGTCGAGCTCGACGACGAGGACGCCGCGAAGACGGCGCTGCGCGAGGAGGACGTCGACGCCTGGCTGCACCCGGTCGACGGCGGCTGGGAGCTGACCTCGGAGTCGAGCGAGCAGGACTCGCTCACCGACGTCGCGCGCGTCGTCGTACGACAGCAGGTGCTGGCCGACAACGCCGCCGGCGTCGGCAGCACGGTCCAGGCCCTCGAGGCGGGCAGCACCGTGTCCACGGACTTCCTGCGCGGTGACGCCGAGAAGGCGGGTGTGGCCGAGGCGGTCGGCTTCGTGTTCGTCTTCCTGTTCTACTTCTCCGCCCTGATCTTCGGCATGCAGCTCGCGTCGTCGGTGATCGAGGAGAAGCAGAGCCGGATCGTGGAGATCATCGCGGCCGCGATCCCGCTGCGGCACCTGCTCGCCGGCAAGGTGCTCGGCAACACGGCGCTGGCGGTGATCCAGCTGCTGGTCTACCTCGCGGTGGGCCTGGTCGGGCTGTCGTTCACGCCCTACAAGTCCTACGTCCCGTCCTTGTCGGGGCCGACCGTGTGGTTCCTCGGGTTCTTCCTCGCCGGCTTCGTCGCGCTGGCCTGCCTCTGGGCGGTCGCGGGATCGCTGGCCTCGCGCACGGAGGACCTCCAGGCCACCTCGACCCCGCTGACGATGCTGATGCTCGCGATGTTCTTCGGCGGGCTCTCGCTCGAGGGACGCGGCCAGGTGATCGCGTCCTTCCTCCCGCCGGTCTCCGCGGTCGTGATGCCCAAGCGCATCCTCGCCGGCGGCGTCGCGTGGTGGGAGCCGCTGGTCGCGCTCGGCCTGCTGGCCCTCTTCGCCGGCGCCACCGTGTGGGTGGGGGAGCGGCTCTACCGCCGGGCGCTGCTGCAGACCGGCGGCCGGGTCAGCCTGCGGCAGGCCTGGTCCGCGGCCGAGTGAGGCGAAAGGGCCCGGGCGCGGGTGTCCGCGCCTAGGCTCCGCCCGTGACCTGCACCTTCCACCCCGACCGGGAGACGCTGCTCGGGTGCACCCGGTGTGGGCGCAGCGCCTGCCCGGACTGCCTGCGCGACGCCCCGGTCGGCCAGCACTGCCTGGCGTGCGTCCGGGGCCTGTCGCCCGAGCAGCCGCTGACCGCGTCCGACGTACGCCTCCTCGTCGCCGGGCAGCGCCGCGCACAGCGGGCGCGGACGGGCTAGCGGCGCCCGGGATGGCTCTTCTACGCCGTGCTGGCCACCTTCGTCGGCCTCTGCGTGGCCACCGGCCCGCTCCAGCTCCAGATCCTGGAGTACGCGCCCCTCGGTCGCGCGGTCGCGATCGGCGTGATCCTGGTCGGCGTGGTGCTCTCGGTGACGCTGCACGAGTACGGCCACGCGTTGACGGCGTACTGGGGAGGCGACCGCAGCGTGGTCGCGAAGGGCTACCTGACCCTCGACTTCCGGAAGTACGCCCACCCGCTGCTCTCCATCGGCATGCCGGTGCTGTTCCTCGCGATGGGCGCGCTGCCGCTGCCGGGTGGCGCCGTGTACATCGAGGAGCACCGGCTCCGCTCACGCGTGTGGTCGAGCGTGGTCTCGCTGGCCGGGGTGCTGATGAACGCCGTGTTCGCCCTCGTGCTGGCCGCCGTGCTCGCCTCCGACGCGCTCGCCGAGCGCAACATCGTGCTCCACTCCTTGCTCGCCTACCTGCTCGTCATCCAGGTCACGCTGATCATCCTCAACCTGCTGCCGCTGCCGGGCCTCGACGGGTACGGCGTCATCGAGCCGTTCCTGCCACGCTCGGTTGCCGCCGCCCTCAACGCCGTCCGGCCCTACGGCCTGATCATCTTGGTGGCCCTGGTGTTCTCGGGAGGACTCGACTTCCTGTGGGACGCCGGCTTCGCGGTCGGCGAGCTGCTCGGCGCCGATCGCTACCTCGTCGGGCTCGGCGCGAGCGTGGCCTCGCTGCGCTGAGCGCCCCGACGCGCGTCAGAGCCAGCTGAGGAAGGTGCTGGCGCCTGCGACGACGACCCAGAACCGCAGCCCGCGACCGAGCAGGCCGGTGACGAGGAAGGCCCAGAAGTTCACCCGGAGCGTGCCGGCGAGCACGGCCGTGACGGCGTACGGCGGGAAGCCGGTGAACGCGGAGACGAAGAGCAGCCCGGAGGTGAACCACGGCCGGCCCTCCGCCCGCTCCTGCCACCGGTCGAGCGAGGCCTTGGCCTTCGGCTTCTCCAGCTGGCGGCGTACCCACGGCGCGCGCTCGACCTCGACGGCACCCCAGTACCAGAGGATCTTGCCCAGCATCTGCCCGACCGTGGCCGCGACGACCAGCGCGATGGCGTGGTCGTTCTGCTGGGAGATGGTGACCGCGAGGATCGCCTCGATGTTGATCAGCGGGAGCAGCGCCGACGCGATGGAGGCGCCGAAGATGCTGAGGTAGACCCAGATCATGCGGCCCCGGGGACCGGGATCCCGATCCGCACCAGCCGGTGCAGCGAGACGCACTTGAGGACCAGCAGCGCGGAGGCGATGGCGAGCCCGACCCACATCCAGCCGGTGACCAGCAGCAGCACCGCGAAGAGTGCGCTGTTGACGGCCTTGGCGGGCTTGGACCAGTTCCACAGCCAGATCGGCCGGTCGACCACGAAGAAGTAGTTGGGGCTGCGCACCGGCCACGCCAGGAAGGCGATGGAGAGGTAGCAGTCGATGACCATGAACTCGGCGAGGTAGACGAAGATCGCCGGCGAGAGGTCGGGCTGGAGCCAGGCGAGGCCGATGTAGAACGCAGCCGCGTTGAACCGGTCGCACATGATGTCGAGCACGGCTCCGATGCGGGTCTCGCAGTCGCGGACCCGGGCGTAGAAGCCGTCGAGCATGTCGCCGACCCAGTAGACGACGAGCGCGACGACCAGCAGCGTGAGGCTCTCCTGGTGGGCGGCCGTCGCGGCCAGCACCACCGACGCGATCGTGCGGACGGCCGTGATCACCGTCGCGCCGGTCAGCAGGCGTTCGTCGCGGACGCCGTAGCGGTCGTCAGGATCGGCGACAGGCTCTGCCTTCACCGTGCCAAGCTCCCCGCTCCCCACGGTGCGAGATCGTATCGGGTCACGCCCAGAGATCCGGCCAGGCATGGCCGAGCTCGATCACGAGCTCCCTCAGGAGCGGCAGGCTCACCCCGACGACGTTGTGGTGGTCGCCCTCGATCCCGGTGACGAACGCGCCTCCGAAGCCGTCGATGGTGAAGGCGCCCGCGACCTGCAGCGGCTCGCCCGTGGCGACGTAGGCGTCGATCTCCTCGTCGCTCACGTCGGCGAAGTGGACCGTGGTGGAGCCGGTCGCCGCGGCGACCTTGCCGGTCGCGACGTCGCGGAGGCAGTGGCCGCTGTGCAGCACCCCCGACCGGCCCCGCATCGCGCGCCACCGGGCCCGTGCCTCGTCGGCCTCGTGGGGCTTGCCGAGCGCCTCGCCGTCGAGCTCGAGCACCGAGTCGCAGCCCAGCACGAGCCCGTCAGGAGGTACGTCGTCGCGCCCGGCGACCGCCGCGCACTTGAGCTCGGCCAGCTGGAGGGCCAGCTCGGCCGGCGGCAGGTCGACCAGCTGCGACTCGTCGACGCCGCTGACGATCACGACCGGCTCGATGCCGGCAGTGCGGAGCGTGGCCAGGCGGGCGGGGGAGGCGGAGCCGAGGACGAGCGGAGTCGTCACAGGCGCTCCAGCGCCGCGCGCAGCGGGTCGAGGCCGAGCGCGCCCAGGTCGAGCGCCGCGCGGTGGAAGGCCTTGAGGTCGAAGGCGTCGCCCTGCCGCTCGGCCACCTGCGCCCGCGCCTCGAGCCAGATCCGCTCGCCGACCTTGTAGGACGGCGCCTGGCCGGGCAGGCCGAGGTAGCGCTTGACCTCGAACTGGATGAACTCGTCGTCCATCCGGCAGTGCAGCCGCATGAACTCCAGCCCGAGCTCGGGAGTCCACGTCTCACCGGGGTGGAACGCGGTGCCGCCGGCCCCGAGGCGGTTGTCCTCAGGGATGGTCAGCTCGAGGTGCATGCCGATGTCGACGATGACGCGGGTCGCGCGCAGCGACTGGCCGTCGAGCATGCCGAGCAGGTCGGCCGGGTCGTCGAGGAAGCCGAGCTCCTCCATCAGCCGCTCGGCGTAGAGCGCCCAGCCCTCGCCGTGGCCGCTGCACCAGCACATCAGCCGCTGCCAGCGGTTGAGGCTGTCCTTGCGGTAGGCCGTCTGGGCGACCTGGAGGTGGTGGCCGGGGACGCCCTCGTGGAAGACGGTGGTGACCTCGCGCCACGGGTGGAAGTCGTCGATGCCGTCGGGCACCGACCACCACATCCGGCCCGGTCGCTCGAAGTCCTCCGAGGGACCGGTGTAGTAGATGCCGCCGTCGTTGGTGGGCGCGAGCATGCACTCGATGCGCCGGATCGGCTCGGGGATGTCGAAGTGCACGTCGGCCATCTCCGCGATGGTCCGGTCGGCCAGCGCCTGCATCCAGTCGCGGAACGCCTCGCGGCCGTGGACGACCCGCTCGGGGTCGGCGTCGAGGTGCGCGACCGCGCCGTCGACGTCGGCGCCCGGGAGGATCCGGTCGGCGGTGGCGGTCATCAGGTCGGAGAGCCGCTGCAGCTCGGTCCAGCCCCAGGCGTAGGTCTCGTCGAGGTCGACCTCCGCGCCGAGGAAGTAGCGGCTGGCCAAGGCGTAGACCTCGCGGCCGACGCCCTCCTTCTCTGCGCCCTGCGGCTCGAGCTCGTCGCTCAGGAACAGCCCGAACGCCGCCGTGGCCGCGCTCGCGGCGCTCGCCAGGCTCCGGAGCTCGGCGGGGTCGCCGCCCTCGAGCCGCTTGACGAGGCCGAGGTAGAAGTCGCCCGCGTCACCGGCCTGGCCGGTCCAGCGGCGCACCTGCTCGGCCACCTCGGCGTACTGTCGCGCGGCGACGACGTTGCCCTTGCGCGCCTCGTCGGAGAGCGTGACGCGCAGCCCCTCGAGGGCAGCTGGCACGGCGGCGAGCCGGGCCGCGATCGCCGCGACAGCCTCCTCGCCCTCGGTCGGCATCAGGTCGAAGACCCCGCGGATCTCGTGGAGCGGGCTCCACAGCACCGACATGCGGCAGCGGTTGACCCCGGCGTCCTCCAGCTCGATCTCGAGGCGGGTGCGCTCGAGGAAGGCGTCGCGTGCCGCGGCCTCGCGGTCGTCGACCGGAGTGGCCGCCTCGACGGCCGCGACGACTGCCCGGTTGAGCGCCTCGCGCGCGTCGAAGCCCGCCGGGGAGTAGTCGGTCATCTCGTGCTCGTGGCCGGCGACCCCGATCCCGGTCGCGGTCAGCGGGTCGAGGGCGGCGTAGTCGTCGACGTAGGCGTTGCAGAGGGCATCGATGGTGCGGGTCTCGGTCACGCAGGCGACCCTAGACCCGCCCGGGGACAGCCAGCAGCCGGGTTTCGGTCGACCGGGTCAGGTCAGCGGGGCAGGCCGCTGGCGCGCCAGGCCGCCTCGCCGTGGCGGTGCGTACGCCGGAGGCTGCGCGCGGGATTGCTCCACGCGGACCGCGGCCGCTTGGGCGGCGTACCTCCCGCCGAGCCGAGCGCGGAGAAGACCGCCACCAGGGCGGCGACCTCCTCGGGGGTCGCGTCCTGGTTGATCACCCTCAACAGCGGCGGCTGGGCGCCGCCCTCGGCTGACTGCTCGTCGCTGGTCATCGACACGTCACCTCGTTCCTCCTCCGCTGCGCTCCTCCGAAACGAGCTGACGAGTCGATGCGATCCCGCTGCTCGGGGACCCTCCGGGCCCGCCTCACAGCGGGATGTTCCCGTGCTTCTTGGGCGGGAGGGTCTCGCGCTTGGTGCGGAGCAGCCGGAGCGAGCGGATGACCTCGATGCGGGTCTCGTGGGGGGCGATGACGGCGTCGACGTAGCCGCGCTCGGCGGCGATGTAGGGGTTGGCCAGCGTGGTCTCGTACTCGTCGATGAGCTGGGCCCGCTTGGCCTCGACGTCGCCGCCCTCGTCCTGGACGGCCTTGAGGGTCTTGCGGTGGAGGATGTTGGCCGCGCCCTGGGCGCCCATGACCGCGATCTGGGCGGTGGGCCAGGCGACGTTGATGTCGGCGCCGAGGTGCTTGGAGCCCATCACGTCGTAGGCGCCGCCGTAGGCCTTGCGGGTGATGATCGTGATCAGCGGGACGGTGGCCTCGGCGTAGGCGTAGATCAGCTTCGCGCCGCGGCGGATGATGCCGTCCCACTCCTGGTCGGTGCCGGGCAGGAAGCCGGGCACGTCGACGAACGTCAGCACCGGGATGTTGAAGGCGTCGCAGAACCGCACGAAGCGGGCGGCCTTCTCCGAGGCGTCGATGTCGAGACAGCCGGCGAACTGCATCGGCTGGTTGGCCACCACGCCGACCGAGTGGCCCTCGACGCGACCGAAGCCGATGATGATGTTGGGCGCGAACAGCTCCTGGACCTCGAGGAACTCCTCGTCGTCGAGCACGGCGGTGATGACGTCGTGCATGTCGTAGGGCTGGTTCGCGCCGTCGGGGATGATCGTGTCGAGCGCCCGGTCGAGGTCGGTGACCTCCATCTCGGGTGCCTCGTCGAGCTCCGGGGCCGGGTCGAGGTTGTTCTGCGGGAGGTAGGACAGCATCGCCTTGACGTAGTCGATGGCGTCCTCCTCGTCGGAGGCCATGTAGTGGGCGTTGCCGGACTTGGTGTTGTGGGTCCGGGCGCCGCCGAGGTCCTCCATCGTGACGTCCTCGCCGGTGACGGTCTTGATCACGTCGGGGCCGGTGATGAACATCGCGGAGGTCTGGTCGACCATCACGGTGAAGTCGGTGACGGCGGGGGAGTAGACGTGCCCGCCGGCGCAGTTGCCCATGATCAGGCTGATCTGCGGGATCACGCCGGAGGCGTGGACGTTGCGGCGGAAGATCTCGCCGTACAGGCCCAGGGAGACGACGCCCTCCTGGATGCGGGCACCGGCGCCCTCGTTGATGCCGATGATCGGGCAGCCGGTCTTGATCGCGAGGTCCATGACCTTGGTGATCTTCTCGCCGTAGACCTCGCCGAGCGAGCCGCCGAAGACGGTGAAGTCCTGGCTGAACACGCACACCATGCGGCCGTTGACCTCGCCGTAGCCGGTCACCACGCCGTCGCCGTAGGGGCGGTTCTTCTCCAGCCCGAACGCCGTCGAGCGGTGCCGTGCGAGCTCGTCGAGCTCGACGAAGGTGCCCTCGTCGAAGAGCATCTCGATCCGCTCGCGGGCGGTCCTGCGACCCTTCGCGTGCTGCTTCTCCACGGCCTTCGCCGAGCCCGCGTGGACCGCCTCGTCCAGGCGCTGCTCGAGGTCGGCCAGCTTGCCGGCCGTCGTGTGGACGTCGATCGCGTCGGGGACGTCGGTGCCTTCACCGGGCTGTGCACTCACGCGGAGGCCTCCTGTTGTCTGCTGGTCGGTCGCACGGAGCTGTCTACCTCTGGGGCAATCTAGACCCCATGACGGACGCGCCCGCACCTCGCCCACCCATCGACCTCGACCGGCTGGTCGCACCGACCGGGTGGCGCGTGGAGGTCGAGGAGGCCACCGCCTCGACCAACGCCGCCGTCGCCGAGCGGGGCCGCGCGGGGGAGGAGCCCGGCCTGGTGCTCGTCACCGAGCACCAGACCGCCGGCCGCGGTCGGCTGGACCGGGTGTGGGAGACCCCCGCCCGCTCCTCGCTCACGTTCTCGGTGCTGCTGCGACCCGACGTACCTCCTCAGGCGTGGACGTGGATCCCGCTCCTGACCGGGTACGCCGTCCAGGCCGCGCTCGCCGACCGGCTCCCCGACATCGCGCTGAAGTGGCCCAACGACGTGCTGGTCGACGGCGGTGAGTCCGGCGCGGGTCGCAAGGTGGCCGGGATCCTGGTCGAACGGATCGAGACGGACAGCGGGCCGATGGCCGTGGTCGGGATCGGCATCAACGTCGACCAGACGCTCGACGAGCTGCCGATCGCGCTGGCCACCTCGGTCTCCCTGGAGACGGGAGACCCGGTCGAGCGCACCGGGCTGCTCGGCCAGGTGCTCGGCTCGCTCCACGGCCTGCAGGGCCTGCTCGACGACACCGAGTCGCTGCGCCTGGCCTACGCCGACGTGTGCGTGACCCTCGGCCGGGCCGTCGACGTGCACCTGCCCGACGGGACCGTACGCCGCGGCGAGGCGCTCGACATCGACGCGACCGGGGCACTGGTGGTCGGGACCGACGACGGCACCTTCACCGTGGCGGCCGGCGACGTGGTGCACGTACGGCCGGCGTAGCCGTCCGGGTCGACGACGCGCGCACCTGGAGCTCGGCCGGCAGCAGCCGCTGCCGCTCGAGGCCACGCCGGCCGTTGACCAGCCCGATGAGCAGCTCGACCGACGCGGCCCCGACCTCGGTGGGACGCAGGCTGACCGTCGTCACGGGCGGGTCGAGGTGGACGTAGGCGGGGTCGTCGCTGAAGCACGCAACCGCCACGTCGCCGGGGACGTCCAGGCCCAGCTCGAGCGCCGCCTCGAGGGCGAGCCGACCGGAGTCGGTGTAGACGCCGAGGACCGCGTCGGGCCGCGGTGATCTCCGCAGCAGCTCGCGGACCGCGGCGCTCTCACCGGTGTTGGTGAGGTCGGGGTCGAAGTCCGCCACGACCGGCTCCTGGCCCACCCGCGCGCACCAGTCGTCGTACGCCCTCCGGAGGACCGTGGGGTAGGCGTCGTCGTGGCGGGGCAGCACCGCAGCCACGCGCGTGGCGCCGCCTGCGCGGAAGTGGTCGAGCAGCTCGGTGAGCACCGCGCCGTCGTCGGTGTCGATCCACGCATCGGTGCGCCGGGACTCGAGCGGCCGTCCGGCGAAGACGAGCGGGATGCCGCGACGCTCGAGGATCGCCCGGATCGGGTCGTGGACCCGCGGCTCGCAGTGCACGATGCCGTCGAGCGGGGTGGTGAGCCAGGCCCACGCCGACATCGATGCCGGCAGCACCGTCAGCAGGTAGCCGCGGTAGTGCGCGGTGCGGATCGCGGCGAGCACGAGCTCGGCGTAGTAGGGGATCTGGGTGTACGGCACCGCGAGGTCGCCGTGGGTGGCGAGGGTCAGCCCGAGCATCCCGGTGCCGCCGCGCGCCTGCGCGGTGGCCGAGGTGTACGGCACGTAGCTCAGCGCGTGGGCCGCGTCGACCACCCGGCGGCGGGTCGCCTCCGAGAGCCGGCCGGTGCCGTTCAGCGCGTTCGACACGGTCGCGGTGGAGACGCCGGCGCGCTCGGCGACCTGACGCACCGTGGGGCGCACGCGGCGTGCGGACATTCGTCCTCCCGACCTCTTGTGGTGAACAGGTTAATCACCCACGGTCCTCGCCATGACCGAGCCCACGCCACGCTCACCCCTTACCAGCGCCGCCCTCTCCCGCCGCGCGGTCGTCGCCGGAGCCGGTCTCGCCGCCGGCGCCGTCGCCGCACCCGCGGCAGTCGCGGCCTCACCCCGGACCGGGCGCACGGCCCGCGTCGTCGTCCGTGGTCACGTCTTCAGCGGTACGTCGCAGCGCGGCGCGGAGGCGGTCGCGATCGGCACCGACGGTCGCATCCAGGCGGTCGGCTCGACCCGCGAGATCCGGAGGATGGCGGACCGGAGGACCGAGGTCGTCGACGCGAGCGGCGGGACGATCATGGCCGGCTTCCACGACGGGCACATGCACCCGCTCGGTGCTGCGGAGCAGTCGATGAACCCGTCCCTCGGCAACGCCACGACGACGGTGCCGCAGCTCCAGGCGACCCTCCAGGGCTTCCTCGACGCCTCCGCCGACCACGAATCCGACGGGTGGCTGCAGGTGACCGACTGGAACCCGGTCGGCCTGCTGCCCGCGGGGACCACGGCGCACCGATCGATGCTCGACGCGCTGCGCACGGCGCGCCCGATGCTGCTGCAGGGCTCGGACTTCCACAACGCGTGGGTCAACAGTCGCGCCCTCGCGCTGGCGGGCGTCGACCGCACCACGCCCGACCCCGCGGGCGGCGAGATCGTGCGCGACGGCGCGGGCGAGCCGACCGGCCTGCTCAAGGACACGGCCCAGGACCTCGTCCGCAACGTCATCCCCCCGCCGGTGGAGGCGGAGCTCCAGGCGGCCTACGCCGACACCATGGCCTACCTGCTGAGCCTCGGCATCACGTCCTTCATGGACGCCGCGTCCGACGAGGAGTCGCTCAAGGCCTACGCCCGGCTCCGCTCGTCAGGTCGACTGCTCCAGCAGGTCACCCCCGCGCTGCGGCTGTCCAACGCGCACACCGTGCACCCGGCCGCGGCGGCGGACTACCTCCACGACCTGCGCCGGAGGTACGGCGACGTGCCGGGGATGCACGTCACCACGACGAAGGTGTTCGTCGACGGGGTGATCGAGTTCCCCGCGCAGACGGCGGCGCTGCTGTCGCCGTACCTCGACGAGGACGGCCGCCCGACGAAGCACCGCGGCGACCTCTACCTGACGAGCGAGCAGTACCAACGTCTCGCGGTCGTGCTCGACAAGTCCGGCTGGCAGATGCACAGCCACGCCATCGGCGACGCGGCGGTGCGGGTCGCGCTCGACGGCTACGAGGCGGCGTACCGCGCGAACCCGCGGCGCGCGAGGCAGCACCGGCACACGATCGCCCACCTCCAGCTCGTGCACCCCGACGACTACCCGCGCTTCGCCCGGCTCGGCGTGCTCGCGTGCATGCAGCTGCAGTGGGCCGTGCGCAACGTGTGGACGCTCGACGCGCTGCGCCCCTTCATCGGCGAGGAGCGCTTCCGCCGGATGTACCCGGCGGGCAGCCTCCAGCGGGCCGGAGCGCATCTCGTCGGCGGCTCCGACTGGCCCGTCGACCCGCTGCGGCCGTTCAACCAGGTCGCCACCGCGATGGACCGCACGATGCGCTCGGCGGTGCCGAAGCCGCTCAACGCGACCGAGGGGCTCAGCCGCGAGGCGGCGCTGCTCATGCACACCAGTGCGAGCGCCTTCCAGCTGCACGAGGGCACGCGCGGCGTGGTCGCACCGGGCCGGGTGGCCGACCTCGTGGTCGTCGACCGCGACCTCGAGCGGTCAAACTCGCGGGCCATTCGGCAGGCCTCGGTGCGCACCACCCTCGTCAAGGGCGCGGTGGTGTACGACGCCGACAGCGCGAGCGGGAGGGCCGTGGCCAGGCGTGGTGCGGGGCTCGCGGCCGTCGCCGGCGGCCGGGCGCCGCACGCGTGCTGCGGCTAGGTGGGCGTTTCCTAGAAGTCGGCTGACGCGGGTGCAATGATCACCGCGTGGCCTTTCCGACCAAGCTCCTCAACGAGGGCGAACACGTCGTCGTCTCCACCCGGACGCACGTCAAGGCGCTGATCCTGCCGGGGCTCGTCCTCGTCGTCGCGCTCGTCGCTGCCCTCCTCCTCACCGGCGTCGCCGACAACGGCGTCGTGCGGCTGATCGTGTGGGTGCTCTTCCTCGCCGTGCTCGTCTGGTTCCTGGTGGGGCCGTTCCTGCGGTGGCTGACCACGACCTACACCTTCACGAACCGCCGCTTCATCAAGCGCTCCGGCTTCATCGCCAAGGAGGGCCGCACGATCCCGCTCAACCGGATCAGCGGCGTCGACTTCGAGATCGGCGTGATCGACCGGATCTTCGGCTGCGGCACCCTGGTCGTCTCCGACGCCAGCACCGACGGCAGCGTCGCGCTCAACGACATCCCCCAGGTCGAGCAGGTCCAGCTGCAGGTGTCCAACGAGCTCCACCGACTCGCCGGCGGAGACCGCGACCACCGGGACGATGGCACCTGAGCGCAGCGCTCGCGGCGGGTCGCCGGACCGCGCACCGGGTGAGCAGCTCGACGACGCGATCCTGCGGAGCGCGCCGGAGTTCAACGCCCTCGAGGTGGCCGCCGAGACCGGCGTGACCATCGAGCAGACCCGTCGGCTCTGGCGCGCCCTGGGCTTTCCGGAGTTCGTCGGCGAGAAGGCCTACACCGCCGCCGACGTCGAGGCGGTCGCGACGCTGATGAGCTTCGTCGACGCTGGCGCGGTCGACTTCGACATGGCCGTCAACCTCACCCGCGGTGTCGGGCAGACGATGGCCCGCCTCGCCGACTGGGAGGTCTCCACCCTGGTCAGCCGGGTGGAGGAGATGGAGCGCGGCGAGCACGCCACCGGGTCGCGGATCGGGTCGGCGCTGAAGCTGATCAACGAGGTCAACCCGCCGTTCGAGCGGCTCCTGGTCTACGCCTGGCGCCGTCACCTCGCGGCCGCCGTCGGCCGGATCGAGGCGATGGGCGCCAAGGACGAGGACCTGCACACCATCGACGTCTCGGTCGGGTTCGCCGACCTGGTCTCCTTCACCGCCCTGTCCAACACACTCGATCGCGACGAGATCGGCGACCTGGTCGAGGTCTTCGAGAGCCGGTGCCAGGACGTGGTGGCCCGCTACGGCGGGCGGATCATCAAGAGCCTCGGTGACTCCGTGCTGTTCGTGACCAACGGCGCCGAGGACGCCGTGGCGGTCGCCGAGGGGATCATCAACGTCATCGGCCGCGACGCCAAGATGCCCGACGTACGCCTCGGGCTGGCCAGTGGCCCCGTGATCCAGCGCCTCGGCGACATCTTCGGACCGCCGGTCAACATGGCCGCGCGGCTGACCCAGGTGGCGCGCCGCAACCGGCTCATCGTCGACCAGAACACAGCCGACCTGCTCCCGCCCGCGGAGTGGGAGAGCCGCCGCCTGCCGGCCCGCCCGGTGCGCGGGTTCGGCCTCGTGGAGCCCGTCGCCGTACGCCGTCGCTGAGGCGGAGGACGGCATCGCGAGGTGGTCCAGACCAGTTCTCCACAATTCACCCATAAGGGTCACCTGGCGCCTGCGTGCTCGCCTATTTTCGCCCCGTGCTGGCTGTGCAAGACGTGCGACTGGACCCCTCGACGCGACAGGTGTGGAGGGGCGAGCGAGAGATCCGGCTCTCGCGCAAGGAGTTCCAGCTCCTGCATGCCCTGATGGCGCGCCCCGGTGACATCGTCACCCGCGGGGAGCTGATGGCGGACGTGTGGCAGACCTCGTTCTACACGAACTCCAAGACGATCGACGTGCACCTCGGGTGGCTGCGGCGCAAGCTCGACGACGACCCGCGCAGCCCCACGTTGATCACCACGCACCGCGGTCGCGGCCTGCGCTTCGAGGCCAAGGCCCCGGTCGCCAGCTGAGCCGGGGCCCGGACGCCGCGCGGGCCTTCTATAGGCTCCGGGCGTGTCCTCGACCGGCTCGCACCGTGCCCCCACGCTCGCCGTCATCGGCGGAGGCCAGCTGGCCCGGATGATGGCCCAGCCCGCGATCGCCCTGGGCCTGCCCCTGCGGCTGCTCGCCGAGGCCGAGGGCGTCTCGGCCGCGCAGGTCATCCCCGACCACCTCGTCGGCGACTACACCGACCTGCCCACCCTGCGCCGGGTGACCGCGGGCACGAGCGTGGTCACCTTCGACCACGAGCACGTGCCCACCGACCACCTGCACGCGCTGGAGGCGGAGGGCGTCGCCGTACGTCCCGGGCCGGACGCGCTCGTGCACGCCCAGGACAAGGCCGTGATGCGGCGCCGCCTCGCCGAGCTCGACGTGCCGTGCCCGCGCAACGCCGTCGTCACCACGACCGCCGACGTGGAGGCCTTCGGGCTGCCGTGCGTCCTGAAGACCACCCGCGGCGGCTACGACGGCAAGGGCGTCTGGGTCGTGCGCGCCCTGGGGGAGGCCCAGTCCGCTTTCGACGCGGCCGCGGCCGCGGGTGTCGAGGTGCTCGCCGAGGAGCTCGTGGACTTCCGCCGCGAGCTCTCCGCCCTCGTCGCCCGCTCGCCGAGCGGCCAGGCCGCGGCCTACCCGGTCGTCGCGTCCACGCAGCTCGACGGCATCTGCCACGAGGTCGTCGCCCCCGCGCCGGACCTCGCGCCCGCCCTGGCCGGTCAGGCGCAGGAGATCGCCCTGCGCATCGCCGGTGCGCTCGACGTCACGGGCATCCTCGCCGTCGAGCTCTTCGAGACGACCGACGGCCGGATCCTGGTCAACGAGCTGGCCATGCGTCCGCACAACACCGGCCACTGGAGCCAGGACGGCGCCGTGACGTCCCAGTTCGAGAATCATCTCCGCGCCGTCATGGACCTCCCGCTGGGCTCGCCGGCCCCGCGAGAACGCTGGACCGTGATGGTCAACATCCTCGGCGGACCCACCGACACCGGCCGGCTGTACGACGGCCTGCCGCACGCGATGGCGCGTGACCCGCAGCTGCGGGTGCACTTCTACGGCAAGGACCTCCGGCCCGGCCGGAAGGTCGGCCACGTCAACGCCTACGGCGACGACCTCGACGACTGCCTCGAGCGCGCGCGGCACGCTGCCGCGTGGTTCCGGGGCGACCTGGGCAACGAGAGCGAGTGAGGACCAGATGAGTGAGACGCAGGCCAGGGTCGCGATCGTGATGGGCTCGGACTCCGACTGGCCGGTCATGCAGGCGGCCGGCGAGATCCTCACCGAGCTCGGTGTCGCGTGGGAGGCCGACGTGGTCTCGGCCCACCGGATGCCGACCGAGATGGTCGCGTGGGGCCAGGAGGCGCACACCCGCGGGCTGTCGGTGGTCATCGCCGGCGCCGGAGGAGCGGCCCACCTGCCCGGCATGCTCGCGAGCCTCACGCCGCTGCCAGTGATCGGCGTCCCGGTGCCGCTGAAGTACCTCGACGGCATGGACTCCCTGCTCTCGATCGTCCAGATGCCCGGCGGGATCCCGGTCGCCACCGTGGCCATCGGCAACGCCAAGAACGCCGGCATCCTCGCCGCCCGGATCCTCGCGACCAGCGACCCCGAGCTGCAGCAGCGCCTCGTCGACTACCAGTCGTCGCTCGCCGAGACCGCGCACGCCAAGGGTGACGTCGTACGGCAGGCGGCGGCGGGCAGCACCCGCCGCGTCGGCTTCTAGTCCCGCACCCGGCCGCGGAGCGACTTGGTCTGCGCCCGCTCCTTCTTGGCCTTGAGCCGTCGCTCCTTCGACCCGCGCGTCGGGCGCGTCGGGCGGCGTGGGGGAGGCGGTGGTGCGAGCGCCTCGCGCAGCAGCTCGGCCAGCCGCTCGCGCGCCGCGACCCGGTTGCGGTGCTGCGAGCGGTGCTCGGACGCCGCGATGGTCACCCGCCCGGACGGCCAGCGGCGCAGCGCACGACGACGCTGGGCGTCGGTGAGCACCGCCGACGAGGCTACGTCGAAGTCGAGCTCCACTCGCGAGTCGGTCGTGTTGACCGACTGACCGCCGGGGCCGGGCGACTTGGAGAAGCGCTCGACCAGCTCGGCCGCGGGCACGACCAGGCCGTCGGGGAGCCCCGGGCCGGCGGGGACGTGGAGGTCGCGCATGCCCCCATTCTGGGCTTGACGGCCGGCGCCGCGACCCACCACCGTCTGACGGCATGGGGGAGAAGACTGTGGGAGTCGTCGGCGGCGGCATCCTCGGAGTGGCGATCGCGCGCGAGATCGTGCGTCGTCGACCGGGCACCGAGGTCGTCGTGCTGGAGAAGGAGGACCGGCTCGCGGCCCACCAGACGGGGCACAACTCCGGGGTCGTGCACGCCGGCATCTACTACAAGCCCGGCAGCCTGAAGGCCGAGCTCTGCACGCGCGGGCGTCTGCTGCTGCGCGAGTTCTGCGCCGAGCACGCAATCGCGTACGACGAGTGCGGCAAGCTCGTCGTCGCCGTTGATGCCAGCGAGATGGAGCGCTTCGACACCCTCGAGCGCACCGCCACGGCCAACGGCGTGCCCGGGCTGAGGCGGCTGTCGTCAGCCGAGATCTCCGAGGTCGAGCCGCACGCGACCGGGCTGGCGGCGCTGCACTCGCCGGCCACCGCCATCACCGACTACGTCGGGATCACCCGCGCCATCGCCGACGAGGTCGTCTCCTCCGGCGGCGAGGTGCGGCTCTCGTCCCCGGTCACCGGCATCCGGCGCGAGGCCGGCCGCGTCCTGGTGCAGGTCGCCGGAGGCGGTGCCCCGCTCGCCGTCGACCACCTCGTGGTCGCGGCCGGACTGCAGTCCGACCGGGTCGCGGCCCTCGTCGACGGCGACCCGAGCCCGGCGATCCTGCCGTTCCGCGGGGAGTACCTCGCGGTCAGCCGCACCAAGCAGGAGCTGGTGCGCGGCATGGTCTACCCGGTGCCCGACCCGCAGTACCCGTTCCTCGGCGTCCACTTCACCCGGCGCGTGAGCGGCGAGCTGGAGGTGGGCCCCAACGCCGTGCTGGCCACCCAGCGCGAGGGCTACCGCCGCCGCGACGTCTCGGCGGCCGACCTGCGTGACGTGCTGACCTATCCGGGCTTCTGGCACCTGGCGCGGGCCCACTGGCGCACGGGCATCGACGAGGTGATCGGCTCCGCGTCGATGCGTGCCTTCATGCGCAAGGCGTCGCGCTACGTCCCCGAGATCGGTGCCGCCGACGTGGTGCGTGCGGGAAGCGGGGTCCGCGCGCAGGCGGTCGATCGCGACGGCAGCCTGGTCGACGACTTCCGCATCGTGCAGGCCGACGGGGTCACCCTCGTGCGCAACGCCCCGTCCCCTGCGGCCACCTCGAGCCTGGCGATCGCCGCGCACGTCGTCGACCAGACGTGGGCGTGATCCCTAGGGTGGGCGCATGACCACGCGCTGGGGCATCGCCGCCACGGGCC
Source organism: Nocardioides sp. BE266 (assembly GCF_031457855.1). NCBI lineage: Bacteria > Bacillati > Actinomycetota > Actinomycetes > Propionibacteriales > Nocardioidaceae > Nocardioides > Nocardioides sp. BE266. The sequence continues at coordinate 480,991 of NZ_JAURTI010000001.1, read as the reverse complement.
GGATGGCCGCCGCCTTCGCCACGGACCTGGCGCTCGTGCCGGATGCGGAGCTCGCCTTCGTCGGCAGCCGCACGCCGGACCGGGCCGCCGAGTTCGCCGGGCAGTTCTCCGCGAGCGGGTCGGGCACCTACCGCGACCTGCTCGCCGCCGACCTCGACGTCGTCTACATCGCGACACCCCACCCGCAGCACCACGCGCTCGCGCTCGCCGCGATCGAGGCGGGCACTCCCGTCCTGGTCGAGAAGGCCTTCACCGCCACCCTCGCGGGTGCACAGGAGGTGGTCGACGCCGCCCGCGCGGCCGGGCTGTTCTGCATGGAGGCGATGTGGACCCGCTTCCAGCCCGCCGTGGTGCGGGCCAAGGAGCTCGTCGACGCCGGTGAGATCGGCGAGCCGCTGATGGTCACCGCGGACTTCGGCGCCCAGCGCGACTTCGACCCGGCCAGCCGGCTCTTCGACCTCGCGCTCGGTGGTGGCTCCGTCCTCGACCTCGGCGTCTACCCGATCTCGCTCGCCCAGTACGTCCTCGGCCGGCCCGACAGCGTCACCGTCACCGGGACGACGTACCCCAACGGGGCGGACCGGTCGGCGGCGATCCACCTCGCCCACGAGGACGGGAGGGCCGCCGCGCTGATGTGCACCCTCGCCGCGGAGACGCCCGGTCGCGCGGTGGTGGTGGGCACGGAGGGCTCGCTCGAGCTGCAGCCGCGCTTCCACCACCCCGACTCGTTCGTCGTACGCCGCAACGGGCAGGACCCCGAGGAGGTCGAGCTGCCGAGGACAGGGGCGGGCTACTTCCACCAGGCGGTGGAGGTCCAGCGCTGCCTGGCCGAGGGGCTCACCGAGAGCCCGACGATGCCGCTCGCGGACACCCTCGACGTGCAGTGGGTGCTGGAGGAGTGCCTCGGCCAGCTCGGCATCGAGATCGGTGAGGCGTCGGTCGAGCTGTAGGTCAGTCCCGCTTGCGCCACTCGATGGCGGGGCAGGTGTTCATCACCATCGGCACGCCCGCCGCGGTGGTGCGCTCGAAGGCGGCCTCGTCGATGACGCCCAGCTGGAACCAGACGCCGCCGGCGCCGATCGCCACGGCCTCGTCAGCGAACTGCCCGGCCGCCTCGGAGCGGCGGAAGACGTCGACCACGTCGATGTGGAAGGGGACGTCGGCGAGGGTGGCGTACCCCGGCTCGCCGTGCACCGCGAGCGCTCCGGGCTCGGCGAACTGCGGATGGATCGGCACGATCCGCTTGCCGCGCTCCTGGAGCAGCCGGGCGATCGACCAGGCGGTGCGCCCCGGGTCGCCGGAGAGCCCGACGACCGCCCAGGTCTCGGCCTCGTCGAGCATGTGGTCGATCGTGGCCCGGTCCTGCCAGTCCTGCTGCGACTGCTGCGGCGTGGTCATGACCACACCGTAGACGGCTGCTCCAGAATGCTTGGACGTCCTAGAATTCCGGTCATGAGCGAGTTCCCCCTCTACGCCCTGTCCGAGGAGCACCAGGCCATCCGCGAGGCCGTCCGGGCAGTGTGCGACGCCAAGATCGCGCCCCACGCCGCGGCCGTCGACGAGGAGGCCCGCTACCCCCACGAGGCCGCGGCCGCGCTGCTCGCCTCGGACTTCCACGCCCCGCACGTGCCCGAGCAGTACGGCGGCGCCGGCGCCGACGCGCTCGCCACCGTGCTGGTGATCGAGGAGGTCGCCCGCGCGTGCGTCTCGTCCTCGCTCATCCCCGCGGTCAACAAGCTCGGCTCGCTCCCCGTCCAGATCTCCGGCTCGGAGGAGCTCAAGCAGAAGTACCTGACGAAGCTCGCCAAGGGCGAGGGCGGCTTCTCCTACTGCCTCTCCGAGCCCGACGCCGGCTCCGACGCGGGCGGCATGAAGACCCGCGCGGTCCGCGACGGTGACGAGTGGGTCATCGACGGCGTGAAGCGCTGGATCACCAACGCCGGCGAGTCGGAGTTCTACACGGTCATGGCCGTCACCGACCCGGAGAAGAAGACCCGCGGCGGCATCTCCGCCTTCGTCGTCGAGAAGTCCGACGAGGGCGTCTCCTTCGGCGCCCCGGAGAAGAAGCTCGGCATCAAGGGCTCGCCCACCCGCGAGGTCTACTTCGACAAGGTCCGCATCCCCGCCGACCGGATGATCGGCGAGGAGGGCACCGGCTTCGCCACGGCGATGAAGACCCTCGACCACACCCGCGTCACCATCGCCGCACAGGCCGTCGGCGTCGCGCAGGGCGCGCTCGACTACGCCCTGCAGTACGCCAAGGAGCGCCAGCAATTCGGTCGCTCGATCGCCGACTTCCAGGGCCTGCAGTTCCTGCTCGCCGACATGGGCATGAAGGTCGAGGCGGCCCGCCAGATGACGTACGCCGCCGCCGGCCGCTCCGAGCGCGGCGACGACGACCTCACGTTCTTCGGCGCCGCCGCGAAGTGCTTCGCCTCCGACACCGCGATGGAGGTCACCGTCAACGCCGTGCAGGTGCTCGGTGGCTACGGCTACACCCGCGACTACCCGGTCGAGCGGATGATGCGCGACGCCAAGATCACCCAGATCTACGAGGGCACCAACCAGGTCCAGCGGATCGTGATGGCACGGCAGCTCCTCGCCGGGGTGCAGTCGGAGCTCTGAGACCTGCGCCTCACCCGCGACGTGGTTGTCGCGCCCGGTGGCGCCGTGACGACCGTCTCTGCGTACGGTCGTGGGCGTGCTCCAGCCACCTGCCCCGGCCGTCTCCTTCCTCGACGACCTCGTGCCCGGCGCGCTCGCGGGCGTACGGCTCGTCGTCTCCGACCTCGACGGCACGCTGCTCGCACCCGACCGGACGCTCCCGGCCGGCACGGGCGGGCTGGTGGCGGAGCTGCGTGACGCAGGCATCGCGTTCGTGCCCGCCAGCGGTCGGGCGTACGCCTCGCAGGCCGAGCTGTTCGCCGACGTGCCGGTCATCGAGACGTTCATCGCCGACAACGGCGCGGTCGTCGTGCAGCAGGGCCAGGCGCGGGGCACCGGCACCCTCGACCCGGCCCTCGTCCACGAGCTGGTCGCCGCAGTCCGCGAGCACGCGCTAGCCGGCGGCCGCCGTGCCACCTCAGTCGTGTGCGGTGTCGACACGGCCTGGGTCGAGGTCGACGGCGAGCTGTGGGACGAGGCCCTGAACTACCACCCGACGCTGACCCGCGTCGCCCGGCTCGAGGACGTGACCGACCCGGTCATCAAGGTCGCGATCGTCGACCTCGAGAGCACGGAGGCGGTCGACCGCGACGTGCTCCGGTCGTTCGCGAACCAGGCGCAGGTGACGCGTTCGGGCGCGCACTGGGCCGACGTCACCGCGCTCGGCGTCACCAAGGGCCAGGCCCTCCGCGACCTGCAGGACCGCCTCGGCGTCGGCCCGGGCGAGACGGTCGTGTTCGGCGACCACCTCAACGACCTGGAGATGTTCGGCGAGGCCGACCATTCCTTCGCGGTCGCGCACGCCCAGCCGGAGATCCTCGACGTGGCGCGCTACCGGCTGCCCGACCTGGTCGACCCGGTCCAGGTCGCTCTCCGCCGGATCATCGACGACGTCACCGGCGCGGCCTAGCCCTAGCGGCACCGTCCAGCGCCGCCACGGCGTCGGCGAGGTCGGCCACCGCCTGCCTGCTCAGGGCAGGCGGGTCGAGGGGGGCGTCGAGCTGGAACCCGAGGAACGCGGCGTCGACGATCGTGACGGCGCGCTGGGCCAGCGGCCGGTCGACCCCGGACCTCGTCAGGTGGGTGACCAGGCACGCCGTCCAGCGGTCGTTGGCCTCCCGCACGACGGTGGCGTAGGGCTCGCGACCGAGCAGGCCCAGCGCCGCCGCCTCGATGTAGGTCCGCGTGCACGGCTCGAGCGGCGGCGAGCCCCAGGCGGACCACAGGTCGTGCACCGCGGCCCGCAGGTCCGCTGATGCCGGCAGGTCGGTCACGTAGGCCACGGAGCGGTCGTTGGCCTCCCGCAGGATCGCCGCGACGAGGTCGTCCTTGGTGCCGAAGTGGTAGAGCAGCATCCGGTCGCTGGTGCCGAGAGAGGCGGCCAGAGGACGCAGGCTCAGCCCGATCAGGCCCTCGCGCAGGACGTAGTCGGTGGCGGCGCGCGTCCACGCCTCGCGGCGGCCGGGGTCCTCGGGCATGCGCGGGAGTGTAGCAAGTGCTACAGTTGGTGCTGTAGCACTTGCTACAGCGAGTCGGAAGGGAGTCCTCCCATGTACGCAGCACTGGTCCTGCTGTTCGCCGCGATCGCCGCCGAGGTGGCGGCCACGGCGGCGCTCCCGCGCACCCAGGGCTTCCGGGACCCGCTCTGGTCGGCGCTCGTGATCGGCGGCTACGCCGTCTCGATCTGGCTCCTGGCGGTGGTCGTGCGGCACATGGCGGTTTCCACGGCGTACGCCATCTGGGCGGGCCTCGGCACCGCGGCCGTCGCTGTGATCGGCGTGCTCTTCCTGGGCGAGGCCGTCACCCCTGCGAAGGTCGCAGCGCTGAGCATGATCGTCGCCGGCGTGGTCGTGCTGAACTTGCAGGGCGCGCACTAGCGGCTTCCGGTCCGTGGCTAGCCTCGAACCCGTGCCCACGATCTCCCTGACCCTGCCCGACGGCGACGCCGAGGCGTACCTCGCTCCAGCACCCGGGGGCGAGCCGGCACCCGGTGTGCTGTTCGTCATCGACGCGATCGGGCTGCGGCCGCGGATCGAGGAGATGGCCGACCGGATCGCGTCGTGGGGCTACACCGTGCTCGCGCCGAACGTCTTCTTCCGCGATGGCTCCGCGGCCGACGTCGCGCCGCAGGTCGACCTCCGCGAGCCCGGCAACCGCGAGGAGTTCATGGGGGAGGCGATGGGTCGCGTGAAGCGGCTGACCCCTGACCTGCTGGCCCGCGACCTCCCGGCCTACCTCGCCGCGCTGCGCGCCCGGCCCGAGGTGGCGGGGGAGGAGGTCGGCGTCACCGGCTACTGCATGGGCGCCCGGATCGCGCTCCGCGCCGCCGGCGTCGACCCGGCCGTGGTCGCCGTCGGCGGCTGGCACGGCGGCGGCCTGGTCACCGACGACCCCGACAGCCCGCACCACGCCCTCGCGACCGCTCGCGCCAGCCTCGCCTTCGGGCACGCCGACAACGACCGGTCGATGCCGCCCGAGGCCGTCGCAGCGCTCGGTGCCGCGATCGAGGAGGCCGGCCTGACGGCGGTCAACGAGGTCTTCCCCGGACCCCACGGCTACTCGATGTCCGACACCGCGATGTACGACGAGGAGTCCACCGAGCGGCACTTCGCGAGCCTGCGCACCCTCCTCGACCGCACCCTAGGCCCCGCCATGGGCGCCGCCTCGTAGGCTGGCCCGCGTGACCGTACGACGCCGACTGACCGCCGTACCGGTCCTCGGGGTCCTCGGCGCGCTGGCGGTCACCGGCTGCTCGGCCGACGACCCCGGCCAGGTGGCCGCAGGCCACTCGCACCCCGGAGGGGTGATGGTCTCGATGGCCGTCGGCGACGGCACCAGCGTCTCCGAGGTCGGCTACACACTGAGCGACCTCCAGGTGCGCGAGAAGCAGCGCGGGATCGGCGAGGTGCAGTTCCGGATCGACGACTACGACGGTGACCCGGTCACCGACTACGTCGAGGAGCAGACCAAGGAGCTCCACCTCTACGTCGTCAACGACGCGCTGACGGTCTTCCGCCACCTCCACCCGACCCGGGCCGCGGACGGCACGTGGTCGGCGCCCTTCGACGTACCCGATGCGGGGTCCTACCGCGTCGTGACCGAGTTCGTCGCCAGGGACGAGGGCGGCAACGGCGACCACGTGGTGCTCGGCCGACCCCTCGCGCTGCCGCCCGGCGACCCGGGCGACACGGTCGCCGAGGACCGCGTGGTCAAGGTGTCGGTCTCGCAGGCACCGGACGCCGGACCCAACGGCCTGCTCCGGCTCACGGTCCGCGACGCCGGCAACCGCCCCGTCAACCTCGGCACCTACCTCGGCACCTACGGCCACGTCACCGGCTTCAACACCGAGACGGGCGCGATGGTCCACCTGCACCCGCTCGACGCGCCCGACATCACCGAGGACGGCTCCGAGCTGACCTTCCACGCCGACATCGAGCAGGCCGGCGACTACCGGCTGTTCGTGCAGGTCCGGGTCGACGGCTTCGTGCACACCGTGCCGGTGGAGCTCACCGTCGGACGCTCAACCTGACCGTCGTCACCGGGCTCTCGAAGCGGCTCAGCACGAGGCTCACCTGCACCTCCCACTCGCCGGGGCGCGGGACCACGACCTGGCCGCGATAGGTGCCGGCCCCGATCGGTGTGACCGTCACCTCGCTGACGTCGAGGTCCTCGGTCCGCAGCGACACGACCGGGTTGGTCGGCGGGTCGTAGGGGTCGCCCGCCGCGTCCTGCACCTGCACGAGCAGCGTGTTGCTGCCGACGCGCTGCGGATCCATCACGGCCAGCACGCGCAGGTCGCCCGCCGTGGCCGAGCCGGTGCCGGTGGTGCCCGACTCCGCGGTGACCGGGGCGGGTCGCGGCGACTTGTTGACGAGCACCCCGGTCACGCCGAGCAGCACGACCAGCAGCACCGCCTCGACGCGCACCGCGCGGGTCACCAGCCGGGCAGCACGCTCGCGGTCGCCGAATCCGGCGGCCGCCTGGACCGCGGGAAGCGTGCGCCAGCGGTTCCACCCGCCGAGGGCCGCGACGACGGCGGCGATGCCGATCTTGGCCAGCAGCAGCCAGCCGTACGTCGTCTCGACCAGGAGGTTCCATGACCCGACGACCCGCCAGGCCAGGAACGCGCCGGCTCCGGCCACCACGAGCACCAGCCCGCCGGCGATCGTCGAGAACCGCGCCAGCGTCTGGGCGGCCAGCAGCTCACGACCGGCCAGCGCGCGCAGGGTGAGGACCAGGCCGACCAGGCCGCCCAACCACATCGCGCCGGCGCTCACGTGCAGGACGTCCCAGGTGATCAGCACCGGTGCCGGGGCGAAGGCGCGGGTGTGGCCGACCAGCGAGGGGCCGACCAGGGCGAGGACCGCGCCGCCGCCGATGAGCCGGCCGGCGACCAGCCCGGGCGCGGCGTCGGTGAGGGTGCGCACCACGATGCCGAGACCGACGATGACGAGCGCGGCGCTGACCAGCTCGTTGACCACCAGCGCGGCATCGAACCCGGTGACCACCTTGCCGAGCTCGAGGCCCTGCGCGTAGACCGACGCGACCGGCACCAGCAGGACCGCGGCCGCAACGGCCACCCATGCGGCGTACGTCGTCAGGCGGCGCAGCCGGCCACGCGCCTCGCCGCCGGCCCAGGCGCGCGGCAGTACCAGCACCACGAAGAGGGCGAGCCCGGCCGCGAGCAGCAGCCCGACGTAGAACAGCACGGTCAGGCCGTCGCGCAGCACCGTCACCACCGGCGAGGAGCTCTCCGGCTCCGGCGGCGCGACGACCGACGCGCTGGGCGCGCCGACCGAGAAGGTCAGCGCCCCCGAGATCGGGTGGCCGTCGCCGGACAGGACGTTCCACGACACGACGTAGGTGCCGTCGGCGAGGTCCGCCGCGTCGGGCAGGTCCACGGTGACCACGGCGTCACGTGCCGTGGCTGTGGACGCGACCTCGTCGCCCTCGGCGTCGTAGACCGCGATCTCCTGCGAGGTCAGCCGGACCGGCTCGTTGAAGGTCAGGGTGACGGAGTCGGGCGCGGTCTCGACAACCGAGCCCTCGGCCGGGTCGGAGCTGACCAGCTCGGCGTGCGCGGACGCCGGCGCGCCTGCCCCGAGGACGAGCGCGAGCGCGACCAGCGCGGTGGCGACCAGGCCCGGGGCCCGGTGCCACCACGCCGGTCGCGTCGCGGGGGTCACGACGTCGTACGCGTCCGGGTCAGGGCGAGGCCGCCGGCCGCCAGGCCGAGGAGGCCGGCGACGAGTCCGGCCCATCCCAGCGCCGAGGAGTCGTCGTCGGTGGCGTCGCTCGCGGCCTCGGCCTCGGCGTCGGCGGTCGTCTCGTCGGCGTGGTCGTCGTCGGCCGCGGCCGCTTCGTCGTCCGCGGCAGCGGTGCCGTGGTCATGGCCGCTCTCGCCCGAGGCGGCGAGGATCTCGAAGGACGGAGCCGGGTGCTCGAGCTCCTCCTCGTCCTGGCCCTCGGCGGCGACCTCGATCCAGTCGGTGCGACCCTTCTCGCAGGTCTGGATCGTCGGGAAGGACAGCACCTCGCCCTCGGCGTCGGGCACCTGGAACGACAGCTCGAAGGTGTCGCGCTGGCCGTCCGGCAGTGGCGTCGTGGCGGTGTAGGTGATCGAGGACGTGCGCTCGGTGACCTCGTTGCCGTGCGCGTCGGTGGTCGGCTCGTCGAGCTGGGTGATGGTGCTCTTCAGGTCGTAGTACGGGTTCCGCGTCGGCGTCACCGACAGGACCGACTCGGGGATCTGGATCTCGACCTTGGTGGTGGGCGACTCCTCGCAGCCGTGCGGGACGCTGAAGGTCGCCACGGTGAAGGCGCCGGCCGACGCGTCGGTGACGGTCGCGCTGACGTGGGCGCTGGCCGGTGCGACGACCGACAATGCGATGGCCGCGGTGGCGGCCGGGAGCGCGGCGAGGCGCGCGAAGGTACGGGTGGACATGGGTGGCTCATCTCCTGAGTGGTGGTGCGGGTCTGGGGTCACGTGGACACACCCGAACCCGCACGGGGCTCAGGTGTGGTGGACCGCCAGGGGTGGCCCGCGCCGTGGCCAGACCAGCAGGTGCACGAGGGAGGCGTAGGTCCGCACCTCGGCGTGGACCGCGCGCAGGCGGGCCGCGACGAGCGACGCGGGACGGGTGACGAACGAGACGACGAGGGAGCCGGCGCGACGACCGGCCCACCACAGCGCCGCGGTCAGCAGCGTGACGAAGAGGTGGGCGCAGACCATCTGCCAGGTCCAGCCCGGGTCGGGCGCGGCGACGGCGTCGTGGCCGGTGTGGACGTGCTCGGCGACGAGGCCGAACGACTCGTGCAGGCCGAGCTGTGCGGCGGCCACCGCGGGCAGGAGGGCCCACGCGGGGACGTCGCGTACGAAGAGCAGCAGGCCGCCGCCGAGCACGACGACCGTGATGAGGACGAGGCCGGGCACCGTCGGCACGGTTCCGCCGGCCCAGGTGTGCGCCGAGACGGCGCCCGTGAGCACGACGAACGTCGCGGCCAGGGCGCGCGCGAGGGCGTAGGGAGCACGCACGTGCTCGACCCTCGGCTCGGCCCTCATGCGGCACATCGTGTCAGAGGAATGCCTGGGGCCGCCTCAGCGGCCGGACCTACCAGCCGTGGTGGCCCTTCGGCCGGCGGTAGTCACCGTGGTGGACGAATGTCGGTGCGCAGCCGCGGCGGCTCCGCGCGAACCACATCAGCGGGAAGATCAGCAGCCACACCGGCGCGTGGGTCAGGATGCTGAGCCCGATGAGCAGCGCGAGCACCGGGAGGAACGGCATCCGGAAGCCGCGCCGGCCGCGCTGCTGGGCGGCCGGCTTCGCGGGCGGGTACGACACCTGCGGCCGGGGGAGGTCGCTGAACAGCACCGCCAGGTCGGCGCGGGTGCGTGCCGTCCAGATCGCGTCGAGCCGCTCGTCGTACTCCTCGTGGTCGAGGCGGCCGTCGGCGTAGTGCCCGGCCAGGTCGGCCATCGCACGCTCGCGGTCGCTGTCGGAGATGCGCAGGCGCGGGTCGGGCGCGCTCATCGCTCGTCGTCCCGTCCGTCCACGTCGCGGCCGTCGGCGAGGATGCCGTAGAGGCGGCGGCGGGTGTCGACGAGCACGTCGAGGGCCGCGCGGCGCTGCTGCTCCGAGCCCTGGGTGGCCAGCTGCCACACGGCGCTGACGACCTGGCCGATCTCGCTCTTGATGTCGGCCTGACCGGAGGGCTGGTCGGGGACCGGCTGCTCGGTGCGGGTGAACGGCGCCCACACCGCGGCGAGCTCGTCGGCGTGCTCCTCGGCCCAGGTGACGCCCTGGTCGGTGAGGCGGATGGTGCGGCGGCCGCGCTCGTCGTCGGACTCCACGAGTCCCTCGTCCTGGAGCTGCTGGATGGTCGGGTAGACCGAGCCGGGCGAGGGGCGCCACTCGCCGCTGCTGAGCTCGGAGATCTCCTGGATGACCTGGTAGCCGTTGATCGGCTCCTCGGCGCGGCGGGCGCGGTGCAGGACGTCGATGATCGCGGTGCGGACGTCGCCGCGCTTCACGCGCGGGCCGCGCTGCTGCGGCCGCTGCGGGGCAGTGGCGAAGCCGAAGATCTCGCCGAGCCACGGCGGCGGACCGCCCTGCCGGCGGCCGGGGCCGGAGCTCCAGGAGCCGCCCCAGCTCCCGCCTCCGGAACGGTGGTCGGACCGGTGGTCCGGTCGGTCGTTGCCGGGCCAGTCGGCGCCGGGCCAGTGGTGTCCCATGTCGTGCTCCCTCGGGTCGTACGCTGACAGAAGTTCGTGATCTATCGCAGAACTATCGGAGACGTATCGCGATATATCGTGAGCGTACGCCGACGAGGAGGGCCGCACAAGGGAGTTGTGCGGCCCTCTTCCGAGGGACAGCCAGCCGGGTCAGCTGCGGGCGCGGCCCGTCGGCGTGCAGGCGGCCTTGGGCACCGACTCGTCCTTGATGATCGCGTTGAACAGGGCGGGCGCCCGGTCGGGGTCGGCGATGATCCGGTTGGGGTCGCTGGGGGCCGAGAGGTTCGGCATGGTGCAGGTCTGGCTGTCGCCGGTCATGGCGAGGGCGAACCGGCCGAGGTCGAAGGGGTTCATGTTCTCGTCGACCCGGATCGCGCCGGAGGCGGCCTTGTTGAGCTTCCAGTAGCGGATCGGGTTGACGAAGGTCCACGGCGTCTTCGCCTCGCTGCCGAGTGCGCTGATCACCTCGCGCTGCCGGGCGACGCGGTCGAGGTCGCTGAGCGCGGTCACGTGCCGCGAGCGGGAGTACGCCAGCGCGGTGAGGCCGTCGACCTCCTGGCAGCCCTTCTTGATGTCGAGGCGGGCGAGTGGGTCCTTCATGTCCTGCTTGGGGCAGATCTCCACGCCACCGAAGGCGTCGACGGTGTTGATCACGCTGCCGAAGCCGAGCTCGACGTAGTGGTCGATGTGGATGCCGGTCAGCTTCTCGACGCTCGCGACGAGCAGGGGAGCGCCGTCGATCGCGAACGCCGCGTTGATCATCTGGGTGCCGTGGCCGGGCACCTCGGTGAGGGTGTCGCGGGGGATCGACATCATGGTCCGGCCGCCGGAGCCGGTGTGCAGCACGATGATCGTGTCGGTGTTGGTGCCGCCCCGCTCGCCGGTCTTGAGCACCTTGCGCTGCTCGTCGCTGAGGTCGTCGGCCTTGTCGGAGCCGACGATCAGGTAGTTGGTGCCGGGCTGGTCGGCCGGCCGGTCGCCGCCGGGCTCGGCGTCGACCTTGTCGATCTTGGTCCAGAACCAGAGCGGCACCGCGACGAGCCAGACCACGATCAGCAGGAGGATCAGGGGGATCAAGCCGAGCCGCAGGCGGGGGCGCCAGCGGCGCTTCTTCGGCCGCGGCGGCGGGGCGGAGGACGCCGTACGGCTGCCGGTGGGCGGCTGCCCACCGGAGCCGCGGGCCTCGCGCCGGGCAACCGGCATCACGCGCGTCTCGTCGGGGCGGTCGGCTCCCTGCGCGGGCACCTGCCGCGTGACGTCGCTCGACGGGGACTGCGACTGGCTCCCGTAGAGCCAGTCGTACTCCGGTGTTCCCTTCTCGGGCATCCCGGAGCCCTGCGGACGATCAGCCATGGGACGGGACGCTACCGTGCCGCACATGACGGAGAGCGGACCCCGACCCACGTCGTACAGCCGGGTCAGCCTCGGCATCATGGCCCACTCCAGCGAGGCCAACCTCCTCGGCAACGTGCACGGTGGCGAGATCATGAAGCTCGCCGACTCCACGGCCGGGGCGGTGGCCCACCGCCACAGCGGCGGTCCCGCGGTCACGGCGGCCATGGACGAGATGACGTTCCTCGCGCCGGTGCACGTGGGCGACATCATCAAGACCTATGCGCAGGTCAACTGGGCCGGCACCTCCTCGATGGAGATCGGCGTGCGCGTCGAGGCGCAGCCGTGGGGCAACGCCGGCGACGAGCCGGTGCACGTCGCGAGCGCGTACTTCGTGTTCGTCGCCATCGACGACGACGGTCGGCCGCGCCCCGTGCCGCCTCTGGAGACCGAGACCCCGGGTGACGTACGACGCCAGCGCGAGGCCGAGATCCGTCGCGCGCACCGGCTGGCGCGCAAGGCCGAGATCGACCTGGGGCGCGAGGAGTGACCTTGCGCAACGTGCGGACCGAGCGGCTGTGGCTGGACGAGCCGGTCGAGGGTGATGCCGAGGCGCTCCTCGCGATCCACAGCGACCCGGCGTCGTGGCGCCACTTCCCCTCGGGCCGGGTGACCGACCCGGCTGCGGGGGCGACGATGGTCGGCGCGAGCCGGCGCCGCTTCGACCGCGACGGGCTGGCGTACTGGTCGGTGCGCGACGAGGCCGACGGTCCGGTGGTCGGCCGGGGCGGCTGCGCCCTCCCCGACGAGGCCATCGGGGCCGACCCGACGCGACGGGGCTGGTGGAACCTCTACTACCGCTTCGACCAGCGCGTGGTCGGCCGCGGCTACGCCACCGAGATGGGGAGGGCCGCCATCGAGGCCGCGCACGATGTCGCCGCCGAGCGTCCCGTGCTGGCCTACCTCCTCGAGCACAACCACGGCTCGCGGCGCACCGCCGAGAAGCTCGGGCTGCGCCTGGTCTGGCGCGGGCCCGACGCCGACAACCCCGACCCCGACGCCGTACGCCTCGTGTTCGTCGACCGGGAGCCCGACGACGTGCTGGTGACGGCGCTCGAGGTCGAGGGGATGGCGGCGCAGCACCTGGTTCGAAGCTGAGGGCCCCGACCCGGGCCTCCCGGCGCGTCGCGGCCGCTTGTGACGGGTGTGACTGGTGATACTGGGCGGGCTGACTTCCCCCAGCAGAGAGGCCCCCCGATGCCGCCCGTCCCGCCCTCCGGGTCGCACGAACCGCGGTTCACCACGCTCGACCGCGCGCAGCGCGTCCGGTTCCGTCGTGCGGTGACCCTGATGCTGATGACCCTCGTGCTCCCGGGCTCGGCCCAGCTGGTCTCCGGCAACCGCCGGCTCGGGATGCTCGCGCTGCGGACCTGGTTCGCGCTGGTCGTGTTCGGCGTCGGCGCGCTGGTGTCGTCGTACTTCTGGCACGGGGTCGCGTTCTGGGCCGGCACCAACACGATGCTGCTCCAGGTGCTGCGGCTGGGCCTGATGGCGCTCGCGGTCGGCTGGGCCTACCTCTTCGTCGACGCCTGGCGCCTCGGCCAGCCGCTGACCCTGCAGCGCCAGCACCGGCTCGCGATCGTCGGGGTGAACGGCTTCCTCTGCTTCAGCGTCGCCGGCGCCCTGCTCTTCGGCGCGCACATGGTCGGCGTGCAGCGCCAGTTCATGATCACGATGTTCGGCGACGGCTCGGCCGTCGGCGCCCACCACGGCCGCTACAACGTGCTGCTCATGGGCGGCGACTCCGGCGCCGGCCGCTGGGGCCTGCGCCCGGACTCGATGACCGTCGCCAGCATCGACGCCGAGACCGGCAAGACGGTGCTGATCTCGCTGCCGCGCAACATGCAGAACTTCCCGTTCCCCGAGGGCTCGGTGATGGGCGAGCAGTTCCCCGACGGCTTCGACGTCGAGGGGATGTACCTCAACGGCCTCTCCACCTGGGCGCTCGACCACGCCTCCCTGTTCAAGGGCTCGAAGAACCCCGGCGTCGACGCGACCATCCAGGGCGTCGAGGGCATCACCGGCCTGAAGATGAACTACTGGGCGATGGTCAACCTCCAGGGCTTCAAGGACCTCGTCGACGCGGTCGGCGGCGTCGAGCTCAACGTGCGCCAGCGGATCCCCGTGGGCCTGCCGAGCGACTCCTACTTCCACTACATCGACCCGGGCAAGCGCACGCTCAGCGGCGTCGACACGCTGTGGTTCGCCCGCGCGCGCTACGACTCCGACGACTACTCCCGCATGGCGCGCCAGAAGTGCGTGATGAGCGCGATGCTCCAGCAGGTCAGCCCGCAGACGGCCGTCACCAACTTCCAGAAGATCGCCAAGGCCAGCTCCGCGATGGTCTCCACCGACATCCCGCGCGGCGAGGTCGACCGCTTCGTCGACCTGGCGCTCAAGGCCAAGAGTCAGAAGATCGCGACGCTCTCGCTGGTGCCGCCGATGATCAACACCGCCCACCCCGACATCGCCCTCGTGCAGCAGAAGGTGGCCGCGGCGATCGCGAAGGCCGAGGGCGTGAAGCCGGAGCCGGAGACCGCCGAGGCGGCTCCCGAGACGAGCACCGAGCCCGCCACCGGATCGAGCGAGGCCCCCGCCGCCGGCACGGGCAAGGGCGCGACGCCCACCTCACCCACGACGCCTGCGGCTCCGCAGTCGGTGACCGGCGGCTCGCTCGGCTCGCTGTCGGAGGGCTACGCCGCCAACGAGTCGGAGGACCTCGGCGCGGTTTGTTGAGGCGCTCTCCCGGGCCCCTAGTGTGTACGCCGTGACGTCCGGACCCCTGCCTCGCATCGTCGCGGTCGTGGTCACCTTCAACCGCCTCGGCCTGCTGGAGAAGCTGGTCGACCGGCTCGGCGAGATCGACGGCCTCGCCGAGGTGCTCGTCGTCGACAACGCCTCGTCCGACGGCACCGGTGAGTGGCTCGCGGGCCGGTCCCACACCGGCGAGGTCCGGCTCCAGGGCCGCACCCTGACGAGCAACCGCGGTGGCGCCGGCGGCTTCCACGACGGACTCGCCTGGGCGATCGACCGCGACGCCGACCTGGTCTGGCTGATGGACGACGACGGGCTGCCCGACGTGGACTGCCTCGAGCGCCTGCTCGAGGAGACCGACAACCTCGACTTCTGGGGCCCGTTGGTCGTCGACGAGGCCGACCCGGGTCGCCTTGTGTTCCCGATCCGCCTCCCCGGCAGCACCCGCGTCGTGCACCAGGTCGACGACGTACGAAAGGCGGCGAAGGCCGACCGCATCGACGGGATCGTGATCCCGTTCAACGGCGTGCTGGTCACCAAGGAGCTGGTCGACCGGATCGGGCTCCCGCGCGAGGAGTTCTTCATCTGGGGCGACGACCACGAGTACCGGCTCCGCGCCGAGGAGGCCGGCGCCCGGGTCGCCACCGTCGTCACCGCCACCGTGCGCCACCCGAGCGTGGGCAACCTCGGCACGCCGATGATGTTCGGCCGCACGACCTACAACGACTCCCCGAGCGACCTCAAGCACTACTGCATGGCCCGCAACAACCTGGTCAACCTCCGCGACTACAGGGGCCCGCTCCACGCGACGGCCTTCGTGGTGAAGACCGCGTGGTTCTACACCTTCACCCGGCCCAGCCTGTCGCGGCTGCGGCTCAGCCTCAGCGCCATGCGCGCCGGCATCGCCGGCGACTTCGACGGCCACCGGAGGTTCCTGGCGTGAGTTTCGAGGCTCGCTCCGCTCGCACCTCAACCACCGACAGAGCCGAGAGCGTCGCGGTCGTCGTCGTCACGCACAACCGCGCCGACCTGCTGGGCCGCCTGCTCGACGGGCTGGCCGCCCAGACCCGGCGTCCCGACGCCGTCGTCGTGGTCGACAACGCGAGCACCGACCACACCGCCGAGCTGCTCTCCGGCCGCGCCGACCTGCCGCTGCACGTCGTCACCCAGGACAACCTCGGCGGAGCCGGCGGCTTCCACCGCGGCGTCCGGGAGGCGTACGACGCGGGCTGGGACCGCGTATGGCTCATCGACGACGACGTGGTGCCCGCACCCGGCTGCCTCGAGGCGCTGATGGCGATCGACGAGGACTGCCTGATCGCGGTGCGCGAGGACCTGTCCGGCGCGCTGGTGGAGAAGGCCGCCATCGACTTCGACCTGCGCAACCCGCTCGCGATCCACCCCAAGCGCTCGGCCGTCGACACCGTCTACGCCGACCGGGCCTCGATGCCCGCGCTGGTCGAGGTGCAGAACGTCGCCTTCGAGGGCTTCATGGCCCGCCGGGCGGTGGTGGAGCAGATCGGCTTCCCCGACCCCACCTTCTTCATCTTCTACGACGACGCCGAGTACGCCGTCCGCGCCCGCCGCGCCGGCCACCGGATCATGGCCGTCCGCGACGCCGTGCTGGTGCGCCAGCTCGACTTCAACCAGCAGCACGACCTGTCGGGCTGGAAGGGCTTCTACATGTACCGCAACCTCTTCGTGGTGCACCTGCGCCACGGGGAGAACGCCCTGGTCCGGCTCAAGCCGTGGCTGATCACCGTCGCCGTGGTGCTGCTCAGCCCGGTCCGCGGCGGCCGGGCCGAGGCCCGCAACGTGATCCGCGCCATGGCCTCGGCGCGGGGCATGCGCCGCCTCTCCGATCCGGCCCGACCCCCTCGCTAGACTCGAGCAGCCTCTCAACCTCAGGAGTTCTTCCCTTGTCCCAGGGCTCACCCGACCTTCCCGACCTCGTCATCGTCGGCGCCGGCCTCTTCGGCCTCACCATCGCCGAACGCTGTGCCGAGGAGCTGGGCCTCCGCGTGCTCATCCTCGACCGGCGCCACCACCTCGGCGGCAACGCTTACTCCGAGCGCGACCCCGAGACCAACGTCGAGGTGCACAAGTACGGCGCCCACCTCTTCCACACCTCCAACGAGCGCGTGTGGGAGTACGCCAACCGCTTCACGTCGTTCACGGACTACAAGCACCGGGTCTTCGGCAAGTACCAGGGGCAGGTCTACTCCCTGCCGATGAACCTGTCGCTGATCAACCAGTTCTTCGGCAAGTCGCACACGCCCGAGGAGGCGCGTGCGCTGATCGCCGAGCAGTCCAGCGAGATTGCCACCGAGGACGCCTCGAACCTCGAGGAGAAGGCGATCAGCCTGATCGGCCGCCCGCTCTACGAGGCGTTCATCAAGGGCTACACCGCCAAGCAGTGGCAGACCGACCCCACCGAGCTGAGCGCCGACATCATCACCCGCCTGCCGGTGCGCTACACCTTCCAGAACGGTTGGTTCAGCGACACCTACGAGGGCCTGCCGACCGACGGCTACACCGCGTGGCTGACCAAGATGGCCGACCACCCGAACATCGAGGTCCGCCTCGAGACCGACTTCTTCGACGTCGCCGACGACTACAAGGGCAAGGTCCCGATCGTCTACACCGGCCCCGTCGATGAATACTTCGGCAACTCCGAGGGCCGCCTGTCGTGGCGCACCGTCGACCTGGAGGAGAGCGTCGTCGACACCGACGACTTCCAGGGCACCGGCGTCGTCAACTACAACGACCAGGACGTCCCCTTCACCCGGATCATCGAGTTCAAGCACTTCCACCCCGAGCGGGAGAAGACCCACCTTCCGGGCAAGAGCGTGATCGTGCACGAGTACAGCCGCTTCGCGGAGGAGGGCGACGAGCCCTACTACCCCGTCAACACGGCTGAGGACCGCGAGAAGCTGCTGAAGTATCGCGAGCTCGCCAAGGCCGAGCCGATGGTGCTCTTCGGCGGCCGCCTCGGCACCTACAAGTACCTCGACATGCACATGGCGATCGGCTCGGCCCTGTCCATGTACGACAACAAGCTCAAGCCGCACTTCACCGAGGGCGTCGAGCTGACCAGCGGAGGCATCGAGGCATGAGCGCCACCACACCCGGCACCGTCACCCGCCTGCTCCAGCGGCAGATCCTGCCGCTCGACCGCGACACCGACGTCTTCCCCCTCTACGTCGACCTGGAGGAGCCGAAGCTCGACACCGACCGGTTCGAGGTGGGCGGCAACACCGCGGCGAAGGACCTCAACAACGCAGCGATCCGCCAGTCGACCTCCACGGGTCGCAAGCTCCACCCCGACCAGATCCGCTCGCGCACCGCGCTGCGGCTCGAGCCCTCCCAGCTGCTGTCCTTCGGCACGTACTTCAACGCCTTCCCGGCGTCGTACTGGCGTCGGCACACGGTGGTCACCGACGTCGAGCTGACCGTCTCGGTCACCGGCACCGGCTCGGTCGTCACGGTCTACAAGTCGATGGCCCGTGGCCACTCCCAGCGCGTCGGGGCCGCGACGGTGACGGAGGAGTCGGGCACCTTCACCTTCGCCCTGTCGCTGAAGCCGTTCGTCGACGGCGGCTGGTACTGGTACGACGTCGTCGCCGGCGACCACGGGGCGACCGTGGAGTCCGCCGAGTGGACCGCCGGGGTCCCGGCCGACCGCGCCGAGCACGGCACCGTCGACGTCTGCATCACCACGATGCTGCCCGACATGAGCGCCCAGCTGCTGGGCCAGCTCGGCTCGACCGAGGAGCTCCAGCCCTACCTCGACACCGTCCTGGTCATGGACCAGGGCAAGGACAAGGTCACCGACAGCACCCACTTCCCGGCGGCCAAGGCCGGCCTCGGTGACAAGCTCCGGGTCATCGTCCAGGGCAACCTCGGCGGCTCCGGCGGCTACGCCCGCGGCCAGCTCGAGAGCGTCCGCAAGGGCACCGCGACCTACGCGATGATGATGGACGACGACGTCGTCTGCGAGCCCGAGGGCATCATCCGCGCGGTCACCTTCGGCGACCTCGCCAAACGGCCGACCATCGTCGGCGGCCACATGTTCAACCTCTACAGCCGCGCCCAGCTGCACTCCTTCGGCGAGATCGTCCAGCCGTGGCGCTTCTGGTGGCAGACCCGCCTCGACGGCTACTCGCAGTGGGACTTCGGGGCCCGCAACCTGCGCTCCTCGCGCTGGCTGCACAAGCGCGCCGACGTCGACTTCAACGGCTGGTTCATGTGCCTGATCCCGCGGGTCGTGCTGGAGGAGGTCGGCCTCTCGCTGCCGATCTTCATCAAGTGGGACGACTCCGAGTTCGGCCTGCGCGCCAAGGAGGCCGGCTACCCGACGGTCTCGTTCCCCGGCGCCGCGGTGTGGCACGTGCCGTGGACCGACAAGAACGACGGCGTCGACTGGCAGTCGTACTTCCACCACCGCAACCGGATCATCGCGGCGCTGCTGCACTCGCCCTACGAGCGTGGCGGCCGGATGGTGCGCGAGAGCCTGAACCACCAGGTCAAGCACGTCGCGTCGCTGCAGTACTCCACCGCCGAGTTGCGGCACCTGGCGATGGAGGACGTGCTGCGCGGCCCGCACGCGCTGCACGGTGAGCTCGCCACCAAGCTGGGTGAGATCAACGCCTTCCGTAAGCAGTACTCCGACGCGCAGCTCCACGCCGACCGCGACGACCTGCCCCCGGTGCGCCGCAAGAAGCCGCCGAAGAAGGGCAAGGCCGACATCGAGATCCCGGGTCGCCTGAGCACGCTCATCGCCGCCGGCCTCGCGCCGATCCGTCAGCTGCGGCCGGTGCGCGAGATGGCCGACGAGTTCCCCGAGACCGAGCTCACCGCGATGGACGCCAAGTGGTGGAACCTCGTGAAGTACGACTCGGCCGTGGTCTCGATGAACGACGGCACGTCGGTCGCGCTCTACAAGCGCGACCCGGCGCACTACCGCGACCTGATGAAGCGCACGATCGAGATCCACCGTCGCTTCCACCGCGAGTGGCCTCAGCTCGCGCAGCAGTACCGCGACGCGCTGGGCGAGATCACCTCACCGGAGGCGTGGGAGAAGACCTTCGCTCCCTGGATGCAGGACGAGATGCAGGACGAGGTGCAGGACCACACCCCGGACGGCGATGCGTGAGCACGTCCACCACTTCTGAGGCGGTCCCCGACCCGCGCCCGGTCGAGGTCCGGCACGACCTCGCACACGTGCCGCTGGCCCCGCCGTCGCGCACGTCGGGCGTGCTCGAGGTGTTCCGGCGCCGCTACCTGCTGCGCCTGCTCGTGCGCCGCGAGATCCAGGCCCGCTATGCCGGGACGGCGTTCGGGCTGCTGTGGTCCTACATCAATCCGTTCACCCGGTTCCTGACGTTCTACCTGGTGTTCGGCCTGCTGCTCGGCCGCGGGCTCGGCATCCAGAACTTCGCCATCCACCTGTTCGCCGGGATGGTGCTGGTCAACTACTTCACCGAGTCGGTCACCGCGGGCACCCGGTCGCTGCTCTCCAACCGGGGTGTGATCACCAAGATGGCGATGCCGCGGGAGATGTTCCCCGTGGCGTCGATGCTCGTCTCGCTGTGGCACTCAGTCCCGCAGCTGTTCATCCTCGTCGTCGCGTGCGTCGCCACCGGCATCTGGGGCGGGGGGCCGCTCTGGGTCCCCGACGCCGTCGGCATGGGCGCGGCGCTGCTCGGCTTCCTCATCATCATGGTCTTCGGCACCGCGTTCGGCCTGATGTTCAGCTGCATCAACGTGCTGTTCCGCGACTTCCAGCGGATCGTGCAGACCTTCATCAACATGATCCCGTTCACCGCGCCGATGATGTATCCCTACTGGATCAGCTACAACCGGTTCGGGGGCGGGGTCTGGCACGAGATCTACCTCGCCAACCCGGTCGCCGAGGCGGTCCAGCTCATCCAGCGGGGTTTCTGGTACCCCACGTGCGACGGTCCCTGCGCGATGATGCCCAACCCCAATGGCGACGGCACCACTATCCCGGCGCCCGAGTTCGCCGACCACCTCTACACCCGTGGCTTCGTCACGCTGGCCGTCGGCCTGCTGCTGCTCGTCGTGGGTCAGTGGGTCTTCGCGCGGCTCGAGAAGTCGATCACGGAGCGTCTGTGATGACGACCTCGATCGTGGTGGACAACGTCACCAAGACCTTCCGCTACCAGTACCAGCGCACCCTCAAGCAGATGCTGCGACCCGACCGCCGCAAGCGGGAGGCCGCAGGAGAAGGGGACCAGCTGGAGGCCGGCGCGACCTTCAAGGCCCTCGACGGGGTGTCGTTCGAGGTCAAGCAGGGTGAGTCGATCGGGCTGATGGGCCTCAACGGCTCCGGCAAGTCGACCCTGCTCAAGCTGGTCAACGGCGTGATGGTCCCCGACGAGGGCCAGGTCCTCACGCGCGGCCGGATCTCGGGCCTGATCGCCACGGGCGCCGGCTTCCACAACGAGCTCTCCGGTCGCGACAACATCTACATGAACGCCGCCATGCTCGGGATGAGCAAGGAGGAGACCGACGCCAAGTTCGACGACATCGCCGGCTTCGCCGACGTCGGCCGCCAGCTCGACATGCCGGTGGGCAACTACTCCTCGGGACAGTTCGCGCGCCTCGGCTTCGCCGTCGCGGTGCACGTCGACTGCGACATCTTCATCGCCGACGAGGTGCTCGCCGTGGGGGACCGGCCCTTCAAGCGCAAGTGCCTCAAGCGCATGAAGGAGATCCGCGAGTCCGGCATCACGATGTTCTACGTGAGCCACTCCGCGGGCTCGGTCAAGAAGATGTGCGACCGCGCGATCGTGCTCGACAAGGGCAAGGTCGGCTTCGACGGCGACGTCGACGAGGCCATCAAGTACCTCCACTACGACGGCGACGACGACGAGCCCGACTCCGAGGAGTCCGAGGTCGACGAGCGCGACGACGCCCTAGCCAGCGACATCTGAGACGCACAGCGGGCTGCGAGGCACGAGCAGCACGCGTGGGTGCGGCCAGGTTGAGCAAGGACCACGGCTGAGGCACGAAGCCGTGACGTCCGCGTCGAAACCCCTCGTGGGAGGCAAGACGGCCCGAGCGCACGCCCAAAGGTGGCGGCACACGACATCGGGACGACGCCGCGTGATGTTGTACGCCGCCACGGTGGCGGCAGATCGCACCCGGAGCGGCCCGCTGGCTGAGATGTGCCGCCACCACCCGACGTACGCCCGGGGGAGCGGTGCGTGAGGCGCCTTTGCGTGCCCGAAAACCCGCCTCACACACCGCCCCGCGGCGTGTTGGGAGCGTGAAATCGACCGAATCGGTGAGAATTACACCGATGTAACGGCGTGTCGAGTGGAAATTACACCGTTGTAGTTACTCAGAAACTCTTCCGTGACTGGTGTGACTGGTGTGAACTTCTGCCTTGTGTGACCTTCCCCCACACAGGAACAGAGATTTCTCATGCGACCTCTCCAGGCCCGACTCGTCACGTTCTGCCAGCAGGTGCTGGCGCTCGGTGTCGTGCTCGTCGTCCTCACGCCCGCGTCCGGTGTGATCTCCCTCGACATCGTCGGTGAGCACCCGACCCGGTCCGCCGGCTCGTCGTCCGGCCTCGCGCCCGCCGCGCTGATGTCGGCCACGGTGCCGACCCGCGTGGTCAAGCCGACCGTCACCGAGGTGCCCCTCACCGGTGCGACCGGTGGCACGTTCGGCCTCCAGGGCCGCACGATCGCCGGCGGCGCCACCGACGCGCGCGTGGTGAGCAAGCCGCAGTCCGTCACCGGCTTCGCGGCCGTCGGTGTGACGTGGAAGCACGGCGAGGACCTCGAGGAGGACCAGATCGCCCTCCAGGTGCGCACCCGCACCGGCGACACGTGGAGCGACTGGCAGGCCCTGGAGTACCACGACGAGCACGGCCCGGACGCCGGCAGCCCCGAGGCCGCCACGTCGCGCCCCGGCACCGAGCCGACGTTCGTCGGCGACGTCGACGACGTCCAGGTGAAGGCGGCCACCGACGGCGTCTCCCTGCCCGACGACCTGTCCCTCGCCCTGGTGAACCCCGGTTCGGCCAAGTCGAGCGAGACCGAGGCCCCGGCCGAGCAGCCCGACGCCGGCACCGCGACCTACGAGCAGGACTACGACGACCTCGGTGCGCTGGAGTCCGGCACGGGATCGAAGGACGGCATCACGCTGCAGGCCAACGTGCAGGCGAAGAAGGCCGTCGCGCAGCCGACCATCTACTCGCGGGCCCAGTGGGGTGCGGACGAGAGCATCCGCAACAAGAGCTCGCTGCGCTACGGCACCATCAACGGCGGCTTCGTCCACCACACGGTCAACGCCAACGACTACACCGAGGCCCAGGTGCCCGCGATCATCCGCAGCATCTACGCCTACCACGTGAAGTCCCGCGGCTGGAGCGACATCGGCTACAACTTCCTCGTCGACCGGTTCGGCCGGATCTGGGAGGGCCGCTACGGCGGCATCGACAAGCCCGTCGTCGGCGCGCACACGCTCAACTACAACCAGTACTCCTTCGCGATGTCGGCGATCGGCAACTACGAGACCGCCCAGCCGAGCGACGTGATGCTGCAGGCCTACGGCCAGCTCTTCGCCTGGAAGCTCTCGCTGCACGGCGTGAACCCCGCGTCGATGTCTCAGAAGATCGGCAGCAAGACCTTCGCCGCCATCAACGGCCACCGCGACGCCGGCTCGACCGCCTGCCCGGGCAAGTACCTCTACGCCCAGATCCCGCTCATCCGCCAGTACGCCAGCGCGGCCGCGCCGACCACGCCCGCGGTCGTCCCGATCGCGGTGTCGGAGCCCAGCCCGCAGAACAACCTCGACGCGTCGCCGTACCCCGACCTCGTGGTCCGACGGGCCGCCGACGGTCGCGGCATGGTCATCCCGACCGGCGGCCTGACGTCGTTCCAGAAGCGCACCGTGGTGGGCAGGTCCGGCTGGGACAAGCGGGCCGACGTGCTCGTCTCGCCCGACCTCACCGGAGATGGCCTGGCCGACCTGGTCACCGTCGACGCGTCCGGCGCGGTCCGGATCCGGGCGGGCAAGGGCAACGGCAAGTTCGGCGCCACCGCGAAGAAGCTGAGCCTCCGCGGCTACTCGCTGATCACCGCCGTCGGTGACATCAACGGTGACGGGCGCAACGACCTGGTCGCGCGCTTCAAGGGTCGGCTCACGACGCTGCTCGCGACCGGCCGGGGCGGCTTCGACCGCAAGACGACCCGCAAGGGCTACGGCAACTACCGGCAGCTCATCGGTGCCGGGGACGTCAACGGAGACGGTCGCGCCGACCTCCTGGTGCGCACGAAGAACCGTCTCTACCTCCAGACCGGCTACGGCACCGGCCGCTTCGCCCCGCCGGCACGCGTCGCGGGCTCCTGGAGCAAGTTCAACCGCCTGGTGGCCGGCGACTTCAACCGCGACGGCGTGCCCGACCTGGTGGCGCGCTCCAGCAGCGGCAAGGTGCTGATGCTGCCGGGTCGCGGCAACGGGACGTACGGCGCCGCGCTCGGCCCCGCGACCAACCTCAAGACCATGCGCTGGATCACCGGCACCAACCTGGTGGGCGGCTCGGGTGCTGACCTGATCGGCGTCTCCGGCAAGCAGCTCGTCGTCGTCGCCAACCGCGACACCTTCGAGCTCGGCTCGCCGATCGACACCGGCGTCTCGTTCGCGGGCATGGACGTCCTGCTCAACGCCGGCGACGTCAACCGCGACGGTCACGGCGACGTCGTCACCCGCGACACCGGCGGCCAGCTCTGGCTCTTCGCCGGCACCGGCACGGGAACCCTCGCGCCGCGCGTCTCGCTGGGCACCGGCTGGAACTCGGCCTCCGGCCTGACGGCCGTGGGCGACGTGACCGGCGACGGCATCCCCGACCTGATCGGCACCGTCGGCACCACCGTCACCGTGTGGCCCGGCACCGGGTCCGCCTTCGGCACCGGCGTGCCCGTCAAGGGCAAGGTGCCCTCCCGGGCCGGCCTGCCGAGCGACCTGTCGGGCTTCGACTGGGTGCTGGAGGTGCAGCCGATGACGCTGAAGGGCTCGGGCGACTTCATCGTCCGCGACCGGACCAACGGCCTGGCCTACGTCTACGGCGGCCGCAAGAAGGGCGTCTCGACCCCGCGGGTGCTGGGTGAGGGAATGGGGGCCTACGACCTGGCGGGGTGACCCGCGAGAGCCGCGATCAGGCCCGGGCCGTCGCCCGTTCGGCGTCGTAGACGCCGTCGAGACGAGCCGGGTCGGGATTGCGGACGAGGACCAGCGAGCCGCCTCTTCCGAGGGGCTCGGTGAAGGTGGCCGTTCCTGGTGGGGAAGCCGGGTCGGCCACCGACAGAAGACGGCCGCCGTCGGTGAGAGAACTCCCGACGGCGGCCGTCAGGTCGTTCGAGCGGTCCCAGAGCTGGGCCTGGGTGAGGTCGTCGGTGGCGGGGTCGGCGTCGGCCGGCGGGTCCCACGCGGCGAAGCCGTCGGGCTGCGACCAGATCTCCACGCCGACATCGAGCACCCCGGCCGGCAGCGGGTCGGCGAAGCGTACGCCGAGGGGGCGCAGGCTGCAGGCCAGCACGGGCACGGCCGCCGCGCGGGGCGCCCACGCGTCGAGGGTGTCGGGGCCGCACACGACGCCGTCGGGCTCGTCGGAGGTGGTGACGCGCAGGCCGATCGTCCAGGCCGCGCCCAGGAAGACCGTCGAGAGCCAGTGCGGCGGCAGGTCGATCCGCAACGACATGCCGCGCTCGAGGTCGGCCACGTCGGTCAGCAGCCCGGACGCCTTGGCCACCCAGTTGGCGTACGTCGTCACCGACAGCTCGACCCGCTCGTCGGTGGCGTGGTCGTAGAACGTGACCAGCGGTCGCCCGGGCTCCCGCCGCAGCTGGGCGGCGAGGACCTCGGCGAAGGTGGTCATGCGGGCTCCCGGGGGAGGGTCAGACGACCGTGGGCTCCGGGGAGTCCATGTAGGGGTAGTCCTCCATGAAGGTCTCCAGCGCGCTGCCGCTCAGCTCGGAGCAGTACTGCCACACGCCGACCTGCTTGGAGGCGTCGGTCTCGCCGACACCGCCGACCGACCAGTGGGTGAAGGCGACGTGCTGGCCCTTGGGGAAGGCCTTGCCGTCGTCCTTGGTCCACGGCACGGCCTTGAACTTGTCGCGCAGGTTGGTGGTGCCCTGGAGTTTGGAGGCCATGCCGCGCAGCGTGTCCATGGCGTCGGAGTCGTCGGCGATCGTCTCGTCGTACCAGAGGATCGTGTAGCCGTGCTCGAGGTTGTGCACGAGCTCGCCCAGCTCGGGGCGGTCCGTCGTCGTGTAGAGCTTGCGGTCCATCGTGTCCCACATGTTCCAGTGCTGGCCGAAGGCCGGCGGGGCGTCCGGGTAGGTCATCGGCGTGCCGACGTCCACGTGGTCCTGGTTGCCGTCGGCCTTCTTGGTGGTGACCTTCTGGCAGACCGACGCCTTGGCGCCGATGTCGCTGAGCGAGTCGGAGGCGTAGGCACGCAGGTCGTACCAGTCCTTGAGCGGCTTGAAGGCCGCCGCTCCCACGATCAGCACGGCGACGAGGACGCACACGCCCACGATGGCCACGCCACGCCGGTTCTCGGCCTTGGACTGCTGGGAGCGGATGGAGTCGATGACCGCCTGACGGTCGGTCTTTGCCTGCTTGGCCACGGTGCTCGGTGTCTCTCGGTCGATGGAACTGCTGCGGATCTGCTGGGCTGCGCTGGCAGAGTCTACGTAGTACCGGGTGATGCGCCACACGGACGTCGCATCACGCGCGCCCGTCCCGTCGCTGCCAGTCCTCCCACGTCCACCCGTGCGCGAAGCAGACGGCGGCGACCGCGGTGCGGTCCGCGGCGTCGGGCAACCGGGCCAGGGCGGCGGCCAGCTCGTCGGCCGGGACGGGTGCGCCGAACGGCAACCGGTCAACCTCCGCACCCGCCAGGGCGCGTACGACGGCCTCCCGCGCGCCGAAGCCGAACAGGTCGCCGCCCTCGGGCCGTACCAGGGAGGTGGCGCCGGGCCCGTCCTCGCCCGGCGGCAGCACCAGGTCGGCGCGCCCCCTCACCACGGCGAGCGGACGACCGGCCAGCTTGCCCTGCGCGAGCTCGGCCGCGCCGGCCAGCTCGTCGGCGACCGCGGGCAGGGTGACGGCGAGCGGGTTGCCGTAGGGGTCGGTGCGGCCGGCGAAGTCCTCGGCCACCACGATCCCGGCGGCACCGATCGCGATGTCGGTCTGGCCCTCGCGCCACGCGCGCCCGGCCGTGTCGGTGACCACGACCCCGACGTTGGCGCCCGTCAGCTCGAGCAGCCGGCGGCGCAGGTCGCGGGCGCTGGCGTCGGGGTCGAGGGGGAGCAGCACGATCGAGCCGGCCTCGACGTTGGAGGCGTCCACGCCGGCCGCCGCCATCGTCAGGCCGAGCCGGTGGCGCACGATCCGGGTGGCGCCGCGTCGCGCCACCAGCCGCACCGTCTCCTCGTCGATCGCGTCCTCACGGTCGCCGACGCGGGTGCGACCCTCGGCCTTGCTGACGACCTTGCTGGTCACGCAGACCACGTCGCCGTCCGCGAGGTCGGCACCGACCGCCGCCACCGCGAGGCCAGCGAGGTCGTCGCCGGGGGCCACCTCGGGCAGCCCGTCCGGCGCCCAGACCTCGAGCCGGCTGCTCACCCTGCGACCAGGGCGACCGCGGCGGCCGCCATCCGCGCGGTCGCGTCGTGGTCGGACATCATCAGCGGCACCGCCTCGGCCGCGAGGCCGGCCTCCGCCAGGCGCGGGAGCTGGTCGGCGTCGCGCTCGTCGACCAGCCAGCCGTCGAGCACACCCCCGGAGGCGCGGGAGCCGTAGTGGAGCCCGACGGCGGCGGCGCTGACCTCGACGCCGATGCTCGCCAGCACCTGCGCGGCCATGCCGCGGACGTGGGCGCCGCCGACGATGGGGGAGAGGCCCACGACGGGTGCGGACGTCGTACGGACCGCGTCGCGGATGCCGGGGACGCCGAGGATGGTGCCCACGGAGACCACCGGGTTCGACGGTGGCAGCACGACGAGGTCGGTGTCGGTGATCGCCTCGAGCACGCCGGGGGCGGGAGTGGCGCTGTCCTGGCCGACGACCAGCACCGACTCGGCCGGCACCTCGGCGCGCAGGCGCACCCAGTACTCCTGGAAGTGGACCACCCGGCGTCCGCTCGGGCTCTCGGGATCCGCGA
Source organism: Nocardioides sp. BE266 (assembly GCF_031457855.1). Lineage (NCBI taxonomy): Bacteria > Bacillati > Actinomycetota > Actinomycetes > Propionibacteriales > Nocardioidaceae > Nocardioides > Nocardioides sp. BE266. The sequence goes on along the minus strand of NZ_JAURTI010000001.1, from coordinate 453,239 downwards.
TCGCGATGTGGGTCTCGACCCGGTCGTCGCTCATCGGCAGCAGGCGCACGCCCGGCTGCCAGCGGCGGCACAGCGCCTCGGTGACCTGCGACAGCGGGAAGCCCGCCTCGAGCATCTGCGTGCGCACCAGGTGGGTGGCGATGTCGCGGTCGCCCAGCCCGAACCACGTCGGCTCGACGCCGTAGGCCTCGAGCTCGGTCTTCGCGCTCCAGGTCTCCTCGCGTCGACCCCACCCGCGCTCGACGTCGATCCCGTCGCCGAGGGTGTACATGACGGTGTCGAGATCGGGGCACACCTTGAGCCCGTGGATCCACCAGTCGTCGGCCGTGTTGGCGACGACGGTGACCTTGGTGTCAGGCGAGCCGCCGGGGACCGCACCGGTGCGCAAGCCGTGGAGGAGGCCCTGGAGGAAGCGGGCGCCGCCGACGCCTCCCGAGAGCACGGTCACACGGCGAAGGGGGGCTGAGGGGGGCCGGGTCGAGGAAGGCATCGGCGCGGATGATGACATAGGAACAGCCTGCCCGAAGCAGAATGGCGATATCGCATCCCATAGCAGATCCGGGCTTGACTTCACGGTACGACAGGCATGTAATTCCCACAGTGTCGTTCAGTTCTGAACAACGGGTCGCAGCACCGGGCCCAGGGTCGAAAAGGGGCGTAGAGCCATGAGAGCAGAACTGTTTCTCCTCGAGCCCGAGGGCGAGGAGTTCGGTTGGCAGGACCGCGCGTTGTGCGCGCAGACGGACCCCGAGGCGTTCTTCCCCGAGAAGGGTGGATCGACTCGGGAGGCCAAGAAGGTCTGCCTGACGTGCGAGGTCCGCAACGAGTGTCTGGAGTCCGCTCTGATGAACGACGAGCGCTTCGGCATCTGGGGCGGGCTGTCCGAGCGCGAGCGCCGCAAGCTGAAGAAGAGCGCCGCCGGCTGAGCGACTTCGCCAGTCCTGTCGCCGTTTTCGCTGCTTTTTGAGGGCGTGGAGTGCCTCGCTAAGGTGCTCCGGTGACTGTCACCGCGCTACTCGTCAGCCACGACGGGGCGCGATGGCTCCCAGCAGTTCTCGCTGGTCTGACCGGGCAGACCCTCCCGGTGGACCGCGTCGTGGCTGTCGACACCACGAGCCGCGACGACAGCGTCTCTCTCCTGCGCGAGGCGCTCGGTGAACCGTCCGACCGCGTGGTCGTCGACGTGGTCCCCGGCTCGACCAACTACCCCGCCGCCGTCCGTCACGGACTGGGCCTGGCGCCCGCCGTCGCCGACGACGAGTGGGTCTGGCTGCTGCACGACGACAGCAACCCGGACCCGACCGCGCTGGCCGAGCTCCTCGCCGCCGCGCACGAGCACCCCGAGGCCGCGATCCTCGGCCCGAAGCTGCGCGAGTGGCCCTCGCTGCGCCGGTTGCTCGAGGTCGGCCTGACCATCTCCGGCACCGGTCACCGCGAGACTGGTCTGGAGCGGGGTGAGTACGACCAGGGCCAGCACGACGCCGTGCGCGAGGTGCTGGCGGTCAACACCGCGGGCATGCTGGTCCGCCGCCGGGTGCTGGAGTCGCTCGGTGGTCTGGACGAGGAGCTGCCGATCTTCGGCAACGACATCGACTTCGGCTGGCGGGCCGCGCTCGCCGGGCACCGCACGCTGGTGGTGCCGCAGGCGGTCGTCTTCCACGCCGAGGCCGCGCACCGCGGCATCCGGCGTACGCCGATCACGGGTCGCCACACCCACTACCAGGAGCGCCGCGCCGCGATCTTCACGTCGCTGGCCAACGTGTCGTCGCGGGCGCTGCCGTGGCAGTACGCCCGCCTCTTCTTCGGCTCCCTCCTGCGGATGCTCGGCTACCTCGGCGTGCGCTCGGTGGGAGAGGCCCTCGACGAGCTGGCCGCGGTGCTGTCCGTGCACGGCCGTCCCGGCCAGGTGCGGGCCGCGCGCAAGGAGCGAGCCGGTCGCCGCGACGGCGAGCCCGCCGACGTACGACGCCTGCTGGCGCCGGCGTGGCTGCCCTACCGGCACGGGCTGGACTTCGTCACCGACCTCGCGGCCGCGGCGACCAGCCAGGCCGCCGACGTCGCCGAGCGACGCCGGCTCGCCAAGACCCCCGACGCGGCGCCGGCGCAGGACCAGCGTCGCGGACCTGCGGAGGACGACGAGGAGGCCTACCTCACCGACACCGGCCTGGTGGCCCGCTTCTTCACCAACCCCGTCGCGGTGGTGCTGGTGCTCTTCGGGGTGCTCGCGCTCGTCGCCGGGCGCGAGGCCTTCGGGTCGATCACCGGTGGCGCGCTGTCGCCGGTGCCGGCCGCGGCCGGTGACTGGTGGCGCCTGCACGTCTCCTCCTGGCACCCGCTCGGCACGGGCACCGACGTCCCGGCGCCTGCCTACGTGCTGCCATTCGCGCTCGCGGCGTCCGTGCTGCTGGGCCACACCGGCGCCGTGGTGTCCGGCCTGATGCTCCTCGCCGTGCCGATCGCGGCCTGGGGCGCGTGGCGCCTGCTCAAGGTGGTCGGCCACCTCGTCGACCCGCTCGGCCTGCCGCGCTGGCTCGTGGTCTGGGGTGCGCTGTCCTACGCCCTCGTCCCGGTCACGTCCGGCGCCTGGGGCGAGGGGCGCTTCGGCACCGTCGCGGTCGCTGCGCTGCTGCCGTGGGCCGCCCACGCCGCGCTCGGCTTCGTCGACCCCGACCGCGACCGGCGCTGGCGCGCCGCGTGGCGCACGGCCGTGCTAGTCGCGCTCGCCGCCGCCTTCGTGCCGGGCTTCTGGCTCTTCACCCTGCTGGCGACCGCGGTCGTCCTCGGCGGCGCCGCGATCATCGCCCCGCGCCTGCTGAAGGAGCGCGACAGCTGGGGCCCGCCGGTCGTGGCCGTCGCGGCCACCCCCGTGCTGCTCGCGCCGTGGCTGCTGCCCCTGCTGACCACCGGCTCCGCGTCGGGCCTGCTGCTCGAGGCCGGCCGGATCACCGTCGACCAGGTCACCTTCACCGGCCTGCTCACCGGCCGGCTCAACGAGCTGGGCGCCCCGCTGTGGCTCGGCGTGGTGCTCGGCCTGCTCGCGTTCGCCGCGCTCATCCCGCGTCGTACGCGCGTCGCGGTGGCCATCTGCTGGCTCGTCGCGCTCGCCGCGGCCCTCGTCTCCGGCGTCCTCTCGCACGTCACGCTCGACCTGCCCGCGGCGACGACGCGACCCAGCCTCGGCCTGTTCGTGGTGATCCTCCAGGGCACCTCGATCGTGGCCGTCGTGCTGGGCGCCGACGCCTACCTCCGCCGCCTCGACGTGGACCACCCGTGGTGGCAGCGCGGGCTCGCGACCGCGCTCGCCGTCGTGGCTGCTGCCGTCCCGATCGGCGGGCTGGCCTGGTGGCTCGGCACGCCCGACAACGCGATGGCGCGCGACGCCGAGCAGACGGTGCCGGTCTACATGGAGCAGAGCTCGTTGCTCGGCGACGAGCACGGCGTGCTCGTGCTCGACGGCTCGGTCGAGAACGGCATCACCTACCGGATCCGCCGCGACGACGGCACCACCCTGGGTGAGGACGAGATCCTCACCCTCACCGACGAGGACACCGAGCTGACCGCCGAGGTGAAGGCGCTCGTGTCGGCGCCCACTCCCGGCGTGGTGGCGGCGCTCGGCTCGCGCGGCATCGAGTACGTCGTCCTCACCGCGCCCGCCGACGGGCACGTCTCCTCCCTGCTCGACGCCACGGCCGGTCTCGACCAGGCCAGCGCCGAGGACCGCACCACCCGCGCCTGGCACGTCGACCGCCCGCTCGACGCCTCGGCTCTCGACGGCGACGGCTCGTGGTGGCGGGCGGTGCTGCTCGTCGTGCAGGGCGTGGCGATCATCGTCGCGCTCGTGCTGGCGGCCCCGACCGTCCGGCAGGGGAGGAGGGGTCGCGATGACTGAGCCCACGGCCACCCCCGGGCGGCGTCGCGTCGCGCAGGCGACGCGCCGGCGTCCGTCGGCACTGACGCTGCTGGCGATCGCCATCCCGCTCCTGACGGTCGCCGCGCTCGGCCTGGTCCGACCCGCCGAGCCGCGCATGACGACGCACGCACCCACCGGGGCGCCCCTCGACCGCACCACCGCGGTGTGTCCCGCGCGGCTGCCCGGGGCCGACGCCCTGCGCCTCGGCAGCACCGACCTCGTCTCCGGCGAGCTGGCGCTCCGCGTCGGCCGCGAGGACGACACCCAGGACCTCGACTCCGGCGTCGCCGCACGCACCGAGCGGGAGCCCGTCGTGGTCAACGGCACCGGCGACCTTGCCCCCGGCCTGGTGGCGACCCGGTCCGGCGCCGGCTCTGCCGTGCGTTGCGACCAGCCCGCCCCCGAGCGCTGGTTCACCGGCGTCGGCGCCTCGGCCGAGCACTCCTCGACGCTCACGCTGACCAACCCCGACAAGGGCCCCGCCGTCGCCGACGTGACGGTGTGGGACGGCAGCGGCCTGGTCGACGTGCCCGCCCTGCGCGGGGTCCGGGTGCCCGGCGGCCGGTCCGCCTCCTTCGACCTCTCCGAGGTCACCCCCAACCGCGACGCCCTCGCCATCCGGGTCACGGTGTCCCGCGGCCGGCTCGCCTCCAGCGTCGTCGACCTGGTCGACCCGCTCGGCCGCGCGAAGCCCGTGCGCGAGTGGCTTCCTGCCCAGGCGGCGCCCGCCGCGACGTCGTACGTCGTCGGGGTGGGGGCGACGCCTTCCGACCGCACGCTCACACTGGCCAACCCCGGCGACAGCGAGGTCCGGGTCGGGCTCAAGCTGGTCAGCGGCGACAGCGAGTTCGCCCCCTCCGGTGTCGAGGAGATCACCCTGGCGCCGGCCTCGGTGAGCGAGGTCGACCTCGGTGGCGTCCTGCGCGGCAAGAACGCCGCCGGCGTCCAGGCGCTGCGGCTCGAGGCGACCGGCCCGGTCACCGCGAGCCTGCGCAGCCGGACGGAGTCCGACCTCTCGTTCTCGGTCGTCGGCACGACGGTCAACACCGAGGCGGGCGTGGCGCTGCCGGCCGGGGTGAAACGGATCCTGCTCGCCGGTGCGACGGCGCCCGGTGTCGTGACCGTCCAGGCCTGGGACGAGGACGGCGAGACCGTCGTGCGCGAGCGCCGCGTCGAGGTCGACCCGGCGACCTCGGCCCGGGTCAACCTGCCCAACGACGCGGTCCTCGCGCTGGTCCGGCTCGAGCGCACCGGCGCGGTCGTCTCGGTCGAGGTCAGTGACAAGGGCCTGTCGATGCTGCCCCTCGAGCAGCTGGAGACCACCAGTCAGGTGCCCGACGTCCGGCCGGCCCAGCGCTAGCCACTCAGTCGATGTAGCGCTCGTCCACCTGGCCGGGCGTGATGCCGAGGAGCTCGGCGAGCTGCTCGACCACGACGGTGTGCACCATCGCCTCCAGCTCGTCGCGGTTGGTCGCCCGTTGCTCGATCGGGCGCCGGAAGAGGACCAGCCGCGTCGGCGCCTGCCCCTTGCCGCGGACCAGCGAGGACAGGGGCACCGTCTCGTCACCCCAGTCGTCGGGCAGCATCGGCGCGTCCTCGACGGCGTACTCCACGAGGCCGAGGTGGCACTGCCAGCGCTCGTCGAGGGGCGTGACCACGTCGAGCACGAGCTGGTCGAACTTCTGCCGCGCGGTGCGCAGCGCCGGGGTGCCCGGCCAGTCCGGGACGACTCCCGGACCGCGCATGCCGCGGCCCCGCCGGTCGCGGGTGCGTCGGGGTGCGGGCTCGGGTGCGTCGTCCACGCCGCGAGCCTAAGCGCCGCGCGTGCATCCGGCGGGTAGCGTCGGCGCCGTGAGCCTTGCCCGTCGTTGTTCGCGTACGGCGTGTGGCCGTCCTGCGGTCAACACGCTGACCTACGTCTATGCCGACCAGACCGCGGTCCTCGGTCCGCTGGCGACGTACGCCGAGCCGCACGCCTACGACCTCTGCGAGCTCCACAGCGAGCGGCTCTCGGCCCCGCGCGGGTGGGAGGTGCTGCGGCTGGCGCCGGACCCGAAGGCCCAGGGTCCCAGCAGCGACGACCTCCTCGCGCTCGCCGACGCGGTGCGCGAGGCGGCCCGGCCCGCACCGGCTCCCGTCCCGCTGCACTCGACCGACGACCCGACCCGCGGCGCCAAGCGTGGCCACCTGCGCGTCCTCACGCCGACCGACTGACCCCGATCCGGCTGTCCTAGGATTCGGGGCGTGAACATCGACGCGCAGCTCCTGAGCATCATCGTCTGCCCGGCCTGCCACGGCACCCTCGCCGAGCAGGCCGACGAGCTCGTCTGCCAGGGCTGCGGCAACGCCTACCCCGTGCGCGACGACATCCCGGTGCTGCTCGTCGACGAAGCCCGCAAGCCCGACTGAGGAGTACGCCGTGGCGACCTGGTTCGACGAGGCCCGGCTCGACGACGCCGGCGTGCTCCAGACGGTGGACCTGCGCTTGCGCACGCTCGCCGAGAGCGGTGCCCGGGTGCGCCGTGAGGCCCACGAGGCCGCAGCCCCGATCGCCGAGCTCATCGCACGCGGTCGCGACGAGGCCCGTCCGCGCGCGGTGATCGCCGCCGGTCCCGACTCGCGCCTGCTGCGCGCGGTGCTCGAGCCGTGGTGCCCGGTGCCGTTCGTGGCGTGGCCCAACCCCGGTCTGCCCGGCTGGGCCGGCTCCCTCGACCTGGTCGTGATGCTGGCGCCCGAGGGCAACGACCACGGCTCCGCGTCGGCCGTCGCCGAGGCCGTACGCCGCGGCGCGCAGGTCGTCGTCGCCTGCCCCGAGCGCTCCCTGGTCGCCGAGCACGCCGCCGGCCGGCACGTCACCGTGCTGCCCACTGTCACCGGCGACCAGCTGGCCACGGCGGTCGTCGTGCTCGACTACCTCTCCCACGTCCACCTCGGACCGCAGGCTGACGCGGAGTCGGTCGCCTCGTCCCTGGACGAGGTCGCCACCAACTGCTCGCCACACCGCGACCTCGCGGTCAACCCCGCCAAGATGCTGGCGATCGCGATGGCCGACACCAACCCGCTGGTCTGGGGCGGCTCGGTGCTCGCGGCCCGCGCGGCGCGACGCCTGGCCGAGTCGCTGCGACGCACGTCGGGCCGCTCCGCCATCGCGGGCGACGCCGAGCACCTGCTGCCGGTCATCGAGGCCGCCAAGCAGCACGACGTGTTCGCCGACCCGTTCGCCGACGAGGGCGGTGACCTCCGCCCGCTCCTGCTGATCCTCGACGACCGCTCCGACGATCCCGTCGTCCGCGAGCAGACCGGCGAGCTGAGGGCCGCGGCCGCGCGCCACGGCGTACGCGTCGAGACGGTGGAGACCACCGCCGACGCCGAGGTGGGGCGCTACGCCTCGCTGCTGCTGACCGGCACGTATGCCGCGGAGTACCTCCGCGTCGGGCTCGTCGAGGACTGACGTGCCGCTCTTCGGTCGGCGTGACGACGGGTACGACACGCGTTCGCGTGACCTCGTGGTGTCCGCCGAGCCCGTCGTCACCGCCGACTCGTTCATCGTGCTGGTCGACCTCGTGGTGCGCTGGGACCACGTCCCGGAGGAGGAGGGCCCCGGCCTCGACTGGACGCCGACCGACGAGGTGGCGATCGAGGCCGTCGCGATCGCCACGCTTCGGGTCGAGGGGGAGAAGGCCACGCGCGACGAGCTGGTCGCGGAGCGGACGCGCCTCGCGGACCCGGTGACCAAGGCCCTGTCGTTCGCCCCGGTGGCCGCGGGCTTCCGGTCCACGCTGGTCTCGCTGGAGGTCCGGCCGCACGAGGACGGCGCTCGCCGGACCAGCGAGTTCCGCGTCGTCGGCTGACTGCTAGCGCGCCAGCCGCACCCCGAACACGAGCGCGTCGGTGCCGTGGACGAAGGCGGTGCGCTCGAGCTCCATGCCGAGGTTGCGGGCGACGCTCTGGGAGGGAGCGTTCTCCCGACGGATGATGGCGACGAGGTGCTCGACGCCGTGTGCCGCGGCGAGGTCGCGGACCGCACGGGCGGCCTCGGTGGCGTAGCCCTGCCCTCGCCAGTCGGACAGGAGGTGGTAGCCGACCTCGACGTGCGGCGTTCCCTCGATGTCCTGCATCGTCAGCCCGCAGTCGCCGATGAACTTGCCGTCGTGGGTCTCGAGCACCCACAGACCGAAGCCGTGCTCCGCATGGTTGCGCTCCTGCCACTCGATCCACCGCACTGCGTCGTCATGGGTGCTGGGCGGGCGGTCGCCGCGCATCGGGTCGAAGTCCACGAGCATCGCTCGGATGTCGTCGACGTCGGACCTCTGAATCCGGCGGAAGCGGAGTCGCTCGGTCGGCCCCGGCGGCGCCCACCCGGGTCGCGTGCCCTCCGGCGCCTGCTGGCCGACGTCGGCCCAGACCTCGGTCAGCTCGACGACCAGGTCGTCGCGGACCGTGACGAAGCTGGCGACGGCGAAGAGCAGGTCCCGGCCATCACTGTCGGTGCCGATGACGCGCGCCCGCAGGACGCCACGGTCGCCGTCGGCCACGAGGTCCTCGACGTGCATCCGCTGGAAGCCGGGGTAGTCGGCGTTCAGCCGCACCCACCCGTCGCGGTCGAACACCTCACCGGTGTGCACGAGCCGGCAGGTGAAGTCGTCGTGGAGCAGCGCCGGCAACCCGTCCCAGTCGTGGGCGTCGATCACCTCCGCGAGGCGGGTCAGGAGGGTGGCAGCGTCCATGCCGCCAGTCTGGCGCAGTCCTCCGACACCCGTGCTCACCCGCACTCGGGGCCCGAGTGCACGTGGACGTGGAGGTGCTTGGAGTCCTGGTAGCGGCCGAGGTTGGTGAGCACCGCGGCCGCACCGTGCTCCTCCTCGACCTGCCGGGCGATCCGCTGCACGACCGCCAGCAGCGCGCGTACGTCGACCTCGTCCTCTGCCGTGACCGTGGTGAACGAGGAGATGTGCCGCTTCGGCACCACCACGACATGCACCTCCCAGAACGGCCGGGTGTGGTGGTACGCCAGCACCAGCTCGTCCTCGTGCACCACGTCGATCGGGATCGCGTGCGGGATCGCCAGGTCGCAGTAGAAGTCGTCACCGTCGTACGCCGCACCCATGCGGTCATCCTCGCAGCGGACGAGCCTGTGGCCCCGGCCTGCACCTCAACCGACAAGCCCACGCCGGTTGAGCAGCGAGCGCCAGCGAGCGTGTCGAAACCAAGGGGAGCCGCGAAGAGCTCGAGACCTCGATCGTCGGGCTACGTTGTCGGGCACCGGCCGAGGCTAGTGTCGCGACATGCTCACCGACGGGCCGCCGCTCCGCGAGATGCGCACGTCCGACGTCGATGACGTGATGGCGGTCCAGGAACCGGCGTCGATCGCCGGACTGTCAGGGGTGTTCCCGCAGGACACGCACCCGTTCCCGCGCGACGTGCTCGCCCAGCGGTGGCGAGACGAGATCGCCGACGACGAGGTCGACTGCTTCGTCATCCTCCGCGACGGCGCGGTCGCCGGGTTCGCGGCGACCTGCGGTGGCGAGGTGAAGCACTTCGGGGTCGCGGTCGAGGAGTGGGGCAGCGGGCTGGCGATCGCGGCCCACGACCAGCTCGTCGCCCTCGTCCGCGCGGCCGGGCACGCGACGCCCTGGCTGCGCGCGTACGCCGCCAACCCGCGAGGCCGCGCGTTCTACGAGAAGCTCGGGTGGACCGACACCGGCGAGCGGAGCCGGGGTCCGATGCCGCCGCACGCCGAGCTGATGACGTACGAGCTCCGTCCCGAAAATGTCCGCAACCGGTCCTAGCGTGGCGTCGTGACCTACGAGACCAAGCTGCTCACGCCGGAGACCTGGGACGACTTCGCCGCCCTGGTCGAGGCCAACAACGGGGTGTGGGGCGGGTGCTGGTGCATCGGCTTCCATCCCGAGGGCCTCGGAGGCACGGCAGAGGACCACCGGCTCGCCAAGCGAGCACACACCGACGCGGGCACCGTCCACCAGGTGCTGGTGTATGACGGCGAGCAGGCGGTCGGGTGGTGCCAGTTCGGCAGCCCGGCCGAGCTGCCCAACATCAAGAACCCGAAGGTCTACGACAAGGACCTCGCCGACCTGCCGGCCTGGCGGATCGGCTGCATCTTCACCGGCAGCAAGCACCGCGAGAAGGGCGTCGCCCGGGCCGCCGTCACCGCGGTGCTCGAGGAGATCCGGAAGGCCGGCGGGGGAGTGGTCGAGGCCTACCCCGAGCAGGTCGTCGACCGGAAGCCCCAGCGCGGTGCCTACCTGCACACCGGGCCGGAGACCCTCTACGAGGACTTCGGCTTCGTCCGCGACCGGCAGATCGCCAAGTGGCGCTGGGTCATGCGTCGCACCGTGGCGGCCTAGACCCGGGGATCGGCCACCGCGTCGAAGAAGAGCTCGCCGAGGCCGCACCCGGCCGCCGCGTCCGGGAAGTCGCGCAGCCTCTCCGGGTCGACCAGCACGGCCTCGTAGGCGGCCTGCCCGTGGGCGATCACCCAGCTGCGGTAGTCCGCGCCGAGGTCCTGGCCGAGGCCGAGGCCGGGCGCACAGATGTCGTCGGCCACTTCCATGGCCGGCTTCAAAGCCCGATTGAGGCGCACGAAGGTGCTGCGGAACTCCGCGACCCTGTTGTCGGGGAGGCGTGACAAGGCGTCGCGCAGGGCGTCATCCTGCTCCGCGTCGCCGTCTTGGGCCACCGCGCACGACGCGTGCACGAGATCCCAGAACCGTGCGTCGCGACCGCCGTGGCCGCCGCAGTACTCCGGCAGACCACCGTCGACCCAGGCGTCGGTCGTGACCGGCTCGACGGGGCCGGACGCGCAGCCCGCGCCGAGGGCGGCGACGAGCGCCAGCCCCACCCAGACGCGTCCGCGCCGAATCGTGCCCCCAGACATGGGCGGGAGTCTGTCAGGCGCCACGTGCTTGCGGGGAGGAAAGGCGCAGCGCGGCGTCGATAGGCTGGCCCGGTCACGACCCACGACCTGAAGGATCACTCCATGGCCGGCGGACTGTTCGCCCTCCTCGACGACGTCGCCGCCCTCGCCCGGATCGCGGCCGCCAGCGCGGACGACGTCGCTGCGGCCGCCGGGCGCGCGAGCGCCAAGGCGGCGGGCGTGGTCGTCGACGACACCGCGGTGACCCCGCAGTACCTCCACGGCTCCGCGGCCGAGCGGGAGCTGCCGATCATCAAGCAGATCGCCATCGGCTCGCTGCGCAACAAGCTCCTCTTCATCCTGCCCGCGGCCGTGCTGCTCGGGCAGTTCCTCCCGTGGCTGCTGCCGGTGATCCTGATCTTCGGTGGCGCGTTCCTCGCCTACGAGGGCGCCCACAAGGTGCACGAGCGCCTCACCGGCCACGCGACCGAGGCCGAGGAGGACGTCTCCGAGCAGGGGGAGTTCACCCCCGAGCACGAGAAGGCCACCATCGCCAACGCGGTGCGCACCGACTTCATCCTCAGCGCCGAGATCATGGTCATCGCGCTCAAGGAGGTCGTCAGCTCCGACCCCGACGCCAGTATCTGGATCCGCGCGATCGTGCTTGCCGTCGTGGCGGTCCTGATCACCGTGCTCGTCTACGGCGTCGTCGCGCTGATCGTGAAGATGGACGACGTCGGCCTCCACCTCGCCGAGAAGGAGTCCAAGGGCTCGCAGCGCGTCGGGCTCGCCCTCGTCGCCGCGATGCCGCGCCTGCTGGCGGCGATCTCGTTCATCGGCACGCTCGCCATGCTCTGGGTCGGCGGCCACATCTTCCTCGTCAGCCTGTACGAGATCGGCGGGCACGACGGCCTGCTCGAGGGCACGGGAGTCGGCGACGCCCTGCACGCGCCGTACGACCTGCTCCACCACTGGGAGGAGGACGTCCACCACGCCATCGGCGGTGCCCTCGGCAGCCTCGTGGGGTGGCTGCTCAACACCGTCGTCTCCGCGGTGGTCGGCCTCGTCGTCGGCTTCGTCCTGCTCTACGCGCTGCGCGCCTTCGGCATCGGCGGGCACCACGGCGACGAGCACCCGAGCGACCACGAGAGCGCCCCGGCGGACGAGCCCGCGGACGGCGGCGTCGAGGATTCCCCGAATCGCTGAGGACGGTCCTACTCTCTTCTGGTCCGCGCGGGAGATCCCGACGATGCACAGATGTGCGGCGCAGACGCACCTCCTCAGAATCCGGGAGACACACTGATGGACTTCAACGTCGCCGACCTCAGCCTCGCCGCCTACGGTCGCAAGGAGATCGAGCTCGCCCAGCACGAGATGCCCGGCCTGATGGCCATGCGCGAGCGCTACGGCAAGGAGCAGCCCCTCGCCGGCGCCCGCATCGCCGGCTCGCTGCACATGACGATCCAGACGGCCGTGCTGATCGAGACCCTCGCGGCTCTCGGCGCGGACATCCGCTGGGCCACCTGCAACATCTTCTCCACCCAGGACCACGCCGCTGCCGCGGTCGTCGTCGGCCCGAACGGCACGCCCGAGGACCCGCAGGGCGTCCCGGTCTTCGCCTGGAAGGGCGAGACCCTCGCTGAGTACTGGGACGAGGCGGAGAAGGTCTTCGACTTCGCCGAGGGCGGCCCCAACATGCTGCTCGACGACGGCGGCGACATCACCATGCTGCTGCACCTCGGTGTCGAGTACGAGAAGGCCGGCGCCGTGCCGTCGCAGGACTCCACCGACAACGAGGAGTTCAAGGAGGTGCTGCGCGTCCTGGCCCGCTCGCTCGAGTCCGACCCGCAGCGCTGGACCAGGCGCGCCCCGCTCGTCAAGGGCGTCTCCGAGGAGACCACCACCGGTGTGCTGCGCCTCTACGAGCGCTTCAAGGAGGGCACGCTCCTCTTCCCGGCGATCAACGTCAACGACTCGGTCACCAAGTCGAAGTTCGACAACAAGTACGGCTGCCGCCACTCGCTCGTCGACGGCATCAACCGCGCCACCGACGTCATGATCGGCGGCAAGGTCGCGGTCGTCTGCGGCTACGGCGACGTCGGCAAGGGCTCCGCGGAGTCGCTGCGTGGCCAGGGCGCCCGCGTCATCGTCACCGAGATCGACCCGATCTGCGCGCTGCAGGCCGCGATGGACGGCTACGAGGTACGTCGCCTCGAGTCCGTCGTCGAGACCGCCGACATCTTCATCACCACGACCGGGAACTTCGACATCATCACGGTCGAGCACTTCCACAAGATGAAGCACCAGGCGATCGTCGGCAACATCGGCCACTTCGACAACGAGATCAACATGGCCGGCCTGGCCAAGATCCCGGGCATCGTCAAGGACGAGATCAAGCCGCAGGTCCACCAGTGGATCTTCGAGGACGGCAAGAAGATCATCGTGCTGTCCGAGGGCCGCCTGCTCAACCTGGGCAACGCCACCGGCCACCCGTCGTTCGTGATGTCGAACTCCTTCACCAACCAGGTGCTGGCGCAGATCGAGCTGTTCGCGAAGGCCGACGACTACGAGCTGGGCGTGCACGTGCTGCCCAAGCACCTCGACGAGGAGGTCGCTCGCCTGCACCTCGACGCCCTGGGCGTCGAGCTGACCGAGCTGACCAAGGAGCAGGCCGCCTACCTCGGCGTCCCGGTCGAGGGCCCGTACAAGTCGGACCACTACCGCTACTGATTCCTGACGGATCGGTCGGGTGCCGGACCTACACTGGCGCCATGACTGATCTGGTCGAGCCCGCTCGCGGCAGCGTGCTCGTCGTCGACGACGACGCCTCCCTGGCGGAGATGCTCTCCATCGTCCTCCGCCAGGAGGGGTTCGACAGCCGCATCGTGGGCCGCGGAGACGTGGCCCTCGATGCGTTCCGGGACTACAAGCCCGACCTGGTCCTCCTCGACCTGATGCTGCCCGGCAAGGACGGCATCGACGTCTGCAAGGAGATCCGCGCAGAGTCGGGCGTCCCGATCGTGATGCTCACCGCGAAGGGCGACACCATCGACGTCGTGGTCGGCCTCGAGTCCGGGGCAGACGACTACGTCGTCAAGCCGTTCAAGCCCAAGGAGCTCGTCGCCCGGATCCGCGCACGCGTGCGCCGCAACGACGTGACGCAGGACGAGGGCCTGACGATCGGCGACGTGACCATCGACGTCGCGGGCCACTCGGTGACCCGCGACGGCCAGCCGATCAACCTCACGCCGCTGGAGTTCGACCTGCTCGTCTGCCTGGCCCGCAAGCCGTGGCAGGTCTTCACCCGCGAGGTGCTGCTCGAGCAGGTCTGGGGCTACCGCCACAGCGCCGACACCCGCCTGGTCAACGTGCACGTCCAGCGGCTGCGCTCCAAGGTGGAGCACGACCCCGAGAACCCCGAGGTCGTGGTGACCGTGCGCGGGGTGGGCTACAAGGCCGGCAAGTCCTAGGACGGGACCGTTGAGCCTGTTCGAACGGCTGCCCCCGATCCTGCGCCACGGGCCGGCCTTCTGGCGCCGGTCCGTGCAGGCGCGCGTCGTGGTGAGCACGCTGGTGCTGTCCGCGGTCGTGGTGGGCGTCGTGGGCTGGTTCCTCATCCAGCAGACCCGTGACGGGCTCCTCCAGCACCGCGTCGACGCCGCCGTCCAGGAGGCCGAGGGCGAGACCGCGTCGGCCCGCGAGCAGCTGGCGGCGATCCCCGGCCTCGACGCCAACGAGTCCCGCCAGCAGCAGGACCTCGTCGAGCCGATCATCACCCGTGGCGCCACCCGCGGCTTCGCGGTCATCCTCTCGCCGCCCATCGGCGAGGGCAGCCGGCTGGCCGACGGCGGCGCGAAGTTCACCCAGGGGCTCGACCTGTCCAGCGTCCCCGAGAGGCTCGAGGCGAAGTTCGACCAGGCATCTGCGACGGCGTGGACCTACACCGACATCAAGACCATCCGCGACGTGCCGGGCCTGCCCGAGGGGCCGGGCATCGTGGTCGGCAGCCAGGTGCGCCTGCCGGCCGACGGAAACACGTACACGCTCTACTACCTCTACTCGCTCAACGAGCAGGGCGAGACCCTCGCCCTGGTCTCCCGGGCGATGCTGGTCGCCGGCGTGCCCCTGCTGCTGCTGATCGCCGGACTCACGTGGCTGGTCACGCGGCAGGTCGTCACCCCGATCCGGATGGCCCGCCGGGTCGCCGAGCGGCTCGCGGCCGGCCAGCTCCAGGAGCGCATGCGGGTGACCGGCGAGGACGACCTCGCCCGCCTGGCCACGTCGTTCAACCAGATGGCCTCCAACCTGCAGAAGCAGATCCGCCAGCTCGAGGAGCTCAGCCGCCTCCAGCGCCGGTTCGTCTCCGACGTCTCCCACGAGCTGCGTACGCCGATCACGACGGTGCGCATGGCCAGCGACGTCATCCACGACGCCAAGCCCTTCCTCGACCCCGTCACCGGCCGGGCGGCCGAGTTGCTGCAGAAGGAGCTCGACCGCTTCGAGACGCTCCTCGCCGACCTGCTCGAGATCAGCCGCTTCGACGCCGGTGCCGCCGTGCTGGAGACCGACGACGTCAACCTGGTCGACGTCGCCCACCGGGTCGTCGACATGACCTCGGCGCTCGCCGCCCAGCGGGAGACGCGCGTCATCGTGCACGACCCCGGCGTGCCCTGCATCGCCGAGGCCGACGTACGCCGGGTGGAGCGGATCGTGCGCAACCTGGTCACCAACGCCATCGACCACGCCGAGACGCGCGATGTCGAGATCTTCGTCGACGCCGACCGCCAGGCGGCGGCGATCGCGGTCCGCGACCACGGCGTGGGCCTGGGGCCGGGGGAGTCGGCGATGGTCTTCAACCGGTTCTGGCGGGCCGACCCCGCGCGGGCCCGCACCAGCGGCGGCACCGGTCTCGGCCTGTCCATCTCGCTCGAGGACACCCACCTCCACGGCGGTTGGCTCCAGGCCTGGGGCCGCCCCGGCGAGGGCGCGCAGTTCCGGCTGACGCTGCCGCGCCACCTCGGCACCCAGCTGCGGCACTCGCCGCTGCCGCTCGTGCCCGACGACGCCCGGGAGACGGCATGATCGCCCGCGCACGCCTGGCCCGGGCGTTCGTCTCCGCGGCCGCCTGCACGCTGCTCGCCGGCTGCGTGCAGATGCCCAGCGAGGGCCCGGTCGTCGAGCCCAAGGCGTCCACCGAGGTCGACGAGCTGCCCGGCTTCGCCTTCGACCCGCGCCCGCCGCAGGCGGGGCAGTCGCCCGAGGAGGTCGTCGCCGGCTTCCTCGAGGCGATGCGGGCCACGCCGGTGAGCAACACCGTGGCGCGCCAGTTCCTCTCCACGTCCGCGGCCGAGACGTGGGTGCCGGAGCAGCAGATCATCACCTACAACGAGCTCGGCACCGCCTCGGGCAACACCTCGGTGCAGATCCCCATGACCGACGTGAACCTGTACGACGCCCGCGGCGCGTGGGAGCGCACCCAGGTCTCGCGGACCCTCAGCCTGGGGCTGGTCGAGGAGGACGGCGAGTGGCGCATCGACGAGGTGCCCGACGCCCTGATCGTCCCCGACTCCTGGTTCGGCGACTGGTACGAACGCGTCTCCCTCTACTTCTTCGACCCCACCGCCGAGGTGCTGGTGCCCGAGCCGGTCTTCGTGCCGCGCGGTGACCAGTTCGCCTCCTCGCTCGTGCGTGGCCTGCTCATGCCGCCGTCCGACGACGACGCCGACGTGGTCCGGACGTTCTTCCCGGCCGGCGCTCGCGCCCTCTCGGTCCCGATCAGCAGCGGCGGCATCGCCGAGGTCGCGCTGTCCGGCGACCCCGGCGCGGTCGACCAGGACACGGCTGACCGGATGCTCGCCCAGCTGGCGTGGACGCTGAAGCAGGACGACCGCATCAACGCCGTGCGGCTGAGCATCGGCGGGCAGGCGGTCGGCTTCCAGGACGGCTCGTCGTTGGTGAACGTCGGCGTCGGGAGCCTCTACGACCCCAACGGCGCGGGGTCCAGCAGCGAGCTGTTCGCCCTCGATCGCGGACGCGTGGTCAGTGGCGCGATGGGCGCCTTCCAGGAGACCCTCGGCCCCTTCGGCCAGCAGGACCTCGGCATCCGCTCCATCGGGGTCTCCCTCGACGGCTCCCGCGTCGCGGCGGTGTCCGGCACGGGGACCGGGATGTCCATCGCCCCGACCGAGGCGCCCGACGGCGAGGCGACCCCGGTCGTGTCCGACGCCGTCGACCTCGCGGCTCCCAGCTGGGACTACCGCGGCCGGACCTGGGTCCTCGACCGGGGTGCCGGGAGTGCCCGCGTGATCCTCGTCGTCGACGGGGTCGCCCGCGACGTCGTGGTCCCCGGGCTGACGGGTCGCACCGTCACCAAGCTGCTGGTCTCCCGCGACGGCAGCCGACTGGTCGCGGTCGTCCGCGGCCCCAAGGTCGACCGGGTCGTGGTGAGCCGGGTCCGCCACGACGCCGCCGGCACCGTCGTCGGCTTCACCCCGCTCCAGACCCTGCCGGTGCCCGCCGAGGGCAGCCCCCGCATCCGCGACATCGGCTGGCGCTCACCCACGTCCGTGTCGGTGCTCAGCGACCTCACCGACGAGTCGTCGCAGGTGCGCACGCTGTCGGTCGACGGCGCGCCCGGGGAGCTGTCGTCCGGCGGCACCATCCGGCTGCGCGGGCGCTCCCGGGTGCTCGTGTCGTCGCCCGTCGACCTCGCCGAGATGTACGGCCTCGCCGGCCGGAAGGTCATCGACCTGACCCGGCTCGAGCGCTCCGTGTCGGACCTGCCGCAGGGCCTGACCTCGCTGACCTACACCGGCTGACGCCCCGTCCACAGGCCAGGGCGCGGCCGGTTGCCGCTGTCGTGCCCGGCTGCTGCGATGGCGTGGTGCTCGACGAGGCCCTCGACCTGTTCCTCGGCAGCCGCTGCGTGGGCTGCGACCGGCCGGGCCGGATGCTGTGCCCGGCGTGCCGGTCCGGGCTCTCCGCGGAGGCCGCCGTGGCGTGGCCGACCCCGACCCCCGCGGGGCTCGCGCCGCCCTGGGCGACAGCGTCGTACGACGGCGCCGTCCGCGCGCTCGTGGTCGGCCACAAGGACCGCGGTCAGTGGGGCCACCGTCGCGTGCTCGGTGACCTGCTGGCCGTGTCGGTGCACGCCGCCGTGGCCGGGCTCGACCCTGCCGTGCCGGTGCTGCTGGTCCCGGTGCCGTCGCGTCCCGGGGCGGGCCGCCAGCGCGGCTACGAGGCCACCGCCGCGCTCGTGCGCACCGCCGCCGCGCGCGTACGACGTACGCGCGAGGTCGCGGTGGCACCGGTGGTCGTGTCCCGCGGCGCGGCCGACCAGGCGGGCCTCGACGCCCGCGGCCGGGCCGCCAACGTGCACCTCTCGATGCACTGCCCGACACCCCTCCTCGGGCGCCTCGCGCGCCGCCACCGCACGGCGTGGGTCGTGGTGTGCGACGACGTGGTGACCACCGGCGCGACCGCCCGCGAGGCCCAGCGCGCGCTCGAGGCGGTCGGCCTCGCGCCCGTCGCGATCGCCGCGGTCGCCGCCACCCGTCGGCGCTCGACCGACAGGTGACCCTGCTGTTGGCCCGGAGCCGATGAGGGGCTAGCGTCTTGTCATGGAGTCCGCCCGGGTCCGTGGTTGCGTCACGGAGAGGGTTGCGCGCGGCACCGTCAGGTGCCTCGCCCGGTCTGCCCCGTGGCAAGCCGATGCCAGTCGCAGGCGAAACGGTCCACGTAAGTCCACGGGTGCTGCGCTCTCGAGCGCAGGGCCCGCAGGACGATCACGGTGCGGCTTAGAAGTAAGTCCTGCCTCGGCGCCGACACCAGATGTGTCGGACGTCGGGAGAAGGCCAGTAGTGACGGAGAAGTTGCGAACGCTTCAGCAGGCGGTTGTGGGGTCGAAGACCAGGTCGGCCGGGCGGACTCCATCCCACCCTGCCCCGGCGCACGGCGCCGCGGCCCATGGAAGGGTGCGGCCGCTCGCTAGTTGAGGAGGTTCACATGGAGGTTGTGGTCACGGGACGGCACTGCGAGGTGTCGGATCGCTTCCGCGAACATGTCTCGGAGAAGCTCACCCGTCTGGAGAAGCACGATCACCGCATCATGCGCGTCCAAGTGGAGGTGGAGCTCGAGAAGAACCCCCGCCAGCACGACCGGTCGACGAAGGTCGAGCTCACCGCGTTCTCCAAGGGACCGGTGATCCGCGCCGAGGCGGCCGCCGAGGACAAGATGGGCGCCCTCGACCTGGCGCTGGACAAGATGCAGGCGCAGATGCGCCGTGCTGCCGACCGCCGCCGCGTGCACAAGGGCCGCAACGCCCACGTGGGCGTCGGCGAGGCCCTGGCCGGCCTCCCCGAGGCCGACGACGCGGCCGACGACGACGGCGTGATCGAGCGCAAGGTCGGCCCGATCACGGTGCACGGCGACGGGCCGCTCGTGGTGCGCGAGAAGTCCCACGCCGCGGCCCCGATGACCCTCGACACGGCGCTGTACGAGATGGAGCTCGTGGGCCACGACTTCTACCTGTTCGTCGACAAGGAGAGCGAGCGTCCTTCGGTGGTCTACCGCCGCCGTGGCTACGACTACGGCGTCATCTCGCTCGACGTCGACTGAGCTGCCTCACGCCGTCGTACCACAACGAGTGACAAGTGCGACGCAGGTCACGCGCGCATGACATGATGCGCGCGTGACCGAGGCACACAGCAGCGAACCCGTCCGCGTCCTGGTGGTCGACGACCAGGAGCTCTTCCGTCGCGGCCTGATCATGCTGCTCGGCGGCGACACCGACATCGAGGTCGTCGGCGAGGCGGCTGACGGCGTCACCGCCACCGATCTCGCGGTGAAGACCGCTCCCGACGTGATCCTGCTCGACGTCCGCATGCCCCGCCGCACCGGCGTGGAGGCGTGCCGCGCGATCAAGGAGGTCGTCCCGGCCGCCAAGATCATCATGCTGACCGTCTCCGACGAGGAGGCCGACCTCTACGAGTCGGTCAAGAACGGCGCCTCGGGCTACCTCCTCAAGGACTCCTCGATCGAGGAGGTCGCGCAGGCGATCCGCGTGGTCAACGAGGGCCAGTCGCTGATCAGCCCGTCGATGGCGGTCAAGCTCATCGACGAGTTCAAGCAGATGTCCAAGCCCGAGCGCGAGCAGGGCCCCGGGCTCCGGCTCACCGACCGCGAGCTGGAGGTGCTGCGGCTGGTGGCCAAGGGCCTCAACAACCGTGAGGTCGCCAAGGAGCTGTTCATCTCCGAGAACACGGTGAAGAACCACGTCCGCAACATCCTGGAGAAGCTTCAGCTCCACTCCCGCATGGAGGCCGTCATGTACGCCATGCGCGAGAAGTTGCTGGACCTTCCGTAGGACCGAGGCACGAGGTCCTGCGCAGGTCCAGCAAGGTCGAGTAGCCGCGCGGGGGAGGAACGAGCCCGCGACCGGCGTATCGAGACACCGGTCAGTGGACCGCCGACATCAGCCACGCTGTCGTACCCACGTGGTTGAGTTCCGGCGTGGACCAGCTCACGCAGCTCCAGGCCCGTCGCATCGCGCTGGCCGCGCAGGGCTTCACCGACCGCGCCCACGCGGTCCCGTCGATGAAGACCTTCGACCGCACGGTCGCGCGCACAGGCGTGCTCCAGGTCGACTCGGTCAACGTCCTCCAGCGCGCGCACTTCATGCCGCTCTACTCCCGGATGGGCCCCTACGACGTCGACCTGCTGCGCCGCGCCTCCGAGCGCCGCCCGCGTCGCGTGGTGGAGTACTGGGCGCACGTCCAGGCCCTGATGCCGGTCGACCTCTGGCCGCTCATGCGCCACCGGATGGACCACTACCGCTCCGAGCGGGGCAAGTGGGGGTTCGTCGCCTCCGACCCGGGGCTCGAGGCGCGGGTGCTCGACGCGGTGCGCGACCGCGGGCCGGTCACCGCCCGCCACCTCGAGGAGGAGTTCAGCACCGGCCCCCGCGACCGCAAGCACTGGGGGTGGAACTGGTCGGAGGCCCGCAAGGTCCTCGACTACCTCTTCCTCGTCGGCGACGTCGCCATCGCCGGCCGCAACAGCCAGTTCGAGGTCGTCTACGACCTGACCGAGCGCGTGCTGCCGCCGGCAGTGCTCGCCGCACCGACGCCGACGCCCCAGGACGCCGTCACCGAGCTCGTACGCCGTGCCGCGCGCTCCCACGGCGTCGCCAGCGCCGCCTGCCTGGCCGACTACTACCGCCTCCGCCTGCAGCCCGCGCCCGGGAAGGCCAGCGCCAAGGTCGCCGTCGACCAGCTGGTCGAGGAGGGTGAGCTCAGCCCGGTCAAGGTGCAGGGGTGGAAGCGCCGGGCCTACCTCCACCGCGAGGCCCGGCTGCCCCGGAAGGTCGGGGCCCGCACGCTCCTGAGCCCCTTCGACCCGGTGGTGTGGGAGCGCGACCGGGCCGAGGCGCTCTTCGACTTCTTCTACCGGATCGAGATCTACGTCCCGGCCGAGAAGCGGCTCCACGGCTACTACGTGCTTCCGTTCCTGCTCGGCGACCGACTCGTGGCGCGGGTCGACCTCAAGGCCGACCGGAGCGCCGGGGTCCTCCTCGTGCCGGGCGCCTTCGCCGAGCCGCACGCGCCCGCGGAGACCGCCGAGGAGCTCGCCCTCGAGCTGCGCCGGCTCGCCGGCTGGCTGGGCCTGGACGACGTCGTGGTGGGTGCCCGGGGCGACCTGTCCGACGAATTGCGGGTCGCGTTGGGACGGTAGGTACAGTTACCACTCGTGCCTGCCATCATCGACAAGCTCCTCCGCATCGGCGAGGGCAAGATCCTCCGTGAGCTCGAAGCCATCTCGAAGGCCGTCAACGCCATCGAGGACGACTTCGTCAAGATGACCGACGACGAGCTCCGCGGCATGACCGCCGAGTTCCGCGAGCGGCTGGACAACGGCGAGACCCTCGACGACATCATGCCGGAGGCCTTCGCGGTCGTCCGCGAGGCGAGCAACCGCGTCCTCGGCATGCGCCCGTTCGACGTCCAGGTGATGGGCGCCGCCGCGCTGCACCTCGGCAACATCGCCGAGATGAAGACCGGTGAGGGCAAGACCCTCGTCGCCGTGCTGCCGTCCTACCTCAACGCCCTCGCCGGCAAGGGCGTCCACGTCGTCACGGTCAACGACTACCTCGCCAAGTTCCAGTCCGAGCAGATGGGCCGCGTGCACCACTTCCTCGGCCTGACCACCGGCGTGATCCTGCCGTCGATGCGTCCCGCCGAGCGCCGCGAGGCCTACGGCTGCGACATCACCTACGGCACCAACAACGAGCTCGGCTTCGACTACCTCCGCGACAACATGGCCGACTCCGTCGAGGAGTGCGTGCAGCGCGGCCACAACTTCGCGATCGTCGACGAGGTCGACTCGATCCTCATCGACGAGGCCCGGACCCCGCTGATCATCAGCGGACCGACCCAGGACGAGGTCAAGTGGTACGCCGAGTTCGCCAAGATCACCAAGACGCTGAAGCGTGACGTCGACTACGAGGTCGACGAGAAGAAGCGCACCATCTCCGTGCTCGAGCCCGGCATCACCCGCGTCGAGGACCACCTCGGCATCGAGAACCTCTACGACTCGGTCAACACCCCGCTCATCTCGTTCCTGAACAACTCCATCAAGGCCAAGGAGCTGTTCCGCAACGACAAGGAGTACGTCGTCATGGACGGCGAGGTGCTCATCGTCGACGAGCACACCGGCCGCATCCTGGCCGGCCGCCGCTACAACGACGGCCTCCACCAGGCCATCGAGGCCAAGGAGGCCGTGACCGTCCGCGAGGAGTACCAGACCCTCGCCACGATCACCCTCCAGAACTACTTCCGCCTCTACGAGAAGCTCTCCGGCATGACCGGTACGGCCATGACCGAGGCCTCGGAGTTCGACAAGATCTACAAGCTCGGCGTGGTCCCGATCCCGACGAACCGCCCGATGCAGCGCCTCGACAACGTCGACCTCGTCTACCGCACCGAGGAGGCGAAGTACGAAGCCGTCGCCGACGACATCAGCGAGCGCCACGAGAAGGGCCAGCCGATCCTGATCGGCACGGTGTCGGTCGAGAAGTCGGAGTACCTCTCCAACCTGCTGCGCAAGCGCGGCATCCCGCACACCGTCCTCAACGCCAAGCAGCACGCCGACGAGGCCAAGGTCGTCGCGCTGGCCGGCCACAAGGGCTCGGTCACCGTCGCCACCAACATGGCCGGCCGCGGCACCGACATCATGCTCGGCGGCTCCGTCGACTTCCTCGCCGACCAGGAGCTGCGCAAGCAGGGCCTCGACCCGGTCGAGACGCAGGAGGAGTACGACGAAGCCTGGCCCGCCATGGTCGAGCGCATCAAGGCGCAGGTCGCGGCGGAGCACGACGAGGTCCGCGACCTCGGCGGCCTCTACGTCGTCGGCACCGAGCGCCACGAGTCGCGCCGCATCGACAACCAGCTGCGCGGTCGTTCCGGCCGACAGGGCGACCCGGGCGAGTCCCGGTTCTACCTCTCGCTGCAGGACGAGATGATGCGCCTGTTCAAGTCGGAGTGGGTCGACCGGATCCTCACCGTCCTCAAGGTGCCCGACGACGTGCCGATCGACGCCAAGCGCGTCAGCAACGCCATCGCCGGCGCCCAGGCCAACATCGAGTCGCAGAACTTCGAGTCGCGCAAGAACGTCCTCAAGTACGACGACGTGATGAGCCGCCAGCGTGAAGTCATCTACGCCGAGCGCCGCCGCGTCCTCGAGGGCGCCGACCTCGGCGAGCAGATCCGCGGCTTCATCGACGACGTCGTCACCGGCTACGTCCGCGGTGCGACCGAGGGCTACGCGGAGGAGTGGGACCTCGACGGCCTGTTCACCGCGCTCGGCCAGCTCTACCCGATCGGCGTCACCCAGGAGGGCCTGGTCAAGGCCGCCGGTGGGCTCGAGGGCCTGAGCCGCGAGACCCTCATCGAGGAGATCCAGAAGGACGTCCAGGAGGCCTACGACCGTCGCGAGGACGAGATGGGCGAGGAGGTGCAGCGCGAGCTCGAGCGCCGCGTCGTCCTCTCCGTGCTCGACCGCAAGTGGCGCGAGCACCTCTACGAGATGGACTACCTCCGCGAGGGCATCTACCTCCGTGCCTACTCCCAGCGCGACCCGCTGGTCGAGTACCAGCGCGAGGGCTTCGACATGTTCACCGCGATGATGGACGGCATCAAGGAGGAGTCGGTCGGCTTCCTCTTCAACCTCCAGGTCGAGGTCGACGGCGGCGACGACGAGCCCGGCGAGCCGGAGCCGGTGCAGGTCGCCGCGCCGCAGGTCTCGGCCGCGACGCCGCAGATCGACTTCGCCCAGGCGCAGTCCCACGCCCCGCAGATCCGGGCCAAGGGCCTGGAGAAGCCGTCGCGACCGCAGAACCTCTCCTACAGCGCGCCCAGCGAGGACGGCGAGGCCGAGGTGCACGCCGAGACCCAGGCCGCCGACGACCCGTTCGCCGGCATCGGCCGCAACTCGCTGTGCCCCTGCGGCTCGGGCCAGAAGTTCAAGCGCTGCCACGGCGCCCCCGGCGGGGCCTCGGGCTACACCACCCGCGCCGGCGGCTGAGCCTGCTCAACCCCAGCTGATCGCGACGCACTGCCAGCGGTCCCGCACGACCTCGAAGCGTGCGGCGACCGCTCGCGAGCGCCTGCCGTAGCGCACGTGTGCGCTCGCCTCGACCGCGTCGTCGCGGACCAGCGCAGTCCGTACGCCGACCACGACCGGTCGCGCCGGGTTGGGTCCCCGAACTTGGCCCGGCGCGAGCCCGGCCGCGGCACCGACGGTCCGGGCGCGCCCGAGGAGGTCGTCGTACACCTCGGGGAGGGTGTGGCGCAGCACCTGACCCGCGGGACGGTCGCCGGCGGCGATCTCGACGACGGCCTGGAAGTAGCGCCCGACGAAGGCGTCGACCCGCGCGCGGTCCACGACCGGGGCGGCCACGAGGTCGTTGGACCGTGCGCTGCGCAGCCGTGGGCGCGGGGGAGCGGTGCGCGGCGTCAGGTCGAGGGCCAGGGCGCCCTGCACGCTCGCCAGCGGCGCGGGGCGGACCGCGTGAAGGGTGATGACCTCGGCGTGCGAGGTGTGGTCGGCGGTGCTCATCGTCGGTCTCCGTCCGTGCGTGGGGTGGTCGGCAGGCGCAGCGCCTGGCCGGGGAGGATCAGGTCGGGGTCGTCGCCGACCACGTCGTGGTTGGCCCGCCAGATCGCGCGCCAGCGCTCCTCGATGCCGGTGCCGTCCTCGGGATGAGCGCGGGCGATCGACCACAGGGAGTCGCCGGGGCGGACCACGTAGGAGCCCTGCGGGCGGGGTGTGGGCGGTGCCGGCTGCTGGTGGCGCGGCTGGTGGGCCGGCGCGGACGCGCGCTCGGGCAGGGCGAGGCCGGCGAGGAGCTCGGTCCCGTCGCCACCCGCGGCGAGGGCGGGCAGCGCAGGTCCGGCGGCCACGGCCGCGCCGCAGGCCACCAGCACCAGGCGCCGGGTGGCGCCCACCCGCCAGTGGTCGCCCCGGCCGGTGAGCAGGCCGGCGACGGTGGCCGTGGTGATGACCCAGAGCCACGCCAGAGACGCGGCGAGCGCGGCGGCGCAGACCGCGACCAGCAGGTCGGCGAAGTCTGCCGAGCGGTCGGCCGCGCGCCAGGCGCCGGGCACGGCCGCGGCGCTCGCGACGGCTGTGGCCGAAGCGGCCGCCCAGACGACCATGGGTCGCCAGATCCTGATGACGTTCCCCCGAGACACGGTCAAACCTTTCGTTTGCATGCGTTTGCTTCATTCAACGAAGGTTTGGAGCAGGTGTCAACGAATTGTCCACAGGTCTGGGTAGGGTCACGCCATGTCTTGGGAGCACGAGCTGTTCGCGCTGTTCGACGACCTCGAGGGCCAGGCGGCGGCTGCCTGGGAGGAGGACCGGGAGGCCGAGCTCGCCGACCGGGCGCGCGCCGAGTACGCGTCGGTCACGCTCGCCAGCCGGTTGATGGCCTCGCGGGGGCGCCAGGTCGCCCTGGACCTGCCGCACGTCGGTCGCGTCGACGGCAGCCTGGACCGGGTCGGTGACGGGTGGTGCCTCATCAGCGGCACGGGACAGGACTGGATCGTCCCGCTCGGGTCCGTCGCCGCCGTCCACGGCGTGAGCGGCCGCTCGGTGCCGGAGGTGGCGTGGTCGGCCGTCGACCGCCTCGGCCTCCGCTCAGCCCTGCGCAGGCTGGCCGATGCCGACGCGCGGTGCCACCTCCACCTCGTCGACGGCACCCGGCACGAGGCGCACGTCCACCGCGTCGGCGCCGACTTCCTCGAGGCGCGTGGTGCCCGGAGCGAGCGGCTCCTGGTGCCCTACGCGGCGCTCGTCGCCGTGCAGCGGCGCGAGGAGTAGGCGGACCGGTCAGGTCGCCTCGACGTCGTAGGGCGGGACCTCGCCCTGCGCCAGCACCGCCGCCCGCGCGGCGGTCTGCTCGCGGTCGAAGTCGGCCATCGCCTCGCTGATGTGCTTGCGCACGATGGTGCGGGGGTCGAGGTCGCGCAGTTGGAGGTCGGCGTAGTCCGGGCCGAGCTCGCTGCGGAGCTCGTCGCGCGCGTTGTGCGCGAGGCCGCGGGCCCGGTGCAGCAGCTGGGCGGCCTGCCGGGCGAGGTCGGGCAGCTTGTCGGGGCCGAGCACGACGACGGCCACGAGGGCGATCACGGCCAGCTCCAGCAGCCCGATGTCGAACATGCCCAGAACCTACAGGTCAGAACCTGCTGGAGGGGGTGAGTCCGAGCTGCATGCCGGCGAGACCGCGGCCCCGACCGGACAGCTTCTCGGCCACCTGGGCCAGCTCGCGGGCCGCCGGGGCGGCCGGGTCGGCCTCCACGATCGGCTTGCCGACGTCGCCGCCCTCGCGCAGGGAGACGTCGAGCGGGATGCGCGCCAGCACCGGTACGTCGTACCCGAAGCGCTCGGAGAGGGTGCGCGCGACGCGCTCGCCACCGCCGCTGCCGAAGACCTCGAGCTTGTGGTCGTCCTCCGGCGGGCAGTGCGGGCAGGGGAGGTAGCTCATGTTCTCCACGACGCCGACGACGCGCTGGTGCATCATCGAGGCCATCGTGCCGGCGCGCTCGGCCACCTCCGCGGCGGCCTCCTGCGGGGTCGTCACCACGACGACCTCGGCGCTGGGCAGGTGCTGGCCGAGCGAGATCGCGACGTCGCCGGTGCCCGGGGGGAGGTCGAGGAGCAGGGCGTCGAGGTCGCCCCAGTAGACGTCGGCGAGCATCTGCACGAGCGCCCGGTCGAGCATCGGGCCGCGCCAGGCCACGACCTGGTCGCGACGCGGCTTGAGCATGCCGATCGAGATGACCGAGACGCCGCTCTGCGTGGGCACCGGCATGATCAGGTCGTCGACCTGGGTGGGGCGGGTGTCGGCCACGCCGAGCATGGCGGGGACCGAGTGGCCGTAGATGTCGGCGTCGACGATGCCGACCTTGAGGCCCTGCTTCGCGAGGGCGAGGGCGAGGTTGACCGTCACGGACGACTTGCCCACGCCGCCCTTGCCGCTGGCGATCGCGTAGACCTTGGTCAGCGAGCCGGGCTGGGCGAACGGGATCTCGCGCTGGGCGCGGCCGTCGGACAGGATCTCCTTGAGGCCGGCGCGCTGCTCGGCGGTCATCACGCCGAGGGTGAGGTCGACCGAGGCCACGCCGGGAACCTTCGCCACGGCGGCGGTGACGTCGCGGTTGATGGTGTCCTTGAGCGGGCAGCCGGCCACGGTGAGCAGCACGTGGACCGCGACGGAGCCGTCGTCGGCCACGGTGACCGAGTCCACCATCCCCAGGTCCGTGATCGGGCGCTTGATCTCCGGGTCGTTGACGGTCGCCAGGGCGTCCATCACCTGCTGCTGCGTGGGGGTGCTCATGATGGGCAAGTCTACGAGCCGCCCCGAGGCATCAGTGGCCGGTCCGGGGGTCCTGGTCACCCGGTGTGGCCGAGGTCTCCCCGTCGGCCTCGGCGCGCGAGAGCTCCTCGATGTCGCCGAGCAGCCCGCGCAGCTCGGAGCGGAGGAAGTCGCGGGTGGCGACCTCGCCGACGGCCATGCGCAGCGAGGCCACCTCGCGGGCGAGGAACTCCATGTCGGCGTGGGCCCGGGCGTTGGCCTGGCGGTCCTGCTCGGCGACGACCTTGTCGCGCTGCTCCTGCCGGTTCTGCGCGAGCAGGATCAGGGGAGCGGCGTAGGAGGCCTGCAGGCTGAGCATCAGCGTCAGGAAGATGAACGGGAACTCGTCGAAGCGCAGGTCGGCGGGGGCGAGGACGTTCCAGACGATCCAGGCCGCGACGAACGCGGTCATCCAGAGCAGGAACTTCGCGGTGCCCATGTAGCGCGCGAACGACTCGGCGAAGACGCCGAACGCGTCGGCGTCCACGGTCGGGCGCCGGACGATCTGGCGCCGGGTCTCGCGCGGGGTGTCGAGCCGGGTGCGGCGGTCCGTGCTCACCGAGCTCCTCCGCTCCGGCCGGCGATGGGACCGGGCCGCGGTGCGCGGTCACGCCAGCCCTCCGGGAGCATGTGGTCGAGCAGGTCGTCGACCGTCACCGCGCCGAGCAGCCGGCCTTCGTCGTCGACGACGGGCGCCGCGACGAGGTTGTACGTCGCCAGGTGGGCGGCGACCTCGTCCATCGAGGCGTCGGGCCGCAGGGGGTCCATCGAGTCGTCGAGCGCCGCGGCGACCAGCGTCGACGGCGGCTCGCGCAGCAGGCGCTGGATGTGTGCCGCGCCGAGCAGCTTGCCGGTGGGTGTCTCGAGCGGCTGGCGGCAGACGTAGACCAGGGCGGCGAGCGCGGGGGTGAGCTCGGGGTTGCGCACGTGGGCCAGCGCGTCGGCGATCGTCGCGTCGGGGGAGAGGATCACCGGCTCCGGCGTCATCATCGCGCCCGCGGTGTTGTCGTCGTACGACATCAGGCGGCGGACGTCCTCGGCCTCCTCGGGCTCCATCAGCCCGAGCAGCGTGGCCGCGGTCTCGGGGTTGAGGTCGGCGATGAGGTCGGCGGCGTCGTCGGCCGACATCTCCTCGAGCACGTCCGCGGCGCGCTCGGAGTCGAGGTGCTCGAGGATCTCGACCTGGTCCTCCTCGGGCAGCTCCTCGAGCACGTCGGCGAGCCGCTCGTCGTCGAGGGCCGCCACGACAGCCGTACGACGCTCGGGCGGGAGGTCGTGGATCATGTTGGCGGCGTCGGCGGGGCGCATGTCGTTGAGCGCGGCGATCAGGTGCGTGGCGCCCTGGGTCGGCTCGTGCCTGGTCAGGCCGGTGACGTCGCGCCACTCCACGACGTGGGTCTGGCCCTTGCGACGGAAGCCCTTGCTGGGCTCCTGCACGGCGACGCGCGAGAGCACCCAGTCGCGGTTGCGGGCCTGCTCCATCGCGACGTCGTAGACCACCCCGGTGACGCCGCCGTCCTTCGCGGAGTCCTTGATCGTCACCGTGCGGTCGAGCATCTGGCCCATCACGAGCGTCTCGGTGGAGCGCTGCTCGAACCGGCGCATGTTGAGCAGGCCGGTGGTGTGGACCTGGCCGCTGTCGATGGCGGTGATGCGGGTCATCGGCACGAAGATCCGCCGTCGGCCGAACACCTCGGCGACCATGCCGAGGACGCGCGGCTGGCTCGTCTCCGTGCGGAGCGCGACCACGAGGTCGCGCACCTTGGCCACCTGGTCGCCCTGGGGGTCGAAGATCGGCAGCCCGACGAGCCGGGCCACGAAGACGCGGGTCGGGGTGGTGCTCACGGCCGCAACGTTAGCGTGCGCGGGCCTGCCGCGCTGGCCACCGACAAGCCCGGGACTGGCCGCGCGGGATGTTACGCTTGCAACGCAGGAGTCACTCCTGTCACACCGATCTGGCCGGGGGGCGGACGTCCCGGTGGTCCGATCTGACACCTCGACCGCCGCCACTTCCCCGACGACCGTGAGGCCGCACCACTATGTTCGCCAAGCCTTCCAAGCTCCGACTCCTGGGCCTCCTCGTGCCCGCAGCGATCGCTGTCGCGGTCGCCGGCACCCTGGCCGACCCGGCCCCCCACGCCCCGAGCATCGCCGAGCCCGTCGCCGACGAGGCGCCGGCCACCGCCGAGCGTGGTGTGGAGAAGGCGGCCTCGACGGCCGTCCAGACCACGCCGGCCACCTTCTTCCGCGCCGCCACCTTCAACGTGCTCGGCGCCGACCACACCGCCAAGGGCGGCAACCGCAAG
This sequence comes from Nocardioides sp. BE266, assembly GCF_031457855.1. NCBI lineage: Bacteria > Bacillati > Actinomycetota > Actinomycetes > Propionibacteriales > Nocardioidaceae > Nocardioides > Nocardioides sp. BE266. The sequence goes on along the minus strand of NZ_JAURTI010000001.1, from coordinate 423,240 downwards.
GGCTGGGAGTCGGGCGTGGTGCGCATGGAGCGCGTCGTCTCGCTGCTCGGCTCGCAGGACCTCGACGTGGTGGGCTTCCAGGAGTTCCAGCCGCCGCAGGCCCAGCGGTTCGCCGAGCTGATGGGTGCCTCGTGGCAGACCTACCCGGGCCTGGACACCTCGACGGGCGCGCCCTCGGTCAACTCGATCGGCTGGCGCACCGACACGTGGCAGCTCCTCGAGGCCCGCACCCTGCCGATCCCGTACTTCGACGGTGCCCCCAGCCGGATGCCCGCCGTGCTCCTCCAGAACCTCGACACGGGCCGCCGCGCGTGGTTCTTCAACACCCACAACCCCGCCGACACCCGCGGCAACGCCCAGCAGTGGCGCAACGCCGGGTTCGCGATGGAGGTCGCGCTCGCCAACGAGCTGCGCACCAACTATCCCGACGCCCCGTTCATCTCCTTCGGCGACAAGAACGAGCGCGACGAGTACTACTGCGCCGTGGCGCCGGGGGCCAACCTGTGGTCGGCCAGCGGCGGCTACGTCGAGGGCACCACGTGCTCGCCGCCCGGCGGCGGCGCGATCGACTGGATCATGGGCACCAAGGACGTCTTCTTCAACGGCTACACGCGGGTCTGGAACGACTACGTCTCCAAGACCAGCGACCACCCGCTCTACACGACCAACGTCGTGGTGCCCGCGTCCGCCCCGGTGACCGCGGAGCACGTCGTCGTCGTCGCGGTGCCCGGACTGACCTCCACGGTGGTGCGCGGCCTCGGCTCGAAGGCCGCCGAGCTCGACCGGATGGTCACCAACGGCGCGTCCACGATGAACGCCCGCACCGTCAAGGAGAACACCGGCCCCGACGCGAACCTCGTCTCGGTCATCACGGGTCGTCGCGTCTTCCCGAAGGCCGGCGGCCACGGCGTCGGCTCGAGCGGGCGCAAGGCGAGCACCGTGCACGCCGCGGCGGGGCAGTACGTCTCCAGCATCTTCGACCTCGCCCACAACAACTCCCTGCGCACCAGCTTCGTGGCGAGCCGGCCCGACGCCCAGCTCGTGCGTCGCAGCTGGAACAAGAAGTCGGGCGGCAAGGACCCCTACGGGGTCGACAACGGGACCGCGAAGTTCGACAAGGCCACCGTGCTGCGCGACGACTCGAAGTCGGTCGCCTGGTGGAAGTCCAAGGTCGCGCGCCGTCCGTTCGACCTCAGCGTGATCGAGCTGTCCGGTGCCCTCAAGGAGGGCCAGCGGGGCGGCTACACCGGTGAGGCCTACCAGCGCTCGGTGAAGAAGATCTCGCAGAAGGTGGCCGCCATCCGGCGCGGCATCGCGGCGCAGCCGGAGATGAAGGGCACGACGCTCCTCGTCGTGGTCGGCACGTCCGGCGCCCAGAAGGCCAAGGGCTCCTCGACGAGCTGGGCCGAGAGCTACCGGGTGCCGATGTGGGTGACCGGTCCGGGCGTGCCGCCCGGCGACGACCTCTACGGCCTCAACCCGTCGCTGTCCTCGCCCTCCAAGAGCCAGCCCAACTACTCCGGGATCCAGCCGATCCGCACCGGTGACGTCGCCAACCTGGTGACCCGCGTGCTGCGGCTGCCCCCGGTGCCGGGCTCGACCATGGGCGGCGACCAGCGCTTCCAGATCTTCGACCCGGCGTCGCTGCCCTGAGCCCGGTCGTCACCTGCTGCCTTCGTCGTTCGTTGGGCGTGGTAAGGCGCTTCCCGATATCCTGATGCCTCGAGCCTCGGGCGGGGATCGCGCCACGTGCCTGCCTCAGCCGGCTCCCGCGACCAGAAGGTGACCGTGAACCCCAGGAAGTTCCCAGCGCTGCCGAGCGCTGTCCGAACGCCTCCGGTGTGGGTGGTCCCCGCGGTCGTGGTCGCGATCGTGGCAGGGCTGCTGTGGTTCTCGTTCGGCGTCGGCAGCGGTCCCGGTGGCCCGCAGGGCTCGATCGGGCTGGGCTCGCAGTCCACCGACGGGTCCGGTCAGCGCGACCACGCCGACACCAGCGACCTCGAGTCGGGTGACGACGAGACCGAGGAGGGCGACGGCGCGAAGAAGACCGACGAGCCCAGCGCCGAGCCGAGCTCGGAGACCTCGCCGGCCCTCGAGCGCTCCGTACGCCGCTTCGAGGCCGCCCAGCGGCGCCTGGCCGAGCGCGTGAACAAGCAGCTCGCGCGCCGGACCCAGCCGTTCTCGTTCCGCGTCGCCAGCTTCAACCTGCTCGGCGACTCGCACACCGGCCCGGGCGGGAACAAGCCGGGCTTCCCCGACGGCAGCCCGCGCATGGACATGGCCATCTCGGCCCTGCGCAACAACGGCGTCGACGTCGTGGGCTTCCAGGAGATGGAGGCGTCGCAGTACAACATGTTCAACGCGCGGGCAGGCGAGTACTCCCTCTACCCGGGCCTGGCGATGGGCGACAAGTCGGTCCGCTTCAACATCGCCTGGCGCTCGAGCATGTTCCAGCTGGTCGATGCCCACACGCTCTCGATCCCGTACGCCGGTGGCAGCCGCATCGAGATGCCGGTGGTGCTGCTGGAGTCGATCTCCACGGGCCGCCGCGCGTGGTTCGCCAACTTCCACAACCCGGCCGACACGCCCAACCTCGGCAACAACGGTCGCTGGCGCTCCGAGGCGGCCGGGATCGAGATCTCGCACCTGACCGCGCTCCACCAGGAACAGGGGCTCCCGGTCTTCGCCACCGGTGACTACAACGAGCGCGAGGAGATCTTCTGCCGCTTCACCGCGGGCGGGGTCTTCTCCGCCGCCGCCGGCGGCAGCAACTCGGGCGGGTGCCTGCCGCCCAGCGGGATGCAGGTCGACTGGATCTTCGGCTCGGCCGGCATCTCGTTCGACTCCTACGCCGTCACCGGCGTGGGCAAGGCGTCCGACCACAACATGGTGAGCTCCGGGGCCACGCTGCTCCCGGCCGGGTGACCCGGTCGGCCCGTCGGTCGCCCGTCGATATACTCCGCGCTGTGAAGTCCCTGACCGCGTTGCGCCTTCGTGGCGCGCCGGAGGTCCGGGCCATCGACGTCGACGGCGTGCACCTCACCGGTCGCCGCGAGCGCCTGGTCGACGTCGCCTTCGGCGGCCGGCGCATCTGGTCGTTCTGGCTCCAGCGCGACGGCGAGGAGGAGGACGGCGGCCGCGTCGCGCGCTGGCCCAAGCCGCTGCGCCCCTTCCTCGACGGCGTCGCCGAGGTGACGCTGACCGACGCGGCCTCCGGCGAGGAGATCTTCTCCGGACCGGTGCACTTCGCGTCCGGCACCGACCCGATCGAGGTCGTCAACCCGGCCGGCCGGCCGCTGGCGATCGACAAGTCGCTCAAGCTGGTCGAGACCTTCGACACCCGCGACGCCGCGCAGGTCGAGCCGCTGCTCGACGCCATCGACGAGGTCCTCGGCGCGCTCCGGGCCGCGGGCGTGCAGCCGTTCCTGGCCTACGGCACCGCGCTGGGCGCCATCCGCGACGGCGGCCTGATCGGTCACGACAGCGACGCCGACCTCGGCTACGTCAGCGACCGCGACCACCCCGTCGACGTGATCCGCGAGTCCTTCCGGCTCCAGCGCACGATGACCGACATGGGCTACCGGGTCACCCGCTACTCCGCGATCGCCTTCAAGGTCCACGTCGAGGAGAGCGACGGCCTCGACCGCGGGCTCGACGTCTTCGGCGGGTTCATGCGCGACGGCATCCTCTACCTCATGGGCGAGATCGCGGTGCCCTTCCAGCGCTCCTGGATCTATCCCCTCGGCTCGGCCACCCTCGAGGGGCGCACCTTCCCGGTGCCGGCCGACCAGGACAAGTTCCTGACCGTCACCTACGGCCCGGGCTGGCGCGTGCCCGACCCGGCCTACAAGTTCACGACGCCGGCGAGCACGATCGAGCTCTTCAACGGCTGGTTCCGCGGCATGCGCACCGGCCGCGCGGGCTGGCACGGCTACTTCAAGCGCACGGCCGCACACACCGTGCGCGAGTCCGCCGTGGCTCACCAGGTCGCCGAGCGGCACCCCGACCTGGCGACCTACGTCGACATCGGCTGCGGCCGCGGCGCCGACGTCGCGTGGTTCGCCGACCGTGGCGTCCGCGCTGTCGGGCTGGACTTCCAGCCCTATGCCTACGGCCCGGAGGCCGAGCGTCGCGCCGACGACCCCCGCGTCAGCTTCCAGCTCTTCAACCTCCTCGAGCTGCGCCACGTCCTCGCCGTGCCGGCCTGGGTCGCCCGGATGCCCGGCCCCCGCGCCGTCGGGTGCGTGCACGTCATCGAGCGCCTGGGCCGCCGCGGCCGCCTCAACATGCTGCGCTCCGCGCGGATGATGGTGGCGGGCACGTCGGGCGCGCTGCACCTGCAGTTCCTCAGCGAGCGGGGCCGTGACGGCTACGCCCGCCGCACCGGCGTACGCCAGGCGCTCGGCGTGGACGTCGTGCGCGCCGAGGTCGCCGAGTCCGGGGGACGAGTGCTGGAATGCGTCGAGGAGGCCGTGTCGGGCAACCCGGAGAGCTCCCGGGTGTGCCGCATGGTCATCGACTGGCCCCCCGTGAAGCAGGACTGAAGTGGGACTGAAGTGGGAGATGTGATGTTCGGACGCTGGAACCCCCGTCGTGCCGGAAGCGGCGACCTCGAGTCCAGGGTCGCCGCGCTCGAGGCGGCGGTGCAGGAGAACCGCGCCCTCAACGTGCGGCTGGCCGAGCTGACCGACGTGGTCACCGAGCTGCTGCTGCCGGTCGCCGCGCGTGACGAGGACAAGCTCGAGGAGATCCTGGCGAAGTACCGCGGGGACTTCTCTTGAGCCGAGCCCGGCAGGTTCCTCGTCGGGCCTTCCTGCACATCGGTCTGCCGAAGACCGGCACGACCTACCTCCAGCACGTCCTCTGGGCCAACCGCGACCGGCTCAAGAAGGACGGCGTGCTCCTGCCCGGGTTCGGGCACCGCGAGCACCTCTGGGCCGCCCTCGACCTCCAGGAGCGCCCGCGCCTGGCCAAGCGGCACAAGAAGGCGCCGGGTGCGTGGCAGCGGCTGGTCGACGAGGTCAGCGGTCGCCCCGACGACGTGCTGCTGACGCACGAGTTCCTGTGCGGGGCGAGCGCCGAGCAGGCCGCACGCGCGGTGCACGCCTTCGGTGACGCCGAGGTGCACCTGATCGTGACCGCACGCCCCGCGGCCGACGTGGTGTCGGCCGGCTGGCAGGAGTCGGTGAAGAACGGCAGCACCGTCGACCTCGACGCCGTGCTGGCCGGCAGGTCCGCCGGCGGCCCCGAGTTCAGCATGCGCACGTGGGACCTCGCCGGGGTGCTGGAGCGGTGGACCGCGGAGCTGCCGCCCGAGCGGGTGCACGTGCTCGTCATGCCCGGTCCCGGCGAGCCGCGCGACGCCCACTGGCGCAACTTCGCCGAGGTGATCGGCGTCGACCCCGGTGCGTACGACGCCCCGGCGGAGACGCTGAACCCGGCGCTGGGCATCGTGCAGATCGAGCTGCTGCGGCAGGTCAACCAGCACCTCACCGGCTACTCGGCGCTCGAGCGGGGCGTGTGGATCCGTGGCTACCTCGCTGAGGACCTCCTGGCCGGCCAGGAGAAGGAGCGGGGCCGGCTGCCGGTGCAGTACCTCGAGCGCTTCGCCGAGCTCGACCGCGCAGCCGCTGCCCTGGTCGAGGCCCGCGGGTTCGACGTGCGCGGCGACCTGGCCCGGCTGACGGCCTCGGAGCACGCCCGGGAGGGCGCCAGCCGGGTCCCGGAGAGCGTCTCACCGGAGGAGCTGCTCGACTCGGCGGGCCGTCTCGTCGCTGCTATGGTGGCCGACGTTCGCGCGAGCACAGGTGATGTGCCGCCTCGGTTCCGGGGGAACATCTGACTCGGGCGCCGAAGGGTTGCCTCGTAGGAGTATTCGACGTGCGTCACAAGATCCTGTCCCTGTTCACCGTCTGGGGACTGGCCGCCAGCCTGGTCGTCCCGACCGTCGCCGCCAGCGCCGCGACCGCGGGTGTCGGCGCCTCCGCGCCCACCGCGAAGTCCGCCGCCCAGCCCGCTGCGAAGGTCTCCGCGCGCAAGCCCGGCAAGCCGAACAAGAAGTGGAAGGTCCCCGTCGGGCCGAAGTTCAACAACCCGATGATCCCCCAGGACCGCTACGTCATCGAGCGCCACATCCTGCGCGCGATCCGCAACACGCCCAAGGGCGAGAAGATCATCATCTCGGCCTACTCCCTGGACCGTCAGGTCTTCGCCGACGAGCTGATCCGCGCCCACAAGCGCGGCGTCAAGGTGCAGGTGCTGCTCAACGACCACCTGGTGCCCAACGCCCAGGTGCGGATCCAGCGCGTGCTGGGCCACAAGACCAAGAAGTCGAGCTTCCTCAAGCGCTGCGTCTCCGGCTGCCGCGCGGACAAGAACGAGTACAACAACCTGCACAGCAAGTTCTACCTGTTCAGCCGCACCGGCCGGAACCGCAACGTGGTCATGCTCGGCTCGCAGAACATGACGCTCAACGCGGTGCGCTGGCAGTGGAACGACCTCTGGACCTCGGTCGGCAAGAAGCAGCTCTACGAACAGTTCGAGGGCCTCTTCAACGACATGCGTCCGGACTGGGACCACCGCCGGGCGACGTACTCCTTCTGCGAGAACGGGCTGAACTGCCCCGCCGGCGACATGCAGAAGTACTACAACACCGTCTTCCCGCGCTACACGACGCCGTCGACCGACATCATCATCGACATCCTCAACAACGTGCAGTGCGTCTACACCGACGCCGCGGGCGCCCAGAAGCACACGCTCCTGCGCCTGTCGATGCACACCATGCGCGGCAACCGCGGCAACTACATCGCCGACAAGCTCCGCGACCTGTACGCCAACGGCTGCAACCTGCGCGTCAACTACGGCCTGATGGGCTTCTACACCAAGCAGCACATCGGCGCCCCGACCGCTCGTGGCCGGGTGCCGCTGCGCTCCACCGGCTTCAACCTGGTCGACGACCCGGTCTCCAACGCCCCGGAGGACGAGGAGGAGCCGGAGAACATCGAGCGCTACACGCACCAGAAGTACTTCGTGCTGCGCGGCTCCTACCGCGGCAACATCGACAGCAACATCGTCTGGACCGGGTCGACCAACTGGTCGAGCCTGGGCACCCCGCAGGACGAGATCCTGTTCGCGATGCACGGTCGCCAGATGGTGCGCGACTACCTCAAGAACTTCGACCTGATGTGGAAGAAGCCGTTCAGCCGCGACGCCTACACCACGACGTACTCGGAGTGGAAGATGGTCAACGGCCGTCGCGTGGGCTCGAAGCCGGTGACCACGATCGAGCCCGACGGCCTCAAGGGCGGCGGCTCGACGTGGGAGAACGACTGACCGAGGGTCCGACCGGTCCGGCCGCCTTCCGGGGCTACTCCTGAAAGGCGGCGTCCTCGGCGGGCAGCAGCGTCTCGGCGAGCGCCCGCACCTCCTCGGGCGAGGCGCCCTGGAGCACGACGGTGCTGCCCTTGAGGTCGAGGGCGAGCACGTCGAGGCCGTCGCTCGCCTGCCACGCCGACCAGGTGCCCGTGCCGTAGTCGGAGAGGTCCACGTCGTCGGCGGCGGTGAGGCCCGAGGCCTCGGCGAGGACGTCCTTCGCCGTGCCCGGCATCTGGTCGAGCGTGACGTCGCCTGTGGGGCTGGTGAACTCCATCCGCCACCACTGCGGGTCGGCCTGATAGCCGCCCCCGACGGCCGTCCAGCCGTCGGGCAGCACGCTCGGCACCATCGTGATCAGGTCGTCGGAGACCGCCTTGAGCGCGGCCTTGCGGTAGCGCGGCTTGAGCGCGGGCTCCTCGCCGAAGTCGACGAAGGTGACCTGCTCGGGCTCCTGTGACGGCTCCGCGCTCGTGCTGGGGCTGGTGGATGCGTCCGCGGCGGGGTCCTCGGCCGTGTCGGTCCCGTCATCGCCGCAGGCGCTGGTCACCAGCGCGAGCGAGGCGGCCAGGACAGCTCCGGAGCTCAGTGTGCGTCGCATGCACTCCATCGTCTCACGCGTCCCACGTCTCGTGTGACGTCTCTCTCGGTTCCGGGGCCTGCCAAGCCAAAGTACCGCTCACTAGACTCCCGAGCGTTCCGCCCACGAGCACAGGAGCCACCGCATGCCCCGCCTCTGCCAGACCGATGGCCTCTCCGAGGACCAGTCCGAGATCCTGAAGGCTGTCCGCCAGTTCGTGGACGAGCAGATCATCCCCGTGGCGCAGGAGCTCGAGCACAAGGACGAGTACCCGACCGAGATCATCGAGGGGCTCAAGGAGCTCGGCGTCTTCGGCCTGACCATCCCCGAGGAGTTCGGCGGGCTCGGCGAGTCGCTGCTGACCTACGCCCTGGTGGTGGAGGAGATCGCCCGCGGCTGGATGAGCGTGTCGGGTGTGATCAACACCCACTTCATCGTCGCCTACATGCTGATCCAGCACGGCACCGAGGAGCAGAAGCAGAAGTACCTCCCGAAGATGGCCACCGGTGAGGTCCGCGGCGCCTTCTCGATGTCCGAGCCCGGCCTCGGGTCGGACGTGTCAGCGGTGTCCACGAAGGCCACGCGTGGCGAGGACGGGTCGTACTCCATCACGGGGCAGAAGATGTGGCTGACCAACGGCGCCACCTCCACCCTGGTCGCCGTCCTCACCAAGACCGACGAAGGCGCGGACAGCGTCTACAAGAACATGACGACGTTCCTGGTCGAGAAGGAGGCCGGGTTCGGCGAGACCGCGCAGGGTGTCACCGTGCCGGGCAAGATCGACAAGATGGGCTACAAGGGCGTCGAGACCACCGAGCTCATCCTCGAGGGCCACCAGATCGGCGCCGACCAGATCCTCGGCGGGGAGCCCGGCCGGGGGTTCTTCCAGATGATGGACGGCGTCGAGGTCGGCCGGGTCAACGTCGCCGCCCGCGCCTGCGGCCTCGCTTGGCGGGGGTTCGAGCTCGGCATCGCCTACGCCCAGCAGCGCAAGACCTTCGGCAAGCCCATCGCCGAGCACCAGGCCGTGCTGTTCCGCCTCGCGGAGATGGCCACCAAGGTCGAGGTCGCGCACACCATGATGGTCAAGGCCGCCCGCCTCAAGGACACCGGCCAGCGCATGGACGTCGAGGCCGGCATGGCCAAGATGGTCGCCTCCGAATATGCGAACGAGGTCGTCGAGGACTCCTTCCGCATCCACGGCGGCTACGGCTACTCCAAGGAGTACGAGATCGAACGCCTCATGCGCGAGGTCAAGTTCATGCTCATCGGCGAAGGCACCTCCGACATCCAGAAGATGATCATCGGCCGCAGCCTCCTCAAGGACTACCAGCTCCGCTAGGCCCCGGCAGCCGCGTCGGCGGCGGCCAGCGCCTCGCTGGCCGCCTCCACCACCTCGGGGGAGAGGACGTGCTCGATCGCGAGCGCGGAGGCGCCGAGGACGGCGGCCTCGCCGCCCGCGCGTGAGGTGACGATGCGCAGGTGCTCGGTGGCCAGCGGCAGCGACCGCTGGTAGACCGACTCGCGGATGCCGGCGAGCAGGTGCTCGCCGGCGCCGGCGACCTGGCCGCCGATCACCACGACGGACGGGTTGATCAGGTTGACCATGGTCGCGACCACCTCGCCGATGTCGCGCCCCGCCTGCCGTACGACGGCCATGGCCGGCTGGCTGCCCGCGCGGACCAGCTCGACGACGTCGCCGCCGGTCTCGGCACTCTCGCCCTGCTGCCGTACGGCGGCCGCGAGCGCAGGCCCCGCGGCCACGGCCTCCAGGCAGCCGGTGTTGCCGCACCGGCAGAGCACGGCGTCGGCGCCCGGCACGCGGACGTGCCCGAGGTCGCCTGCCGTGCCCTGGGCGCCGCGCTGGAGGACACCTCCGGAGACGATGCCGGCACCGATGCCGGTGGCGACCTTGATGAGCACGAGGTCGTCGACGTCGCGCAGGTGCCGGCGCCGCTCGCCGAGCGCCATGATGTTGACGTCGTTGTCGACGAGGACCGGCACGGGGTAGACCTGCTGGAGGTGCCCCGGGACGTCGTAGCGGTCCCAGCCTGGCATGATCGGCGGGTTGATCGGGCGGCCGGTGGAGTGCTCGACCGGACCGGGCAGGCCGATCCCGATGGCGCCGAGGTCGTCGAGCGGCCGGTCGGTGCGCGCGACGAGGTCGCGGACCGACTCGATGACCCAGCCGAGCACAGCCTCGGGGCCGTCGGTGACCGCGATGCGGGCGTCGACCTCTCCGAGGATCGCGCCGTTGAGGTCGGTCAGGGCGGCCCGGGCGTGGGTGGCTCCGACGTCGACGCCGACGACCAGGCGGGCGGCCGGGTTGAGCGCGAAGAGGGCCGGCGGGCGCCCGCCGGTGGAGCGCGCGCCACCGAAGGGAGCGATCAGGCCCAGGCGCATCAGGGTGTCGATCCGGGCGGTGATCGTCGACCTCGCCAGGCCGGTCGCCTCGGCCAGCTGGGCGCGGGTCCAGGGCCTTCCGTCGCGGAGGAGGTCGAAGAGTTCACCCGTGCGCACGGCCGGAGTCAAGCACATGCAGGACTTTGCACGCTAGACCAGAGACTTTTGCAAGACTCTCGACAAAAGCCCGTGACGCATGCCACAGTTCCGGCGTGACGTCCTCATCCGCCGCCGGCACTGCGGCACCGCTCCTGGAGATGCGCGGGATCGTGAAGCGCTTCCCGGGCGTCCTCGCGCTCGGCGGCGTCGAGCTCGAGGTGCACGCGGGCCAGGTGCACTGCTTGCTCGGCCAGAACGGCGCCGGCAAGTCGACGCTGATCAAGGTGCTCTCCGCCAGCTACCAGCCCGACGAGGGCCAGATCTTCTGGGAGGGCGAGCCGGTGTCGCTCGACACCCCGCAGACGGCGATGGACCTCGGCATCTCCACCATCTACCAGGAGCTCGACCTGGTCCCGGAGCTGAGCGTCGCGGAGAACATCTTCCTCGGCCACGAGATCAGCCGCGGCGGCTTCACCCAGGCCGGCGAGACCAACCGACGCGCCCGTGACCTGCTGGCCCGCCTCGGCCACCCCGAGATCCCCGCCACCCGCGCGGTCGGGCGGCTCTCGCCCGCTGCCCAGCAGATCGTGAGCATGGCGCGGGCGCTCTCGCACGACACCCGGCTGCTGATCCTCGACGAGCCCTCCGCCGCGCTCGACCAGGGCGAGGTCGACAGCCTCTTCCGCGTCATCCGCGACCTCACCGCCGAGGGCGTGGCCGTCGTCTACATCTCCCACCGCCTCGAGGAGATCCGCCAGATCGGCGACCGCATCACGGTGCTCAAGGACGGCAGCACGGTGGCGTCGAGCCTGACCGTCGAGGACACCCCCACGGCCGAGCTGATCACGCTGATGACCGGTCGCTCCATCGAGTACGTCTTCCCGCCGCGCGGCGACGCCGTACCGGTCTCCGGCGAGCCGGTCCTCGAGGTCATCGGCCTCGAGCTGCCCGGCGTGTTCACCGGCGTCGACCTCTCGGTCCACGCGGGTGAGATCGTCGGGCTCGCCGGCCTCGTCGGCGCCGGCCGGTCCGAGATCCTGGAGACGGTGTACGGCGCCCGCCGACCGTCCGCGGGCACGGTGCGCGTCGAGGGTCGTGAGCTGCGCCGCGGCTCGGTGCCCGACGCGGTCAAGGCCGGCGTCGGCCTGGCACCCGAGGAGCGCAAGAGCCAGGGGCTGCTGCTCGACCAGGCCGTCTACCGCAACGTCACCGTCTCGAGCCTGGGCCGGTTCTCCCGGCTCGGCCTCCTCGACTCCCGCCAGGAGCGACGCCGCAGCCGCGAGGTGACCGAGTCGCTCGACGTGCGCCCCGCCGGGGTCGACCGCCTCGTGCGGCTGCTCTCCGGCGGCAACCAGCAGAAGGTCGTCCTGTCGCGCTGGCTGATGCGCGAGTGCCGCGTGCTGCTGCTCGACGAGCCGACGCGCGGAGTCGACGTCGGTGCCCGCGCGGAGATCTACGCCGTGGTCCGGTCGCTGGCCGACTCGGGCGTCGCCGTCGTCGTGGTGTCCAGCGAGGTGGAGGAGGTGCTCGGGCTCGCCGACCGGGTGCTCGTGGTCCGGGAGGGCCGGGTCGTGCACGAGGGCCCCGCGAGTGAGATCGACGAGTCCCGGGTCCTCGACCTGGTCATGGAAGGAAGCGCCGCATGAGCGAGCACAGCACCACCCCCGGGACCGACGCAAAGGTCGGGGGAGCGCCGGACCTGACGAGCGTCGAGAACACCGTGGCACCCACGAGCGACACCGTCCGGGTGGAGCACGCGGTCGCCGAGTCGGAGAGGACCTCGCGAGGTGCCGGCCTGATGAGCGGGTCGTTCGGCCGCAACATCGGCCTGGTCGTGGCGCTCCTCATCATCTGCGCCGTGGGCGTGGTGACCGCGGGTGACCGCTTCGCCAGCATCGACAACATGGTGACCATCGTCCGGTTCGCCTCGATCGTCGGCGTGGTCAGCATCGGCATGACGTTCGTGATCATCAGCGGCGGCATCGACCTGTCGGTGGGAGCCATGGTGGCCCTCGCGTCCGTGTGGGCGAGCACCTTCGCGACCCAGAACATGGCCGAGGACACGCACTGGCCGATCATGGTGTTCGCGGCGCTCGCGGTGGGCGGGGCCTGCGGTCTCGTCAACGGGGTGCTGATCGCCTACGGCAACATTGTCCCCTTCATCATGACGCTCGCGATGCTGGCGTCCGCCCGCGGACTGGCCGAGATCATCTCCGAGCGGCGTACGCAGATCGTGCGCGTCCAGGGCTTCAAGGACTTCTGGTCCTCCGACATCCTCGGGGTGCCGCTGCTGGTCGTCATCTTCGCCCTCGTCGCCGTGGGCGGCTGGGTGCTGCTCAACCGGACGACGTTCGGTCGCCGGACCCTCGCGGTCGGCGGCAACCCCGAGGCTGCCCGCCTCGCCGGCATCAACGTCAAGCGCCACACCGTCTGGGTCTACGTGCTCGTCGGACTGTGCTGCGGCCTCGCCGCGCTGATGTACCTGGCGCGTACGTCGACCGGCAGCTCCACCCACGGCACGCTGCTGGAGCTCGACGCCATCGCCGCGGTCGTCATCGGCGGCACCCTCCTCACCGGCGGGCGCGGCACCATCGTCGGCACCGTGATCGGGGTCCTCATCTTCAGCACCCTGAGCAACGTCTTCGTCCTCAACAACCAGGACAGCTCGACCCAGGCCGTCGCCAAGGGCCTGATCATCGTCGTCGCCGTGCTGCTCCAGCAGCGCCTGGCGCGACGCTCGACCACGACCTGACGGTCGGGGTCCCACGCACTCGGAAGAAGTCACCGCACCACCCGCACCTACGCCGCACCCACACCGCACACAAGGAGTCCGACCCATGCGACTGCGCACCACCACCTCACGGCAGCAGAGCCGCCGCTTCCCCGGCCTCGTGGTCGGCGCGGTCGCCGTCCTGGCCCTCAGCGCCTGCACCGGCAGCGCCCAGGACGCGGCCAACGACGAGAAGGACTCGTCGGACACCAGCCCCGCGGCTGCCGCGGGCGGCAACGACGAGGCCGGCGACACCGTCACGATCGGGTTCTCGGCGCCCGCCGCCGACCACGGCTGGATGGCGGCCATCACCAACAACGTCCGCGACCTCGCCGACGAGTACCCCGACCTCGACCTGCAGATCGCCGAGGGCACCAACGACGTCAACCTGCAGATCAGCCAGGTCGAGACCTTCATCAACGACAAGGTCGACGCCATCGTGCTGCTGCCGTTCGACGGAGCCGCGATGACGCCGGTGGCCCTGAAGGCGATGGAGGCCGGCATCCCGGTCATCAACGTGGACCGCGAGTTCGACGACCCCAACGCCGCGCGCGTCACCGTGCTCGGTGACAACTACGGCATGGGCGTCTCGGCCGGGCAGTACGTCTGCGAGCAGGCCGACGGCAACGAGGACGCCGTCGTCGCCGAGATCGCCGGCATCGACTCGCTGCCCCTCACCCAGGACCGCAGCCAGGGCTTCGAGGACGCGCTCTCCGAGTGCGGTCTCGACGTCGACGCCCGCCAGGCCGCCGAGTTCACCGTCGAGAGCGGCGAGGAGGTCGCGGCCAACCTGCTGCAGGCCGAGCCGAAGATCGACTTCCTGTGGAACCACGACGACGACCAGGGCGTCGGCGTGCTGGCCGCCATCGAGAACGCCGGCCGCGACGAGTTCACCATGATCGGCGGCGCCGGCTCGGCCAACGCGATGCGTGAGATCCAGGACGGCAGCGGCGTGCTCAAGGCGACGGTCATCTACCCGTCGACCCAGGGCGCGGACGGCGTCAAGCTCGCCCGCCTGCTCGTGCAGGAGAAGGCCATGGGCGACCTGGTCGAGGTCGAGGTCCCGCGCACGGTGCAGCTCTACGCACCGGTCGTGACCGGCGACAACGTCGACCAGTACATCGACACCGCCTTCGAGTCCTGAGGTAGCGGTCCACGCCCCGCCGCCCGAGCGCGGCGGCGGGGCCTGCCGCCTCCTGACCCACCGACGAGACCCGAGGACCACCGATGACGTACCAGCAGGACACCCTGTCCGTGGGGATGGTGGGCCACGCCTTCATGGGCGCCGCCCACTCGCAGGCCTGGCGCAACGCACCGCGCTTCTTCGACCTCCCGCTCCAGCTCCGGATGACGGCCCTGACCGGCCGTGACAGCGCCCGCGTCGCCGCAGCGGCGGAGCGGCTCGGCTGGTCGTCCACCGAGACCTCCTGGCGGGACCTGGTCGCCCGCGACGACATCGACCTCGTCGACGTCTGCACGCCTGGCGACACCCACGCCGAGATCGCGATCGCCGCGCTCGAGGCGGGCAAGCACGTGCTCTGCGAGAAGCCGCTCGCCAACTCGGTGGAGGAGGCGGAGGCGATGGTCGACGCCGCCGACAAGGCGGCTGTGAACGGCGTACGTGCCATGGTCGGGTTCACCTACCGGCGCGTGCCGGCGATCGCGCTCGCCCGCCAGCTCGTCGCCAACGGGCGCCTCGGCACGATCCACCACGTCCGGGCCCAGTACCTCCAGGACTGGATCGTCGACCCCCAGGCCCCGCTGTCCTGGCGCCTCCAGAAGGACAAGGCGGGCTCCGGCGCGCTGGGCGACATCGGTGCCCACATCGTCGACCTCGCCCAGTTCATCGTCGGCGACGACATCCGCCGCGTCTCGGGCCGGCTGCGCACGTTCGTCGACGAGCGTCCGCTGCCCAGCGAGCACAGCGGGCTGTCCGGCACCGCGGGCACCGGCACGGGGAAGGTCACCGTGGACGACGCCGCGACCTTCCTGGCCGAGTTCGGCAGCGGCGCGATGGGCGTCTTCGAGGCGACCCGCTTCGCCAACGGCCGCAAGAACGCGATCCGCATCGAGGTCAACGGCTCGGCAGGCAGCCTGGCCTTCGACTTCGAGGACATGAACCTGCTGCACTTCTTCGACGGCACCGAGGACGCGACCACTGCGGGCTTCCGCCGGATCGTCGTCACCGAGCCCCAGCACCCGTACGTCGGTGCGTGGTGGCCGGCCGGCCACGGCATCGGCTACGAGCACGGCTTCACCCACCAGGTCGTCGACCTGGTGAACGCCCTCGCCGCGGGCGAGGACCCGACCCCGTCCTTCGCCGACGGTCTGCGCGTGCAACGCGTCCTGGCCGCGATCGAGACCAGCTCCGACACCGACTGCTGGCAGGACGTCGCGTCCTGAGCCATCGTCGTACCGGCACCACCCACGGCACCGCCATCCCGACCTGAGGAGCACGTCATGCCACGCCCCGTCACCCTGTTCACCGGCCAGTGGGCCGACCTTCCCTTCGAGGAGGTGTGCACGCTCGCCGCCGGCTGGGGCTACGACGGGCTCGAGATCGCCTGCTGGGGCGACCACTTCGACCCCTGGGCGGCCGTGGAGGACGACTCCTACGTCCCGGCCAAGCTCGAGGTGCTGGAGAAGCACGGCCTCCAGGTGTTCGCGATCAGCAACCACCTCAAGGGCCAGGCCGTGTGCGACGACCCGATCGACGAGCGCCACCGCGGCATCCTGCCGGACCGGATCTGGGCCGACGGCGACGCGGAGGGCGTGCGCCAGCGTGCCGCCGAGGAGATGAAGATGACCGCCCGGGCGGCTCGCCGGCTCGGCGTGGACACCGTGGTCGGGTTCACCGGGTCCTCGATCTGGAAGTACGTCGCCATGTTCCCGCCCGCCTCCCAGGACATGGTGGACGCGGGCTACCAGGACTTCGCCGACCGCTGGAACCCGATCCTCGACGTCTTCGACAGCGAGGGCGTGCGGTTCGCCCACGAGGTCCACCCCTCGGAGATCGCCTACGACTACTGGACCACCGTGCGTGCCCTCGAGGCCGTCGACCACCGCGAGGCCTTCGGGCTGAACTGGGACCCGAGCCACTTCGTGTGGCAGGACCTCGACCCCGTCGGATTCCTCTGGGACTTCAGGGACCGGATCTACCACGTCGACTGCAAGGACGCGAAGAAGCAGGTGGGCAACGGGCGCAACGGGCGGATGGGCTCGCACCTGGCCTGGGCCGACCCGCGTCGCGGCTGGGACTTCGTGTCGACCGGTCACGGGGACGTCCCGTGGGAGCAGTGCTTCCGGATGCTCAACACCATCGGCTACGACGGCCCGATCTCGATCGAGTGGGAGGACGCCGGGATGGACCGGCTCGTCGGTGCGCCCGAGGCCCTCGAGCTCGTCCGGCGCCTCGCGTTCGACGCACCCGACGCCGCCTTCGACGCCGCCTTCAGCACCTCGGAGTAGCCCTAGAATCCGCGCATGAGGGGATTCCGCGCCAAGGATGCGGACCGCGACCGCGCGGTCGAGGTCATCGAGGCGGCCTACGCCGACGGGCAGATCGGCGACGCCGACCGGGAGCTCCGGGTCGGTCGCGCGCTGTCGGCGGAGACGCTCGACGAGCTCCAGGGCCTGACGCGCGACCTGCAGGTGCCGGCCGGGCTCGCCATGCCGCCTGCCGTGCGGACCACCCTCGATGCAGGTCCGCCCCGGCAGCGGCACTCAGTCGGCCTCGTCGCGGGACTCGGTGCCTTCGTCGTCCTGATCGGGGTGGGGATCACCGCTGTGGTGGCCGTCGTGGCGCTGTCCGCGGGCGGCGAGTCCGACTCGGCGACGTCCGGTGGCGTCGGGCCCGCGCCGTTCGAGGCGGCGGAGGCGACCCCGGTCGAGGCCGCCACGACCCCGTTCACGATGACGGCCCCACAGGTGCGGAGGTTCCTCAAGGCCTACGAGAAGAAGTTCGGCATGCTCGACGCATGGGAGGTCGGCTTCTACCCCGACCGGGTCGGCGTGCAGGTGCCGGTGTCGCGGACCCACAAGCGCTTCGAGCGCTGGAGCTGGACCGGCACGTGGCGCCAGGACACCGAGGCCTCCGCCGTGATCGGCCCGCAGAGGTTCGTCAGCCTCGGCTACCTCGACGTGGGCCGGATGTTCGACAACATCGCGCGTGCGAAGCGGACGCTCGACGTGCCCGGCGGCAAGCTCACCCACGTGCTGGTCAACGACTGGGGCGACGGGCCGAGCGTGAACATCTACATCGGCAACCAGTACAACGAGACCGGCTACCTGAAGACCGAGCCCGGTGGCGCGATCGTGCGCGCGTACCCGTACGACGGGTGACCCCGCGTAAGCCCCGACGTGATGGAGCCCACGTGACCACGGCCACCTGCGCGGGCCGCGCTGCGGCAGCATGTCCGCCATGAAGACCAACGCCGGCAACTTCTTCGAGGACTTCACCGTCGGGCAGGTGATCGAGCACGCCACCCCCCGCACGGTGACCGAGGGCGACCGGGCGCTCTACGGCGCGATCTACCCGACGCGCTTCGCGGTGCCGTCCTCGGCCGAGTTCGCGGCGTCGGTCGGGCTCGCGCCCCACCCGGTCGAGGAGCTGATCGGCTTCCACGTCGCCTTCGGCAAGACCGTGCCGGACGTCTCGCTCAACGCGGTGGCCAACCTCGGCTATGCGGAGTGCCGCTTCCACGTCCCGGTCGTGCCGGGCGACACCCTGCGCACCCGCTCCGAGGTCATCGGCCTCAAGGAGAACTCCAACGGCCGGACCGGCGTCGTCTGGGTGCGCTCGACCGCCACCAACCAGCGCGGCGAGGTCGCCATCGACTGGGCGCGATGGGTGATGGTGCACAAGCGGTCGGCCGAGTCGCCCGCTCCGGAGACCGTCGTACCCACGCTGGCGGACGCGGTCTCGCCCGAGGACCTCGTCGTGCCTGCCGGCCTCGACTTCAGTGCGTACGACGTCGCTGCCGCCGGCGAGCCGCACCGGTTCGACGACTACGAGGTGGGGGAGCGGATCGACCACGTCGACGGCGTGACCCTCACCGACGCCGAGCACATGATGGCGACGAGGCTGTGGCAGAACACCGCCAAGGTGCACTTCAACACCGAGGCCCGCCCCGACGGCAACCGGCTCGTCTACGGCGGCCACGTGATCTCGCTGGCCCGCGCGCTGTCCTTCAACGGCCTGGCCAACGCCCAGCTCGTCGCCGCGATCAACGCCGGCGCCCACGTCGCGCCCGCCTTCGCGGGTGACACGGTCTACGCCTGGTCCGAGGTGCTCGACAAGGCCACGGTCGACGCCCCGGGCGTCGGCGCGCTCCGGCTGCGGCTGGTCGCGACCAAGGGCCGCGACGAGTCGATGGCCCTGCGCGGCGAGGACGGCACGTACGCCCCCGGCGTGCTGCTCGACCTCGACTACTGGGCCTTCGTCCCGCGCTGAGTCCGCCGCCGAGGCGGCGCGACCCGGGCCAGCAGGTCGGCGGCGATGACGCCGACGGCATCGTCGAGCGAGGCCGGGGCGTCCACGCCGATGCGCTGCAGCACGACCGTCGCAGCGTCCAGCAGCTCCGGGTCGCCGACCTGGTCGGGGGTGCGCCCCGAGCCGTCCGCGCGGGGGAGCAGGTCGTCGAGGTCGCCCACGACGTCGTACGAGCTGGCGCGTAGCGCGGCGACGACCTCGGCCGAGCGCTCGCCCACCCAGGCCAGGTGCTTCTCGGGCACGGCGAAGGAGTCGCGCGGTGCGCTGCCGACCAGCTGCTCCGGCACGAACGACCGCTTCACCAGGTGGGAGTACGCCGCGGTGCGGCGCTCGCGGGGGACGGTGTCGTTGACGCGGCGCAGGAGCTCGGCCTCGACCACGCCGAGCGAGTCGTTGGGACGGGTGGCGTCGGTGGAGAGGCCGCTCACGTCGAGGCCGAGCACGGCGGACGTGCGGTGCCACAGCTCGTCACGGGGCGCCCCGGGAGCGGGTACGACGACGACGTGGACGCGCCCGCCGGGCAGGCCCGCCGACCACCGGTCGAGGATCTGCGGGACGTCCTGGTAGCGCCAGAACTTCTCGTCGCCCGCCGGGTTCCGCACGCCGCCGAGGAAGCGCCGGTAGGGCTGGCGCGCGCCCATCTTGACCCGCTGCTGCCAGGCCGACGGGAGCACCCGGCCGAGGTCGCGGGCGGTCACCACCACGTGCACCTCGTCAGCCACCGCGGCGAGCTCGGCGACCGCGTCGCGGGCCGCCTCGGGCGGGGAGTCGGCGAAGTGCTCGTTGCTGACCAGCACGTCGTCGGGCCAGTCGCGGGTCTCGTCGAGCAGCCGCTGCCAGGCGCTGAGCTCGCGCTCGCCGAAGGTCGCCACCACGTCGGTCATGCCCTTGACCAGGGCCGCCGCGGCGAAGTGGTCGCGGCGTCCGTCGCCGGGCAGCAGCAGGCCGCGGTCGCGCAGGTCGTCGCGCTGCTGCCACCACAGGTCCTGCAGGAACGAGGTGCCGGACTTCGCGGTCCCGACGTGGAGGAACACACGGCGAGCCATGCCGGTGACCCTACTGCGCGGACAGGGTGCGGCAGACTCGCCCCGTGACCTGGGACCGTGAGTTCTTCTACGACGACTACCCGCGGATCGAGGAGGCCTTCGACGCGCGACTCGACGAGA
Organism: Nocardioides sp. BE266; assembly: GCF_031457855.1. Classification (NCBI taxonomy): domain Bacteria; kingdom Bacillati; phylum Actinomycetota; class Actinomycetes; order Propionibacteriales; family Nocardioidaceae; genus Nocardioides; species Nocardioides sp. BE266. The sequence goes on along the minus strand of NZ_JAURTI010000001.1, from coordinate 403,360 downwards.
GCCTCGCGCCGCGCGACCCGTCGGTGCTCCTCCAGGTGGTGCGTGAGCTCGACCTCCGCCCCGACTGCCGCGCCGTCGACGTCGGCTGCGGCGAGGGGGCGCACGCCTTCCGGCTCGCCACCCACTTCGGCTTCCGGGTGCTCGGCATCGACCCGGTGCAGCGCCACCTCGACCTGGCCCGCGAGGCCCGCCGCGACCTCGCGCCCGACATCGCGTCGCGGGTGTCGTTCGAGCGCGGCACCGCGACGCACGTGCCGGTCCCGACGTCGTCGCAGGACCTGGTCTGGTGCCGCGACGTGCTGGTGCACGTCGACGACACCGACGGTGCGTACGCCGAGTTCGCGCGCGTGCTGCGACCCGGCGGCCACGTGGTCAGCTACCAGGTCGTCGCGACCGACCTGCTCCCGCCGCAGGAGGCGGACTGGCTCTTCGAGGTCATGGGCGTCGTGCCGTCCGCCGCCGACCCCGCGGTGCTCGACGGGGCGATCGCCCGCTCCGGCCTCGAGGTCGTCGACAGCATCGACCTCTCCACCGAGTGGGGCGAGCGGTCGCAGGAGGAGGGCGGCGCCGCGGGCCGGGCGCTGCTGCACCTGGCCCGGCTGCTGCGCGAGCCGGAGCGCTACCGCGCCGAGTTCGGCGACGAGGCGTACGACGTGATGCTCGGCGACTGCCGGTGGCACGTCTACCGGATGGAGGGCAAGCTCGCCGGACGCGTCGACGTGCTCCGGCGACCCGCCGGTGGATAACCGCTCGACCCCGCTTGACGCGTTTGGCAGGGTGGCAGTCACCCGTCCCACCTCGGATCCAGGAGGACCCATGGCTGATCAGGACCCCAACGCAGACATCAAGGCGAAGATGCGGGAGGCCCTCGATCGCAAGAAGGGCCACGACCACCCCGACGACACCGCGGGCTCGCGCGAGAAGGCCCACGGCTCGGAGGTCACCAACGCCAACGTCGCCAAGCCGATGCACCGCCGCAAGGCCGGTGGCGGCGGCGTCTGAGCCGTAGCAGTGCCTAGGCGTCGGCGGACGCCCGCCCAGCAGCGGGGTCGTCCGCCGGCGCGAAGGCCTTCGCCAGCCAGAACAGCGCGACCACCAGCACCAGCGGCACCGCGAAGCCGAGACGCAGCGAACCGGCCCCGACGGCGCCCGTCATCACCGCGCCGAGCAGGGCTCCTGCGTAGTTGAACTGGTTGAACCGCGCCACCACCGCGTCCACCCGCGCCTGCCGGGTCGCCGGGTCGGCGTTGCGCCCTGCGAGCGCCGCCGCGGCCGAGAAGCTCAGCGGCGCGACGACCGCGACCCCGCAGCCCAGCAGGGTGAAGCCGACGACGGCCACCTCCCACGTGGGTGACGCGACCACGAGCGCCAGCGAGACGAGTGCGATCGCGGCGCCGACGCGCAGCAGGCGCACCGCGCCGACCTGCTCGGTGAGCCGGTCGCCTGCCAGCCGCACCAGCCCGCTGGCCACCAGGTAGGGCAGGGTCGCCAGCGCGACCAGCTCCTCGGGGGCGTCGAAGACGTCGTCGAGGTAGACCGGTCCCCACGTCGCCGCCGCGGTGTCCACCGTGTAGAAGACGACCAGCGCCAGGCCGACCAGCACGATCGCCCGCCACGGCACGTCGGTGTCCGTGGAGGTGGCGGCCTCACCGTGGTCGCGCGCGAGGTACGGCGCGGTCGCGGCCACCAGCGGCAGCACCGCGAGCCCGGCGATCGCCGACCACGGCACGTCGGTCGTCATGAGGGTCAGCACGGCGCCGATCACGCCGCCGAGCGTCCACGCGCCGTGGCACGACGGCAGCACGACCCGGCCGAGCCGGTGCTCCAGCGCGACCGCCTGCATGTTGCCGGTGGCGTCGACCAGCCCCAGCCCGACGCCGTACGCCGCCAGGGCGAGGACGAAGACCGCCTTCACCGGGGCGAGGACGACCGCCGCGACGGACACCGCCACGACCAGCAGGCCAGCGCGCAGGACCACCGCGCTGTCGAGCCTCGGCGCCAGCCGCTCGGCGAGCAGCGAGCCCACGCCGGCCAGCAGGACCATCATCAGCAGCACGCCCGACAGGGCCAGCTCACCGAGGTCCCAGCGGTCCTGGATGCGGGGGAGCCGGGTGGTCAGGCTGATGAAGACCAGGCCCTGGGTGCCGAAGGCTGCCGCGATCGCCAGGCGCGCCCGGCCGAGGTCGACGCTGCCGGGCGTGGGTCCACTCATGGCGAGCATCGTGGCAGGAGACCCGCGCGACCGTGGCAGACTCGCGGGCATGTCGACCGCAGAGGGCTCCGAGCTCTGGCTCGTCCGCCACGGCGAGACCGAGTGGAGCCGCGACGGCAAGCACACCTCGACCACCGACCTGCCGCTCACCTCCGACGGCGAGGAGGCGGCGATCCTGCTCGGCCCGCGGCTCTACGACGTGGACTTCGACCTCGTCCTGACCAGCCCGCGCCAGCGCGCACGTCGCACGGCCGAGCTGGCCGGCTTCGCGGACGTCGAGGTCGACGACGACCTCGTGGAGTGGGACTACGGCGACTACGAGGGCGTCACGACCGCCGAGATCCGCGAGACGGTCCCCGGCTGGTCGGTCTGGACCCACCCGACACCCGGCGGCGAGACCGCCGACGAGGTCTCGGCGCGGCTCGACCGCGTCATCGAGCGGGCGCGCGGCCACGACCGCACCCTGGTCTTCGCGCACGGCCACTCGCTGCGGGTGCTCACCGCCCGGTGGCTGTGCCAGCCCGCCGACGAGGGGCGGTTCTTCAAGCTCGACACCTCCACGGTGTCGGTGCTCGGCTTCGAGCGGGAGACGCCCGTCCTGCTGAAGTGGAACAGCTGACGTGCGGGTCGACCTCCACACGCACTCGTCCGCGAGCGACGGCACCGACACGCCCGCCGACCTCGTCCGCGAGGCGAAGGCCGCCGGGCTCGACGTCGTCGCGCTGACCGACCACGACGCCACCTCCGGGTGGGCCGAGGCGCAGGAGGCGGCCGACGAGGTCGGCATCACCCTCGTGCCGGGCCTCGAGATCAGCACGAAGCTCCAGCACCGCGGGGTCCACCTGCTGGCGTACCTGCCGGATCCGACGTACGGACCTCTGGTGGACGTGCTCGGCCGGATCCTCGCCGGCCGCAGCGAGCGCACCCCCGCCATCGTCGCCGCCCTGCGCGCCCACGGGATCGACCTCACCGAGGACGACGTGCACCGCGAGGCCAACGGATCGGTCGCGGCCGGCCGCCCGCACGTGGCCGACGCGCTGGTGCGGCTCGGCGTCGTCGCCGACCGCACCGAGGCGTTCGCGACCCTGCTCAGCCCGGGACAGCCCGGGTACGTCAACCGCTACGCGCCGCAGCTGGAGGAGATGATCCCGATCGTGGTCGCCGCCGGCGGCGTTCCGGTCATCGCCCACCCCTGGGGTCGCCGCGGCGGCACGGTGCTCACCGAGGAGGCGTTCGCCTCCCTGAAGGGGCTCGGGCTCGCCGGGATCGAGGTCGACCACCAGGACCACGGTCCCGAGCTCCGCACCCGGCTGCGCGCCATCGCCGCCGACCTCGACCTCGTCGCGACGGGCAGCAGCGACCACCACGGTCTCGGCAAGGTCGACCACGACCTCGGGGTCAACACGACGGATCCGGAGCAGTACGAGCGCTTGGTCGGGATGGCGCGACAACAGGCCTGAGAACCCGTTTGTTGATTTTGTTACCATTCTGGGCCGCGACTGTTCCTTCAGCGTGTACGTTTCCCGCGTGCCCCAGACTGTGCTGCTCGTCGAGGACGAGCCCGACCTGGCCCGCGTGATGACCGTGTCGCTCTCACGGGCCGGCTTCGACGTGCTCGTCAGCGGCACCGCTGCGGACGCCGTCAAGGTGGTCGCGAGCGTGCACGTCGACATCATCGTCACCGACCGCGGGCTCCCCGACGGCGACGGCATGGAGCTGGTCCGGCGACTGCGCTCGGACGGCTTCGCAGGTGGGATCCTGGTCGCGAGCGGCCGCTCGGGCCCGGCCCACGACGAGGAGTGCCGCGCGGCGGGTGCGGACGGGGTGCTGGCGAAGCCGTTCCGGCTGGCCGACCTCGCCGCCGGGCTCCACGCGCTGGCACCCTCCCAGCCTGACGCCGTGGTCTGCTCCTAGCCCGTTCGCGCTGCCAGCCGCACCATCCGGCGCTCGATTCGCGCGTCGCTGTCCTTGGTGGCGCCGTCGAAGCGGAAGCCCTGGCGCTCGTAGAACCGGATGGCGCGCTCGTTGCCGTCGAGCACCCAGAGGTAGGCGTCGGCGTCCCCGATGGCTGCCTCCAGGAGCGCCCACCCCACCCCGCTGCCGTACGACGACGCCCGCACGTAGAGCGCCATCAGCTCGAGCGGAGGGAGACCCTCGGCGGGGTCGTCGCGGCCCGGGCCGGTGGAGGAGAAGCCGAGGAGCCGGTCGGCCGACCACGCCAGCAGGTTGTCGCTCGAGCCGGTCGAGACGATGTCGCGCCACTGCTCGACGCGGGCGTCGCGCCCGGCCCGGCGCTCGGTGAAGACGGCCGCCGGCATCAGGTCGGCGTACGCCTCCTCCCACGCGGCGATCTGCAGGTCGGCGATGGCCGCGGCGTCCTCGACGCGGGGCGGCGCGATGCGCACCGTCACCGGCGGCCCATGCTCTGGGTCAGCCGCAGCGCGCGGTTGGGGATGGCGCGGGTGAGCGCGATGATCGTCTTGTACTGCGCGCCGGGGATCGAGTAGGCGCGACCCTTCTCGAAGTCCTGGAGCGACTTGCGCACCAGGAACTCCGGCTCGAGCCACATGAACCCCTCGCCGCGGGTGACCTGCATCCGCTCGTGGAACTCGGTCTTGGTGAAGCCGGGGCACAGGGCCATCACCTTCACGCCGCGCGACTTGTACTCCAGGTGCGCCCACTCGCTGAAGCTGTTGACCCAGGCCTTGGCCGCGGAGTAGCTGCCGCGGGGGAGGAAGGCGGCGACGCTCGAGACGTTGATGATGCCGCCGTGGCCGCGCTCGGCCATCGCGCCGAGGGCGGCGTGGCTCAGCCGCAGCACGGCGGTGACGAGCACCTCGAGCATCGCGGTCTCGTCGTCGGCGGTGTTGTCGAGGAAGCGCTTCTTGAGCCCGAAGCCGGCGTTGTTGACCAGCAGGTCGACCGGTCGCTCGCGGTCGGCGAGGCGGGCCTCGACGGTCGCGAGCTGGTCGCGGTCGACGAGGTCGGCCACGAGGACCTCGACCTCGACCTGGTGGGCGCGGCGCAGCTCCTCGGCGACCGCCTCGAGCCGCTGGGCGTCGCGGGCGACCAGCACGAGGTCGTCGCCGCGGTCGGCGAGCTGGTGGGCGAACTCGAGGCCGATGCCGGCGGTCGCGCCGGTGATCAGGGATGTGCTCATGGGCGCCAGCATTTCAGGACACCCGGCCGGTCCGCGACCCGGTCCGGCACAATTGGCACCGATGAGCACCAAGAGCCGGGGAACGGCCCCCGTCACGCTGGCCGTCGCCAACCAGAAGGGCGGCGTCGCCAAGACCACGTCCGTGGCCTCGATCGGTGCCGCGCTGGCCGAGATGGGCCAGCGCGTCCTATTGGTCGACCTCGATCCGCAGGCCTGCCTGACCTTCTCGCTCGGCATCGATCCCGAGGACCTCGAGACCTCGGTCCACCACGTCCTGACGCAAGGAGTGGACCCTGCCGAGATCATCATCGAGACCGAGGACGGCGTGGACGTGCTGCCGGCGACCATCGAGCTCGCCCGCGCCGAGGCCGACCTGCTCACCCGCACCGGGCGCGAGCACGTCATCAAGGGCGCGCTCGAGCAGCTCGCCGACGACCTCGGCGACGAGGCCTACGACTGGGTCCTGCTCGACTGCCCGCCCTCGCTCGGCGTGCTGACCGTCGCCGCGCTGACGGCCGCCGACGGCGTGCTGGTGCCGCTGCAGTGCGAGACGCTCTCGCACCGCGGCGTCGGGCAGCTGCTCGACACCGTCCACGACGTACGTCGCTTCACCAACCGTGGCCTGGAGGTGTGGGGCGTGCTGCCGACGCTCTACGACGGCCGCACCAACCACGCCCGCACGGTGCTGGAGACGATCAGCGAGACCTACGACCTCGAGGTCGTCGAGCCGCCGATCCCCAAGACGATCAAGTTCGCCGAGGCTCCCGCGGCCGGTCGCTCGATCCTGGCGACGAGCCGCAGCAGCAAGGGTGCCCAGGCCTACCGCGAGGTGGCTCAGAACCTCGTGTCGCGCGCGTCGCGGCCGAAGCCGAAGAAGACCGCGAAGAAGGCTCCGAAGAAGCGCTGACTCATGCCTGGGGGGCCTCGACCGACTGGCCGCCACGGGTGCGGCGGCGGCTGCGGTTGCGGCGGCGCGGCGCGTCGCCGGACTTCTCCGACGAGGACGAGCCGCCCTGCGAGGAGCCACGGCGCTCGCGCGAGCCGTCACGCGGGGCGCGCTCCTTCTTCGCGACCGGGGCGGGGTCGACGACGCGGCCCTTGGTGCCGGCCGGGATGCCCTGGTCGTGGAAGAGGTGCTCGGAGGTCGAGTAGGTCTCCTGCGGCTCGTCGAAGGGCAGGTCGAGCGCCTTGTTGATGAGCTTCCAGCGGTGCAGGTCGGCCCAGTCGACGAAGGTGATCGCGGTGCCCGAGGCGCCCGCGCGGCCGGTGCGGCCGATGCGGTGGACGTAGGTCTTGTCGTCCTCGGGGCAGGTGTAGTTGATGACGTGGGAGACGCCGCGCACGTCGATGCCGCGGGCCGCGACGTCGGTGCAGACGAGGACCTGGATCTTGTCCTCGCGGAAGCGGGCCAGCGCCTTCTCGCGCGCGACCTGCGCCATGTCGCCGTGGAGCGGGGAGGCCTTGAAGCCGCGCTCCTGGAGGTCCTCGGCGACGCGCTGCGCCTGCCGCTTCGTGCGGGTGAAGACGATCATCTTGTCGGCGTCCTCGGCCTGCAGGACGCGGCCGATGATCTCGGTCTTGTCGAGGTCGTGGGCCTGGTAGATGAACTGGGCCGTCGCCGGCACGGTCGCGTTCTCGTACGACGACTCGGCGCGGATGTTCATCGGGTGGCGCATGTGGGTGCGCGCGAGGGCGACGATCGCGGCCGGCATGGTGGCCGAGAAGAGCATCGTCTGGCGGGTCTCGGGTGTCTTGGAGATCAGCGTGATGACGTCGGGCAGGAAGCCGAGGTCGAGCATCTCGTCGGCCTCGTCGAGGACCAGCGCGTGCACGTGGGAGAGGTCGAGGGACCGGCGGTTGGCCAGGTCGATGAGGCGCCCCGGGGTGCCGACGACGATGTCGACGCCGGCGTCGAGGGCCTCGAGCTGCGGCTCGTAGCCGACGCCGCCGTAGACGGTGAGGACCCGCAGGCCCATGTCGGCGCTGGCCAGGGCGAGGTCGCCGGAGACCTGGAGCGCGAGCTCGCGGGTCGGGGCGACGATGAGGGCCTGCGGCTTGCCCTGCGGCATGTCGGCGTAGGCCGGGTTGCCGGGCGCCACGGAGCGCTGGAGCACCGGGATGCCGAAGGCCAGCGTCTTGCCGGTGCCGGTGCGCGCCTGGCCGATGAGGTCGGTGCCGAGCAGGGCGACCGAGAGGGTCATCTCCTGGATGGCGAAGGGGGTGGTGATGCCGGCGCGCTCGAGCGCGTCACAGATCGCGGGCTCGACGCCCATGTCACGGAAGGTGGTCACGAAGTGGCTTTCTGCTGAGTCGGGTGTCCCACACGGATGCGGTCGGCCCACTCGAAGAGCTCCCGGAGGGAGTGCCAACCGCGCACATACAGGTGGCCGCCGGACACGTTGTCGACGGCTCGGTGACCATGATGCTATCGCTAGGCTGCACGCATGACTGAATCGCCCGACGAGGACTACCGCCGCGCCGCAGTCGACCTCCTCGGTGCGATCGCCTACGGCGAGCTGTCCGCCTTCGAGCGGCTGGTCGAGGACGCCAAGATGGCGCCGGGTATCGACGACAAGATCGCGATCGGCGCGATGGCCACCGCGGAGTTCGGCCACCTCGAGAGGCTCGTCGGCCGGCTCGCCGAGCTCGGCGCCGACCCGGTGGAGGCGATGGAGGCCTTCCGGCAGAGCTTCGACAGCTTCCACGAGCACACCGCGCCCTCGGACTACTACGAGGGCCTGATCAAGGCCTATGTCGGCGACGGCCTCGCCGCCGACTTCTACCGCGAGATCGCGGCCTACCTCGACGCCGAGACCCGCGAGGTGATCATCAGCTCGCTCCAGGACAGCGGCCAGACCGCCTTCATCGTCGAGCGGGTGCGCGCCGGGATCGCCGAGGACCACCGCCTCGGCGGCCGTCTCGCGCTCTGGGGGCGCCGGCTGATGGGCGAGGCGCTCACCCAGGCGCAGCGCGTCGCCGGCGACCGCGAGTCGCTGACCGCACTGCTCGCCGGGGGAGTGGACCGACCGGGACTCGACCTCGCCGCGCTCGGCCGGATGTTCACCCGGCTCACCGAGCTGCACGCCGACCGGATGGCGCAGCTCGGCCTCGAGGCGTGAGGGAGGCCTGAGCCTGTCGTCGTACGTCACAGGGCCCCGCACCATGACGGTGCGGGGCCCTGCGGCGTACGACGGTGCGGGTCAAACCCTGGTGGTGCGGCGCCCGGTCACGCCGGAGGCGACCACGACGAGGATCGCTGCGACAGCGACCTGCCAGATGTGGCGCCACCAGTCGATGCCACGGGTGCTGGGGTTGAAGAAGACCTCGTAGAGGGCGGTGCCGATCAGGACGCCGCCGATGCCGCAGAGGATCGTGAGCCACAGCGGGATGTTGTCCTTGTCGCCGGGCGCGACCATCTTGCCGAGGAGGCCGATGATCGTTCCGCCGATGAGAGCCCAGAGGATTGCGCTGAGCATTGCGGTTCCCTTCCTTTCAGCCGCGGCGTCGGGGTGACGCGCAGAGGGCGAGCCCGATCAGGCTCCCCTTCATCATTGCTCTCGCGCGACCCGCGGACAACGACCGCGCGCGTGTGGCCCGATGGGCGTGTCAGACCCGCCCCAGCAGCTCAGCGGAAGCCGACGGTGCTGGCGGTCGGGCTGCCGAGCTCGAGGTAGGCGATCTTGTCGGCCGGCACGACGACCGTGCGGCCCTTCACGTCGGCCAGGCGCAGCACGCCACCGGCGGACAGCGCCTCGTTGAGCTTGCTCTCGATGTCGTCGGGCGTGCTGTCGGTGTCGAGCACGAGCTCACGCTGCGCGTTCTGCACGCCGATCTTGACCTCCACGGTGGTGCTCCTTGCTGAAGACGTTGGCCTGAGGCCTGGGGGGATGTGCTCGATCGATCCTGCCGGATCAGTGGTCGTCGGTCATCGGGTAGCCCCGGATGCCGCGCCAGGCCAGCCCGGCGATGAGCGCGGCCGCGTCGTCCTGGGGGATCCCGCCGCCGCCAGCCAGCCAGAACCGCGCGGAGACCTGCGCCATTCCCACCAGCGAGACCGCCAGCAGCTCGGAGGGCTCGTCGGGCAGGCCGGTGTCGGTGCGGATCACGTCGGCGATCATCGCGGCGCACTCGACGGTCACCCGGTCGACCCGCTCGCGCACGTCGGGCTCGCTGGTGAGGTCGGACTCGAAGACCAGCCGGAACGCGCCCTCCTCGGACGCGACGTAGCTGTAGAAGACCTTCATCGTCGCCGCGACGCGGTCCTTGTTGTCGGACGTGGAGTCCAGCGCCACCTTGCAGTTGTCGATGATCGTGTCGCAGGAGGCGTCGAGCAGCGCGAGGTAGAGGTCGAGCTTGCCCGGGAAGTGCTGGTAGAGCACCGGCTTGGAGACGCCCGCGCGGTCGGCGATGTCGTCCATCGCGGCGGCGTGGTAGCCCTGGGCGACGAAGACCTCCAGGGCCGACTCGAGCAGCTGGGCACGGCGCTCGCGTCGGGGCATCCGTCCGCCGCGCGGTCGCGGGGCGTCTGGGTCCAGCTGGCCTGCAGTCACGTCGTACTCCTGAGTAGTGAGGTCGCGACCGAGCCTAGCCGCCCGTGGTCCTCCAGCCGCGTCCGTATCGCGGGACGTGGCCGGGCGTGTCACCGGTGCGCGGGGAACATGGAGGGTGCCGGTGCTGTTGCACCGACACCCGAGTCAAGGAGAAGTACGTGTCGTTCCCCGCTCTTGTCGAGCCGGCCGCCGAGCTCACCACCGATGAGGTGCGCCGCTACAGCCGCCACCTGATCATCCCCGACGTGGGCATGGCCGGGCAGAAGCGCCTGAAGAACGCCAAGGTGCTCGTGATCGGTGCCGGCGGCCTCGGCTCGCCCGCCCTGCTCTACCTCGCCGCGGCCGGCGTAGGCACGCTCGGGATCGCGGAGTTCGACGAGGTCGACGAGTCCAACCTCCAGCGCCAGATCATCCACGGCATGTCCGACGTCGGCCGCCCCAAGGCGATCTCGGCGAAGGAGTCGATCGCGGAGGTCAACCCCTACGTCGACGTCGTGGTGCACAACGAGCGCCTCGACAACGACAACGTGATGGGCATCTTCGAGGGCTACGACCTGATCGTCGACGGCACCGACAACTTCGCCACCCGCTACATGGTCAACGACGCGGCGTACTTCCTCGGCATCCCCTACGTCTGGGGCTCGATCTACCGCTTCGACGGTCAGGCGTCGGTGTTCGCGCCGACCATGGCCGACGACGCCCCGTGCTACCGCTGCCTCTACCCCGAGCCCCCGCCGCCGGGCATGGTGCCCAGCTGCGCCGAGGGCGGCGTGCTCGGCGTGCTCTGCGCCAGCATCGGCTCGATCCAGGTCAACGAGGCGATCAAGCTGCTGACCGGCATCGGCGACCCGGCCATCGGCAAGCTCGTCATCTACGACGCCCTCGAGCTGGAGTGGCGCAAGCTCAAGGTCCGCAAGGACCCCAACTGCGCGCTGTGCGGCGACAACGCCACCGTCACCGGCCTCATCGACTACGACGCCTTCTGCGGCGCGGTCTCCGACGAGGCCGCCGAGGCGGCTGCCGGCTCGACGATCTCGGTCGTCCAGCTCGAGCAGATGCTCAAGGAGCGCGACGCCGGCGAGCGCGACTTCACCCTGATCGACGTGCGCGAGCCCAACGAGTTCGAGATCAACAAGATCCCGGGCTCGGTGCTGGTGCCCAAGGGCGAGTTCCTCAACGGCAACGCCATCGGCGACCTGCCCAGCGACAAGCCGATCGTGCTGCACTGCAAGTCGGGCGTCCGCTCGGCCGAGGTGCTCGCGATCGTCAAGGGTGCCGGCTACGCCGACGCCGTGCACGTGGGCGGCGGCGTGGTCGCCTGGGTCAACCAGATCGACCCGAGCCAGCCCGACTACTGACGCGTAACCCCTCCCGACGCAGGTCGTTGGGAGGGGTATGCGTACTCACACGTTGCTCCTGACCCTCGTGGCCGCGGCCGGCCTCGTCGCCGCCGCCGCGACCAGCGCCCCGGCCTCGGCGGCGCCCAAGAAGCAGGTCCGCGCGAGCTGGGCGCCGGCCGACACCGCCACCATCCACCCGGGCGTGCAGATGTACACCGAGGGTGCGCAGTGCACGGCCAACTTCGTCTTCACCGACGGCGCCGGCACGACGTACGTCGGCTACGCCGCGCACTGCGCCGGCCTCGGTGCGGCGACCGACACCGACGGCTGCACCTCCGACTCCCTCCCGCTCGGCACGAAGGTCGACTTCGTCGAGGGCGGCTCGCTCGTCAGCGAGGGCACCCGGGTCGGCGGCGGCACGCTCGTCTACTCGTCGTGGCTGACCATGCAGGAGAACGGCGTCACCGACGCCGACACCTGCGCCTACAACGACCTCGCGCTGGTGAAGGTCGACGCCGCGGACGCCCCGAAGGTCAACCCGTCGATCCCGTTCTGGGGCGGCCCGGTCGGCATCAACACCGCCGGCACCGCAGCGGGTGACACCGTCTACAGCTTCGGCAACTCCAGCCTGCGCGGCGGCGTGGAGCAGCTCTCGCCCAAGCAGGGCACCAGCCTCGGCACCGACGCGGGCGGCTGGACCCACCCGGTCTACACGCTGACGCCCGGCGTCCCCGGTGACTCGGGCAGCGCGTTCCTCGACGCCGACGGCAACGCGCTCGGCGTGCTGTCCACGCTCGCCCTGGCCCCGCTCGCCGGCTCCAACGGCGTCGGCGACCTGGCCCACGAGCTGTCGTACGCCCAGGCCAACAGCGGCATCGCCGGCCTGCGCCTCGTGCCGGGCACCGAGCCGTTCAGCCCGCTGCTCTGATCCTTCCCCTTAGGCGCCCGACCCCACCGGGCGCGCCCCCCTCGCATGGCGCGAGCCCTTCACCTAGGGTTCGCGCCATGCGTGCGTTCGGTGCTCCTTCACCGGGTGCCCGTGCCGTGCTGATGGTGGCCGGGACGAGCCTCTTCATGGTGCTCGTCGCCTGGGCGACGCTGATCGGGCCCGACGAGGTCTTCACCGGGCCGGGGCCGCGACCGGGGGCCGGCACCACGTCGGCCGAGGAGTGCATCCCGGTGCCGGTGGTCACCAAGGCGGACGGCTCCACGGTGGAGCAGATCCCCGACGACATCAACGAGCGCAACTACTGCGAGCCGCCGGGCGCGGGGATCGGCCAGTACCGCGACCTCGTCGAGCAGCACCCGCCACCGCTGTGGATCAAGGTGCTGGGCTGGATCTTCCTCGGCACGCTGCTCCTGGTCGTCGCGGGCGGTGTCGGATGGCTCGTGGTCGCCGCCCTGCGCGCGATCTTCTCGAGGGGCGACGCGGTGCAACGTCTCGACGCCGAGTTCACGGTCCTCGGCGAGCAGGGTCGGGTGGCCGCTCAGGTGGTGGGCGACGCGGCCGAGCAGGACGCGCTCCTGCGCACCGGGGACGCGCGCAACGCGATCGTCGCGGCGTGGCACCGCTTCGAGGTCCACGGCGAGCGCGCCGGCGTCCCGCGCCAGGCCTCCGAGACCTCGTCCGAGTACGCCCTGAGGCTCCTCGACCTGGCGGACGCCGACATCGGCCCGGTGACCCGCCTCGCCGAGCTCTACCGCGAGGCCCGCTTCTCCGACCACCCCATCACCGAGGACCACCGCGCCGAGGCCGTCGCTGCGCTCGACGCCGTACGGCGCAGCCTGGGGGTGCGGTCGTGAGCTCAACCGTGAGGTGGCTGTCGCGTCGCTGGAGCGGCCGCGTCGGCGGAGGCGTCGTGCTGGCCGCCCTCGGCTACGCGCTCACCCTCTGGCTCGACTTCGACCCCCAGCCGTTCCCGTACGCCGTCTGGGCCGTCGTCGTGCTCACCATGACGTACCTCGTGATCGACACCGTGGACGCGCAGGCGGCCTACTGGGAGCAGCCTGTCGCGCCGAGGTCGGACCGCGTCGACGAGGTCACCTCCGACCTCCGGATCCTGGCGAGCCACCAGCAGGCCGACCACCCCTCCGACGCGCTGGCCCAGCGCCTCGTCGACCTGGCGCGGAGCCGCGACCCGGTCCTGGCGTCCGAGGTCCACGACGAGCTCGCCGGCCTGCGCCGCATCCCACCCGCGACCATCGACCGCATCCTGACCCGAATCGAGGAGTCCCGTGAGCGAAGCTGATCACCGTCCCGCTGCCGCCGTGCCGCCCGGCCCCGCGGAGGTGGCCCAGTTCGCCGAGCGCGTGCTGGACGAGGTCGGCCGAGCCGTCGTCGGCAAACGGGAGGTGCTGGCGCTGGTCCTGGCCGGCATCCTCGCCAAGGGCCACGTGCTGCTCGAGGACTTCCCGGGACTGGGCAAGACGCTCGCGGCGCGCTCGTTCGCAGGCGCTCTCGGCCTGGACTTCGCCCGTGCCCAGTTCACCCCCGACCTGCTGCCGGCGGACCTCACGGGGTCCTACGTCTACGACCAGCGGCGCGCGGAGTTCGACTTCCGGCCGGGTCCGATCTTCACGGGCCTGCTGCTCGCCGACGAGATCAACCGCACCCCGCCCAAGACCCAGGCGGCGCTGCTCGAGGCGATGCAGGAGGGGCAGGTGACCGTCGAGGGCCAGACCCACCAGCTCTCCCACCCGTTCCACGTCCTCGCGACCGCCAACCCGGTCGAGTACGAGGGCACCTACCCGCTCCCCGAGGCCCAGCTCGACCGCTTCCTCCTGCGGGTCGCCTTCGGCTACCCCACGGCGGGCGAGGAGTACGACGTCCTCCGCCGGCGGCTGGACCGCCAGCGCGAGGAGGTCGACATCGCCGAGGTGACCGACGCCGCCGGCCTGGCTGCGATGCAGGCGGCTGTCGAACGGGTGGTCGTCGACGAGTCCGTCGCCCGCTACTGCGTCGAGCTCGTCGCGGCGACGCGCGGGCACTCGGACGTGCTGACCGGCGCCTCGCCGCGCGGCAGCCTCGGCCTGGTGCTGACCGCCCGTGCCTGGGCGGCGATCCGGGGTCGCGACTACGTCGTGCCCGAGGACGTCAAGGTCGTCGCCCGCGCCGTGCTGGCGCACCGGATCACGGTCAAGCCCGACCTCTGGATGACCGAGGCGTCCGGTGCCCGCGTCGTCGACGCCGTGCTGGCGTCGGTCGAGACGCCGCGCACCCTCGAGTCGCACGCGCTCGGAGGGGGCGCGCAGCGGTGACCTCCTGGCGGCCGACCCCCGCGCTCGTCCGGGCCAGCCTGCTCGCCTTCGGGGGAGTGGCCGGCGGGGTCACGCTCGGCCAGGAGGTGCTGGTCGTGCTGGCAGCACCGTTCGCCGTGCTCGCGGCGATGGGTCTGGTGGCCCGGCCGCGCACGGCTCCGACGGTGTCGGCACGCCTCGACCACTACCACCTGCACGAGGGACAGGCCACGACCTCGCGGCTGGTCGTCGACGACCTCGCCGGCGTCGAGCACGTCACCCGTGTGGCCGCCCCCGCCGCCCACGTCGCGACCCGGCCCCAGCACGGCGCTGCCGGCAACCTGCTCGACGAGGGGCTGCCGACCGTGGTCTCCAGCCCGCGTCGGTGGGGCCGTCGGGCCGTCGGAGCCGAGCGGGTCGCCCTCACCTCGGCGTGGGCCGGATGGCGGTGGGGTCCCGTCGACCTCCCGGAGCACGGCTTCACCGTGCTGCCCCAGACGGCGCCGTACGACAGTCGGGCGGAGGTGCCGCAGCCCGACGGCCTCGTCGGCCGGCACCGGTCGCGGCGGATCGGCAGCGGCACGGAGTTCGAGGGCATCCGGCACTTCGCGGCCGGTGACCGGCTCAAGCGGATCAACTGGCCGGTTTCCCTGCGCACGAGTGAGCTGCACGTGATCACGACGCGCGCCGAGCAGGACGCAGGTGTGTGGGTCGTCGTCGACGGGCTGCGCGACATCGGCGTCTCCGGCGGGATCGACGGGGCGTCGAGCACGCTCGACCTGACCGTGCGCGCGGCCGCCGCGCTCGCGGAGCACCACGTCCGCACGGGCGACCGGGTCGGTCTCCTGGTCGTGGCCGGCGACGGCACCCGGGTGCCCCTGGGGTCGGGGTCGCGCCACCTGCACCGGCTCCGGGGCACGCTGGCCCGGGTGCGGACGGAGTCGCGCAGCGTCGCGCCCGAGCGCCTCGACCTCGGCGCGGGCGCCGGCAGCGTCGTGTACGTCCTGTCGCCGATGTTCTTCACCCCGCTCGTCACCGCGACCGCGAGCCTGCAGCGCAGCGGGGCGTCGGTCGTCGTGATCGACACGCTCGGCGACGCGATGTCCGATGCCGGGACCGACCGGCTCGCGCTGTCCTCGCTGGCCGCCCGGATGCAGAAGGTGGAGCGCGACGACCGGCTCGAGCGCCTCGCCGCGCTCGGCACCCCCGTCGTGCCGTGGCGGGGTCCCGGCACGCTCGACACCGTGCTGCGGCAGCTCGCGCGCCGCGGCCAGGTGCCGAAGGTGCGTGCGTGATGGCTCCCGCCCTCAGGCTGCGCGCGCCCGGCGTCACCACGCCCGTGGTCCTGCTGCGCGCCCTCGTGCTCGTGCTGCCGTGCATCGCGCTCGGCCTGGCGCTGCCGGAGTGGCCGCACTGGGCCGTGCTGCTGGCCGTCCCGGTGACGTCCGCGGCGTGGGCACGAAGTCCCGACCACGCGGTGGGGATCGCCCCGCTCGTGCTCGTCGGCGGCTGGTGGGCCGCGCACGGCATCGTCGACTGGAAGGTGCTCGTGGTCGCCGTGCTCCTCCTCGGCGCGCACGTCGCGGCGACCCTGCTGTCCTACGGCCCCGAGACCCTCGCGGTGGACCGGCGCCTGGCCCGCCTCTGGGCCGGCCGGTCGCTCCTCGCGCTGGTCCCGGTGCCGCTCGCGTGGCTGACCGTCCGCGAGATCGACCCCGGCTGGGCGCCCTCCTGGCTGTGGTCCGTCACGGGCGCGGCGACCGTGGTGCTGCTGCTGGCGACCGCCCGCCTCACGCGGTCCGAGCCCGTATGACCACGGAGGAGGAGCGCGAGCTCTACGCCGAGCTGGTGCTGCGCTGCGCCGAGTCGGTGCCGCGCGGCCGGGTGACGACCTACGGCGCGATCGCGGACGTCGTCGGCGAGCGGCTCGGCCGTGGTGGTCCGCGACTGGTCGGCAACGTGATGGCGATGCACGGCGGCGCCGTGGCGTGGTGGCGGGTGGTGCGCGCCGACGGCTCGCTGCCGTCCTCGCACGACGACGAGGCGCGGCAGGCGTACCTCGAGGAAGGGACGCCGCTGCGGCCCAGCGGCTCCGTGGACCTGGGACGCGCGTTCTGGCAGCCCGTGCTCGGGGCAGAATGAGCCGCATGCTCTTCTCGGTCGTGCACAGCGTCGTACCTCCGCTGGCCCGCGCCGTGTGGCGCCCGACCGTGGAGGGGCTGCACCACGTGCCGGCCACCGGGCCCGTGATCGTGGCGAGCAACCACCTGTCCTTCGCCGACAGCATGGTCATCCCCGTGGTCGTGCCGCGGAAGGTCGTCTTCCTCGCCAAGTCCGACTACTTCACCGGCACCGGGATCAAGGGCGCGCTGATGCGGAGCTGGTTCGAGGGGATGGGCAACCTGCCCGTCGACCGCGACGACACCAAGGCCGCGCTCGCCAGCCTCGACACCGCGCTCGAGGTGCTCGGCCGTGGTGAGGCGTTCGGCATCTACCCCGAGGGCACCCGCTCCCGCGACGGCCGGCTCTACCGCGGCCGCACCGGGGTCGCGCACCTCGCGCTCACCGCCGGCTGCCCGGTCGTGCCGGTCGGGCTGCAGGGCACTGCCGAGCTGCAGCCGATCGGCTCCAACCGGCTCACGCTCGCCAAGGTGACGGTGCGCTTCGGCGAGCCGATCATCGCCGCGGGGGAGTACGACGGCGTGCCCTCCGGGCGCGCGCGCCGCGAGCTCACCGACCGGATCATGACCGCCATCGCGGGCCTGTCCGGCCAGGAGCTCGCGGGCGTCTACAACGAGCGGTCCGCCCCTGCCTGAGCCGCCAGCGCGGCGAGGGCCTTCGGGAAGATCTCGGCCGGCGGGGTGACGAGCCCGGCACCGACCTGGCCCACGCCGGCGACCGCGCCGGCCATGCCGGTGTTGATCTGGGGCAGGATCCCGGTGCGGCACACCTTGGTGACGTCGATGCCGGTCGGGGTGCCCTGGAACTCGAGCACGGGGACGGACCAGCGCGGGTTCTCCGCGAGGGTGATCTCGTGCATCCGGCGGGTGGTGGCGAGGGCGTCGGGGACGGTGCCGCCGACGAGGCGCACGATCGCCGGCGCGGTGGCCATCGCGAAGCCGCCGATGCCGGCGGTCTCGGTGATGGCCGAGTCGCCGATGTCGGGGTTGGCGTCGTCGGGGCCGTAGTCGCCGAGGAAGAGGCCCTCCGCGACCTGGGCGGGACCGGTGAACCACTGGTTGCCGGTGCCCGAGACCTGGATGCCGAAGTCGGTGCCGTTGCGGGCCATCGCGACGACCATCGTCGACCCGGGGACGTCGCGCCCGGCGTCGAGCGCGAGCTTGCAGGCGGGCATCGCGAGGTTGAGGAAGAAGTGGTCGTTGCCGCCGACGAAGCGCAGCACGTCGGCGACGTCCTTGGCGTCGAAGGACCCCTTCTCCAGGCTGCTCACCATCGCGGGGGAGAGGTCGCGCAGCAGCATGAGCGTGCCGGCGCGGTTGCGGTTGTGCGCCTCGTCGCCCATCTGGAGCATCTGGGTGAGGATGCCGGTGACGTCGGTGGCCTCCTCGGTGCCGCGCACCGCGGCCTGCAGCAGCGGGCCGAGCACGTCACCCATCCAGCGCAGCCGGGTGAGCACCTCGTCGTTGTAGGCGCCGTAGCGCAGGACCTTGCCGAGGCCCTCGTTGAGGGAGCAGTACGTCCGTCGGCCGGTGGCGCGGTCCTCGAGGACCCACATCCACATCGACGGCGTGACGACGCCGGCCATCGGGCCCACGGCGCTGCGGTGGTGGCACGGCTCGAGGCTCACGCTGCTGCCCGACTCGAAGAGCGCGACCGCGTCCTCGGGGTCGTCGACCAGCCCCTCCAGCGCGGCGCCACCCATCAGGGCGCCGCGCAGGGGGCCGGAGGCCCGCTCCCACTCGATGGGCGGGCCGGCGTGCAGGAACTGGCCGCGCTCGAGGCCGAGGACCTCGCTCGCGGGGGCCACGTCGACGAGGTGCGCGGTGACGCCGAGCATCGCCTCGACGGCCTTGCGGTTGGCCTCGGGACGGCGCGGGTCGGTGGCCACGGCGGCGAGGTCGGCCTCGGTGCCGGGCATCGGCGGACGCCAGTCGACGCGCTCGACCTCGACGGCCTGGCCCTCGACGGACTCGGCGAACATGTCGGCGCCGCAGGTGACGACCGTGGGAGTGGTGGCGCCGACGGTCACGATCTCGGTCATCGCTGGGCTCCTTCGACGAGCTGGAGGGCGCGGCGGGTGGCCGACGCGTTGGAGAGGTGGACCTCGGCACCGGCGGCGACGAGCGCGTCGCGCTGGGCGGTGAGGCCCTGCGGGTCGAGGTCGGTGCCGACCAGGCTGACGACCACGGGGATCGCCCGGTCCTTGCGCGCCGCCTGGATGGCGGGCGCGAGCAGCGCGGCGGGGTCGGGCTCGGCTCCGTGGCCGAGCACCAGGTCGAGCAGGATCACGCCGGTCGACGGGTCCGCGGCCGCGCGGGCGAGCTGCTCGTTGCGCAGCGTCGGGTCGATCATCGGGTGGGCGCGGCCCTGGGTCAGCGCGTCGTCGCCGAAGTCGACCATCGTGTGGTCGTCGACCAGCAGGTCGTCGCCCAGGGCGAGCTCGTCGGAGAGCGGGATGTTGCTGCGGATCGGGCCGAGCGCCTCGGTCGCCATCAGCATCGACTCGTCGCAGAGCGTGCCGCCGACGAAGAGGCCGCGCAGCAGCGGTCCGGTCGCCTCACCGGTGTTGTCGGCGCCTGCCACCGGCCACTCCGGGGCCTCGTGACCGAGCCGCGCGAGGACGGCCTCGGCGACTGCGGTGAGGTCGCGCTGGCCGCGGCCGAGCAGGCCGAGCTCGACGGGGGTGCCGAGGGCCTCGGCGTCCGCGGCCAGGGCCTCGGCGACCTCGGGTGCCGGGGGCTTGGAGACCACGACGACCAGGTCGACGTCGGCGTCTGCGTCGAGGCGGCGGAGTGCCTCGCGGGTCGACGTGCCGCCGACGGCGGCCGACAGGTCGCGGCCCCCGACGCCGAGCGCGTGGCGGACGCCGACGCCCTCATAGGTCGCTCCTGCGTGGTGGAGCAGAGCGAGCAGCTGTTGGCAGCCGGTGCCCGACGCGGCGACGAGGCCGATCCGGCCCGGGCGGACGGTGTTGGCGAAGCCGAGCCCCACCCCGTCGATGACCGCGGTGCCGCAGTCCGGTCCCATCACGAGCGCGCCGCGCGAGGCGGCGTACTGCTTCAGGGCGACCTCCTCGGCCACCGGCACGTTGTCGCTGAAGATCATCACGTCGTGGCCCGCTTCGAGGGCGTCCATCGCCTCGACGGTGGCGCTGGCGCCGGGCACCGAGACCAGCGCGACCGCGCCGGATCCCGTACGACGCAGGGCGGAGGCCGTGGTGCGCGGCGGGGCGATCGTGGTGTCGCCGGCGCTCGGGCGGGTGGGCGCGAGCGCCGTGTCGACGGCGGCCAGCGCGGTCGCCACGTCGGCGGCGTCGTCGAGGCGGAGCGCGACGACCATGTCGTTCGGGGAGGACGCGGGGATGTCGAAGCCCATGCCCTCGAGCACCTCGAGGTTGAGGCCGGTGGCCATCGCGACCTGCGCGGCCACCACGCCGGGCGTGGCCTGCACGGCCCGGCTCACCTGGAGCAGGGTCACCGAGTCGGCGTACGCGCCGCTCCGGAGCTCGACGTGGTCCTTCATGCAGCCCTCCAGGCGTCTTGGGTGGTGGATCGGATCGCGAGGCGGGCGCCGGTCAGCAGCCCCGCTCCCGAGGTGGCGCCGACGGCCAGCAGGGCGTCGGCGCTCGTGGCGGTGGGGTCGGCCAGCCACGCGCCCAGCTGGGGCAGGACCTCGCCGCGGATCGCGCAGTCGAGGAGGGTGGCCGAGAGCAGTGTGGTCGCGCCGAGGCGGTGGCGTACGGCGTCGGTGACGGCCGCGTCGGGCCGGCCGAGCGCTGCGCGGGTGGCGAGCCAGCCTGCGAGCACGTCGTCACCCAGCGGGGTCAGGCCCGGTCCGCGGCCGACGAGCGTGGCGACGTGGTCGGCGGTCAGGCGGCCGTCTTCGGGCAGGTCCAGCCCGGACGTCATGAGAATCCCCGGTTCGGACCGAGGAATCCCATGACGTCCAACGACGGTGGCGCGGGGGTCGACCACGCGGCCGATCCGGACCACCTCGTCGCCGATGGCGAGGGTCCCGTCGCTGACGACCACGGGACGACCGGCCAGGTGGGCGATGTCGGGGAGCGTGGACCAGAGCGCGCACGGCACCCGGGTCGCGGAGGCCGAGACCAGCCCGACGCACCAGCCGTCGAGGTCGACGTACACCGCGGTGGCACTCGCGTGCAGCACGGGGCGCGGCCCGTCGGCCGCTGCGGCGAGCCGCGCCTGCACGCGGATCGGTGCAGCGACGGGGATCATTCCCCAGACGCTAACGGCTCGTGGCACACTCGCGAATGTGAGTTCCTGACAACGAAGGACATGAAGTGGGCCAAGACTTGATAAGCGATCCCGAGGCGGTCGCCGCGCTCGAGCGCGCGGACGCGCTCCACACCGCGCTGACCCACATCGTGCTCGAGGGCGGTGACCTGGCGGCCATCGCCGAGGCGGTCGCCGACGCCCTCGGCTGCGGGGTCGTGTTCACCTCCACCGACGGCCGCGAGCGCGCTGCCCACCTCGACGAGGCCCACCGCGAGGCGCTCGCGAGCGCCGACCTGCTCGACCCCACCGGCCGCGTGCGGGTGGAGCGGATCGACCCGGGCGGCACCGCGGTCGGCGACGGCGAGGCGCTCCTGCGTCGCGTGGTCGCAGCCGGCGTCGACCTCGCTCGCCTGGTCGCGCTTCGCACGGACGGCACGATCCACGCCTCCGACGTACAGGCCCTCGAGCGCGCCGCGATCGTGGCCGCGCTGCTGGTCACCCGTGTCGAGGCGATCACCGCGGTCGAGAACAAGTACCAGGGCGACTTCCTGCGCGACGTCTTCCTCGGCCGGGCCGGTGAGGAGGTGGACGTCGCCGAGCACGCGGAGGCCTTCGGCTGGAAGCTCGGTCGTCCCGTGATGGTCGTCGTGGCCGTGCTCGAGCCCGACGCGGTGGCGGCGCAGGGCTCGGCCGAGAACCGGCGGGCGTGGCACGACCGCTTCGCCGGCGCGTGGCGCCAGGTCTCGGCCAGCACCGACCGCAGCATCGCCTCGGTCGCCTTCAGCCGCGAGGTCGTCACGCTGGTGCCGGTCGACCCGGCCCAGGGCGTCGCGGCGGGTCACGCGGCGGTGGACCGGATGATCGAGGGCGTACGCGGCGACCGCGGCGGCGGCCGGATCGCGTTCTCCGCCGGCGTCAGCCGGATCGCGCACGACCTCGGCGAGCTGCCCGAGGCCTTCCGCCAGGCGCAGCGCTCGGTCGAGATCGGGCGCCGGGTCAACGGCGGGGGATCGGTGACCCGCTTCGACCAGCTCGGCCTGCACCGCCTGCTCGCGCTCGTCCCCGACGGCGCCGAGCTGTCGGCGTTCGCCGTCGACGTGCTCGGCCCGCTCGCCGAGCGGACCCCCGAGGCCGCCGACCTGCGCGAGACGCTGCAGGTCCTGCTCGACACCAACTTCAACGTGGCCGAGGCGGCGCGCGCCCAGTTCTTCCACTACAACACGATGCGCTACCGCGTCGGCAAGCTGCAGCGGATTCTCGGCCCCGTCGCCACCGACCCGCACCTGCGGCTCGACGTCGCCGTCGCGCTCCGGGCGCTGGAGATCGCGGAGTAGGAGCGCGGCGTTCCGGTCCGGCCGCCGACGGCGGTGCGAGGATGCCGCCGTGAGCACCCCCGCGACAGTCGCGCCGGAGGCGACGCCTCCGTTGCCGACCTCGATCAAGGTCCTGGCGTGGACGTCCCTCGGCAGCACGCTGGTGCCGTTGCTCGACCAGGGCATCAAGGACGACACGGTCTCGTTGGTCGGGTCCGTGGTGATCTTCGCGCCCCTCATGGGTTTCGTCGCGGCCGGCGTCGTCCGGGCCCGCACCGGCCGGCTCGTCCTCGCCTGGGCCGTGCTGTCGCTCAGCTTCCTCTTCGGGGCCCTCGGTCTCTTCACGAGTGACAGTGCCGACGATCGCGCCGTCACCGCGTTCTCGGTCGTGTTCACCGCGGTCTCGCTGGTCGCGCTCGAGAGGTTCAGCCGCACCGAGTGGTACGCCTGGCAGCGCACCAAGCCGTCCAAGAAGGCCGGTGCGTCCATCCGTGGCCTCGTCGCCATCGGGGTGCTGGTCGGTGCCCTCGGCGGGATCTCGGCGCCGCCCCCGGAGCTCGCGGACATGAGGGTCAACGCCGTCGAGCGGTGAGCCCGCCACCACGTCGGGCTCGACATCACTCCCACGCAACGCCATCGATTCGCCTCGATGATGAGCCTCGCCGCCGACGAGGCCGACCTGCCGGCCGACCCGGAGTTCCGCGCCGCGATCATCGGCTACCTCGAGTGGGGCACCCGCCTTGCGATGGAGAACTCGCAGGCCGGCGCCACGCCGCCTCAGCACGCGCCCACCCCGCGCTGGGGCTGGGGCGTCGCGCCGCCGTACCAGGGGTGATGGGCGCTGGGCGGTGGTCGTCGGGTGGTCAGCTACAGATGGCGGCGGTGATGAGGTTCGTCAGGATGGCACCTGCTTCGACGTCGTTCGTCATCGCGACCACGGACCTGGTGCCGTCCGGCACGGTCCATGCCTCGGTGCCGAAGCCGGGCAGTCCGCCGCTGTGCCCGACCATCTCGACGTCGCAGGGTGCGTTGAGCTCACCGAGGCCCAGACCGTACGACGTGCTGTTGCGGTTGAGCAGGTCACCCCGCCACGTACGCATGTCCTCGAACGTCGACGAGTCGACCAGCACCCCGCCGGTGAGTGCCTGGAGGAACCGGTCCAGGTCGCGGGCGCTGGACACGACGCCGCCAGCGCCCCACGCCATCGACATGTCGGTGAGGGTGACGTCACGGCGACCCTCGTACCCGTGGACCAGAGGTGCGTCGGTGACGCGGCCCGGGCTTGCCGACGTGTCGGTCATCAGGGCCGGTGAGAACACCCGCTCGTCCAGGATGCGGTCCAACGGCTGTCCGGCCACCTGCTCGGCGATGAGCCCGAGCACGACGTAGTTGGTGTTGGAGTAGCTGCTGTCCTCGCCGGGGTCGAACTCGGGACTGCGGGCGGTGGCGAGCTCCACCAGCTCGGTGGGTTCCCAGTGTGCGTCCCAGAGGAAACGCATCGAGTCGGTGTAGTTGAACAGGCCGCTGCGATGGGCCAGCAGGTCCTCGACGGTGATCTGGTCGCCGTCGGGCACCAGACCCGGCACGTGCTGCTCGACGGTGTCGGTCAGCGACAGGTTACCGTCCTCGACGAGCTGCAGGACCGCGACCGCGAGCATCGTCTTCGACACGCTGCCGATCTGGAACCGGTGCCGGTCGGTGAGCTGTTCGCCCCCACCCTTGCTGCCACCGCTTCCACGACGTGCCCGCACCGGGGGACCGGCTGACACGAATGCGGTCTGGTCTCCCACACGCACGAGGGCCAGGGCAGCCGGGTACGTCCCCTCGAGCAGCTCGAGCCGTTCCTCCATCGCTCGCGCGAGGGCGTCCACCGACACGTCCGCCGTCGGTGTCGAGCTCGTTGGCGCACCCTGGTCGCCCTTGTTGCTGCCGTCGTCCGCAGACGAGCAGCTCGCGAGAAGGACCCCGCAGAGCATCGCGACCGCCAACCGGCTGCTCACCCAGCCAGTGTGCTCTCGTGCCCGCCACTGCGCCACCGTCGCGGTCGTCGCCGCAGATTGGACGAACGCACCGCGGGCGATATGCGAACACCTGAGCGAGAGCCGACTATCCTCGACGTGTGGCGGGTGGGATGAACCGGAGGCGAGCCTTCGACGAGCGCGAGACGCTGGCCGAGCGGGTCGCCGCCACCCGCGCGCGGGAGGCCGGGGCGCAGCAGCCCGCCGAGCCGCAGCCGCCGCTGGTCAAGCACGCCTGGTACGACGGCCCGCGCGGCAGGCAGGCCGCGCTCCTGCTGGGGTGGCGCAACATCCAGGGGAGGTACGACGGCCGGATCTGCGTGGCCGCGCCCGACGGCGACGGGTGGGCGATCGTCGAGATGTGGGTCGACGGGGCGATGCTGTCGCCGGCGTAGGGAGATGGGTCTCGATACGCCTCGCTCGTTCCTCGCTCGGCTACTCGACCACCGAGGGGACGGTCAGAGCTGCTTCTCGTAGAACACCCGCGTGAAGCCGTGCTCGGTGGTGCGGTGGGTCTCGGTGTAGCCGATCCGCTCGTAGAGCGCCTGGTTCTCGACCATGGTCTCGTGGGTGTAGAGCCGGATCCGGTGCAGGTCGTGGGCCAGCGTCCGCTCCTCCGCGAGCGACAGGAGCGACCGGCCGACGCCGCGCCCGTGGTGCGCCGGGGGCACGGCGACGTTCTCCAGCAGCATCCCGTTGGACTCGGGCACGAGCAGCAGGAAGCCGACCACCGCCCCGTCGACCTCCGCGACCCACGCCTCGGAGTCCTCGACGGCGCCGGCGTAGTCGGTCTCCATGGGGCCTGGGCGGAGCCCGCCCATGCGCGCGACGTAGGGGGAGTACGCCGCCTCGGCGATGTGCTGCAGCGCGGGCACGTCGTCGGCAGTGGCCCGGCGGAGGGTGAGAGGTGGACCCATGCACAGAGGGTAGGGCTGAGCCCGGAAGCGCCGAAGAACTTGTCATCACCTACGGCGTTCCTTCGGCAGATGTCGCCAGTGAGGGTGTGTGATGTGGCGCACTAGTTTGTGGCTTCTCGGGTACACACCCCCTGCGAAATCTGGAGGCCTGCTCATGTCGATGTTCAAGTGGGACGTGGTCGATCCCGCTCCCGGCGAGGCGGTGCTCCCGCACCAGCGACTGCCGTGGGGCAAGACGATCGGCCTCGGTGCCCAGCACGTGGTCGCCATGTTCGGCGCCACCTTCGTCTTCCCGCTGGTGATGGGGCTCGACGCCAACCTCGCCATCATGTTCTCGGGTCTCTGCACCATCCTGTTCCTGCTCATCGTGCAGAACCGGGTGCCCAGCTACCTCGGCACCAGCGCCTCCTTCGTGGCCTCCGTCGCGGCGATCCGCCTGCTCGACGACGGCAACGACTCGTCGTACGTCACCGGCGCGATCCTTGTCGGCGGCCTCGTGCTCGCCGCGGTGGGTGTGCTCGTGCACTTCGCCGGCGCCGAGCTGATCCACAAGATCCTGCCGCCGGCCGTGACCGGCGCCGTGGTCATGCTGATCGGCTTCAACCTCGCGCCCGTCGTGGCCGGCATCTACTGGCCCCAGGACCAGTGGATCGCGCTGCTCACCGCTGCCTTCATGGTCTTCGCCGCGGTCGTGCTGCCGGGCTTCTGGTCGCGCATCGCGGTCTTCCTCGCGCTGATCTTCGGCTACCTCCTGTCGTGGATCGCCGACGCTGTCTTCGGCCCGATCACCTCGGTCCTCGGCGGTGCCGTCGAGGCCACCGAGCACGACCGCGTCTCGTGGGCCGGCGTGCAGGCGGCCGACTGGATCGGCCTGCCGAGCGGCACGCTGGCCGACGGCGTCTCCGTCGTGCACGCCCCGTCGTTCTCGCTGACCGCGATCCTCCTGGTCCTCCCCGGCGTCATCGCCCTCGTCGCCGAGAACACCGGCCACGTCAAGGCGGTCGCCGAGATGACCGGCGAGAACCTCGACCCCTACATGGGCCGCGCGATCGGCGCCGACGGCGTCGCGACCGCGTTCGCCAGCGCCTTCGGCGGCTCGCCCACCACGACGTACGCCGAGAACATCGGCGTCATGGGTGCCACCCGGGTCTACTCCACGGCGGCCTACTACGTCGCCGCGGTCGTCGCGATCCTGCTGGGCCTGTGCCCGAAGTTCGGCGCGATCGTCAACGCGACGCCCGGCGGTGTCCTCGGCGGCATCACGGTTGTGCTCTACGGAATGATCGGTCTCGTGGGCGCGAAGATCTGGGTGGAGAACAACGTCGACTTCGGCAACCCGGTCAACATGGTCGGCCTCGCCGGCGGCCTGATCGCCGGCATCGGCGGCGTCACGCTCACCTTCGGCGACGACTTCGAGCTCGGTGGCATCGCCCTCGGCACGATCCTCGTCATCGTCTTCTTCCACATGGTCAAGGGCCGCGCCGGCGACGGTGCGGGCACCGTGACCCGCAACCTCAGCCACCCCGACTACGACGGCGGCGTGGACGACGTGGCCTCGGGAGGCTCCGCCCCGCGATGAAGCCTGCACCCTTCGCCTACCTGCGTCCGTCCACCCTCGAGGAAGCCCTCGCGGCGCTCGCGGGGGAGCAGGGGGCGAAGGTGCTGGCCGGCGGTCAGTCCCTGGTCCCGCTGTTGTCCATGCGACTGGCCGCACCGTCGATGCTCGTCGACATCAACGCCCTGCCGGACCTCGGCTTCGTCCGTTCGGACGAGGCCGGGGTCCGGGTCGGGGCCCTCGCCCGCCACGCAGAGGTCCTCGCCTCCGCGGAGGCCGCCGAGGCCCAGCCGCTGCTCGCGATGGCGCTCAGCCACGTGGCGCACCCGACGATCCGCAACCGCGGCACGACCGTCGGCTCGCTGGTCCACGCCGACGCCGCGGCCGAGATGCCGATGGTGCTCCGGCTGCTGGAGGGTTCGGTCGACGTCGCGTCGGTGCGCGGTCGTCGTACGATCCCGGCGGCGGAGTTGTTCGCCGGCCCGCTCGAGTCGACGCTGGCCCACGACGAGGTCGCGGTCGAGGCCTTCTTCCCGGCCCTCGCACCCGGTGCCGGAGTCGCCTTCCAGGAGATCGCCCGCCGCCACGGCGACTACGCCCTCGTCGGCGTCGCTGCCGTCGTCGACACCGACGGTGACGAGGTCACCCGCGCGCGGCTCGGCTTCGTGTCGGTGAGCGACGTGCCCGTCGTCGTCGACGTCACCGACGCCCTCGACGACCCTGCGGCCAAGGCGCTCACCGAGCTCGAGCCCGCCGACGACATCCACGCCACCGCGGCCTACCGCGCCCACCTCGTGAAGGTGCTGGTGCCCAAGGTGCTGGCCGCGGCCACCGACCACGCACGCCAGAGGAAGGCTTCATGAGCAGCCAGCCCGAGGAGCTCCACGACGTCCGCCTGCACGTCAACGGGTCCGTCCACGAGGTGCGCGTGCCCGCGCGCCGCCTGCTGTCCGACGCGCTGCGCCACGACTGCGGCCTCACCGGCACCCACGTCGGCTGCGAGCACGGCGTCTGCGGCGCGTGCACGATCCTCGTCGACGGCACCCCGGTGCGCTCGTGCCTGATGTTCGCGGTCTCCGCGGTCGACGCCGAGATCACCACAGTCGAGGGCCTCACCGAGGCCGACGGCTCGCTGTCGCCGGTGCAGCAGGGGTTCTCCGACTGCCACGGCCTCCAGTGCGGCTTCTGCACACCGGGCTTTCTCACCACGATCACCGCCGGGCTGCGCGACAACCCCGACCCTTCGGAGGACGAGGCACGGGAGATGATCGCCGGCAACCTCTGCCGCTGCACCGGCTACCAGAACATCGTGAAGTCCGTGATGCGCGCCGCGGAGATCCAGCGGGGCGAGTCATGACCACGAAGCTGTTCGGCGCCAAGGTCCCGCGGGTCGAGGACCAGCGGTTCCTGCGCGGCCAGGGCCGCTATGTCGACGACCTGCTCCACGACGACCCGCGGCTGCTGCACTCCGCGGTGCTGCGCTCGCCGCACGCGCACGCCCGGATCACCGACATCGACGTCTCCGACGTGCTCGACCTCGACGGCATCCTGGCCGTGTGGACGTGGGACGACCTCACCGGCCCGATGGCCGAGCCGCTCCCGCTGCTGATCCCGCACCCGACACTGACCCACGGGCGCACCCAGTACGCCCTGGCCAAGGACGAGGTGAACTACGTCGGCGAGGCGATCGTCTTCGTCGTCGCCGTCGACCGCTACGTCGCCGAGGACGCCGTCTCGCGGATCCGGGTGTCGTACGACCACCTCGAGCCCGTCGTCGGCATCGACGCCGCCCGCGCTGCGCAACGCCTCGTGCACGACGACGTACCCGGCAACGTCGGCGCGCGGATGGAGCAGGAGAACGGCGACGCCCGCGCCGCGATCGCCGCCGCCCCGCACGTGCTGACCCTCGACCTCGACATCGAGCGCTCGGCCTGTACGCCGATGGAGGGGCGCGGCACCGTCGCCCGGTGGGACCCCGACACGAGCCGCCTCACCGTCTGGTCCTCGACCCAGACCTCCACCGGCGTCCGCGGCTGCGTCGCGGCCAAGCTGGGCCTCGACCTGGCCAAGGTCGACGTGGTGACGCCCGACGTCGGCGGCGGCTTCGGCGTCAAGGTCGTCCACCCCTGGCCCGAGGAGCTGCTCGTCCCGCTGGCGGCGATGACGCTCGGCCGGCCGGTGAAGTTCACCGAGGACCGCCGCGAGCACTTCATCTCGTCGGCCCACGAGCGCGCCCAGCAGCACCACGTCGAGGTCGGCTTCGACGACGACGGGCGGGTGCTCGGCCTCGACGTCGAGTTCTGGCACGACCACGGCGCCTACACGCCCTACGGCCTGATCGTCCCGATCATCACCTCGACGCAGCTGCTCGGCCCCTACAAGCCGCAGAACTACCGCGTCGTCTTCGAGTCGCTCTACACCAACACGGTCATCGTCACGCCCTACCGCGGCGCCGGCCGGCCGCAGGGCTGCTTCGTCATGGAGCGCACGATGGACGCGATCTCGGCCTACCTCGGCAAGGACCGCACCGAGGTGCGGTCGACGAACTTCATCCAGCCCGACGAGTTCCCCTACGAGCACGGCCTGATCTTCCAGGACGGTCGCGAGCTGACCTACGACTCCGGCGACTACCCGGCCTCGCTGGCCAAGCTCAAGGAGCTGGTCGGCTGGGACGAGTTCGAGGACTTCCGCGCCGAGATGGCCGCGCAGGGCAGGAGGGTCGGCATCGGCCTGGCCTGCTACGTCGAGGGCACCGGTGTCGGCCCCTACGAGGGTGCGCACGTCCACATCGAGACCTCGGGCAAGGTCAAGGTCGCCACCGGCCTCACGACGCAGGGCCAGGGCCACCAGACGGCGTTCGCGCAGATCGTGGCCGACACCCTCGGCGTGCGCTTCGAGGACGTCGAGATCACCACCGGCGACACCCGCAAGATGCCCTATGCCGTGGGCACCTTCGCCTCGCGAGCAGCGGTGATGAGCGGCTCGGCGATCCACCTCGCCGCGCTGCGCGCCAAGGAGAAGGCGCTGCGGATCGCCGCCGAGGCGCTCGAGGCGTCGGAGGAGGACCTGGAGATCGCCGACGGCGTCGTCTCCGTCCGCGGCACCGACGCCACGATCGACCTCGGCACCGTCGCCGTGCTGTCCAACCCGCTGCGCTACGCCTTCGACGAGGCCTCGAAGGCCGCCACCCAGTTCTCGGTCGGCGACCCGGGCAAGCCGCCGGTGGCCGAGGACGACGAGCCGGGCCTGGAGGGCAAGGACTTCTACTCGCCGCCGCGCTCGACCTTCGCCAACGGCATGCACGCGGTGATCGTCGAGACCGACCCGGAGACGGCCGAGATCACGATCCTGAAGTACGCCGTCGTCCACGACTGCGGCCACCTGATCAACCCGATGATCGTCGAGGGCCAGATCCACGGCGGCGTCGCGCAGGGCGTCGGCGGTGCGCTCTACGAGCGGATGGCCTACGACGAGTCGGGCCAGCTGCTCAACGCCTCGTTCATGGACTTCCTGATGCCCTACGTCACCGAGGTGCCGACCACGATCGACATCGACCACCTCGAGACCCCCTCACCGCTCAACCCGCTCGGCATCAAGGGCGCCGGTGAGGCGGGCGTGATCCCGTCCGCCGCGGTCTTCGCCGCCGCCATCGAGGACGCCGAGGGCTTCCCGATCACCGCGATGCCGATCTCGCCGTCCGAGCTCTTCGACCTGCGCCTCGCGCACGCCGACGAGTCACACCCCCTGTCTGAGGAGACCCGATGAAGTTCACCGGAGAGAACGTGCTCGCCGCCCCCGTCGAGCAGGCGTGGGACGCGCTGCTCGACCCGTCCGTCCTGGTCCGCACCATCCCCGGCTGCGAGCGCCTCGAGGCCACCGGCGACAACGCGTACGCCATGACGGTGACCGCGGGCGTCGCCTCGATCAAGGGCACGTACGCCGGCTCGTGCGTGCTGACCGACCTGGTCGAGCACGAGTCGCTGGTGATGAAGCTCGACGGCGCGGGCGCCCCCGGCACGATCGGCGCCACCGTCAACGTGCGCTTCATCCCCGAGGGTGCCTCGACGAAGGTGTCCTACGACGCCGACGCGGTCGTCGGCGGGATGATCGGCGGCGTCGGCCAGCGGATGCTGACCAGCGTCTCGCGCCGAATGGCCGGGGAGTTCTTCGGCAACGTCGACGCGGCCATCGCGGGTGGTCCCGCGGCGGCGCCGGTCGCTGCCGCGCCGGCCCAGTCGGGGGGCGACGCCGCCCCGGCCGCTGCCGGCCAGGTCTTCACCGCGCCGGCCAAGGTGTCGGCCGCCGGGTCCCGACAGGAGTTCCGCACCGGCGTCGCCGTCGGTGCCGGGCTCGTCGTGCTGGGCGTCGTGGTGGGCGGGATCTTCGGTCGTCGGCGATGAGCGACGTCACCGTCGACTCCACCGCGCGTGCCCAGGCTGCCGCCGTACGGTCGGGGGAGATCTCGGCCGCCGAGCTGCTCGAGCTGCACCTCGACCGGATCGAGGAGCGCAACCCCGAGCTCAACGCGATCGTCTCCCTCGACGCCGAGCGGGCCCGGGCGGCTGCCGCGGTGGCCGACCAGGCGCAGGCCTCCGGCGAGGAGCTCGGACCCTTGCACGGCTTGCCGTTCGCGGTGAAGGACACCCACGCCCTCGCGCGCTGGCGCACGACCTACGGCTCGCCGATCTTCGCCGACGCGGTCGCCGACCACGACGACCTGCTGGTCGAGCGGATCCGCGCGGCCGGTGCGGTCTTCGTCGGCAAGACCAACGTGCCGGAGTTCGCGGCCGGGTCCCACACCTTCAACAAGGTCTTCGGCGTCACCCGCAACCCGGTCGACCCGAGCCGGTCCGCCGGCGGGTCCAGCGGGGGAGCGGCGTGCGCGCTGGCCTCCGGCATGGTGCCGCTGGCCGACGGCTCCGACATGGGTGGTTCGCTGCGCAACCCGGCGTCGTTCTGCGGCGTGGTCGGCATGCGCCCGTCGTGGGGCCGGGTGCCCGAGTGGCCGCTCTACAACCAGTGGGAGACCACCTCGGTCGGCGGTCCGATGGCGCGCAACGTCGGCGACCTCGCGCTGCTGCTGTCCGTGATCGCCGGTCCCGACCCGCGGGCGCCGCACGCGCTGGGTGACCCCGGGTCGGCGTTCGCGCCCCCGGTCGCTCCCGTCTCCCTCGGCGGGCTGAAGGTCGCGTGCTCGGTGGACCTCGGCGGGGCGCTGGTGGTCGACGACGCCGTCGCGGGCGTCGTACGCGCAACCGCGGAGCGGCTCTCGGGCGCCGGTGCGGCGGTGGGCGAGGCGCACCCCGACCTGTCGCTGGCCGACGACACCTTCCGCACCCTGCGGGCGTGGCACTTCCAGGCGAAGTTCGCCGACCTGCTGGCGCAGCACCCCACCTCGTTCAAGCCGTCGCTGGAAGCCAACATCCGCGCCGGTGAGTCGCTCACCGGCGCGGACGTGGCCCGTGCCTATTCCCAGCGCACCGCTCTCGCGGAGACGATGCGCGTCTTCTTCGAGCAGTACGACGTCCTGCTCCTGCCGACCTCACAGGTCCCGCCGTTCCCGGTGGAGCAGGAGTTCCCCGAGACCATCAACGGTCAGCAGATGCCCGACTACCTGGCGTGGATGCGGTCGGCGTACTTCATCACCGTGACCGGCTGCCCGGCGATCTCGGTGCCGGCCGGCACCACGCCCGACGGCCTGCCCGTGGGCGTTCAGCTGGTCGCCAGGCACGGCTCTGACCGCCAGCTGCTGGAGGTCGCGGCGGCCGTCGAGGAGCTCCTCGCGAGCTGACCCGCGAGGGCCAGCACGGCCCGCCGGTTGACCGGCGATCCCGAGGGGGCGACGCGGGGTTCCCCGCGTCCCTCGAGCAGGCCGTCGGACATCCGCAGCCGGATGCCGACCCGGGACAGCAGCGCCTCCGAGGCGCGGTTGCCGGGCTCGACGGTCGCCTCGAGGTACCGGATCCCGTGGTCGCGGGCGACCGTGGTGACCGCGTCGACGAGCGCCGACCCGATGCCGCGGCCCTGGTGGGCGTCGGCGACCTCGAAGGCCAGCTCGGCGGTGTGGAGCTCCGTGCGGATGTAGCGGGCGATGCCGACCGGCACGCCGTCGACGAGGGCGACCCACGCGACGTGGCGGTGGCCGTCGACGTCGGCGAGCGAGCGTCGGTGGGCGCCCGGCAGGCGCGGCATCGGCACGAGGAAGCGCTGGTGCCGCGACTGCGGGGACAACCCGTCGAAGACGGTCTCCAGGACGGAGACCTCCCCGCCCGTGAGGGGGCGGAGGAGGACCGAGCCCCCGTCCGCGAGGCGGACGGTGACGTGGACGTGGTTGTTCATGACGCCTCCTTCTCCAGCTCCAGCAACCGGGCCATCAGTCGTTCGGGCCGGCGGGAGGCAGTGCGGAGCTCGCGTTCACGTGAGCTCGCGAGGGTGACGTTGAGTGCGTGGTGCATGAGGTGCTCCTGATCGATTCCGTGTGTACGGCACCGAGGGTGTGACGACGCCCTTCCGGCGGCCTTCCCTCGACTCCTTCCCGCGAGGGAAGGAATGCGGAAGGCCCGCGGAAGGTCGGCGCGACAACCTCCTCGCCATGACCACCACCCAGGTCGGCGCCACGGCCCGGCTCACCCGGACCGTCACGCGACGTGACATCGAGCTGTTCACCGAGATCAGCGGTGACCGCAACCCGATCCACTACGACGACGAGCTCGCCGCACGCTCCCGCTTCGGCGGGATCGTCGTGCAGGGCGGCGTGACGTCCGGGCTGCTCAACGCGCTCGTCGCGGAGCAGCTTCCCGGACCGGGAAGCGTCTTCCTCGAGGTGTCGTGGCGCTTCCTCGCGCCCGTCCGCCCGGGTGACGTCATCACGGCCGCCGCTGTCGTCCTCGCGACCCGCGAGGACAAGCCGGTCACCACGCTCGCCACGAGCGTCACGAACCAGGACGACGTCGTCGTCCTCGACGGCACCGCCGTCGTCTGGCGCGACCCGTCGGTCGCCGCCACCGCCCACCAGAAGCAGGAGAACACCGCATGAGCACCATCACCACCGAGAAGTCGCCCCTCAACGGAGTGGACGTCCCCACGCTCTTCGCCACCCGCGACGCCGTGAAGCAGACCACCGAGATCGCCAAGTTCCAGTTCCGGGCCGCCAACACCTGGGTGTCCGGCACGCACAGCCGGTCCAGCTTCACCGGGTTCCACGGTGCGATGCAGGAGATGGAGCACGCCCAGGAGACCGTGGTCGAGTCCGACCACCCGGCCGTCCTGGTCGGCACCGACGTGGGCCCGACCCCGGTGGAGTACCTGCTCCACGCGATCGCGTCGTGCCTGACCTCCGGCATCGCCAAC
Source organism: Nocardioides sp. BE266 (assembly GCF_031457855.1). Lineage (NCBI taxonomy): Bacteria > Bacillati > Actinomycetota > Actinomycetes > Propionibacteriales > Nocardioidaceae > Nocardioides > Nocardioides sp. BE266. Next base: position 369,289 of record NZ_JAURTI010000001.1, on the reverse strand, counting down.
GTCGCGGCGGCCCGCGGGGTGAAGCTCACCCACGTGTCCTCGACGGTCACCGGTGACATCGACCTGCTCGGGATCCTCGGTCTCTCCGATGGCTCGGTCCGCAACGGCTACGAGCAGATCAAGGTCACGTTCCGCGTCGAGGGCGACGCCGACGACGCCACCCTGCGCGAGATCGTCGAGCAGTCCCGGCGCCGGTCGGCCGTCTACGACGCGCTCACCAACCCGACGCCCGTCGCCATCGAAGTCGTGACGGGCGCCTAGCCCGTCACCCCCTGACTGAGCGGTCGGCCGGCCCCCACCGGCCGGCCGCTCTGGCGGGACACCCTGGAAGGAAATCTGGATGACCACCATCGACACCGTCGTCGTGGGGGCCGGCCACGCCGGCCTGGCCGTGAGCAGGCTGCTCACGGACGCCGGCCGCGAGCACGTCGTGCTCGACCGCGGCCGCATCGCCAACCGCTGGCGCACCGAGCGCTGGGACTCCCTGCACCTGCTCACGCCGAGCTGGATGACCAGGCTCCCCGGGTGGAGCTACACCGGCAGCGACCCGGACGGCTACCTCAGCGTCGGATCGTTCGTCGGCTACCTCGAGGCGTACGCCGCCTCGTTCGGCGCGCCCGTCGTCGACGGCGCCACCGTGCACGAGGTGGCGGCCGTCCCGGGTGCGAGCCCGGCCCGTCGCTACCGCGTCGTCACCAGCCGCGGCACCTGGCACGCCCGCCACGTCGTCATCGCGACGGGGCCGCACGGGACGCCGAACGTCCCGACGGGGCTGGGCGGCCTCGACACCTCGCGCGTCGACCTGCTGACCTCGAACAACTACCGCAACCCCGCCCGGCTCGCCGCCGGCGGCGTGCTCGTCGTGGGCGCCTCGGCATCGGGCCTCCAGATCGCCGACGAGCTCAGCCGCGCCGGCCGCGACGTCACCATCGCAGTGGGGCGCCACACCCGGATGCCGCGGCGCCACCGCGGCCTCGACATCTTCTGGTGGCTGGAGAGCACCGGTCGCCTGGCCCGCACCATCGACGACGTGCCCGACCCGCTCGCGGCGCGCGGCGAGACCTCGCTGCAGCTCGTCGGCCGCAACGACCCGGAGCGCGCGACCCAGGACCTCGACCTCGGCCGCCTCCAGGCGCGCGGGGTGCGGCTGGTCGGCCGCGTCGAGGCGATCGAGGGCCGCACCGCGCGGTTGCGCGACGACCTCGCCGGCACCGTCGGCGCGGCCGACGCCGCCCTGCACCGCTTCCTCGACAGCCTCGACCGCTTCGTCGACCGGGCCGGCCTGGGCCACCACCTGTGGGACGCGCCGCGTCCGCGACCCGTCGCCGTCGGGCCGGCGCCCGAGCGCCTCGACCTGCGTGCCGAGGGCATCGGCACCGTGCTCGTCGCCGCCGGCTACCGCCCGCACCACCCGTGGCTGCGCCTGCCGATCACCGACGCCGACGGCACCATCCGGCAGCGCCGCGGGGTGACCCCGGCCGAGGGCGTGTACGTCGTCGGGCAGCGGTTCCAGCACCGGCGCGACTCCGGCTACATCGACGGCGCGCGCCACGACGCCCACGCCATCGTCGGCCACCTGCTCGCCTCGAGCGGGTCGGCGACGCCGGAGCCGGTCGGCGCGGGTCGACGGGAGCCGGCGGCATGAGCGGCACGGCTGGAACGGGCCGGGTCGACGTCGTCGTGGTCGGCGGCCGGGTCGCCGGCGCCTCCACCGCCCTGCTCCTGGCCCGTGCCGGTCTGTCGGTCGCGCTGGTCGAGCGGGGACGGCGGGGGAGCGACACCCTGTCGACGCACGCCCTGATGCGCGCCGGGGTGCTCCAGCTCTCCCGCTGGGGCGTGCTCGACGGCATCGCGGCCGCCGGCACCCCGGCCGTGCGGCGCACCGTGTTCCACCACGCCGACGGCGAGGACGTCGCCGTGACGATCCGGCCCCGCTCCGGCGTGGACGCGCTCTACGCGCCGCGCCGGCACCTCCTCGACCGGCTCCTCGTCGAGGCCGCGGAGGAGGCCGGCGCACGCGTCCTGCACGGCGTCACCGTGACGTCGCTGCATCGCGACGCCACTGGCCGCGTGACCGGCGTCGTCGGACGTACGGAGGGCGGCGCCCGCCTCGACCTCGCCGCCGGGCTGACGATCGGTGCCGACGGCATCCGTTCCCGCGTCGCCGAGCAGGTCGGCGCCGCGACGACGTGGCGCGGGCGGACCGCGAGCGCCGTGCTCTACCGGTACGTCGAGGACCCCGGCGCCGACGCCTACGAGTGGACGTACGGCACCGGCGCCGCGGCCGGCGTCATCCCGACCAACGACGGGGCGTCCTGCCTGTTCGTCTCCACCACGCCCGCCCGGATGCGGCGCCTGCGTCGGCGGGGCGTCGACCGCGCGGTCGACGACCTGCTCGAGGCTGCCGGCCCGGAGGCCGTCGTACGTGCGCGTGACCTCCGGCCGGTCTCGGCGGTGCGCGGCTGGGCCGGGGTTCCCGGCTTCGCCCGCCGGTCCTACGGGCCCGGGTGGGCGCTGGTCGGGGACGCCGGCTACTTCAAGGACCCGATCACTTCCCACGGCATCACCGACGCGCTCCGCGACGCCGAGCTGCTCGCCACAGAGGTGCTCGCCGCGCATGGCGGCGACGTGGCGCAGGAGGTGGCGCTGGCGCGCTACGAGGCCACCCGCGACCGGCTCTCGCGGCAGCTGTTCGAGACCACCGAGCGCGTCGCGGCCTACGACTGGGACGGCCCCGGCATCCGTTCCCTGCTCCTGCGGCTCAGCGCCGCGATGGGCGAGGAGGTCGAGCACCTCGAGCAGCTCGCCGCCGTCCGGCCCTCCGCCTGAGCGGCGGGACCCGGGTCGAACCCCAAAAATGGCGTCGATCGGGCGCCGTCGCCGGGCGTAGAGTCGCATCGCTCGTGGCTGGGAGGGTGCGATGCACGTCGACATCAACCTCCTCGGAGGTTTCGCGGTCGTCATCGACGGCCGCGCCGTCGCCGCGCACGCGTGGAGCCGCCGGAGCGCGGCCACGCTCGTCAAGCTGCTCGCACTCCGCCCGGGACGGCAGCTGCCGCGCGAGCAGGTGGTCGACCTGCTGTGGCCCGACCTCCTGCTCGAGCAGGCGGCGCCCCGGCTGCACAAGGCCGCCCACTACGCCCGTACGGCGGTCGGTGTCCCGTCGGCGGTCGTCCTCGCGGGCGACGTCGTCACGTTGCTGCCCGACGCCGAGGTCGTGGTCGACGTCGAGCGGTTCGACCGGGCCTCGGGCGATCCGGCCTCGGTGGACGAGGCGATCGGCCTCTACCGCGGCGACCTGCTGCCCGAGGACCTCTACGAGCCGTGGGCCGACGCCGAGCGCGAGCGGCTGCGGGTGTCGTACCTCGAGCTGCTCCGCTCCGCGGGGCGCTGGTCCGACCTCGTCGCCGCCGAGCCGCTCGACGAGGAGGCGCACCTGCGGCTCGTGCAGGAGCACGTCGAGGCCGGCAACCGCGCCCAGGCGCTGCGCCAGCTCGAGTCGATGGCACGGCTCTGGCGCAACGAGCTCGGTGCACTGCCCGGCCCGGCGGCGCGGGCCCTGCACGCGCGGGCGCAGGCGATGCCCGCGGTCGAGCCGTCGATCCTGGCGCCAGGAGCGGGCTCCACCCGCGTGCCCCGACCGGCCACGCCCACCATCGGGCGCAGGCGCGACGTGACCGCGGCGCTCTCGCTGCTCGACGACCACAGGTTGGTGACCCTGCTCGGCATCGGCGGGGTCGGCAAGACGCGGCTGGCCGCCGAAGTGGCGCACGAGTGGGCCGAGGAGACCGGCCTGCGCACCTGCTACGTCGACCTCACCAAGGTCGAGGACGCCGGCCTCGTCGCCGAGCTAACCGTCAGCGAGCTCGGCGTCCGGTCCGGCGACAACGCCAACGTGGTGCAGATGCTCGAGGAAGCGTTGCGGGGCCAGTCGATGCTGCTCGTCCTCGACAACTTCGAGCACGTCGTGGAGGCCGCCGACCTCGTGCCGCGGATGCTCCAGTGGTCGGCCGACCTCCGAATCCTGGTGACCAGCCGGGCGCGGCTGCGGGTCGCGGGGGAGCGGGTCTACGAGGTGCACCCGCTCGGCCGGCGCGGGGAGAACGACGCCGAGGGGCTGGCCGACGCCGTCGCGCTGTTCGAGCAGGTCGCGACCGCGGTCGATCCGCACGTCCGGCTGGACCAGCACGCCGACGACGTCGCCGCGATCTGCCGGGCGGTGGACGGCCTGCCGCTCGCCATCGAGATCGCAGGCGGTCACCTCCGCACTCTCTCGCCGCCGCTGCTGCGCGAGCGGCTGACCAGCCGACTGGGCTCCGCGGCGGCCACGAGCCGCGACCTGCCCGACCGGCAGCAGACCATCCCGGCGATGATCGACTGGAGCCTGCAGCTGCTCGGTCCGGCCGAGCAGCGGCTGTTCTCCCGGTTCTCGGTGTTCACCGTGTGCGTGCCGCTGGAGGCCGTCGAGGCGGTGTGGGCCGACGGCGACGTGGTCGACCCGCTGAGCGTCCTGGTCGACCACAGCCTGATCCGCCGCACGACCGGTCGCCACAACGAGCCGCGCTTCGGGATGCTCTCGCTGGTGCGGGAGCACGCGGCCCGGGAGGCCGCGGGCGACGCGGAGGTCGCGCGGGCGGCGCATGCGTCGTACTTCTCGTCGTGGCTCGACGACCTCTACGAACGGCGCTGGACCGACGCGACCTACCGCTGGCTCGACGACATCGGCGAGATGCTCCAGGAGGTGCGCGCGGCCCACAGCTGGGCGGCGCGCGCCGACGACGTACCGCTGACGGCAAGCATCACCGCGTCACTGGGTGCCTACTGGTTCCTCGAGGGCAACCACGCCGAGGGCCTGCGCTGGATCGACGAGATGCTCGCGGTGGAGGACCGGCTCGACCCCTACGTGTCGGCGCGGATCCACCTCGCCGCGGGCTTCATGGCGTACCCGTCGAGCCGGCCCGAGGCGCGCGCTCACTGGGAGCTCGCGACAGAGCTGTTCCGCGGCCTGGGGGAGACCCGCCTGGTGGCCTACGGGCTGGCGGTCACCTCGGCGACCTACATCGGCGACGTGGGGCACGTCGAGCTGTCGATGCAGATGAACGACGAGGCGCTGGCGCTGGGTCGTACGACGGGCAGCCCGGCGCTGGTCGCGCAGGTGCTCAACGTCCGGGGCGAGCTGACCCGCGTGGCCGGCCTCGACGACCTGGCGCGCGAGGCCTACGAGGAGGGCCTGCAGATCTCCGGCACCCTCGGCGACGAGATGTACGTGGCCGTGTTCCTCTCCAACCTCAGCTACGTCGCCGAGCACCGCGGCGAGCACGAGGAGGCCCGTCGGCTCACCCACCGCGCCCTGCGGATCTGCTGGGCTCAGGGCCGGCGGCTGATGGCGGCGTGGACGGTCTCGCAGCTGGCCGGGCCCGAGCACGCCCTGGGGCGATCCGAGCTCGGTGCCGTGCTGGTCGGGGCCGGCGACGAGGCGCTGCGGGTGCTCGGCGCCCGCAGGCACCCCGGCGACGTACCGGAGCACGCGCGCGTCGTGATGCTGCTGCGGGCGAGCCTGGGCGACGACCGGTTCGAGGAGCTGCGCGACGAGGGCGCCCGGCTGACCCTCGACCAGGTGCTGGCGCGCATCCTCGACGGCGAGGGTGACGAGGGCGGTGACGACGGCGGTGACGAGGGCGGTGACGAGGGTGAGCGGGTGCGCGTGCCTGTGCAGAGAGCTGTGCAGGAACGTGTGGGGAAACCCTGACTCCTTGGGGATGGAAGTGGTCCGTCTGGGGACGACGCGCCGGAACCCGAAGTATGTGAAAAAAGCTTCGCCGAACCCCTTGCGGACCCCCCGGCGCGGGGCATAGAACTCTCCCTACGCAGCCCCGCAAGGGGAGGCGGGATGGCTCCGGAAGGAGGGTCCACACGACGGGAACCGGTTCGCCGGGGATCGTCGCAGGCACCGGGTGATGCGGTGGCTGGGACCGGACCGAGGGAGTGATCGACCGGGAGCATCACCACGACCGGTCACCCAGATGAGCTGGACGCTTCGGCGACCTGCACATCGCCCGAAGGGCCCTTGTCGCTCATACCGACGAGGGCCCTTCACCTATTTCGGCCCAGGTGCCAGCTCGTCACAGGTCTTGCCGATGAATCGCTGTTTCGTCGGCAATCTCTGCCGTGGTGGTCGCCACGGCCTCCCAGTTGAATCGACCCCATGACGCAGCGGCGGATCAGGATCGGCATCGACACCGGAGGCACGTTCACGGACGTGGTCGCCTTCGACGAGGACTCGGGGGAGCTGGTCACCACCAAGACCCCGAGCACGCCGGGCAACCCGGCCGACGGCTTCATCGCCGGCATCGAGAAGATCCTCGGCATCGTCGAGGCCGACGGCAGCGACATCACCGCCGTCTCGCACGGCACGACGGTGGCGACCAACAAGCTGCTCGAGGGCAAGGTCGAGGCGCTCGGCTTCATCACCACCGAGGGCTACGAGTTCATGCTCGAGATCGCCCGCCAGTCCGTGCCCGACGGCTACGGCAACTCGTACTTCTGGGTGAAGCCCGATCGCATCGTGCCGGCCGACCGGGTCCGCACCGTGGGCGGCCGCCTCGACTTCACCGGGGCCGAGATCCGGCCGTTCGACGAGGATGCCGCCGTGGCCGCGGCCCGGTGGTTCAAGGACCAGGGGATCACCACGATCGGCGTCTGCCTGCTCCACGCCTACGCCAACGACGAGCACGAGCTACGGATGCGCGACATCCTGCGCCGCGAGCACCCCGACGCGATCGTGTCGATCTCCAGCGAGGTGCTCCGCGAGTACCGCGAGTACGAGCGCTCGATGACGACGCTGGTCGACGCGGCGGTGAAGCCCAACGTCAGCCGCTACGTCACCAACATCTCCGACCGGCTGGTGAACTTCACCGGCAACGTCATCCCGTTCTACGTGATGAAGTCCAACGGCGGCGTGCTGTCGGCCGATGAGGTCGTGCACCAGCCGATCACCACCGTGCTGTCTGGCCCGGCCGCCGGCGCGCTCGGTGCGGCCCTGATCGCCAAGGTCGCCGGGTTCCCGAAGATCCTCACCTGCGACGGCGGCGGCACGTCGACCGACGTGTCCGTGGTCCTCGACGGTGAGCCGACGCTGACCACCGAGGGCACCGTCGGCGCCTACCCGAGCAAGATCCCGATGATCGACGTCGTCACCGTCGGCGCGGGCGGCGGCTCCATCGCGTGGCTCTCGCCCGAGGGCACCCTGAAGGTCGGGCCCCACTCGGCCGGTGCCGACCCGGGCCCGCTCTGCTACGCCAAGGGCGGCACCCAGCCGACCATCACCGACGCCCACGTCACCCTCGGCCGGATCCCTCCCCACCTGCTCGGCGGCGAGATCCCGCTCGACGTCGACGCGGCCCGCACCGGCATCGCCGACCTGGCCGGCAAGCTCGGCCTCGACTTCGAGACCTGCGCGACCGGCATCCTGGAGATCTCCGCCTGGAACCAGGCCAACGCGCTGCGCCAGGTGAGCGTCAAGCGCGGCCTCGACGTGCGCGACTTCATGCTGACGACCTTCGGCGGCTCCGGCTCGCTCCTGGCCTGCCGGCTCGTCGACATCCTCGACCTCGCAGGAGTCGTCGTACCTCCCAACCCGGGCAACGTGAGCGCCTTCGGCCTGCTGACGGTCGACGTGAAGAACGACTACGTCCAGACCCACGTGGCCAAGGAGTCCGCGCTCGACCACGCGGCCGTGCAGGCGGTCCTCGACGACCTGACCGACCGGGCCCGGGAGGCGCTCGAGAAGGAGGGCTTCGCCGCCGCCGACCACCGCTTCCAGCGCACCATCGACGTGCGCTACGTCGGCCAGGCCTTCGAGGTGCGGGTGTCCGCGCCCGAGGGCGTCGTCGACGAGGCGTACGTCGCCCAGGTCGCGGAGAGCTTCCACGCCGAGCACCACCAGCTCTACGGCTACGACTTCCGCGGCGACCGCGACCAGCAGGTCGAGTGGGTCAACCTCCGCGTCACCGGCATCGGCCCGATCACGCGCCCCGAGATCCAGACCCTCGACAAGGCCGACGGTGACGTCGAGGGACGCGCCGTTCGCGGCCGTCGCCCGGTCTGCTTCGACGCGGCGCAGGGCTACGTCGACACCCCGGTGATCTGGCGCCCCGACCTCGGCGCGGGCGACACCTTCAGCGGTCCCGCGATCGTGGAGGAGTTCGGCTCCACCATCCCCGTCCACCCCGGCTTCGAGGTCGTGGTCGACGACTGGGCCAACCTCGTGATCCGGAAGGAGGGCGTCCGATGACCACCTTCGACACCACGGTCGACCCGTCGTACGTCACCGCGAAGCCCGTCAACCCGGCAGGCCTGCCCACGTCGTACGAGCACGGTGGGCGCCTCACGGCCGAGGGCACGACCGTCGACCCGATCCTCGTCGAGATCGTCCAGGGCACCCTGGCCAGCGTCGAGATGGAGGTCGAGACCGCCATCGGCCGGACCTCGCGCAGCCCGATGATCCGCGACGCCCACGACTTCCGCGCCGGCATCCACGACCGCCAGCTGCGCAAGCTCACCGGCCGCTCCTACAGCGCGCTGGTGCACCCGATCGTGCGCGACTACCCGATCGAGGAGATGCGCGAGGGCGACGTCTTCTTCCACAACGACGTCTACGAGTCCGAGGGCGGCATCGGCCACCTGCCCGACCTGTGCGTCACCGTCCCGGTCTTCCACGACGGCGAGGTCGTCGCGTTCGTGCAGGCCTTCGGCCACCACGACGACATCGGCGGCGCGGTGCCGGGCTCCATGCCCAGCAACGCCACGACCGTGTACGAGGAGGGGCTGGCCGTCCCGCCGATCAAGCTGTGGGACGCCGGCGTGCCGAACAAGTCGGCGCTGCGGATCATGACCCGCAACTCGCGCATGCCCGACAGCCTCGCCGCCGACCTCGACGCCGAGTGCTCGGCCTGCCTGATGGGTGCGCGCCGGCTCGGCGAGCTGTTCGAGCGCTACGGCCGTGACGCGATCGAGGCGTCGTTCGACGCGATCCTCGACGCGACGACCGAGACCTACCGCCGCGAGATCCTCTCGAAGATCCCCGACGGCACCTACGTCTGGGAGGACTACGCCGAGCACGACGGCGTCGACGAGCCGCAGCTGCACACGCAGCGGATCACCCTGACCAAGGTCAGCGACGCCCCCGCGGACCCGGAGATGGGTCGCCCCGCCGGCCCGCGGCTGATCATCGACTTCACCGGCACCAGCGCGCAGGCGAAGGGCCCGATCAACCACTGCGGCGACTACGTCGGCGGCAACTTCCTCAAGAAGTGGCTCGCGCCGATCCTGCGCAACCTCGCCGACACCCCGGAGCGGATGGCCGAGCTCGACGTCAACGAGGGCATCGTGCCGCTGATCGAGATGCGCTTCCCGGAGAAGGGCACGCTGCTCACCCCGATCCACCCCGGACCGACCAACGCCCGCACGTTCGTCATCCTGCGGCTGCTCGGCGTGCTCGCCGGCGTGGTGGCCAAGGCCGTCGACGGCAAGATGCCCGCCGACCAGGAGACGATCCGCTACACCGGCGTCTACGGCAAGGACCTCGAGGGCAACGACTACCTCATGCGCGAGGTGCTCGGCGGCGGCTCCGGCGGTCGCTACTACGCCGACGGCGAGGACACCATCCACGTCGTGCCCGACTCGCGCAACCTGCCGACCGAGTTCACCGAGTCGCGCTTCCCGTTCATCGTCGAGCGCCTGGGCCTGGCCCAGGACTCCGGCGGCGCGGGGGAGTACCGCGGCGGCCTGGGCTACGAGAAGCACATCCGGATGCTCAAGGACGCGCACTTCATGTCGATCGCCGACCGCTCGATCCTGGCCTGCTGGGGCGTGCGCGGCGGCAAGGCCGGGATGCCGTTCCAGGTCGTCATCGACCCGGGCGGCCCCGACGAGCGCGAGGTCGACGCCCTCGCCGACGCCGAGGTGGTCAAGGCCGGCCAGGTCGTCCGCATCCGTACGACGGGTGGCGGCGGCTGGGGTGACCCGCTGGCCCGCGACCCCGAGCTCGTCGTGCGCGACGTGGTCTGGCGCAAGGTCTCGGCCGAGGCCGCGCTGCGCGACTACGGCGTGGTGCTCACCGGGCTCTCCAGTTCGGGGGCCGACGCGGGCGACCTGGGCTTCGACGCCGACGCCACCGCCGCCGAGCGGGCGGGCCGGGCCGCGTGGAGCCGGGAGGACGACGCCTTCTTCGACCGCGGGCCGGGCTACTCCTCGCTCGCCGAGGGCGCCGCGTTCGCCGAGGTCGACCGGATCTGAGCATGGCGGGGCGCGTCGCAGTCATCGGAGGCCACGGCAAGACCGGGCGGGCCGTCTGCGACGCGCTGGCCGCCGAGGGCGTGGGTGCGCTGCCGCTGGGTCGGGCCGACTGGCCCGGCCTGGCGGCAGCGGTGCGCGGGTGCGAGTCGGCGTACGTCATCGCGCCGAACCTGCACCCCGACGAGCCGGCCTACGTCGCCTCCGTGCTCGCCGCCCTGACGGCGTCGGGAGTCGGGCGCGTGGTCTACCACTCGGTCGCCTCGCCCTACGCGCCCGCGATGCCGCACCACCTCGGCAAGGCCGTCAGCGAGGACCTCGTCCGTCGCAGCGGGCTCGAGTGGACGATCCTCCAGCCCGGCGCCTACCTCCAGAACCTCGACCTCACCGGGCCGGTCGACCTGCCCTACTCGCCGGACGTCCCGTTCGGCTTCCTCGACCTCGCCGACCTCGGGCGTGCGGCGGCGGTCGTCCTGACGCAGCCGGGCCACGTCGGGGCGACGTACGAGCTCGCCACCCGCGTCGCGACCGTGCGCGAGCTGGCGTCCGAGGCCGGTGTGGAGGTGCGACAGGTGCCCGACCCGGGCACGCACCCGTGGCTGGGCGCGATGTTCGCCTACTACGACGACCACGGGCTGCCGGTCGGCACCCGCGTGCTCGCGTCGCTGGTGCCATGATCGTGGGGTGACCACGCCCGAGACGTACGCCGACCTCGGTGAGGCCGGCTGGCGGTGGGTGCTCGACCAGGTCCGGTGGGACGACGGGCCGTGGATCCCCGAGTCGGTTGCCCCGGGCGGTGACGATGGCGCCGGCGGGCCGCCGGACGACCGCGACAACATGCACAGCGGCATCGGCGGCCTCGCGCACGTGCTGGCCGAGATCCGCGAGGCCCGGCCGTGGACCGACGAGGAGACGGCGCTCGCCGACGGGATCGCCACGCGGATCCGCCGCGACCTGGGTGGCCGGTCGCACTACACCTACTTCGACGGCCTGGTCAGCGACCTCGGTGTGCTCTCGGCCCTCGGGTCGGACGGCGCGGACGGGGTGGTCGCGCGGCTCGTCGAGCTCCGCCAGGACGACGGGTGGGACCAACCGTTCCTGGGGCCGGACGCCCCGGAGCACAGCCGCATCAACGACATGACCCTCGGCACGGCGGGCATCGTGCTGGGGGCGGTCTGGGCGCACCGACTCGGCACGCCCGGCGCCGCTGAGCTGGCCCGCACGGCCGCCGACATCCTGCTGGCCGAGGGGGAGCCGACCGAGGCCGGCACCAACTGGTACTTCGTCCCGCGCCGCTTCACCGTGGACCAGCCGCCCGCGCGGCGCGAGCGCCAGATGCCCAACTGGTCGCACGGCCTGGCCGGCATCGCGGGCGCCCTCGCCATCGCCGGGGCCGAGCTCGGGCGCCCCGACCTCGTCGAGGCGGCCCGCCGCGGCGCCGAGCACCTGGTCACCATGGGCGACACCAGTGGCGGCGGGTTCCGCCTCCCGCACGTCCTCCCGGGCCAGCCCGACATGGACGAGTTCACCTACACCTGGTGCCACGGCCCGTCCGGCACGTCGCTGGCGTTCACCGCGCTCGAGCACGCCGGCATCGAGGAGGTCGCGGGGGAGTCCCCGGCCCAGTGGCAGCGCCGCTGCCTCCACAGCGTGCGCACCTCCGGGATCCCCGAGCGCCTCCACCCGGGCTTCTGGGACAACGACGGCCGCTGCTGCGGCACCGCCGGCGCCGGCGACGTGTTCCTCGACGCCTGGCAGCGCCGCGGGGTCGAGGACGACCTCGCCTTCGCGCAGGTGCTCGGCGACGCGATCGTCAGCCGCGCGCTGGTCGACGGTGACCGGGCGACCTGGCGCTTCACCGAGCACCGCAACGAGGATCCGCTGCTCCCGCCGGGCGTCGGCTGGATGCAGGGCGTCGCCGGCATCTCGGCGTACCTCCTGCGGCTCGCGCGCGTGCTCCGCGGGGGACGTACGACGCCCGCGGTCGCGCGGCTCGACACCTGGTGGAACCTGCCGCTGTCACCCGCCTGATGAATTTCCACCCGAGTGCGTGGAAGTTCATCCGGGTCCACGCTCAGCCACCGCTGCGCGCCCTGAACTTCCGCCCGAGCGCGTGGAAGTTCATCGGGGTCCACGCTCAGCCTCCGTCTGCGTGCGATGGACTTCCACCCGAGTGCGTGGAAGTTCATCGGGGTCCACGCTCAGCCCCCGCCTGCGCGCCCTGAACTTCCACCCGAGTGCGTGGAAGTTCATCGGAGAGCGAGCTAGGGCTCGATCAGCCCCGCCCGGATGGCGTACCTCGTCAGCTCGACGCGGTCCCGCATCCCGAGCTTGCCGAGGATGTTGGCCCGGTGTCCCTCGACCGTCTTGAGCGCGATGTGGAGGTCACGGGCGATCTCGCGCGACGAGCGGCCCTCGGCGATCAGCTTGATCACCTGGTCCTCGCGCGCGGTGAGCACCGACGTCGGCACCCGCTCGCCGCGGCGGAGCCGGTCGAGGTAGTCGCGCACGAGCGTGCTCTCGGCGCCGGGGTAGAGGAACGTCTCGCCGCGCATCGCCGAGCGGCAGGCTCCGACGAGGTCCTCGTCGGCCACGGACTTGAGGACGTATCCGCTGGCACCGGCCTTGAGGGCGCCGAAGAAGTACTGCTCGTTGTCGTGCATGGAGAGCATCAGGATCTTGGGCGGGTCGCGACGCTGGGCGATCTCGGCGGCGGCCTGCAGCCCGGTCATCCGCGGCATCGCGATGTCGAGCACGACGAGGTCGACCTGGGTGTCGCGCACGCGCTGCACCGCCTCGGCGCCGTCGGCCGCCTCCGCGACGACCGACAGGTCAGCCTCCTGCTCGAGGATCAGCCGCACGCCGCGGCGGACGAGGGTGTGGTCGTCGGCCAGCAGGATCCGGATCACGACTCGACTCCCACCGGCACCTTGAGGCGCACCGTCGTACCGTGCCGAGGCCGGCTGATCACCGACAGCTCGGCGCGCACCAGGGCCGCGCGCTCGCGCATGCCCATCAGCCCGGACCCCTCGGCGAGCCCGTCGAAGCCACGCCCGTCGTCGCGCACCTCCAGCACGACGCTGTCGCCGAGCTTCTGGAGCGACAGCTCGACCTCCTGCGCGTCGGCGTGCCGTGCGGCGTTGGTCAGCGCCTCCTGGGCGACGCGGTAGACCACGACCTCGGCCTCGGCGCTCAGCGGCGGCAGCCCCGGCGCGAACGACCGCCGTACGGACGCCGCACTGTGGTCGGCGAAGTCGGTCGCCAGCGCGGCCAGCGCGCTCGCCAGCCCGAGGTCCTCCAGCACGCCGGGACGCAGCCGCCGCGCCACCCGTCGTACGTCGTCGAGGCCGGCGCGGGCACTCTCCCGCACGGCCGCCAGCTCGGGCACGAGCGAGGCGGGCGCCTGCGACTCGACCTGCTTGAGCCCGAGCAGCACGACGGTGAGGCTCTGGCCGACCTCGTCGTGGAGCTCCTGGGCGATGCGGTGCCGCTCGGCCTCCTGCGCCGACAACGCGCGCGCGTCCCCGGCACGGCGTTCCTCGGCGAGCCGGAGCATCAGCCCGTTGACGCTCTCCGCGATGCCGCGCACCGGGCCCGAGCCCTCCTCGGGAAGACGCGTCGGGGCGAGGTTGTCGATGCCCTCGAGCCGGGTGATCAGCCGCTGCAGCGGAGCCAGCGCCCAGCGGATCAGCAGCGCGTTGGTCAGGATCATCACGACCAGCCCGAGGCCGATGACCACGAGCTCCGACGGCACCGGGTCGGCCGACACGCTCGCCGGCGAGAACACCAGCACCAGGGCCCCGACCACGAAGACCACGCCGTTGATCAGGCAGACCGTCCAGAACAACGGCAGGTGGCTGGGCAGGCGCATGCGCCCAGCCTCCCACCCGCGCGCACGTCGCCAGATGGGGTCAGGGCCCCATGTGATCGGGCGCCCGGACTCCGAAGACTCGAGGCATGCCCCCGCCGGACGAGAACACCACCACCGACCCGACCGGTGTCGCGTGGGTCGTGTGGCTCGTCATCGTCGGCCCGGGGCTGTTGTTCGTCACCTTCGCCTGCGTACGACGAGTCGGCCCGGGCGAGCTGGTGCTGGTCGTGCGCGGTGGCCGGGTCGTGCGGGCCCGGGGCAACGGCCCCGTCGCCCGCTGGCCGGGCCTCGAACGCTTCGAGCCGGTGCCCACGGGGCCGCAGGTGCTCCCGCTGGTGGTGCGCTCGCGCACCCGCGACGGCGTCGACGTGGTCGCGCTGGCCGACCTGACCATGGAGGTCCACAGCGTCCGACCGGGCTCGCGCTACGTGCCGGCCGCTGACGCCGCGCGCGTCGCCGAGGAGACCGTCGGCACGGCGGTCGAGCGGCTCGAGGTGGGCACGCTGGTCGACGAGCTGCAGTCGCTCGAGGTCGCATGGCCCGAGCAGGTCACCCGTCGGCTGCCTGCGGGCGCGGTCGCGACCGCCCTCGCCGTCACCGAGGTCGAGGCGCGCCTCACCGGTGGCGCCGCGTGAGCACGCCGTACCTCCTCGAGGTGGCCGTCTCGGTCGCCCTGCTCGCCTCGGCGATCGGCTTCGCGATCGGGCTGGCGATCGGCCGCGGCCGCCAGCCGCGCTGGCAGGAGAAGGGCAGCTTCGTGCACAAGGTCTCCATCGGGTTCGCCTCGCTCGACCGGCTCGACGCGGTGATGCTGCGGTTCGAGGTCGAGCCGGGCTCGCGGCTGTCCGGGGTCGAGATCGGTGAGCTCCGGCTGCCGGACGGCTCGGGCGTCTCGCTGGTCACCCGCGGCACGCAGGTCATCGTCCCCGAGGCGCGCGACGTGCTGCGCACCGGCGACCAGGTGCTCGTCGTCGCCGCCCTCGGGCAGGTCACCTTGGTCGAGGAGCGGCTCCGGTCGATCAGCCGCTACGGCCGCCTCGCGGGGTGGGCCGCGTGATCCTCACCTCCGCCGCCCTGGCGGTCTTCATCGTCAGCTATGCCCTCATCGCGACCGAGCGTGTGCACCGCGTCGCCGCCGCCCTCGGCGGTGTCGCCGGCATGGTCGTCATCGGCCTCGTCGACGCCGAGACCGCGTTCTTCGAGGAGCACACCGGCGTCGACTGGAACGTCATCTTCCTACTCTTCGGGATGATGATCATCGTCGGTGTGCTCAAGCAGACCGGGCTCTTCGAGTTCCTCGCGCTGTGGGCGGCCAAGAAGTCCGGCGGGCACCCCTACAAGCTGCTGGTGCTGCTCGTCCTCGTCGGCGCCGCGGTGGCGCCGATCCTCGACAACGTCACCTGCGTGCTGCTGGTCGCCCCGGTCACGCTGTCGGTCTGCCGCAGGCTCGACCTGCCGTCGGCGCCGTACCTCATCTCGCTCATCCTCGCCTCCAACATCGGCGGGATGTCGACCCTCATCGGTGACCCGCCCAACATCATCATCGGCAGCCGCGCGGGGCTGAGCTTCGACGACTTCCTCGTGCACTCGCTGCCGCTCACGATCATCCTGCTCGTGCTCTTCGTGGTGATGGCGCGCTGGCTCTTCCGCAAGGACCTCCAGCAGATGGGCGACGTGCACGGCCTCGACGACCTGCGCCCCGCCGACGCGATCACGAACGTCCGGATGCTGCGCCGCTCGCTCGTCGTGCTGTTCCTCGTGATGATCGCCTTCAGCCTCCACACGGTGCTCCACCTCGACCCCTCGGTGGTCGCGATGATGGGGGCCGGTGCGACCGTGCTCGTCTCCCGCACCGAGCCCGAGGAGTTCCTCGAGGAAGTGGAGTGGGACACCCTCGCCTTCTTCATGGCGCTCTTCGTGCTCGTCGGGGCCCTCGTGCAGGTCGGCATCATCGGCGCGATCAGCGAGTGGGCGGCGGAGGCGATGGGGGATCGCGAGCTGCTCGGTGCCACCGCACTGCTCTTCGGCTCGGGCATCATCGGCGCCTTCGTCGACAACATCCCCTACACGACCGCGACCGTGCCGGTGGTCGAGGAGATGGTCGGCAGCACGGCCGCCAGTGGGGCCGACAGCCCGCTCTGGTGGGCCTTCGTGTTCGGCGCCGACCTCGGGGGCAACGCGACCGCGGTGGCGGCGGGCGCCAACGTCGTGGTGCTCGGCATCGCCGCCAAGGCGGGGGAGCCGATCAGCTTCTGGGGCTTCACCAAGTACGGCGTCGTGGTGACCGTCGCGACCTTGCTCGTCGCGTGGGTCTACGTCTACCTCCGCTACTTCGCGCTCGCCTGACGCGGGCCGTGCGCTCCTGCGGTAGACAGTCCCCATGCGCACCCTCGTCACCGGCGGCACCCGCGGCATCGGCGCGGCCGTCGCGCTCCGGCTCGCCGCCGACGGGCACGACCTCGTGCTGGGCTACGCCCGCGACGAGTCGGCCGCGGCGGCCACGCAAGCCCAGTGTCGCGACCTCGGGGTGGACTGCTCGACCGTGCGCGCCGACCTCACGTCGGACGCCGGCATCGACAGGCTGTTCACTGCTGCCGGTCGGCTGACGGGCGTCGTCAACAACGCGGGCGCCACCCTGCACCTCGGCCGCCTGGCGGACACCACGCCCGACGTGGTCCGCGCGACGATCGACCTCAACCTCACCGCGGCCGTGCTGGTGGCCCGCGCGGCGGTGCTCGCGATGGCGCCCTCCCGTGGCGGCGACGGGGGAGTCCTCGTGAACATCAGCTCGGGCGCCGCGACCCTGGGCTCGCCGGGGGAGTACGTCCAGTACGCCGCCGCCAAGGCCGGCGTCGACGCGCTCACCCTCGGCCTCGCCCAGGAGGTCGCCGGCGACGGCATCCGCGTGGTCGGGGTCGCGCCCGGGATCATCGACACCACCATCCACGCCGACGCGGGCGAGCCCGGACGGGTCGAGCGGGTGGGCCCGCTCGTGCCCCTCGGCCGCGCCGGGCAGGTCGAGGAGGTCGCCGCCGCCGTGGCCTGGCTGATGTCGGGCGAGGCCTCCTACGTCACCGGTACGACGCTGCGGCTGGCTGGCGGGCGATAGCGACGCTGTTGGCACACGTTGCCAACAACGGCGGCGTTCGTTGGCCGATCGTGCCGGTGGTGCGGGTGGTGTGGATCACTACGGTTGCGTCCATGAGGGTCCTGCTCGCACTCGGCGGAAACGCCATGACGAACGCCGACGGCCGGGCCCGTCCCGAGGACCAGATCGCCGCGGCGCAGGTCGCGATGGCCGCGGTCGCCGGTCTGCTGGAGCACGACCACGACGTCGTCATCACCCATGGCAACGGTCCCCAGGTCGGCAACCTCCTCGTGAAGAACGAGCTCGCCGCGGCCGTCGTACCCCCCGTCCCGCTGGACTGGTGCGGCGCCCAGACGCAGGCGACCCTCGGCAACGTGTTGATGGACGCGCTCGACCACGAGCTGGCCCTCCGCGGCGTCGATCGTCGCAGCGCCGCGCTGGTCACCCGCACGCTGGTCGACGCCGACGACGAGGGGTTCACCCGCCCCACCAAGCCGATCGGGCGACACCTGCCCGAGGCCGAGGCCCGGCTGCTGGTCGACCACGGCGAGACCTGGGAGGACCGCGGCGAGAAGGGCTGGCGCCGCGTCGTCGCCTCGCCCGAGCCGCTGGAGATCCTCGACGCACCTGCCGCGCTCGCGCTGATCGAGGCCGGTTTCGTGGTGGTCGCCGGTGGCGGTGGCGGCATCCCGCACGTACGCCGCCCCGACGGGTCGCTGACCGGCGTCGAGGCCGTCATCGACAAGGACCTCGGTGCGGCCCTCCTGGCCCGCACCACCGACGCCGACGTGCTCGTCATCGCCACCGACGTGCCCAACGCCGTCATCCGCTGGGGCACCCCCGACGCCGAGCCGCTCGGCACGGTCACCGTCGACCAGCTGCGCGCGTACGCCGCCGAGGGCCACTTCGCGTCCGGCTCGATGGGCCCCAAGGTCGACGCCGTCTGCCGCTTCGTCGAGACCACCGGCAAGCGGGGCGTCATCACCAGCCTCGACCAGATCACCGCTGCGGTCGCCGGAGACGCCGGCACCGTCGTCGTACCCGCCTGACCACCCCACTCCGGAAGGAATCCAGATGCCCAGCGCCATTGAAGTCCGCAAGGTCCCGATCCACTCCGTCGCCGACGCCTCCGAGCTGACCAAGCTCATCGACGAGGGCGCCATCGCGGCCGACCGCGTGTTCGCGATCATCGGCAAGACCGAGGGCAACGGCGGCGTCAACGACTACACCCGCATCATCGCCGACCGGGCGTTCCGCGAGGCCCTGGTCGCCCAGGGCGCCGACCCCGAGCAGGTCAAGGGCATCCCGATCGTGTGGTCCGGCGGCACCGACGGCGTGATCAGCCCCCACGCCACGATCTTCGCCACCACCGACGTGCCCGAGGACGACCCGTCGCGTGACGAGCTGCGGCTCACCGCCGGCTTCGCGATGAGCGAGGCGATCCTGCCCGAGGAGATCGGCTACACCGCGATGATCGAGAAGGTCGCCGCCGGCGTGAAGGTCGCCATGGAGCGCGCTGGCATCACCGACCCGGCCGACGTGCACTACGTGCAGACCAAGACCCCGCTGCTGACGATCCACACCATCCGCGACGCCAAGTCGCGCGGCAAGACCGTGTGGACCGAGCACACCCACGAGTCGATGGACCTCTCCAACGGCGTCACCGGCCTCGGCATCGCCGTCGCCCTCGGCGAGATCGAGATGCCGACCGACGACGACGTCATGCACAACCGCGAGCTCTACTCCTCGGTGGCCTCGTGCTCCTCGGGTGTCGAGCTCGACCAGGCCCAGATCGTGGTCGTCGGCAACGCCACGGGCGTCGGCGGCAAGTACCGCATCGGCCACTCGGTGATGAAGGACGCGCTCGACGCCGACGGCATCTGGGAGGCCATCCGATCCGCCGGCCTCGACCTGCCCGAGCGGCCGCGCACCAGCGACCTCGACGGCAAGCTGGTCAATGTCTTCCTCAAGTGCGAGGCCAGCCAGGACGGCATGGTCCGCGGTCGCCGCAACGCGATGCTCGACGACTCCGACGTGCACTGGCACCGCCAGATCAAGTCCTGCGTCGGCGGCGTCACCGCGGCCGTCACCGGCGACCCCGCGGTCTTCGTGTCGGTCTCCGCCGCCCACCAGGGCCCCGAGGGCGGCGGCCCGGTCGCCGCGATCGTCGACCTGTCCTGAACCTCGCGCCGGACGTCATGCGGACGGGGGCCAGGGGTTTCCGCCGTCCGCATGACGTTGCACGACCCCGGTCCCGCGTGATGATGGTTCGGTGATGGACGCCCAGGAGGTTCGTCGGGTGCTCGATGCGCTCGACGCCGCCGATGTCGGCCACTGCCTCGCCGGCGGGTGGGGCGTCGACGCGCTCGTCGGCGAGCAGACCCGTGAGCACCGGGACCTCGACCTCCTTGTCGACGCCGAGGACTTCGACCGTGCACGCGACGTGCTCGATCGGATGGGCTACCGGCCGGAGACCGACTGGCTGCCCGTACGGCTGGAGGTCGCGGCCGCAGGACTGCGTTGGGTCGACCTGCACCCCGTCGTGATGGACGATGACGGAAACGGCGTGCAGCAGGGCCTGGACGGGACGACGTACACGTATCCGCGCGAGGTGTTCACCTTGGGCGTGGTCGACGGGCGTCTGGTGCCGTGCGTAACGGCGGAGCTGCAGCGCGAGGTCCACCAGGGCTACGAGCTCCGGCCCCAGGACGAGCACGACCTCCGGCAGCTCGAACGGCTCGGCTAGGCGCCGAACCCGTGTCGGTGGTTCGTGATGGGGTGTCCCCATGAGCAGTACGACGACCCGCTACCGCCTGGTGGCACCCGACCGATCGGTCGTGGTGCCCGAGCTCGACGAGCACCAGCAGCGCGTGGTCGACCACGAGGGCGGGCCGCTGCTCGTCCTGGCCGGTCCGGGCACCGGCAAGACCACGACGCTCGTCGAGGCGATCGTCGACCGCATCGAGCAGCGAGGCGCCTCGCCCGACTCCGTCCTCGCGCTGACCTTCTCCCGCAAGGCCGCCGAGCAGCTGCGCGACCGCGTCACCTCGCGCGTCGCCCGCACGACGTCGGCCGCGGCCTGCTCGACGTTCCACTCCTTTGCCTACGCCCTGGTCCGGAAGTACGCCCCCCACGAGCTCTACGAGGGCGCCATCCGACTGCTGTCGGCCCCGGAGGCCGACGTCGTGCTGCGCGAGCTGCTGCGCGACAACCCTGAGTCGGTGGTGTGGCCCGAGCCGCTGCGGCGCGCGGCCGGCACGCGTGGCTTCGTGCGCGAGGTGCAGGCGGTGCTCGCCCGGGCCCGGGAGAAGGGTCTCGACCCCGCCGGCCTGCGCGGCCTCGGCATCGAGCACGACCTGCCGGAGCTGGTGGCGGCCGGGCTGTTCCTCGAGCAGTACCTCACCGTCCTCGACAACCTCGGTGCCACCGACTACTCCGACCTGATCCGGCGGGCCGTGATCGAGGCGGAGACCCACCGCGACGAGCTGCGCGCCCGCTACCGCCACGTCTTCGTGGACGAATACCAGGACACCGACCCCGGCCAGGTGGCGCTGCTCCGCGCCATCGCCGGCGACGGCCGCGACCTCACGGTGGTCGGCGACCCGCACCAGTCGATCTACGGCTTCCGCGGCGCCGACGTGCGCGGCATCCTCGACTTCCCCGCGAGCTTCCCGACCGTGTCGGGCGCGCCGGCCCCGGTGGTGGTGCTGCAGCGCACCCGGCGCTTCGGCCCGCGCATCCTGCTCGCCGCCGGTCGCGTCGCGTCCCGGCTCACGCTCACCGGCAGCATCGAGACCGAGGCCCGGGAGGCGTTCCTCGCGCCCGAGGCCGTGCCCGGTCCGCAGGGCGACGGCCGGGTCGAGGTGGTCACCTACGACACCGAGCGCGCCGAGGCCGAGCGCCTCGCCGACCTGCTGCGCCGCGCCCACCTCGAGGACGGCATCGCCTGGGACCGGATGGCCGTGCTGGTGCGCTCGGGCCGTGCCAGCATCCCGCCCCTGAGCCGCGCGCTCGCTGCCGCCGGCGTCCCGGTCGAGGTGGCCTCCGACGACCTGCCGCTGGTCCGCGACCCGGCGGTGCTGCCGCTGCTCGACGGGCTCCGGGCGGTCGTCCACCTCGATGACGACGACCCCGACTCGCCCGACTTCCTCGACCCCGGCCGCGTCGAGTCGCTGCTGCTGTCGCCGCTCGGCGGTCTCGACGCGTCCGACCTGCGCGCCCTCGTGCGGCGCCTCCGCGCCCGCGAGAAGGAGCAGGCCGATGCCAGCGAGCGTCGTACGTCGCGTGAGCTGCTGCGCCTCGCCGTGGTGACCCCCGGTTTCCTCGACGGGCTGGAGGGCCCCGACGTCGAGCGCGCCCAGGCCCTGGCCACCCTGCTGCGCGACGGCGTCCGGATGCTCGAGGACAAGGCCGGCGTCGAGGACGTGCTCTGGCACCTCTGGTCCACCACGCCGTGGCCGACCCGGCTCCGACGGCAGGTCGACGTGGGCGGCTCCTCGGCGCGCCGAGCCCACCGTGACCTCGACGCCGTGGTGGCGCTCTTCGAGCTCGCCGCGCGAGCCGTCGACCAGCGCGACCACGTCGGCGTGGCGACGTTCTTCGCCAGCCTCGTCGCCCAGCAGCTGCCCGCCGACACGCTCGCCGAGCGCGGGGTCCGCGGCTCCGCGGTCCGCCTGCTCACCGCCCACCGCTCCAAGGGCCTCGAGTGGGACCTCGTCGTCGTCGCCCACGTCCAGCAGGAGGTGTGGCCCGACCTGCGCAGGCGGGCGACGCTGCTCGGTGCCGATCGCATCGGCGTCGACGCCTCGGGGATGCCCGACCTCGTCCCGCCTGTCACCACCCGGGCGCTGCTGATGGAGGAGCGCCGCCTCTTCTACGTCGCCTGCACCCGCGCCCGGCGCCGCCTCGTGGTGAGCGCCGTGCGCTCGCCCGACGACGACGGCGAGCAACCATCGCGCTTCCTCGAGGAGCTCGGCCTGACGATCGACCACCAGGACGGTCGCCCGCCGCGCCCGCTGTCGCTGGGCGGGCTCGTCGCCGAGCTGCGTCGCACCGCCGCCGACCCCGAGGTCTCGACGCCGCTGCGCGAGGCCGCAGCCCGGCGCCTGGCAGCGCTCGCCGCCGAGGAGGTCGACGGCCGCCAGCTGGTGCCCACCGCCGACCCGTCCACGTGGTGGGGCACCCGCAGCGCGTCCCGCTCGATCGAGCCGATCCGAGACCCGGAGCGGCCGGTGCCGATCTCGGCCAGCATGCTCGAGTCGATCCTCATCTGCCCGGCCCAGTGGTTCTTCGAGCGCGAGGCCGGCGGGGTCTCCGCGGTGCACCAGTCGGCCAACCTCGGTCAGGTGCTCCACGCCCTCGCCGAGCGCGTGGCCAGCGGCGACCTGCCCGCCGAGGTCGACCCGCTGATGGCCGAGGTCGAGGCGATCTGGGACCGCCTCGCCTTCCGCACGCCGTGGTCGCGCCAGCGCGAGCTGGCCCGGATCCGCAAGGCCGTCGGCCGGTTCGTCCAGTGGCACCTCGCCAACCCGCGCAGCATCCTCGGCGCCGAGACACGCTTCCGGTCCGTCGTCGACGTCGACGGCCGCCCCGTCGCCCTCACCGGCTACGCCGACCGCCTCGAGGTCGACGACGCCGGACGCGTGGTCGTCGTCGACTTCAAGAGCGCTCGCGTGGCGCCGTCCGGCCCCGCCGTGGCCGGCAACCTCCAGCTCGCCCTCTACCAGTACGCCGTCGACGCCGGCGCCCTCGACGAGGAGGCCGGCCGCTCGGTGTCGTCCGGTGGGGCCGAGCTGGTCCAGCTCGGCATCGACGACGACTCCACGACCGCCAAGGTGCAGGCCCAGCCGGTCCACGGCGACGACGGCCCCGAGCGCACCGTGCTTCGTGCCGGCCTGTCCCGGGCCGCCGAGCTGGTGCGCGCCGAGACCTTCCCGGCGACCGCCGGTCCCCACTGCCGCGACTGCCCGTTCGTCGCCATCTGCCCGGCCAAGGGCGCAGGGAGCGTGACCGTCCAGTGACCGAGGTCGCCTTCCAGCCGGTCCGGCTCGACACCCCCGAGGACCTCCGCGCCCTCATGGGTGCCGAGCACGCACCCAGCGACGAGCAGTGGGCCGCCATCACGTCCCCGCTGCGCCCGACCGTCGTGGTCGCGGGCGCGGGCAGCGGCAAGACCACCCTGATGGCCCAGCGGGTGGTCTGGCTCGTCGCCACCGGCAAGGTGCGGCCCGAGGAAGTGCTCGGCCTGACCTTCACCACCAAGGCCGCCGCCGAGCTGCGCCACCGCGTCACGGCGGCGCTGGGCAACGCCGGACTGCTGGACCGCTCGGTCGTCGCCGAGGGCGAGGACGTCCTCGAGCCCACCGTCGCGACCTACCACGCCTACGCCGCCGCCCTGCTGACCGACCACGGCCTCCGCATCGGCCACGAGCCCGACACGCGGGTCGTCTCCGACGCCTCGCGCTACCAGCTCGGCGCCCGCGTCATCGAGCGGTTCACCGGCCACATCGAGCTGCTCACCGACCACCCCGCGACCGCCATCCAGAACCTCCTCGCCCTCGACGGCGCGATGAGCGAGCACCTCGTCGACGAGGCCGACGTGCGCCGCATCGACGACGAGGCCCGCCGCGGGTTCGAGCGGGCGATCGAGGAGGAGCAGGTCGGCAAGGGCCGCAAGACCTACCTCGACCCGCCGGCCAAGGCGATCCACGCCATCGACCGCCGGGCCGAGCTGCTCCAGCTGGTCTCCGGCTACCGCCGGCTCAAGGCCGACCTCGGGCTGATGGACTTCGGCGACCAGATCGCGCTGGCGGCCCGGCTGGTCGACGACCAGCCGGAGGTCGGCGAGCTCGAGCGGGCGCGCTTCAAGGTCGTGCTCCTGGATGAATACCAGGACACCTCGGTCGCCCAGGCCACCATGCTCGCCCGGCTCTTCTCCGGGCCCGACGACGACCACGGCCTCGGCCACCCGGTCATGGCGGTGGGCGACCCCAACCAGGCGATCTACGGCTGGCGGGGCGCCTCGGTCTCCAACATCCTCAACTTCGCCGGCACCTTCCCGGCCGCCGACGGCGAGCCCGGCCGGCTGCCGCTGACGGTCAACCGACGCTCCGACCGCCGGATCCTCGACGTCGCCAACCGGCTGGCCGAGCCGCTGCTGGCGGCCTACGGCGACAAGGTCGCCCGGCTGCGCGCCGCCGAGATCGCGCAGGACGGCATCGTCGAGACCCACGTGTTCGAGCGGGCGATCGACGAGCTCGCGTGGCTCGCCGACTCCGTCAAGGACGTCCACGCCTCCGGCACGCCGTGGTCCGACGTCGGCGTGCTCAGCCGCGACAACGCCCAGGCCGAGGAGGTCTACGACACCCTCACCTCCGCCGGCATCCCCGTGGAGATCGTCGGCCTCTCCGGCCTGATCCGGCTGCCCGAGGTGGCCGAGGTGGTCGCCACGCTCACGCTCCTCCACGACGTCACGGCCAACTCCTCGATGCTGACCCTGCTCACCGGCCCCCGCTGGGCGATCGGGCCGCGCGACCTGCGGCTGCTCGCGCTGCGGGCGGCGGAGGTCGCCGGCGTACGGACGCGGGCGGAGGCGGCGACGGTCGCCGACCAGCTGCTGCAGATCGCCGACGGCATCGACGCCTCGGAGCTCCCGGCGCTCAGCGACGCCGTGGAGTCGCCGGGCGAGGCGTCGTACTCAGCCGAGGCGCTCGACCGGTTCGCCCTCCTCGCCACCGAGCTGCGCCGGCTGCGCACCCACGTCGGCGACCCGCTGCTCGACATCGTGCGCCGGATCATCGACACCACCGGCGTCGACGTCGAGCTCGCGTCGGCGACCTCGCCCGCCGCCGCCGCGCGGCGCGACAACCTCGACCTGTTCGTGAAGGCGGTCGCGGAGTTCCAGAGCGTCGACGGCGACGTCACCCTGCCGGCGCTGCTGGCCTACCTCACCGCCGAGGACGACCAGGGCAACGGCCTCGACGTCGCCACGCCGACCGCTGCCGACTCGGTCAAGCTGCTCACCGTCCACCGCGCCAAGGGGCTCGAGTGGTCGTCGGTGTTCTGCGTCGGCGTGGGGGAGACCCGGTTCCCGAGCAACCGCTCGCGTACGCTCTGGACGTCCTCGCCGGCCGTGCTGCCGGCGCCGCTGCGGGGCGACCGCATCGACCAGCCGCAGCTCGTGGGCCACGACAAGGCCGCCCTCGACGCCTACCGCGCCGCGACCAAGGCGCACGACGCCGAGGAGGAGCTGCGCCTGGGCTACGTCGCCTACACCCGCGCTGCCCACCACCTCTCCGTGACGTCCTACGTCTGGGGCCAGCGGTCCACGCCGTTCGGGCCGTCCGACTACCAGCGCGTGGTGCGCGAGCAGCTCGAGGAGTGGGGCCAGCCGGTCGAGCACTGGCTGGAGAAGCCCGAGGGCAAGTCGCCCAACCCGAACGACGACGTCGATCCCTCCCGCCCCTGGCCGGTGCCCGGGCCGGGGAAGGAGGCCGCCCGCCGGCTGGCCGCCGCCGAGCTGGTGCGCAGCGTCGACCGGACCGCGCCGGACGAAGGCCTCGACATGGTCGAGGCGGCCCGTGTGGCGGAGTGGGACGACGACCTCGTCCAGCTCCTCACCGAGGCCCGTTCCGAGCGCGCGACGTCCGTCGACCTCCCGCTGCCCAGCAGCCTGTCCGCGACCTCGGTCGCCCGGCTGCGTGACGACCCCGAGGGCTTCGCCCGCGACCTGGCCCGCCCGATGCCGCGTCCGCCCGCGCCCGCCGCGCGCTTCGGCACCGCCTTCCATGCCTGGGTGGAGGAGCGGTTCGGGCAGCAGGCGCTGATCGAGCCCGACGAGCTGCCCGGTCGCGCCGACGCCGGCATCGACGACGAGGCCGACCTCGGCGACGTGGTCAAGCGGTTCGAGGACGGCCCGTTCGCCGAGCGCGTCCCGCACGCCGTCGAGGCCCCCTTCGCCCTCGTCCTCGCCGGCCAGGTCGTCCGCGGCCGCATCGACGCGGTCTACGCCGAGCCCGCCGACTCAGGTGGCGGCTACCTCGTCGTCGACTGGAAGACCAGCCGCCACGAGACCTCCGACCCGCTCCAGCTCGCCCTCTACCGCCTCGCCTGGTCCGAGCTCACCGGCACGCCCCTCGACCAGGTCCGCGCGGTCTTCCACTACGTCCGCTCCGGCCGCACGGTCGAGCCGAAGGACCTCCCCGACCGCGCCGCCCTCGAGGACCTCTTCGCCCTCTGACCACTCGTCGACACGAGCGGTGGTCCACCCACATTCCGAGCCCGCGGAATGTGGCTCCGCCACCGCCACCGGAGTGTCGTACGACGACACGCGGGCGAGCGGTGGTCCACCCACATTCCGAACCCGCAGAAGGTGGCTCACCCACCGCCACCGGAGTGTCGTACGACGACACGCATGCGAGCGGTGGTCCACCCACATTCCGAGCCTCGGAAATGGAGGTGGACCACCGCCCAACCGGGAGAAGTCAGCGGAGCGCGGCGGTGAGCGCGATCTCGACCATCTCGCCGAAGGTCTGTTCGCGCTCCTGGGAGGTGGTCTCCTCGCCGGTGACGATGTGGTCGGAGACGGTGCAGATCGCGAGGGCGCGGCGGCCGTACTTCGCGGCGAGCGTGTAGAGCGCGCTCGCCTCCATCTCGACGCCGAGGACGCCGTACTTCACCATCTCGCCGAGCAGCTCGGGGCGGGCGGCGTAGAAGGAGTCGCTGGAGAAGATCAGCCCGACGTGGAAGGGCGAGCCGCCGTCGCGCGACTCCGCTGCCTCGACCGCGCCGCGGAGCAGCCCGAAGTCGGCGACGGGTGCGTAGTCGATGCCGTGGAAGGCGATCCGGTTCATCGCGGAGTCGGTGCACGCGCCGGAGGCGATGATGACGTCGCGGATGCCGACCGCCTCGGTCACCGCGCCGCACGAGCCGACCCGGACGATCGACTGGACGTCGTACTCGCGGAACAGCTCGTTGACGTAGATCGCCATCGACGGCTGGCCCATGCCGGAGCCCTGGACGGAGACCGGCTGGCCCTGCCAGATGCCCGTGAAGCCGTACATCCCGCGCACCTCGCTGTAGCAGCGGGCGTCGTCGAGGAAGGTCTCCGCGATCCACCTCGCGCGCAGCGGGTCGCCGGGCAGCAGGACGGTCGGGGCGATGTCGCCGGGCTGGGCGCCGATGTGGGTGCTCACAGGCGCAGACGTTACCGACTCGGCGACCGGCTAGCGTGATTCTCGTGACCAGCGATCGCACCCTCCCGCACGTCGCCCTCTCCCGCCACGCGCACAACCGGCTCGGCCTCCGGAGGACCGACGAGGAGTGGCTCGCAGCAGTACGACGCGACCCCGCGACGCGCGTGCTCGTGGTGGCCGGCAACCGGCTCCGCCCGGTGGACGGCGAGGTCCGGTGGAGCAGCCCCGACGAGGCACCCGACGGCACGCTCGTGCTGCTCGGGGACCGTGACGAGGTCGTGCACCTCGCGGTCATCGTCGCCCCCGAGGACGCGCCCGGCGACCCCGAGGAGTGGATCCCACTGCGCGGGGTGCTCGGCCTGCTGACCGACGACGCGGCCGACCAGGCGCCGCTGCTGATGCACGCCATCGGCCTGGCCGAGTGGCACCACGCCACCCGCTTCTGCCCGCGCTGCGGCGGAGACCTCGTGAGCCGGGCCGCCGGCCACGAGCTGCGCTGCACGCAGTGCGACCGCGCGCAGTTCCCGCGCACCGACCCGGCGGTGATCATGGCGATCACCCACGGCGAGGGCGACGACGAGACGATCCTGCTGGGCCGCAACGTAGCCTGGCCCGCGGGCCGCTGGTCGACGCTCGCCGGCTTCTGCGAGCCGGGGGAGACCCTCGAGGACGCCGTACGACGCGAGGTGGACGAGGAGGTCGGCGTCCGGGTGGGCGAGGTGTCCTACTTCGGCAGCCAGCCGTGGCCGCTGCCCGCGAGCCTGATGCTGGGCTTCACCGGCAAGGCCCTCACGACCGAGATCGACGTCGACGGCGCGGAGATCGAGGAGGCGCGCTGGTGGACGCGCGCCGAGTTCGAGGCGGCCGGACGCTCCGGGGAGCTCGTCGTGCCGCGGGGCATCTCGATCTCGTCGTCGCTCATCGAGAGCTGGTTCGGCCGCCCGCTCGACGGCCCGGGCTGGGACTGAGCCTCAGGCGCAGTTGTCGCAGATGCCCGTCGCGGGCAGCGCGAGGTAGCACGTGGGGCACAGGTTGACCGGCTTGTCGGTCGCGGCGACGCGGGTGGGACGCGGAGTGCCGGTGCTGCGCGGGGACCGGGTCGACGTCGACGACGCGCGCGGCGTGCGCGCGCGGGTGCCCGGCACCCGCTCGGACGGCGGGGAGTCGTCGCGGATGTCGAAGCCCAGCCGGGTCAGGTGCTTGCTGGCACCGGCCGAGCCGCCGGGGATGTCCTGGGGCGAGAGCGTGCGACCCGTCGCCAGGCCGTGGGCGATGCCGGCGATCGCGGCAGCGTCGTACTCCTTGCCGTGGTGGAGCAGCACGTGCGTCGAGACGCCACCGCGGACCAGCATGTAGTTGGCTCCGCCTGCGAGGTCCCAGGTCTCCATCGCGGTGAGGACGTGGTCACGGTCGATCGAGTTCAGCAGCGACACGGCAGCAGGCTAACCCCGGCAGGTGAACACGTGGACGGCAGCCTCACGCAAGTGCGGCCAGCTTGTCCTTGACCTGCGCCACCGACGGGTTGGTCAGCGTGCTGCCGTCGGCGAAGAGCAGGGTCGGCACGGTCTGGTTGCCGCCGTTGGCCTGCTCGACGGTGAACGCCGCCTCGGGCTCCTGCTCGATGTCGACGATGGAGAAGCCGATGCCCTCCCGGTCGAGCTGGCTCTTCAGGCGGTGGCAGTAGCCACACCAGGGGGTGGTGAACATCGTGAACTGGCTCTCTGGCATGTCCCGCACAACCGCGCCCGTCCCGCTGGCATTCCCGCCCTCCACAGGTACGACGACCAGCCGGGGCAGGCTGTCGGCCGCGGCGTCTAGGGTGGCGCTCGCCAGCCCAGCCCACCCCCGACCCTGCAGGAGCCGACGTTGCTCGAAGCGCTCGATCCCGAGCAGCGACAGGTCGCCGAGGCCCTCCGCGGCCCGGTGCGCGTGCTCGCGGGCGCCGGCACGGGCAAGACCCGGGCGATCACCCATCGCATCGCCCACGGCGTCGCCACCGGGGTCTATGCGCCGACCGAGGTGCTGGCCCTGTCCTTCACCACGCGCGCGGCGGGGGAGATGCGCGAGCGGCTCCGCTCGCTCGGTGCGCCGGGCGTCCAGGCGCGCACGTTCCACTCCGCGGCGCTGCGCCAGCTGAGGTTCTTCTGGCCGCGGGTGCACAACCGCGAGCTCCCCGAGCTGACCGAGTCCAAGCTGGGCATGCTCGCCCTGGCCGCCCGGCGCCAGCGCCTGGGCGTCGACCAGGCCACCCTGCGCGACTTGGCCAGTGAGATCGAGTGGGCCAAGGTCTCCAACGTCGCCCCCGACACCTATCCGACCGTCGCGGCGTCCCGCGGCCGCGCCGTCTCGGGGCTCGACCCAGCAGTGGTCGCGCGGGCGTTCGACTCCTACGAGGAGGTCAAGCGCGACCAGGGCCGGATGGACATGGAGGACGTGCTCCTCTTCGCAGCCGGGCTGCTCGCCGACAACGAGGCCGTCGCCGCCCAGGTGCGTCGGCAGTACAAGTGGTTCGTCGTCGACGAGTTCCAGGACGTCTCGCCGCTCCAGCAGGCGCTGCTCGACCTCTGGCTGGGCGGCCGCGACGAGCTCTGCGTGGTCGGCGACCCCGCCCAGACGATCTACTCCTTCGCCGGCGCCGACGCGCGCTACCTCCGCGACTTCACCCAGAAGTTCCCCAGCGCCACGAGCGTCGAGCTGGTCCGCAACTATCGCTCAACCCCCGAGGTCGTCGCCGGCGCCAACAAGCTGCTGGCCGGCACGGCCAGCAAGGGCGTCGACCTCGTCGCCCAGCGGAGTGCCGGTGCCGCGATCTCGTTCCGCGAGGCCCCCGACGAGGTGGCCGAGGCCGACGCCGTCGCCGAGCGGGTCGCCGAGCTGCGGTCGTCCGGCACCCCGGCGAGCCGGATGGCCGTGCTGCTCCGGATCAACGCGCAGTCCGAGCGCTTCGAGGAGGCGCTGGCCGCGCGCGGCATCCCCTACGTCATCCGTGGTGCCGCTCGTTTCTTCGACCGGGCCGAGGTGCGGCAGGCGATCACGCTGGTCCGTGGCGCGGCCCGCAGCGGCGAGGCCTCCGGACCGGTCGCCGGGTCCGTCGAGGCGGTGCTGTCGCAGATGGGCCACTCCACGCAGCCGCCCGAGGGCAGGGGAGAGGTCCGCAACCGCTGGGAGTCCCTCCAGGCGCTTGTCGACCTGGCGAGCGACTTCGGCCGCGAGCACCCCGACGCCGACCTCGGCGCGTTCGTCGACGACCTCGACCGCCGGGCCGGCGAGCAGCACGCGCCGGTCGCCGACGCCGTCACCGTCGCCACCATCCACTCGGCCAAGGGCCTGGAGTGGGACGCCGTCTTCGTGGCCGGCATGCACGAGAAGATGATGCCGATCGCGCAGGCCCAGACGCCCGCCGAGGTCGAGGAGGAGCGCCGCCTCCTCTACGTCGCGATGACCCGCGCACGCGACGAGCTCGCCGTCTCCTGGGCGACCGCCCGCGAGCCCGGCGGCCGCGTGACCCGCGGCAGCTCGCCGTTCCTGGCACCGCTGCTCGACGGCGTGCCCGGCGTGTCCGCGCAGCGGCGCGAGCGCAGCAAGCGCAACCGCGCCGCGATGCACTGCCGCGAGTGCGGCAAGGCGCTGTCGAACTCACGCGAGAAGAAGACCGGCCGCTGCGCCGACTGCCCGGCGTCCTACGACGAGGCGCTGTTCGAGCGGCTGCGCGAGTGGCGCCTGGCCCGGGCCTCGGCCGACGGCGTCCCGGCCTTCGTGGTCTTCACCGACGCGACCCTCCAGCTCATCGCCGAGCACGTGCCGAAGGACGACCGCGGACTGCGCGCGATCAGTGGCGTGGGCCCCAGCAAGCTGACCAAGTACGGCGACGAGGTGCTCGCCGTGGTCGCCGGAACAGCCGTCCAGGAGGCCCTCGACGGAACTTCTGAAAAGAAATCCGAGTAATACCCACAAAATCGTTTGCCCCTGACGTCGGTCAGGGTTTAGCGTTCCTCTCACAACAACCCGCGCATGGGATCGCTGACAACGATCCGCGCCCGATGCCCCGAAGGAGGTGGCCCTCATGGAGAACTACACGAAGACGATGACGGCGTGGACGCCGTCCTTCGGCATGTCCATCCTCGGCCGCCCCTGCGCGCACCTTCGCGCCTTCGGTCCCGCCGTGGTGGCTGTCCAGGGCGACGCCGCCATCGTTCGCATCAAGGGCGATTTCCCGGGTTCACCTGCCTGGAGTCCGTCGACATAGGTCATTCACCTAGATCGGCAGCCTCCAGGCCGCGGAACCCACACCGGGATCCGCGGCCTTTCTGTTTGTCCAACACCGAGTTTCACAAAACCCGCGATCAGGTCAACGAGTAGGAGGTGAACACATGACCATCAGCGTTCTCGACCGCAACCGAGCTGCCGGCAAGACCGAGATGGAGGCCCAGGCCCCCCTCGGAGCACTGCACGACGCAGCTGCCGGAGTGGATGAGGAGTTGCTGCCCTGCCGCGTCAACGACGCAGAGCTGTGGTTTGCCGAGTCCCCCGCGGACGTGGAGCACGCCAAGGCCCTCTGCATCGACTGCCCGGTGCAGGCGCTGTGCCTCGACGGAGCCCTCGAGCGGCGTGAGCCGTGGGGCGTCTGGGGAGGCGAGCTCTTCCTCCAGGGCGTGGTGATCCCGCGCAAGCGGCCGCGAGGCCGGCCCCGCAAGTCCGACCAGACCGTCCAGGTCGCCTAGGTCGGGCAGCACCCAGCAGGACGGGGCCGCCGAGAGGCGTCACCGCGAACTCATCCCTCCAAGGAAACACAGGAAATACACCTCCATGAAGACCTACCGAAACGGAAGCAACGACATGAATCTCATGCATGAAGAACTCGCACGCGCGCAAATGACCGCGCGCCTGGGAGAGGCGCACGAACTGCGGCGCGGCCACCGGTTGGCCGTGGCCCGTCGTATGAGCCGCAAGGCCGAGCAGGCCGCGCAGCAGGCGCGTCTCGCCCTCGCTCGCGCGATCTGACGAACTCCCTCCTCGGAGGGCTCTCGCCCTGATCGCGGGTGAGCACCACACGAGCCGGTACGGCGTCACCGAGACGTCGTACCGGCTCGTATGCATGTCGGCCCGCGGTCGCCAGGGCTACGCTCGTGACGTGAGCGAGCTTGTCACCTGCGCCTTCTGCGGCACGCAGGCACCCGAGGCCGAGACCCTGACGTGGACGACCGCCGTCGAGCGGGGCCGCAAGCAGGCGTTCTGCGACACGTGCTCGCGCGACAACCTCCGGGCGATGGAGAGCAAGCTCGACAGCGAGTGGTGGTAGCCCGCCGTCAGGCGGTGTCGAACCACGCGCACCCGCAGTAGGGGTGGCGCTCCCACCGGCGCGACGGCGGCAGCGGCTCGTCGCCGAGCGACCACGAGGTGAGCCAGGTGTACGGCGTCTCGCCGCGCGCCCAGCGCGCGAGGTCCCGCGCGCACGTGCCGGCGGCCAGGGCGAGGAGTGGAGGCGGCAGGTGGCCGGGACGGCTGCGGCTGCCGTCGTCGAGCACCGCGGCGGCCACGCACCGGGCGCACGGCCCGACTCCGGGTGCCGCCCACGGGCCGACGTCGACCGCCCACGGCCACACCGCGACCAGCAGGTGGGGGAGCGAGGACACCGTCCAGTCGTCGAGCGTCGCCGACACCAACCGGCCGGGGGTGACCGCGACCCCCACCGGGGCCCCCGCGTCGACGGCCACGCCGGCCACCGCCAGCGCTGCCGTGACCGGGCGTTGCCACTCGTCGGGGCAGTCGAGCTGGGCGCGTAGGAGCGGGTGGGGCCGACCGGTCATGACGCCACGCTGCCACCGCGCGCAGGGGCGTGGTGGGCTCTCCACAGCCTTCTTCAGCGCGAGCCGAGCGGCCGGATCCGTCCGCTGGCCTCCTCGGGAGGGTCGACGACCAACGAGCGGGCCAATGCGGCGACGTCGTCGGGGAACGGCGCCGATCCCCGGCCCACCACGTGGACCCCGAGCACCTCCTCGGTGGCGCGCAGCCGGCCGTCGACCCACATCTCGTGCCAGATCCACAGCAGCTTGCCGGTCGCGCCGATGACCGACGAGCGCACCTCGAGGTCGGCGCCGGCCGAGACCTCGTCGAGGTAGCGGACGTGTGCCTCGACCGTGTAGAGGGAGGCGTCGTTGGCCGCTCGGTAGTCGGGACCGATGCCGACGGCGTCCATCACGTTGTCGGTCGCGTGCCCGAAGACCAGCACGTAGTAGGGCTCGGAGAGGTGGCCGTTGTAGTCGATCCACGCCTCCTGGACGGGCTCGCGCCAGGTGAGCGGTTCGCTCATGCCCGGCCCAGCGCGCGCAGGACCGCGACGACGCCGCGGTCGCGCTCGGCGACCAGGTCGTCGATGCTGCGCCCGTCGGCCTCGCGCTCGCACCCGTCCACGACGGCGTCCCGCAGCTCCGGGGTCAGCTCGGCCGCGACCAGGCGGGTCCAGGGGGAGAGCAGCGAGGGCCCGAAGTGGTCGAGCATGTGGGCCATCCCGCCCTGCCCCCCGGCGAGGTGGAAGGTCAGCATCGGGCCGAAGACCGGCCACCGCAGGCCGGGCCCGTCGGTGATGGAGAGGTCGATCTGCTCGACCGTCGCCTCACCGGCCGCGACCATGTGCAGCGCCTCGCGCCACAGCGCCTCCTGCAGCCGGTTGGCGATGAAGCCCGGGACCTCGTGGTTCATCGTGATGACAGACTTGCCGGCGAGCTTGAAGAACTCCGAGGTCCACTCGACCACCTCGGCCGAGGTGCTCGTGCCGCCCACGACCTCGACGAGCGGGATGAGGTACGGCGGGTTGAACGGGTGGCCGACCACGGTGCGGTCGGGGTGCGCGCACTTGTCCTGCATCTCGCTCATGCCGTAGCCCGAGGTGGACGAGGAGATCACCACGCCGTCGGGGGTCGCGGCGTCGATGTCGGCGAGCAGCGTGCGCTTGAGCTCGAGGTCCTCCGGGGCGCTCTCCTGGACGAAGTCGGCCTGCGCGCACGCCTTCGCGAGGTCCGGCTCGAAGGCCAGGTTGTCCATGCTCGCGCCCTCGGCGAGGCCGAGCTCGGTCAGTGCGGGCCACGCCGCGCGGACGAGGTGCCGCAGCCGCTCCTCGCCGTCGGGCGCGGGGTCCCACGCCACGACGTCGTACCCGCGGGCGAGGAAGTAGGCCACCCAGCCGCCACCGATGACGCCGGCACCGACGCACACCACGGTGCGTACGTCGGCAGGTGCGGGGCGCACGTCAGGACCGACCCTTCAGCTGGAGGATCTCGCGACCCTCGTCGGGGGTGGCGACCTTGGCTCCCATGGACTCCACGATCGTGCGGGCCCGCTCGACGAGCTGCGCGTTGGTCGCCTTGACGCCCTTGGCGAGGTAGAGGTTGTCCTCGAGCCCGACCCGGACGTGCCCGCCGAGCAGGACCGACTGCGCGACCCACGGCATCTGCATCGGGCCGAGCGCGAACGACGCCCAGACCGCGTCCTCGGGCAGCTGCTGCACCATCGCCATGAGGGTCATCGGGTCCGCGGGCGCGCCGTAGGGGATGCCCATGCAGAGCTGGTACATCGCCGGAGCGTCGATCAGGCCCTCCTCGACCAGGGTCCTGGCGAACCACAGGTGGCCGGTGTCGAAGATCTCCATCTCGCAGCGGACGCCGAGCTCCTGGATCTTCTTCGCGCCCTCGCGCAGCATGTCGGGGGTGCTGACGTAGACCAGGCTGCCCTCGCCGAAGTTCAGGCTGCCGCAGTCGAGGGTGCAGATGTCGGGCAGCAGCTCCTCCACGTGGGGGAGCCGGTCGACCCCGCGGACCAGGTCGGTGCCGTCGAGGAAGGTCGTCGGGTCGGCCGGGTCGAGGACGAGGTCGCCGCCCATGCCCGCGGTCGTGTTGATGATGACGTCGACGTCGGACGCGCGGATGCGCTCGACGACCTCGCGGTAGAGCGCCACGTCGCGCGAGCCCACGCCGGTCTCGGGATCGCGGACGTGGATGTGCACGATCGTCGCACCTGAGCGAGCCGCGGCGATGCCGGACTCGGCGATCTGCTCCGGTGTGACCGGCACGTGCTCGGACCGGCCGACGGTGTCGCCGGCTCCGGTGAGGGCACAGGTGATCATCACGTTGCGGTTCACGGGTCTTGCTCCTTCACTGGGTGGGGTCAGGGCGTCGGGTCAGAGGTGGCGAACAGGTCGAGCAGGGCGTGCAGGCCGAGGTAGCTGAGGTCGCGCGCCTGGCGGTCGACGAGGAAGTCGTCGTAGGGCCAGAGCGAGGTCTTGACCACCACGGCACCGGTGCTGCGGTCGGCGGCGGCGAGCTGGCCGCGGCTCCCGTCGGCGGTGAGCCGGTCGCCGGCCGGGTCGAGGGGCCACCAGTGCAGTCCGAAGCCGGCGTGGGTGGTGATGGAGCTCGGCAGCCGCCCCGGGGCCAGGAAGGGGTACGCCGGTCGCGCGGCGGCCTCGACCCACGCGGGGTCGAGCATTCGACGGCCACGGTCGTCGGTGCCGTCGACCGCCAGGAGCGCGATCCGGGCCCAGTCACGCGTCGTGGCGGCGAGCCCACCGCCGGCGAGCGCGACGCCGCGACCGTCGACGGCGACGGCGGCCTCGTGGGTGCACCCGAGGTCGGCCCACAGGCGGGCCACGTCGTCGGCGTACGAGCGACCCGTGGCACGCTCGCGCACCCAGTCGAGGACCTGCGAGTCGGCGGTGCAGTAGCTCCATCGGGTGCCGGGCTCCGCGCCGGGTCGCACCTCGAGCAGCAGGGCTCGCGATTCGCCGTCGGGGAAGCAGCCGAGCAGCCGGGACGCCGCGCTCGCGGGGTCGCGGTGGTCCTCGACCCAGTCGACGCCGCTGGTCATGGTGAGCACGTCACGCACGGTCGCCGTGGACCAGCCGGTGCCGGCGAGCTCGTCGACGTGGTCGGTCACGAGGTCATCGAGACCGAGTGCACCGTCGGTGCACGCCCGCCCGACGAGGTGGGCGAGCACGGACTTGGTCATCGACGCCCCGAGGAAGAGGGTGTCGGCGCCCAGCCCGTCGGCGTACCACTCGTGCACGAGGCGGCCGCCGTCGAGCACGAGCAGCGACGTCGTCCAGGTCGCGTCCCGCCACTCCTCGAGGGAGTGCGAGCGCCCGGCGCCGGCGACCTCGACGGCCAGCGGGCGCGGCGCTGCCGCCAGGCCGCGCGGGTCACCGGCCGGCACCACGGCGTGGCGCCACCCCGGCTGCCGCTGGGGGTCGATGAACGACAGGGTCGAGAGCCGGGACCCCGCGATGGAGGCGGTGGGCATGGTGGCCTAGTCGATCCTCGGGCTGTTGCTCAGCAGCGTGCGCGTGTAGTCCTCGCGCGGCGTGTCCATCACCGTGACGACCGACCCGGACTCGACGACCCGCCCGGCCTGGAGGATCTGCACGCCGGCGGCGATCGAGCGCACGAGCGCCAGGTTGTGGGTCACGAAGAGCATGCTGATGCCCCGCGAGAGGCGCAGGCCCTCGAGCAGCTCGACGATCGACCCCTGCACCGACACGTCGAGCGCGGAGGTGATCTCGTCGCAGATCATCACGTCGGGCTCGGCGGCCAGGGCTCGGGCGATGGCGACGCGTTGCCGCTCGCCACCGGAGAGCCGGCTGGCCTGGTAGTGCAGCATCTGCGGGCCGAGGGCGACCTGGTCCATCAGCTCCACGACCCGCTCGGTGGCCTCCTTGCCCTTGGCCAGCCCGAAGAGCTCCATCGGGCGCTTGACGATCTGCTCGATCGTGAGGCGCGGGTTCAGCGAGAGGTAGGGGTTCTGGAAGATGTACTGCATCCGGCGCCGGTCCTCGGCGCTGCGCTTGCGGGCGCTGGTGGCCAGCTCGCGCCCCTCGAAGGTGATCGTGCCCGTCCAGTCCTTGTGCAGGCCGCCGACCGAGCGCGAGATGGTGGTCTTGCCGCTGCCGGACTCGCCGACGAGCGCCACCACCTCGCCCTTGGCGAGGTCGAAGGACACGTCGTGCACGACGTGCTTGCGGCCGTAGAAGACGTCGAGACCGTCGACGGACAGGATCACCTCGCGCTCGCGGTCGGGGTCGGCGTCGGGGACGGTGCCGATGTTGATGTCCCAGGTGCCGATCTCGCCGACCCGGTGGCAGCGGACCTCGTGCTCGGGCGCGATCGTGCGCAGCTCGGGCACCTCGGAACGGCACCGGTCGACGACGAAGGCGCACCGGTCGTTGAAGCGGCAGCCCCCCGGGCGGCGGCCGGGCGACGGCGTACGACCCGGGATGCCCTTGAGGGCACGCGCCTGGCTCAGGTGCGGGATCGAGTCGAGGAGCGCGCGCGTGTAGGGGTGCGACGGGTTGGCGAAGATCGTGTCGCGGGGACCGAGCTCGGCCACCTGGCCGGCGTACATCACGGCGACGCGGTCGGCGATGTTGGCGACGACGGCGAGGTCGTGGGTGACGTAGAGCGCGCTGACGCCGTGGGTGCGGCAGAGCTCGGCCATCGTGTCGAGCACCATCTTCTGCGTGGTGACGTCGAGGCCGGTGGTCGGCTCGTCGAGGACGAGCACCTTCGGCTTGGGCAGGAAGGCCATCGCGAGGGCGACGCGCTGCACCTGGCCGCCGGAGAGCTGGTGGGCGTAGCGCTTGAGGAACTCGTCGTCGCTCGGC
This sequence comes from Nocardioides sp. BE266, assembly GCF_031457855.1. Classification (NCBI taxonomy): domain Bacteria; kingdom Bacillati; phylum Actinomycetota; class Actinomycetes; order Propionibacteriales; family Nocardioidaceae; genus Nocardioides; species Nocardioides sp. BE266. Next base: position 331,196 of record NZ_JAURTI010000001.1, on the reverse strand, counting down.
AGCCCGACCTCCTCGAGGCCGGCGCGGGCCGCGGCGAGCCGGGACTCGCTCGTGCCGATGCCGCGCAGCTGCTGGAGCTCGACGAGCTGCTTGCCGATCCGGATGCTCGGGTTGAGCGCGGAGGCCGGGTCCTGCGGGACGTAGGCGATCTCCTCGCCGCGCAGCTTGCGGACCTCCTTCCACGGCAGCTGGAGCACGTCGCGGTCCTCGAGCAGCACCTTGCCCGAGGAGATGTGGGCGCCGGCGCGGGAGTAGTTCAGCAGCGAGGTGCCGACGGTGGTCTTGCCGGAGCCGGACTCGCCGACCAGGCCGACGATCTCGCCGGGCTTGAGCACCAGGTCGATGTCGTCGACGACGTCGACCTCGGAGCCGGTCAGGCTGACGCCGAGGTCCTCGATGATGAGGCCGCTCGTCCGGCGTACCTGGTGGCCGCTCTCGGTGGCGGTCATGTCACTCGCCCTTCTGGCTGGCCTGGGCCAACCCGTCGGCCATCAGGTTGGTGGCGATGGTGAAGATCGCGATGACGAGCACCGGGGCGAGCACCGCCCACGGCTGGGTCTGGAGGCCGAGCCGGTTCTCGTTCATCATCTGGCCCCAGTTGGCCGCACCCGGGTCGGCGGCGAAGCCGAGGAAGCCGAGGGCCGCCACGATGCCGATGGAGTACGTCAACCGCAGGCCGGCCTCGGCGAGCAGGGGACCGGTCATGTTCGGCAGCACCTCGGCGACGATGACGCGCGAGCGCTTCTCGCCCAGCGCCTCGGCGGCCACCACGAAGTCACGCGTGACGATGCCGAGCGCGACGCCGCGTGCGACCCGGGCCACGCGCGGGGCGTGCCCAGCGGCGACGAGCACGATGATCACCCAGGCCGACGGGTTGCGCAGTGCGGTCAGGACCACCAGCGACAGCAGGATCTGTGGGAAGGCGAGGAGCACGTCGTTGAGACGCATGATGATCTCGTCCCACCAGCCGCCGGTGTAGGCGGCGACGACGCCGATCAGCACGCCGACCACCATGCCGAGCACGGTGGCCAGCACGGAGATGGTCAGCACCTCCTGGCCGCCGTGCATCACGCGGCTCAGGACGTCCTGGCCGATGTAGTCGGTGCCGAAGACCCCGTCCTTGGAGTAGGGCGGTCCGGCGGTCTCCTTCTCGCCGTAGGGCGAGAAGAACGGCGCGAGGATCGCGAACGCCACGACCAGGATCGTGCCTGCGAGGCCGAAGACGAAGCGCTTCTGGCGCAGCGCCCGGCGGAAGAAGCTGGCGGGTGCGGGGGCAGCCGTTGCTGCCGCGCCGGTGGATGCGTGGCTCATGAGGAGATCGCCGTCCTCGCTCGCGGGGTCAGGAGGATGGACAGCACGTCGGCGACGAGGTTCACCACGATGTAGACGCCGGCGATGATCATGCTGAGCGCCTGCACCATCGCGACGTCGTGGTTGCGGACCGAGTCGACGAGCTGGCGGCCGACGCCGGGGTACTGGAAGAGGGTCTCGACCAGCACGACACCGCCCGCGAGCCAGGCCAGCTGCAGCGAGACGACCTGGATGCCGGGCACGATCGCGTTGAGCAGGGCGTGCTTGCGCATCACCACCGGCTCCGGGATGCCCTTGAGCCGGGCGAGCTCGACGTAGTCGCTGTCGAGGACCTCGAGCAGGGTGGCGCGCACGATGCGTGAGACGTAGGGCGTCACCGCGATCACCAGGGTGGCGATCGGCAGCACCATGCTCTTCGGCTCGTCCCAGGGGGAACCGCCCGGGGCGACGAGCGTGACGGCCGGGAAGATCTTGAACACCGACGTCGCGAACAGCGACACCAGCAGGATGCCGGTGACGAACTCCGGCACGCCGGCCAGCGCGAGCAGGATCGTCTGGATGACGGTGTCCGGGCGCCGGCGGCGGAAGTGCGAGGAGATCATCGCGATGCCGAAGGCGAGCGGGATCATCACCAGCGCCGACAGGAGCACCAGCACCAGGGAGTTGACCACGCTGCTGGAGATCTGGCCCCAGACCGGCTGCTGGTTGGCCAGCGACGTACCGAAGTCGCCGGTGAGCAGGCCGCCGAGCCAGTCGAAGTAGCGGCTGATGATCGAGTCGCCGACGCCGAGCTGGGCCTCGAGCTGCTCGCGCCGGGCGACGTTGGTGCCGTAGTCGCGACCGAGGATCGCGCGCACCGGGTCGCCCAGCGCCGCCGTGGCCAGGAAGACCACGATCGAGACGAGCCAGAGGGTGAGCAGGGCCAGGCCGAGGCGGCGGGCGAGCCACACGGCCCACGCCGCCCCTCCGGAACGGCCTCGAGGAGGAGCGACCTCCTCGAGCGGATCAGGGAGAGTCGCTTCCTGTGTCATGTCAGACCGACACCTTGCGGAAGCAGTAGTTGCCGAGCGGGAGGTACTTGCTCGGCTCCAGGCCCTGCACCGTCGAGCCGTAGGCGTCCACCTGCTGGCGGAAGCCCCAGATGATGTAGCCGCCCTCGTCGTACTCGATCTCCTGCGCGTCGTGCAGGAGCGTGGCCCGCTTGGTCTCGTCGACCTCCTTGGCCGCGGCGTTGACGAGGTCGCGGTGGTCGGCGTTGTCCCAGTGGGTCTCGTTGTAGGTGCCGCCCTGGTTGGGCGGGAACGTGCCGACGACGGCCTGCGGGATATAGTTGCGGGTGTTCCAGAAGTCCTGGGCGAACGTGTAGGACAGGTAGTCGTCGTCGTAGAACGGCGTCTTCTTGGTGACCTTCACCTCGACCCCCGCGGCCTTGGCCTGCTCGGCGAACAGGTTGGCGGCAGGTACGGCGACCGACCCGATGTCGTCCCCGGTGAAGAGCTCGACCTGCAGCCCGTCGGCGCCGGCCTGGGACAGCAGCGACTTGGCCTGGTCGATGTCCTGCTCACGCTGGGGCAGGTCGCTCGCGTAGGCGACGTCGAGCGGGGCGTACATGTCGTTGCCGAGCGAGCCGTAGCCGCTCAGCGTCTGGTCGATCATCGCCTGGCGGTCGACGATCAGGCGCATCGCCTGGCGCACCTTGACGTCGTTGAACGGCGCCTGGTCCACGCGCATCGTGAACGGCACCCACTGGCCGCCCTCGGCGGTGAGCACGCCTGCGCCCGCACCCTTGATCGTGTCGACCAGGTTGTAGGGCAGGTTGTCCAGCGTCTGGATCTGGCCGGCCTGCAGCGCGTTGACCTTCGCGTTGTCGTCGGCGAAGTCCTGGATGACCAGCTCGTCGAGGAAGGCGGCCTCGCCCCAGTAGTCGGCGTACTTGGTGAAGGTGCTGGTCTTGCCGGCCTCGAACGACTTGTAGGCGAACGCCGCGGTGCCGACGGGGTTGGCCGGGTCGAACTCGCCGCCCGGGATGATGCCGAGCGTGTACTCCGCCAGGAGCGAGTCGAGGATCGCGTAGGGGGTGCTCAGCACGATCTTCAGCGTGGTGTCGTCGACGACCTTCGAGGACTCGAAGTCGATGATCTGCGAGAGCTGGCCGCCCGCGGACAGCGGCGCCTTGGGGTCGGCGACGCGGCGGATGCTGAGCCAGGCGTCCTCGGCCGTGACGGGCGCACCGTTGTGGAAGGTCGCACCGGCGCGCATCTTGACCGTCCACGTGATGGCGTCCTTGGACGGCTCCACGGACTCGGCCAGGGCCGGCTGCAGCTCGTAGTTGTTGTCCCAGATGAGCAAGGGCTCGTAGAGGTTGAGGCAGCGCGCGATGTCGGCCGCGGTCACCGGCTGGTGCGGGTCGAGCGTGTCCTTCGCACCGCCGCCGGTGGCGCCGTGGATCAGCTGACCGCCCGAGCTCTGCGGCCCGCCGCCCCCGCCGCCCCCGCCACCGTCGCCGCCACCGCAGGCAGCGAGGAAGCTGCTGCCGCCGAGCGCCGCCGCGGAGACTCCGGAGTACCGGAGCACCTGACGTCGAGAGATCTTCCAGTTGCCTGCTTGGTTCTGGTTCACTTCGTGAGCCCCCTGTTGCGCAATGCGAACGGCGGTAGTGGTAGACGCAACATAGGCCGCTCGCAAGGAGGGGTCAATGAACTTGAGGGAAAAGAGAAGGGATGTCCCAGGAGGACCGGACCGGTGGTTCCAACCGGGTGCAGTCGATCGAGCGGGCTGCCGCTCTCCTGCGCGCCGTGGCCGCCTCGACCGGTCCGGACGGCACCGCCGCCGCCCTCGCGGAGGCCGTCGGGCTCAACCGGACGACCACCTGGCGCATCCTGGCGACCCTCGAGCAGCAGCGTCTCGTCACGCGTGACGACGCGACCGGGATCTACTCCCTCGGGTTCGGGCTCATCGACCTCGCCGGCCAGGCCGGGGGCGCCGCGCTCGCGCGTGCGGCACAGGTGGTTCTCCAGGGCCTGGCCGCGAGCGTGGGGGAGACAGCGGCGCTCGCCGTGGTGCGCAACGGCACGCTGACCTACGTGGCGGAGGCGACGGGCGGGGCGGTGGTCAGCGCGGGGTGGCGCGACCGGGCCGTCTCGATGCACGCCACGTCGACGGGCAAGGTGCTCCTCGCCTGGTCCGAGCCCGAGCTGGTGCGCACCCTGCTGCGCCTGCCGCACGGCGACGACCTGCCGCGCCACACCGACGCGACCATCACCTCCCTCGCCGCGCTCGAGGAGGAGCTGGTCCGCACCCGCAGTCGCGGGTACGCCGTGTGCCGCGGCGAGTTCGAGACAACGGCCTGGGGCGTCTCGGCCCCGGTGCTCGACGTGTCGGGCCGCCCGGTGGCGGTGGTCAGCGTGTGGGGACCGGGGGACCGGCTCACCGAGGAGCGCTTCGAGCCGCTCGGCCGCCTCACCGTCGCGGCCGCGGAGCAGATCGCAGGGCGCAGCACCGCTGCGGATGACCGGAAGACCACGACACGCGAGGAGCACTGACCGTTGAACGCCGACAACCCGCGCACCGACCCCGACCGGAGCCGACTTCCCCTGGACGTCGACACCACGGCCCGGCCGATCCGCCCCGTCGAGGCACCGCCCCGGTCGCCCAACGTCGTGGTCGTGCTGGTGGACGACATGGGGTTCGGGGCCTCGTCGCCGTACGGCGGTCCGTGCGAGATGCCGACCGCCCAGCGGCTGGCCGACGAGGGACTGCGCTACAGCCGCTTCCACGTGACGTCGCTGTGCTCGCCCACCCGGCAGGCCCTGATGACCGGTCGCAACCACCACTCCGTGGGCATGGGTGTCACCTCGGAGATGTCGACCCCGGAGCCGGGCTACCACGGCTACCGTCCCGCGAGCGCCGCCACGATCGCGCAGATCCTCAGCGGCAACGGCTACTGCACGGCCGCCATCGGCAAGTGGCACCAGACCCCGCCGGTGGAGGTCAGCCCGTCGGGCCCGTTCCCGCGCTGGCCGATGGGGGAGGGCTTCGACTTCTTCTACGGCTTCATGGGCGCGGAGATGAACCACTGGTACCCCCAGCTCTACCAGGGCCGGTACGCCGTCGAGCCTGACAAGCTGCCCGAGGACGGCTACCACCTCTCCGAGGACCTCGTGGAGAAGGCGATCTCCTGGATCGAGAACCAGCAGGCGATCACGCCGGACCGGCCGTTCTTCACCTACGTCGCCTTCGGTGCCACGCACGCGCCGTTCCACGTGGCGCCGGAGTGGCGTGACAAGTACGCCGGCAGGTTCGACGCCGGCTGGGACGCGCAGCGCGAGGAGACGCTGGCGCGGCAGAAGGAGCTCGGCATCGTCCCCGAGTCGACCGACCTGGCGCCCTGGGCCACCGGCGTACCGCGCTGGGAGGAGCTCGACGAGACCGAGAAGCGGGTGGCCGCGCGGTTCATGGAGACCTACGCCGGCTTCGCCGAGCACACCGACGCGCAGGTCGGGCGGCTGGTCGAGGCGCTCGAGGACATGGGCGTGCTCGACGACACCCTCATCATCTACATGCTGGGCGACAACGGCGCGTCCGGTGAGGGTGGCCCGCGCGGCACGTTCCGCGAGCACCTCGTCGGGCACGGCATCCAGGACGAGACCGCCGACATGGCGGCCCGCCTCGACACGCTCGGCGACCCCACGACGTACGCCATCTACCCCGTCGGCTGGGCGCTGGCGATGAACACGCCCTACCCGTGGACCAAGCAGCTCGCGCACCTCGGCGGCACCCGCGACGGGATGATCGTGCGCTGGGGCAACGGCATCGAGGCGCGCGGCGAGATCCGGCACCAGTGGCACCACGTGATCGACGTGCTGCCGACGATCCTCGAGGCGGCCGGCGTCCCGGCCCCCGCGGTCTACGGCGGCGTCGACCAGCAGCCCATCGAGGGCACCAGCCTGGCGTACTCCTTCGACGACGCTGACGCGCCCGAGCGCCGCAGCACCCAGTACTTCGAGATGATCGGCAACCGCGGCATCTTCCACGAGGGCTGGACCGCCGTCACCCAGCACAGCATCCCGTGGGAGATGGTGGGCGACGACAAGCCGCCCTTCGACGAGGACGTGTGGGAGCTCTACGACCACACCAGCGGCGACTGGAGCCAGGCGCACGACGTCGCGTCGAAGCACCCCGACAAGCTGCGCGAGCTCCAGGAGCTCTTCATGCAGGAGGCCGCGCGCTACCACGTGCTGCCGCTCGACGACCGGGTCACCGAGCGCGAGAACCCCGACGTCGCCGGTCGTCTCGACCTGCACCTGGGCCGCTCGTCGCTGTCGTTCGGCCCGCGCGTCGGCCGGTTGACGGAGGAGGCCGCGCCCAACGTGAAGAACCGCTCGCACGTCATCACCGCCGACCTCGAGGTCGTCACCGGCGCGAGCGGCGTGGTCGCGGCGCAGGGCGGTCGCTTCGGCGGCTGGTCGCTCTACCTCGTCAACGGCGTGCCGCACTACGCCTACAACTTCGTGGGCCGCGACCTCACGGTGGTGCGTGGCGGCAAGCCGATGCTCCCGGGGCGGCACGACCTGGTCGTCCGGTTCGACTACGACGGCGGGCCGGTCGGCAGCGGCGCAGACGTGCGGCTCGAGGTCGACGGCGTCGCGGTCGGCAGCGGCCGGATCCCCACCACGACGGCGTACTACTTCTCCTTCGACGAGACCTTCAACGTCGGCGTGGACCGCGGCACCCCCGTGGTCGACGACTACCTCCCGGTGCGCAACGCGTTCGAGGGGCTGATCCACCGCGTGCGCTTCGACCTCGACGAGGTCGCCGACCCCGGCACGGACGAGGGACGCGAGCAGGCGGTGATGGTGCACCAGTGAGGGCTCGTTCAGCCGAGGATGCCGCGCACGGCGAGCGCCCCGAGCAGGACGACACCCGCGACCAGCGCCAGCCCGGTGGCGCCGACCCAGCGCACCCGGCCGAGCCACACGAACCCGAGGACGGCGCCGAGGCCGCCCAGGAGGACGAGCAGCGCCGGCCGGCCCGTGCCGACCACGGCGAGGTGCGCGACCAGGAGGCCCGTCGCGACCAGCGAGAGCGCCGTACGACGCCACGCGAGGAGCGTGCGCTCGTACTGGTCCTCGAGGTCGCTCGTCACAGCACCAGCACGACCAGCAGGGCAGCCACGACGACCAGGGCCAGCGAGAACCACGCCAGCGCTGCCGTGCCGGGGAGCGGACGACCCTGCCGCATGGCGCGCTCGGCCCCGGCCCAGCGCAGCCACGAGGCCGCGGCCCCGAGCAGGCCGAGGACGACGAGCACGACCGCGAGCGCGGTCTGCAGGCCACGCGGGCCGTCGAGGTCGACCGCATCGAGCGCCACGCCGCCGGCAAGGAGCGCCAGGGACGTGCGGACCCAGGCCAGGAAGGTGCGCTCGTTGGCCAGGCTGAAGCGCTGGTCGGGCGCGGCGCCGCCCCGGTAGACCCAGGACGGCCAGCCCTCGCGCTGCGGGTGTTCGCTCACGAGGCGACTGTAGGGCGGTGACCCCGAAATGCAGAGCGGCGGGGGGGGGCGGGGGGGGGGGGGGGGGGGGGGGGGGCGGCGGGGGGGGGGGGGGGGGGTTGGGGGGGGGGGGGGGGGGGTGGGGGGCGGACCGGCACCCCCCACCGGGCCACCAGCGGGGCGGCGAGGCGCCGCCCGGGTCCCCCCCGGCGGCCCCCCCCGCGCGGGGGGGGTTTGCGCCCCCGGGGCGCGTGTGGGGGGGGCCCCCCGAAAGGCCGCGCGGCGGCCACCCCGGGTGGTGCCCCCGCCGCTGTCAGCTCAAGGGGTGGGTGTCACGCCTTGCCGAGGATGCGGTTCAGGTTGGTACCGCAGACCGGGCACACGCCCTTGGCCATCTTGGTGCCCTTGTCGTTGACCTTGATCTCGCCCTCCGCCTCGCGCTTCTCCTTGCACTTGACGCAGTAGAACTCACCGCTCCAGGTCTCCGCCATGACGGCCTCCTTGCTTGTTTCTCTTTGGTCGTCGCGACGGGGTTGCTCGTGGGGGAAGCCCGCCGGGGAGCAGGGCGGTCGCCCGTGCTCCGTCGACGACCCTACGCCACGCGTGGCCCACGCTCACGCACCACACGCGCTGAGCGTGAAACCGGGTGATTTCACGCTCAGCGCCCTCAGTACCCTCAGGCCATGTCCGAGAGCCCTTCTGACCTCCTTCCCGACCTCACCCACCTGCGCCTCGAGCGCCCCTCCGAGGGGGTCGCGCTGCTGACCCTCGACAACCCCGGCATGCGCAACGCGATGAGCGACGAGATGACCTCGTCGTGGGTCGCGGCGATCGACGCGCTGGCCGCCGACCGGTCCGTACGGGCCGTCGTGGTCACCGGCGAGGGCAGCGCCTTCTGCTCCGGTGGCAACACCTCGTGGATCGCCAGCGAGCCCGACGCGAGCGTCGACCACCTGCGCGCGCGGATGATGCCGTTCTACCGCGCCTGGCTCTCGATCCGCCGGCTCGAGGTGCCGACCATCGCGGCGGTCAACGGGCACGCCATCGGCGCCGGGCTGTGCCTCGCCCTCGCCTGCGACATCCGCTACGCCGCCTCGGGCGCCAAGCTCGGCCTGCCCTTCAACAAGCTCGGCATGCACGCCGGCATGGCCGGGACCTACCTGCTGCCCAACGTCGTCGGACCCGCCCACGCCCGCGACCTGCTGCTCACCGGCCGCGTGGTGGAGGCCGACGAGGCGCTGCGCCTCGGCCTGGTCTCGCGCGTGGTCGACGGTGACGGCTTCCTCGACGACGTGCTGGCCACGGCCGCGGAGGTCGCGGCCACCGCGCCGATCGCGGCCCGCCTGACCAAGATCGCGCTCGCCGACGGCGGGCACGCCGACTTCGAGTCGGCGCTGCAGTGGGAGGCGCTCGCCCAGCCGATGACGCTGGCGACCGCCGACCTCCAGGAGGGCATCGCCGCCGCGAAGGAGAAGCGGGCGCCCGACTTCCAGGGCCGCTGAGGCCCCGGAGACGAAGAAGGGGCCCCGCAGCCGTCGACGCCTGCCTTCCCCTGCTGACGTCGAGGAGCCGTGGGGCCCTTCTGGGCGCAACGCTAGGAGGACCGCGCCCGCACGGTCAACGGGTCGACGTCCACCCCTGTGGACAGGCCTGTGGAGAGGATGTGCACGGCGGTCGCGGGGTGGTGGAGGGCCCGTCCGGCTGTGGGGAGGGCCCTGTGGGCGACACGCCCGGCTCGTCGCCGTACTGTGCGGGTGACCAGCGGGTACGGCTGCGACGGGGCTGTGGAGGAGAAGAAGTTGGCCGACGACGGCGAGATCGAGCGGGGTCCGGTGGCCACGTTGCGCCGGATCGCGTTCCTGATGGAGCGCCAGCGCGAGGAGAGCCGCCGGATCGAGGCCTTCCGCAACGCCGCGCGCACGATCCTGCCGCTGCCCGAGGAGGAGGTACGCCGCCGCGCGGAGGAGGGCACGCTCACCGAGCTCACCGGCATCGGGCCGAGCACCGCCGCGGTGATCACCGACGCCTGCAACGGCGTCGTCCCCGAGCGACTGGTCAAGCTGGAGAAGACCGCCGGCCCGCTCGCGACGGGCGGCGAGGAGCTCCGCGCGCGGCTGCGCGGCGACCTGCACTCGCACTCCGACTGGTCCGACGGCGGCTCGCCGCTGGAGGAGATGGCGATGACCGCCATGGAGCTCGGCCACGACTACCTCGTGCTCACCGACCACAGCCCGCGGCTCCGGGTGGCCAACGGGCTGAGCGCCGAGCGCCTCACCCGGCAGCTCGGCGTCGTCGACGCGGTGAACGAGCACCTGGAGGGGAGCTTCACCCTGCTCAAGGGGATCGAGGTCGACATCCTCGACGACGGCGCGCTCGACCAGACGCCGGACATGCTCGGACGGCTCGACGTCCGCGTCGCGTCGGTGCACTCCAAGCTCACGATGGACGCCGCGCCGATGACGCGGCGGATGATCGGCGCGGTCCGCAACCCGCACACCAACGTGCTGGGCCACTGCACCGGGCGCCTCGTCACCGGCAACCGCGGCGTGCGCGGCCAGAGCCAGTTCGACGCGAAGGCGGTCTTCACGGCGTGCGCGGAGGAGGGCGTGGCGGTGGAGATCAACTCGCGGCCCGAGCGGCGCGACCCGCCGACGAAGCTGCTGGAGCTCGCGATCGACCTCGGCTGCCTGTTCTCGATCGATTCCGACGCCCACGCACCGGGCCAGCTCGACATGCTCGACTACGGCGCCGCGCGCGCGACGGAGGCGGGCATCGACCCCGACCGGATCGTCAACACGTGGGAGCGCGACCGGCTCCTGGCCTGGGCCGCGGCCCGGCTCTGAGCACACCCGCCAGCGCGTACGACGACCCGGCGTGGGTGGCGACGGCTAGGTTCGAGCCATGAGCCAGTCGACCGGGGCGGTGCCCGAGGTGGAGGTCCGCCGCTCGCGGCGGCGCCGCCGCACGGTCTCGGCCTACCGTGACGGCGACCGCATCGTGGTGCTGATCCCGGCCACGATGAGCAAGCGCGACGAGGCGACGTGGGTGGCCGACATGGTCGCCCGGATCCAGCGCCAGGAGAAGCGCAAGGTCCGCTCCGACAACGACCTCGTGCTGCGTGCGAGCAAGCTCAACGACCTCTACCTCGGCGGCATGGCGGTGCCCACGTCGGTGCGCTGGGTGACCAACCAGAACGCCCGCTGGGGGTCGTGCACGCCGGGGGACCGCACGATCCGGCTCAGCGACCGGCTCCAGCAGATGCCCCCGTGGGTCGTCGACTACGTCCTCGTGCACGAGCTCGCCCACCTGCTCGAGGCCGGGCACACGCCGGAGTTCTGGGCGTGGGTCGACCGCTATCCGAGGGCCGAGAAGGCCAAGGGCTACCTCGAGGGCTACTCCGCGGCCGCCCGCCTCGAGCCGCCACCCGGCGGCGAGGACGACTGACTCAGCCCCGCACCCGCGCCACGGCGGCGTCGATGAGGGCGTACATGTCGTCGAAGGTCTCAGGCAGCGCGTCGACCGGCCACCACCGGACGTCGATCGACTCGTCGCTGGCCGCGTGGCTGGCATCCGGGTCGGCGACGGCCAGGAAGCGGACGTCGAGGTGCTGCACCGTGCCGCGGTCGGAGCAGAAGTCGACCGCGTGCGCATCGAGGCACAGCGGGTCGTGGTCGAGCTCGAACTCGGTCAGCCCGGACTCCTCCAGCAGCTCGCGCCGCGCGCCCGCCGAGAGCGAGTGGTCCTCCGGCTCGAGGTGACCGCCGAAGGCCAGCCAGGCGTCGGCCTTGCGGTGGTGGTTGAGCAGCACCCGGTCCCCGTCGGGGGACACCACGATGGCGCCGGCCGTGAGGTGCTCGGGGAAGCACGACTTGGCCAGGCCGTCCTCGTGCGCGGCGAGGTGGCTGAGGAACCGGGCGCGGTGCTCGGCCTGCGCCGGCGACGGCGCTGGCCAGATCGTGAGGGTGGCGACGGCGCTGGCGTGCAGGCCGCTCACTCGGTGGGCCGCGTGTCGTCGCCGCCGTCGAGCAGGTCGCGCAGCCCGGCGTCGAACTCCTCCTCCGACAGCTCGCCCACCGCGTCGGACCCCTCGCGGAAGCCCAGCGGGTCGTCGAGGTCGGCGGCGGTCGGCAGCAGGTGCGGCGACATCCACACGCCGTCGCGGGCCTCGGTGCCCTGGCGGGTGCGCAGCGCGCCCCACAGCGTGGAGGCGTCGCGCAGTCGGCGGGGTCGCAGCTCGAGGCCGACGAGGGTGGCGAAGGTCTGCTCGGCCGGCCCGCCCGCGGCACGCCGGCGGCGCACGGTCTCCTGGAGCTTGGCGGCTGCCGGCATCCGCTCGGCCGTGGCCTGGCTGACGACCTCGTCGACCCAGCCCTCGACCAGCGCGAGGGTGACCTCGAGCTTCTCGAGCGCGGCCTTCTGGGCAGCGGACGGCTCGGGGTCGAAGAGACCGCCGGCCAGCGCGTCCTGCATCGCGGCAGGGTTGGTCATGTCGATGTCGCGGAGCTTGGCCTCCATGCCGGAGGTGTCGAAGTCCATGCCCGCGCCGTACTCGGCGACCGCGCTGATCAGGTGGTCGCGCAGCCACGGGACGCCGGCGAAGAGCCGCTGGTGGGCGGCCTCGCGCAGCGCGAGGTAGAGGAGCACGTCGTCGGTGGTCACGTCGGGCAGCTCGGCGGCGAAGGCCTCGACGTTGGTCGGCAGCAGGGCCGCCTTGCCGATGGGGCCGAGCGGCAGGCCGATGTCGGAGGCGCTGAGCACGTCGCCGGCGAGCGCGCCGAGGCCGCTGCCGACCTGCGAGGCGACCATCGCGCCGCTGGCCTTGCCGAGCATCGCCATCAGCGGGCCCGCGAGCTGGCGCATCTCCTCGGGCATGGCCTGCCCGAGGGCGGCGGTGGCGGAGCCGGCGATCGGCTCGACGAGCACCTTCCAGACGTCGATGGTCTCCACGATCCACTCCGCGCGCGACCAGGCCGCGGTGGTGGACACGCCGGTGGGGAACTCGGTCGTGGTGTCGAGCCAGTGGTCGGCGAGGCGTACGGCGTCGGCGACCGCGCCGGACTGGGCGGCGCTCACGGTCGGGTCGGGCTCCTGCGCGGCAGCCTTGCGGGCGAGGTCGAGCACGGTGTCCCAGTTGACGGGGCCGTCGTGCGGGGCGAACAGCGACTGCATCTGCGCCATCAGCTGGTTGAGGTCGGGCATGCCGCCACCCGCGCCGAAACCGCCCATCTGCGAGAAGATCTGCTCGAAGGGCGTGCCCTTGAAGGGGTTGTTGTCGTCGGGGTCCTGGCCGGATGGTCCGGGGCCGCCGGGGGTGTCACTCATGGGTCCCACGGTACTCACCGGGCCCAGACGCGGCACCGGCGTGCGGGCCTACACTCGGCCGCGTGAGCGACCCCCAGCACGATGCCGTGCGTCTCGTGGCCATCCGCGACACCCCCCTCGACGTGGCCGAGGTCGTCGACGCGCTGGGCGACGAGGGCGCGGGCGGGCTGACCCTCTTCATCGGCCAGGTGCGCGACCACGACGGCGGCAAGGGCGTCACGGCGCTCGACTACTCGGCGCACCCCACGGCGCTCGCGCGCCTGGAGGACGTGTGCCGTCGCGTGGCCGAGGAGCACGACGTGCGCGGGGTGGCGGCGGTGCACCGGGTCGGCCCGCTGCAGATCGGCGACCTCGCCGTGGTCGTCGCCACCACGGCCGCCCACCGCGGCGATGCCTTCGCGGCCTCGCGGGCACTGATCGACACCCTCAAGGCCGAGGTGCCGATCTGGAAGCACCAGGTCTTCGACGACTCGACCGAGGAGTGGGTCGGCACGCCGTAGGGCTTCCCGGCCCCCGGCCCGGCGCGCACCTAGGCTCGGCGCGTGGAGATCCTGCTCTGGCTCGTGCCCGCCGCCGTGGTGACGGTCGTGGCCATGCTCTGGGTGGGCTGGGTCAGCCGCGACGGCCGTGGTGAGGTCGACCGCGACGTCGCCGTCGAGCGGCTCGGCAAGGCCCTCGCCAAGGAGCTCCCGGCCGGCACGCGTCGTACGGCTGCACCGGCGCGCGACCGCAGCACCGGCATCGCCGTGCGGCCCAGCCACGGGTCCGGCGCAGGCTAGTTGCGGTCGTTTGAGAGAGTTGCGCCCATGAGTCAGCGGACCAGGGCGGGGCTGATCGCGCTGTGCCTGCTGGCCGTGCTGTGGGGGACCGCCGCCTTCGTGCCGCTGCCCTACGTCACCTACTACCCCGGGCCGACCGTCGACATCCTCGCCGAGGCCGACGGCGCCGAGCGGGTCTCGGTCACCGGGCACCAGGCCTACTACGACGACGGCCAGCTGCGGATGACCACGGTCTACGTCAGCCAGCCCGAGGACGACGTGACCCTGCCCGAGCTGCTGCGGGCCTACTTCGACCCTGACGCGGCGGTGTGGCCGCGCTCGTCGATCTACGCCCCCGACGAGACCGACGAGTCCAGCGACCAGCAGTCCGCCGTCGCGATGGTCTCCTCCCAGGACACCGCCGTCGCCGCGGCGCTGACCGAGCTCGGCGAGAAGGTCGACCCGGTTGTCGAGGTCCAGGGCGTCACGCCGTCGCTCCCCGCCGACGGCAAGCTCAAGGTCCGCGACGTCATCCTCGAGGTCGGTGGCACGAAGATCACCCAGGGCCAGGACGTCATCGACGCGGTCGACGCCGCCGACGTCGGCGAGCCGCTCGCGTTCGTCGTACGACGTGACGGGAAGAAGGTCACCGTCGAGGTCACCCCGCGCGAGGTCGACGGCGACAAGCGCATCGGCATCACCCCGGGCGTGGGCTACGACTTCCCGTTCCAGGTCAGCGTCAACATCTCCGAGAACATCGGCGGCCCGAGCGCCGGCCTGATGATGTCGCTGGCCATCTTCGACACCCTGACGCCCGGCTCGATGACCGGCGGCGCCGAGATCGCCGGCACCGGCACGATCACGCCGTCCGGCGACGTGGGCCCGATCGGCGGCATCCAGCAGAAGATCGCCGCCGCGCGCGACGCCGGCGCCGAGCTCTTCTTCGTGCCGGCCGACAACTGCGACACGATCGGCGGCGTCGACCCCGGCGACATGCGCCTGGCGAAGGCGACGACGATGCACAAGGCAGTCCAGACGCTCGCCGACTGGACCGCCGACCACGACACCGAGCTCCCGACCTGCGAGGACACAGCGTCATGACGACCGACGACCCGGCCGAGGCCCAGGCGCTCCCCGAGGACCCCGCGCTCGCCGCGGCGGTGCTGGAGATCGAGGCGCACGTCGCCGCCGAGGGATGGGACCGGCCGGCGCGGCTCTACGCGCTCGTCGACACCGCCGAGCTGGTGGCGCAGGAGCCCGCTCTGGCCGCGGCCATGGCGATCGACGGTCCCGGCGACGACGGGTCGTTCACCCCGATCGAGCAGGAGGGGCTGCCGCCCGGGCAGGCGCTGGAGGAGGCCCTGCACTCGATCGCGTGGCCCGACAGCGTCGCCGGTTGCGCCGCGGTCATCGAGCGGCTGGTCCTCCCGCCGGGCGTCGACGACGAGATCCCCGACGACCCGACGTCCGCCGAGCTCTTCGCCCGCGAGCACCCCGACCGCCAGGAGGTCCGGATGGTCGCGGGCGTGACCCGCGCCGGGGCGTCGTACTGCGCCTTGCGGCTGCGGGCCCACGACGACGAGCAGTCGGTGGTCAACGGCACCGAGCTGGTGCCCGGCCTCCTCGAGCTCCTCCACGCGACGCTGCACGACACCCCCACCGAGAACGTCTGAGCAGGGACCGGCATGAGCACTCCGTTCGACAACCCCCGACCGACCCCGCCGCGCCCGGCGTCGACCTCACGGCGGCCCGGCGCGCTCGTGATCACCGCGATCGTGCTGATCGTCGGCTTCATGCTGCTCAGCGGCTTCGCGTCCTTCTGGACCGAGCGGCTGTGGTTCCGGTCCGTGGGCTACAGCGAGGTCTTCACCACGCTCCTGCTGACCCGGATCGGGCTGTTCCTGGTCTTTGCCGGGCTGATGGCCGCCACGGTGGCCGTGACGATGGCGATGGCCTACCGCTTCCGCCCGGTGCTGTGGCCGGGCATGCCCGGCATGCCCGACGACGGCATGGACCGCTACCGCGAGCTCCTCGCGCCCCGCATGGGCTGGGTGATCGGTGGCGCGTCGGTGGTGATGGCGCTCTTCGCCGGCGCCTCGGCGACCGGGCAGTGGCGCAACTACTCGATGTGGCGGCACAGCCAGACCTTCGGCACCCACGACCCGTACTTCAAGAAGGACGTGGGGTTCTACGTCTTCGACCTGCCGTTCTGGCACTACGTGGTCGACTTCATGATGGCGCTCGCGGTGGTCGGCCTGCTCGCCTCGATCCTCGTCAACTACATCTTCGGCGGCATCCGGATCTCGGCCCGGCCGGGGGAGCGGCTCACCAGCGCCGCCCAGATCCAGGTGTCGGCGCTGCTGGCGATGTTCGTGCTCGCCAAGGCCGTCGACTACTGGCTCGACCGCTTCGACCTCGTGACCAACTCCGGCTCGATCTTCACCGGCATGGGCTACACCGACGACAAGGCCGTGCTGCCGGCGAAGGAGATCCTGGCCGGCATCGCGATCGTGTGCGCGGTGCTGTTCCTGGCCAACATCTGGCGCCGCACGTGGCTGCTGCCGTCGGTGGGCGTCGCGCTGTTCGCGCTGTCGGCCATCATCCTCGGCCTCATCGTGCCGACGCTGGTCCAGGCGATCCGGGTCAACCCCAACGTGCCGGACCGCGAGGGCCCGTACATCAAGGAGAACATCGACGCGACGCGCCAGGCGTACGCCCTCGACCAGGTCGACGTCGGCACGGTCAACGGCACGCCGATCACCGGCGGCGGTCGTGTCGACACCCTCGACGGGATGACCTCGAGCGTGCCGCTGGTCGACCCGAAGGTCGTCAGCGACGTCTTCGAGCAGCAGCAGCAGGTGCGCGCGTACTACTCGGTGAGCGACGTGCTCGACGTCGACCGCTACGAGATCGACGGCAACGACCGCGCGCTCGTGCTCGGCGTGCGCGAGCTCGACCAGAACGGCATCGCCGAGGGCGACCGTAACTGGTCGAACCTCCACACGGTCTACACGCACGGCAACGGCGTCATCGCGGCGTACGCCAACCAGCGCCCGGAGGACGACTCCAGCCAGTCGCTCAGCATCCAGTGGGCCGAGGGCCAGGAGGCCAACGAGGACGCCCTGACGCGGCTGTTCCCCGACGGCTACGAGACCCGCGTCTACTTCGGCGAGAAGAGCCCGTCCTACAGCATCGTGGGCAAGACCAGCGGCGGCAACGACGTCGAGCTCGACCTCCCGCAGGGCGCGCGCAGCGAGTCCAACCAGGAGACGACGTACACCGGCTCGGGCGGTGTCCCGGTCGGCGGGCTGTTCCGCAAGCTGCTCTACGCCGTGAAGTTCAGCGAGCCCAACTTCCTGCTCTCCAGCCGGGTCAACGCGAACTCCAAGGTCCTCTACGACCGCAACCCGCGCACCATGGTCGAGAAGGTCGCGCCGTGGCTCACGGTGGACTCCGACCCCTATCCGGTGCTCGTCGACGGCAAGATCCAGTGGGTGCTCGACGGCTACACCGTCACCGACAAGTTCCCGCTGGCGCAGCGCGAGTCGCTGGAGACGATGACCGACGACTCGCTCCAGCAGAACAACGGCTTCCAGACGCTGCCGACCGACGAGATCAACTACATGCGCAACTCGGTGAAGGCCACCGTCGACGCGTACGACGGCACCGTCACGCTCTACGCGTGGGAGGACACCGACCCGATCCTCAAGGCGTGGGACGAGGTCTTCCCCGGCCTGATCAAGTCGCGCGACGAGATCCCCGACGAGCTCGTGTCGCACCTGCGCTACCCGGAGGACCTCTTCAAGGCCCAGCGCTACCAGTTCCAGCGCTACCACGAGACCTCCGCCGCCGACTGGTTCGAGGGCTCGACCCGGTGGGAGGTCCCGAAGGACCCGCAGGCCGCCAGCCGCCTGCAGCCGCCGTACCGCCTGTTCTCGGAGGCGCAGGCCGACGGCGACCCGGTGTGGTCGCTCACCTCGGTCTACGTGCCGCGCGAGAAGGACAACCTCGCGGCGTTCATGAGCGTCAACAGCGACGCCACGAGCGACGACTACGGGAAGATCTCCGTCCTCGAGCTGCCCGACACCCGCACCGACGGCCCGCGCCTGATCGCCGCCGCGCTGAGCACCGACGAGGAGGTGCGCCAGGAGCTGCTGAGCTTCACCCAGGGTGACGCGAAGCCGATCTTCGGCAACCTGCTGACGCTGCCGATCGGCGACTCGTTCATGTACGTCCAACCGCTCTACACGCGGCGCGACGACGAGTCGGCGTACCCGATCCTGCGGTTCGTGCTGGTCTCCTACCAGGGCCGCGTCGGCATCGGCGAGACGCTCCGCGACGCCATCGAGGACTCCCTCGACGGCGTGGTCAGCACCCCGACCGAGACGCCGACGCCGTCGGAGACGCCCACCACGTCGCCTTCGGAGTCGCCGAGCGAGACCCCGAGCACGCCGGCGCCCGGCGGCACGCAGGCCCAGATCCGGCAGCTGCTGGTGCAGGCCGAGGCCAAGTTCACCGAGGCCGACGCGGCGCAGAAGGCCGGCAACACGGTCAAGTGGGCCCGTCTTATGGAGGAGGGCCGCGCGCTCATCGAGGAGGCCGTCCGCCTGGCCGGCTGACCCCGATTTGGGTTCGCGTGGACCGCCCCTGTACTGTTCTGTTCACCGACGCGGGGTGGAGCAGCTCGGTAGCTCGCTGGGCTCATAACCCAGAGGTCGCAGGTTCAAATCCTGCCCCCGCTACAAATCCGGAAGGCCCTCACAGTCTGACTGTGAGGGCCTTTCGCATGATCACGGCCACGCCGACCCATCTGGGCGTCGCCCAGGAGCGCCGCTCCCTCATTCGCCCGACGAACTGCACGTCCGCTCCCGTTCGTAGTCCTCCCAGAACCGCAGGGCCGCACGTTCGATCTCGAGCCCGAGGCGCAGTGGCACCATCCGGCCCGCGACGTCCTCTCGACCAGCGAAGCGCTCCTGCATGCCCTCGTAGGTCGCGATCCTCTCGCGGTGCTGGTCGATCTGCGCACTCGCGAGAGCGAGCAGGTCGTCCGGCTCGGCGAACTCGCCGAAGAACAGCTTCATCTCCGCGACGTCGCGCACCTGCATCTGCTCGTTGGTCGGCTCGGCCAGCCAGCTCCTGAGCTCCTTCATGCCCACCTCGGTGACGCTGTAGGTCTGCCGTCGACGACCGTCCGGTTCGGTCGCGACGCTCAGCAGCCCCAGTTCGACGAGCCGCTTGGGCTCCGAGTACAGCTGCGCATGCGGAAACGGCCAGAAATAGCCAACCGAGTGACCGATCGCGCGCTTGAGGTCGTAGGAGGTCGTGGCGCCGCGCATCGCCACCATTCCGAGCACCACGTACGAGGTCGGTGTCAGCTTGGTGGCCATTGACATGGTCCGAAGCGTACCGTACGGTCGCCTTAATGGTCCGTTTCATACGGTCTGGCTCGTACGTTCTTGGAGGTCTCGAATGGACATCGCCACAGCGATGAGGTGGACCGCGGAGCGCTATCCGCACCGACGTGCCGTGGGTGGGTCCGTGCCGCTCACCTACGCCGAGTGGGACTCCCGCACCGACGACCTGGCCCGGGCGCTCATCGCTCGCGGCGCCACGCCGGGGTCGCGGGTCGTGCTGATGCTTCAGGGCGGCGAGCCGCTCGCGTCGTTGCACCTGGCTGCACAGAAGGCTGCGCTGACCTCGGTGCCGCTGTCGACCCGGTTCAGCGTGGGGGAGCTCGCCTACTGCATCGCCGACTGCTCACCCGCGGTGGTGGTCGTCGACGGCACCACTGCGACCGCAGTCTCCGACGCCCTCGCCACCGTGTCCGAGGCTCCGCCCGTCGTCCACGTCGACGATCTCCTCGGAGGAGGCCACGCCACGGGGCGGTTGCCGGCGAGCCCGAAGGAGACCGACGTAGGCCTCATGCTCTACACCTCCGGCACCACCGGCACTCCCAAAGGCGTCCCGCGCAGTCAGCGAGCCGAGCACAGCGCCGCGGTCGCCCACCTGATCCAGACTGGTCAGCCCACCGGCGCCGTCAGTCTCGGCGTGATGCCGCTGTTCCACACGATGGGCATCCGTAGCCTGCTGGCCAGCATCGTCGGCGCCGGCATCTGGGTGCCACAGCCGAAGTTCGACGCCGACGAATCGATGCAGCTGATCCTCGAGCACAAGGTCGACACGCTGTACCTGGTCCCCACCATCTTCTGGTCGCTGCTGCAGACCGGCCAGCTTGACCGGGCCCGATCGGTACGACGCCTTGCTTACGCGGGCGCACCGATGACCCCCACGCTCGCCGAGCAGCTCGTCGCCGCTCTGCAGCCCGATCAGTTCGTCAACCACTTCGGCAGCACGGAGATCTACACGTTCACGATCGGCCCCGACGGGGCCAGCAAGCCCGGCTGTGCCGGACGGGCGGGTGTCTTCACACGGATCCGGCTCGTCGACCCGGACCCGCAGGCACTCCCCGACCAGATCGTCGGCCCGGGGGAGCAGGGACAGATCGCGGCCAGCATGGAGAGCCCCGAAGCCTTCGCCGGCTACTGGAACCGGCCTGACGCCGACGCCAAGTCGATCCGAGACGGCTGGTACTTCCCCGGCGACCTCGCCACCGCGGACGAGGACGGCGACCTGTGGATCTCCGGCCGCGTCGACGACATGATCAACTCCGGCGGCGAGAACCTCTACCCCGAGGAGATCGAGAACGCCCTGGCCAGCTGTCAGCACCTGGATCAGGTCGTCGTGGCCGGCACGCCGCACGACAAGTGGGGCTCCGCCGTCACCGCCTTCGTGGTGGCGCGACCCGGAGCCGAGCCCCGACGCGCGCTCGACGACATCCAGGCGTGGATCCGGACCGAGTCCGGGCTGCCGTCCCTCAAGCGGCCGAAGCGGCTGGTCGTCGTGGACAGGATCCCCACGTCCGCAGTCGGCAAAATCCTGCGCCGACGGCTGATCGAGGGCGACTACGAGATCCTCGCCGACACCGAGGCTGCGACGTCGTGAGCGGCCTGGCGCGCATCGAGGACGCCGCTCTGCTGACCGGTCAGGGCCGTTTCCTCGACGACATCGACCCTCTCCCCGGCACGCTCGTCGCCGCGATCGTGCGCAGCCCCCACCCACATGCTCGGATCCGTGGAGTGAACCTCGAACGGGCGCGCCGATACCCCGGCGTGGCCGCCGTCATCGGACCCGACGAGGTGCTGGCCACGCTCCACCCGTTCCCCCTCTCGGTGAAGACGCCGATGCCCTACTACCCGACCGGGACCGACAAGGTGCGCTACGTCGGCGAGCCCGTCGCGGTGGTCGTGGCCAGCAACCGCTACACCGCTGAGGACGCCGCCGACCTGGTCGAGATCGACTACGAGCCGCTAGACGCAGTGGTCGGGACCTACGCTGCTCTCGAGTCCGACGCTCCCCGCCTCCACGACACCGCGGCTGACAACGTCGCCACCGACCGGACATTCACGTTCGGCGAGGTCGACGACGCCTTCGCCCGGTCCCCGCACACGATCACGGGCCGGTACTCCTTCCCGCGCTACTCCTCCACACCGATGGAGTGCTACAGCGTCATCGCGGACTGGAAGGAGACCGACGACGGTCCCGAGGTGACCACGTGGGCCAACTTCCACGGCCCGTTCTCGATGGTGCAGGTGCTGGCCGGCGCGCTGGGCCTCCCCACCTCTCGGGTGCGCCTGATCGTGCCCGCCGACATCGGCGGCAGCTTCGGCATCAAGGCCGCCGTCTACCCCTACGTGGCGCTGATGGCGCTGGCCAGCAAGCACGCCGGCACTCCGGTGCGATGGACCGAGGACCGGATCGAGCACATGCTCGCGAGCTCGTCGGGCTCGGACCGCGAGATGACGTTCGAGGCGGCGGTCGACGACGACGGCGTGATCTCCGCGCTCAAGGTCGACCTGATCGACAACGTCGGCGCCTATCTCCGTCCGCCCGAGCCCAGCACGCTGTACCGCTGCTTCGGCAACATCACCGGTGCCTACCAGGTCGAGCACGTGCAGATCCGCGCCCGGGCCGTCGTGACCAACAAGGCGCCCACCGGTCTCAATCGCGGGTTCGGCGGCCAGCAGCTCTACTTCGGGCTCGAACGGTTGGTGGACGACATCGCCGCCCAGCGGGGCCTCGACCCTGCCGACGTACGCCGACGCAACCTGATCCGGAGCGACGCGTTCCCCTACGCCACCCCCAGTGGCGGCATCTACGACTCCGGCGACTACGAGAAGGCCTTCGAGCTGGCACTCGATGCCGCCGGCTACGACAGGCTGCGTGAGAAGCAGCGCAGCGCACGTGAGCGCGGTGAGCTGTTCGGGATCGGGCTCGCCACGATCGTCGACCCGTCGGCCACCAACATCGGCTACGTCGGCCTGGCGACCCCCGTCCACAACCGTGGGCGCGGCAAGTCGGGGTCGACCGAGCACGTGCGCGTGAGCATCGACCCGCAGGGCGTCGTCACCGTCCTGTTGGGCACCGTCCCCCAGGGGCAGGGCCACGCCACGGTCGCACGTCAGCTGGTCGCCCAGCGCCTGGGCCTGCCGCTGGAGCAGGTACGTCCCCGGGTCGAGATGGACACGACGTCGACCCCGTGGACGATCAGCTCCGGCAGCTACTCCTCCCGGTTCGCACCGCTGCTCACCAGCGCGCTGATCGAGGCCGCCGACCGGGTCGCAGCCAGCGTCCGCACCGCCGCGTCGGTGCTGTTGCAGGCCGACCCGGAGGAGCTGGAGCTGGCCGACGGACAGGTTCGTGTTGCCGAGGACCCCGATCGCGCCGTGGCATTCCGCCACGCGGCCGGACTGCTGCACTGGGATCCGGGCTCGCTGCCAGACGGCGTCGACGCACGGACGTACGAGGAGGCGGCCTTCACCCCTCCGCAGTCCACGGCAGCGTCGAAGACGGACCAGATCAACTCCAGCCTCTGCTACGGCTTCGTGGCCGACGTGGTCGCCTGCCGGATCGACCCCGACACGCTGCAGATCAGCTTCGAGACGATCTCCACCGTCCACGACGCGGGCACGATCCTGAACAAGACCCTGCTGGACGGCCAGATCCACGGGGCGATGGTGCAATCCCTCGGAGGCGCTCTCTACGAGGAGATGGCCTACTCCGACTCGGGCCAGCCCACAGCAACCACGTTCATGGACTACCTCTGCCCCACATCGGCGGAGTCGTCGTTCCCCTTGACCAGCAACCACCTGGAGACGCCGTCTCCGCTGACCACGCTCGGGGCCAAGGGGAGTGGTGAGGGCAGCTCGATGAGCTTCCCGGTCGCCATCGCCAACGCCGTCGCCGACGCGGTGTCGCCGCACGGGGCGCGCATCACCTCGCTGCCTCTCCACCCCAATGTGCTCCACGAGCTGCTCGTCGCGAGCAACCCCACCGAAAGGAACTGATCACATGCCACTGACCGGAGGCGAGATCCGTCTGGAGCGCAGCCACGACGGCCGCGTCGCGAACCTCACGCTGGACCATGGGCGGTACAACATCATCACGTGGGAGACCCGCCAGGTGATGGCAGACCGGTTCGCCGAGATCGACCGGGACGCCGACATCAAGCTCGTCGTCATCCGTGCGGAGGGAGAGCACTTCTCCTCGGGCGGCGACATCGCCGGCTTCATGGAGGTCGACCCGATCGACCTGACCGACCTCGGGCACAACGTGACGGCTGCTGCCCGGAGTCCCAAGCCGGTCATCGCGGCCGTCGACGGCTACTGCTTCGGGGTGGGCCTCGAGCTCGTGCTCGCCACCGACATCCGACTGGCCACGCCGCGCAGCCGCTTCGCCCTGCCGGAGATGAAGCTGGGGATGATCCCCGGCAGCGGCGGCACCCAGCGCCTCGCCCGCCTCATCGGCCTCTCCCGGGCGAAGTACCACGTGCTCACAGGCGAGCGGATCACGGGTGAGCAGGCGCTCGACTGGGGCATGGTCTCGGTGCTGGCCCCCGACGGGGATGCACTGGAGCAGGAGACGCTGGCGCTGGTCGACAAGATGCTCGGCTACTCCCCGCTGGCGATGCGTACGGCCAAGGAGGTTCTCGACAGGGGCGTCGACGCGCCCCTGTACTCCGGCATCGAGCTCGAGCGCAAGGCGTACTCGATGCTGCGTGCCAGCGACGACTTCGCCGAGGGCGTCGCCGCGTTCGGCGAGAAGCGAGCTCCCTCGTTCACCGGTCGCTGAGGTAGCAGACCATGAAGGCAGCTCCCTTCGCCTACGTGCGCCCCGGCGCGGTCGACGACGCATTGACCGAGCTGGGGCGCGACGGCGCCAAGGTCATCGCCGGTGGCCAGTCACTGGTGCCCGTCCTGGCCATGCGACTCGCTCGGCCCACCACCTTGGTCGACATCAACGCCATCGACGAGCTCTACGTCCTCGACACCGACGGTGACACGCTCCGCGTCGGCGCCTGCGTCCGGCAGCGCACCATCCAACGCGACGCGCACGGGGCCGTCGTCCCCCTGCTGCGACTCGCGCTGCCCTGGGTCGGACACCGCGAGCTGCGTAGCCGCGGCACGGTGTGTGGCAGCCTGGCCCACGCCGACCCCGCCGCAGAGCTGCCCGCCGTCGCGGCCTGCCTGGACGCCACCCTCACCATCCGCAGCCGCGGCGGCGAACGGACCGTGGCTGCCTCGGACTTCTTCACCGCCGCCATGACGACGGCGACCCAGCCCGAGGAGCTCGTCACTTCGGTGCATTTTCCCCATGCGAAGCCACACGAGGGCTTCGGCTTCGCCGAGATCGGCCGCCGGCACGGGGACTTCGCCCTCGCGGGCGTCGCGGTCCGGGTCGACGTCGGTGACCCCGCCCGACCGACCGCCCGCGTGACTGCCTTCGGCATCTCCGACAGGCCGATCGTGCGCGACGTCTCGACCCTGGTGCGCGAGGCCGTCGCCACCGATGGCTCGCAGACGCCGGAGGCCGCCCTCCGCGCCGCACTCGTCGACGGTGCCGCAGCCCTGGCTGAAGACGTCGTCGACACCGGCGGCGATGCGCACGGCAGCACCGCCTATCGCCGCCAGCTCATCGCCGCGCTGGCCAGTCGTGAGATCGCGCGCGCCTATGTCCGAGCATCTGCTTCCACCACCGTGAAGGGGCCTGCATGAGCACGCTGCGCACAGTCGAGCACACCCCGGCCGAGGCCGAGATCCCGGTGACGTTCACCGTCAACGGCACCCCCGTGTCGCTGCGGGTACCGGCTCGGATGACCTTGGCCGACGCCCTGCGCGAGAAGCTCGGCCTCACCGGCACGCACCTCGGATGCGAGCACGGCGTCTGCGGCATGTGCACGATCCTCGTCGACGGCGACGCCTCTCGAGCCTGCCTGCTGTTCGCGGTCCAGGTCGACGGCTCGGACCTCACGACGGTCGAGGGACTCGGCCGGCCCGACGACCTCCACCCGTTGCAGGAGTCCTTCGGGCGACACCACGGCCTGCAGTGCGGGTTCTGCACCCCCGGCTTCCTCATGAGCTCCTACGACCTCCTCAGCCACGAGCCGGACGTCGACCGTGCGGACCTTCCTGAGGAGCTGTCGGGCGTCATCTGCAGGTGCACCGGCTACCGCAACATCATCGACGCCGTGGACGACGTGGCGACCAGCCACCGCGATGGTCTGCCGCAGCCGACCAACTGCGGGCACCGCACGCTGGTCGGGCGAGGCGGCGCCGGCTCCACCGCGCCTGCAAGCGAGCCGGAAGAGGCCGCCGCCGCTGTCGAGCAGGACCGACCGGACGAGATCACCCTGCCCAGCGGGGAGCCCACCATCGCCGTCGAGCTCACCAGCTCCCTGACCTCGTCCCTCTCCGACGTAGGCAAGGTCTTCGACGACGTACGTCTGCTGGCTCGCTGCCTGCCAGGAGCCGAGCTCACCGACGAGCTCGGGCACGGATGGTACCGGGGCCGGGCACGGATAGCTCTGGGCCCCATCCGGCTGTCGTTCACCAGCGTCGCCCACCTGCTGGTGCACGAGTCGGACCAGATGCACGTGCTGGCCCAGGGAAGCGACGCCAGCGGTGGACGGGCACAGGCGGAGATCCAGCTGTCCGCCTATGAGGACGGCGACGGGACCCGCCTGGAGGCACGCGCGCGTGTTTTCCTGGTGGGCCGCATAGCCGGCTTTGGCCGCTCGCTCGCCGGCGACGTGAGCCGTCGCATGTTCGAGGATTTCGCGACATCGCTCGACCAGGCCGCCCGTGGCGAGGTCCCCGTCGAGGCCGAGGCGCCTGGCGTCCTCCGTCTCCTGCTCGACGCCGTTCGCGACCGCCGCCGCCGTGGTCGGGAGACCGGCCGCCGACGGCGGTCCCGGAAGTAGCTCCGTCCACCCACTCCGAAACGAGGCACCATGTCCAGCACCTCACCCTCAACCCACGAGACAGCTCCGAGACCCGAACGTGAAGGGCGCCTCATCGAGGGCGGGCCGGGTTTCGCCAGCGGACTCAGGGACCTGCGCCGTCACCTCAATGTCGCCACGGTCGGAGCTGGTCTGGTGGCCGCCATCTTCGGCTGCACCGGTCCGGCCCTCATCATCATCAACGGTGGCACCGAGGCCGGACTGTCGGCCGACCTCGTCACCTCGTGGATCTTCGGTATCTACGTGTTCGGCGGGGTCATCTCCCTGGTGCTCGCCCTCTTCTACAAGATCCCGGTCACTGGCGCCTGGAGCATCCCTGGCGCAGTGCTGGTGGTGGGTGCCCTCGCGACGTTCGAGTTCAGTGACATGGTGGGCGCTTTCCTCGTCGCCGGAGTTCTGGTCTTCCTGCTAGGGGTGACGGGCTTGATGCGCCGGGTGGCTTCGTGGCTTCCAGTGCCCATCGTGATGGCGATGATCGCCGGCGCCCTCATCCGGTTCGGCATCGGCGTGGTGAATGCCGGACTGAGCGCCCCCGTCATCGTCGGGGCCGCCGTGATCGGGTTCCTCCTGCTCTCGCGGTTCATCAAGTCGGTGCCGGGGGCTGTCGGTGCTCTGCTGCTTGGAACGGCCGCTGCGGCGGTCACCGGCGCCTTCAATGATTCGGCCTCAGGTCTCGGGATGTCCGCGCCCACACTCATGGCACCCACCTTCGACCTCAACGCGATCCTGGCCGTCTCGGTGCCCCTTGCCGTGCTGGTGATCGGGGCCGAGAACGCACAGGCAACGGGTGTGCTCATGGCGGAGAAGTACCGACCGCCGGTGAACTCGATGACCCTGATCAGCGGCTTGGGGGGCATCCTGGCCAGTGTGTTCGGCGGCCACAACGCGAACATCGCCGGACCGATGACCGCGATCTGCTCCTCGGAGCAGGCCGGTGAGGATCGGTCAGGACGGTATGCCGCAACCGTGGTCAATGGCATCCTTTTCATCGCCTTCGGAATTGCCGCAGGCGCGGCTGTTGCCGCGGTGACGATGCTCCCCGGCGAGCTGATCGCCGCGGTCGCCGGTCTGGCCATGGTCGGCGTACTTCTGTCGGCGTTCAGCGGAGCCTTCGCGGGCAGCCGCTTCCAGGTCGGCGCGCTTGCAGCCCTGGTCATCGCGATGAGCGGTGTCACGGTGCTCAACATCTCAAGCCCGTTCTGGGCGCTGGTGGGCGGCGTGCTCATCTCGCTCGTCCTCGAGCCGAAGGACTTCAAGGCGAACGGGACGACGCACGACGGCCAGACGGCTTGAGGCTCGGCTCCGAGCAGCGACGCTGACACCGCAGGTGCAGGAGTGTCCCTGCACTTCCCGCGGCCCTGCTCGAGGGACGACGATGGGTGCGCCCTCCTCCCGGAGTGCGTCCGTGGAAGGAGCCGTCATGTTCCCCGAGTCCGTCGCCCGGTTCATCGATGCGGAGGTGGCCGCCTCCACCACCGCCTACGACGACCTCCGCGTCGTCATCCTCAACGGCACGCTCAAGCGCTCGCCCGAGCCGAGCCACACCGACGGGCTGCTGTCGGTGACCCGCCGGGTGCTCGACGGCGTCGGCGCCCGGGTCGACGCAGTCCGGCTGGTCGACCACGTGATCCCACCGGGTGTGCAGCCCGACATGCGCGACCACGGGTGGGAGCGCGACGACTTCCCGGACATCTACCGCTCGCTCGTCGAGCCGGCCGACATCGTCGTCCTCGCCACACCCATCTGGCTCGGCGACCAGTCGTCGCTCACCCGGCTCGCCATCGAACGGCTCTACGGCTGGTCGGGGGAGCTCAACGACAAGGGGCAGTGGAGCTACTACGGCAAGGTCGGCGGTGTCGTGATCACCGGCAACGAGGACGGCGGCAAGCACTGCGCTGCCCAGATGCTCTACGCGTTGAGCCACATCGGCTTCACGATCCCGCCGCAGGTCGACGCCTACTGGAACGGCGAGGCCGGGCCGGGGCCGTCGTACCTCGACGACGACCGTGGCTCGCAGAACCAGTGGACCAACCGCAACGAGGTCTTCGCGGCCTGGAACATGCTCCACACCGCCCGCCGCCTCAAGGACCTCGACGGGCTCCCCGCCCACGGCAACGTGACGACCAACTGGGACTTGTCGGACGCCGAGCACCCGAATCCGGAGTACCGGTAGTCGCTACGCTCGGCCCATGGCACGCAGCGTGTACGTCGCCGGGGTCGAGGGGTTCACCGGCAAGTCCGCGGTGGCGCTCGGCGTGCTCGAGCAGCTGTCCCGCCGGGTGGCGAGGGTGGCGGTGTTCCGACCGGTCGTGCGCACCGACGCCTCGACCGGCGACGAGCACGACTACGTCCTCGACCTCCTCGTCTCGCACGACGCCGTCGCGCTGACGTACGACGAGTGCGCCGGGGTCAGCTACGACGACGTGCACGCCGACCCCGACGGGGCGATGGACCGCATCGTGGCTCGCTACCACCAGGTCGCGGAGCAGAGCGACGCCGTGGTGGTCGTCGGCAGCGACTACACCGATGTGGGGGCGCCGGCGGAGTTCGCCTTCAACGCCCGCGTCGCGGCCAACCTCGGTGCGCCGGTGCTGCTCGTGCTCAGCGGCAACGGCCGCGACACCGCCCAGCTCTGCACGGCGGCGGCGATGGCGGAGGCCGAGCTCGCCGCCAACCACGCCTCGCTCTTCGCGATCATCGCGAACCGCGTCGACCCGGACGCGACCGAGCGCACGGCCGCGGCGCTGCGCCGCGACGGCGTACCTGCGTTCGCTCTGCCCGAGCAGCCGTTGCTCAGTGCACCGTCCGTGGCCGACCTGATGGCGGCCTGCGACGGCCACCTGGTGCGGGGCGACGAGGCCCAGCTGACCCGCGAGGTGCCCGGCCTGGTCGTCGCGGCGATGACGCTGCCCAACGTGCTGGACCGGCTCTTCGACGGCGCCCTCGTGGTGACGCCCGGCGACCGGCCCGAGGTGGTGCTCGGCGTGCTCACGGCCCACCAGTCGGCGAGCTTCCCGCAGATCTCCGGCATCGTGCTCAACGGCGGGCTCGACCTGCCCGAGCAGGTGGACCGGCTGCTCGACGGGCTCGAGGTGGCGCTGCCCATCGTGGCCACCGACCTCGGCACGCACGCGACCTCGACCGCGTTGACCAACCGCCGCGGGCGGCTCGACAAGGACTCGCCGCGCAAGATCGCCACGGCGCTGAACCTCTTCGCCGAGCACGTCGACGGCGACGAGCTGGTGAGCGGCCTCGAGGTCGCGCGGACCTCCGTCGTCACGCCGCTGATGTTCGAGCACCAGGTGCTCGACGACGCGATCGCCGACCGCCGCCACATCGTGCTGCCGGAGGGGGAGGAGGAGCGGATCCTGCGCGCCGCCGACATCCTGCTGCGCCGCAACGTCGCCGACCTGACGCTGCTCGGCGACCCGATGATCGTGCGCGCCAAGGCCGCGCACCTCGGCATCGACGTGTCGGGCGCGCGGGTGCTGAGCCCCCACGACGAGGAGCTGCGCGAGCGGTTCGCGCAGGAGTACTACCAGCGGCGCGCGCACAAGGGCATCGACCTCGACGCGGCCCGCGACATCGTCGTCGACGTGTCGTACTTCGGCACCATGATGGTCGAGCTCGGCCTCGCGGACGGGATGGTGTCGGGGGCGGTGCACACCACGGCCCACACCATCCGCCCGGCGCTCGAGGTGATCCGCACGGTGCCCGAGGTCTCGGTCGTCTCGTCGGTCTTCTTCATGTGCCTCAAGGACCAGGTGCTCGTCTACGGCGACTGCGCGGTCAACCCTGACCCGACCGCTCCCCAGCTCGCCGACATCGCCATCGCCTCGGCCCGCACGGCGGCGGCCTTCGGGGTCGAGCCGCGCGTCGCGATGCTGTCGTACAGCACCGGCACGTCCGGCAGTGGCACCGACGTCGAGAAGGTCACCGAGGCGACGGCGCGGGTGCGCGAGCGGGCGCCGGACCTGCTCGTCGAGGGCCCGATCCAGTACGACGCCGCGATCGACGCCGCGGTGGCGCGGACCAAGCTGCCGGACTCCGCCGTGGCCGGTCGGGCGACGGTCTTCGTCTTCCCCGACCTCAACACGGGCAACAACACCTACAAGGCCGTGCAGCGCTCCGCCGGCGCCCTTGCGGTCGGCCCGATCCTGCAGGGGCTGCGCAAGCCGGTCAACGACCTGTCGCGCGGTGCGCTGGTGCGCGACATCGTCAACACCGTGGCGATCACGGCGATCCAGGCGCAGGCGAAGTCGTGACCGAGCGGGTGCTGGTCCTCAACGCGGGCTCGTCGTCGCTGAAGTACCGCCTGCTCGACGGCTCCACCGGCGCGGCCGAGGCGTCCGGGTCGGTGGAGCGGATCGGCGAGTCCAACGGGAAGCTGACGCACGCGGTGGGCGGCGAGGACCACACCGAGGAGCGCCCGATCGCCGACTTCGAGGACGCGCTGCGCTCGGCGCTCGACGCCTTCGACACACACGGTCCGGCCCTCGACCCCGGCTCGCTGGCGGCCGTGGGGCACCGGGTCGTGCACGGCGGCGACCTGTTCGCCGAGCCCGTCGTCGTCGACGACCGGCTGCTCGAGACCGTCGAGGACCTCGTGCCGCTCGCGCCCCTGCACAACCCCGCCAACCTCGAGGGGCTGCGGGTCGCGATGCAGCTCTTCCCCGGCGTGCCGCAGGTCGCGGTCTTCGACACCGCGTTCCACCAGACGATGCCCGAGCACGCGTACACCTACGCCATCCCGCGGGCCTGGCGCGAGGAGCACCGGATCCGGCGCTACGGCTTCCACGGCACGTCGTACGCCTTCGTGTCCCGTCGTGCCGCCGAGCTGCTCGGGCGGCCGTTGGAGGACACCAACCTCGTGGTGCTGCACCTCGGCAACGGCGCGTCCGCCGCGGCCGTCCGCGGCGGCCGCTCGATCGACACCTCGATGGGCCTGACGCCGCTCGAGGGACTGGTGATGGGCACGCGCTCCGGCGACCTCGACCCCGCCGTCCACGGGCACCTGCACCGCGAGCTCGGCTGGTCGCTGGAGGAGATCGACCGCGCGCTCTACCGCGAGTCCGGCCTGCTCGGGCTGTCGGGCGTCAACGACTTCCGCGAGCTGTCCGAGCGACGCGCCGCCGGTGACGCAGCGGCCTCGCTGGCGTTCGACGTCTACGCCTACCGCGTCCGCAAGTACGTCGGCGCCTACTACGCCGCGCTCGGCGAGCTGCACGCGGTGGTCTTCACCGGCGGCGTCGGCCAGCACAGCCCCGAGCTGCGGGCGGCTGCCCTCGACGGCCTGTTCCGCCTCGGGATCGTGCTCGACTCCTCCCGCAACGAGGCCCGCTCGTCCGAGGCCCGCTTCGTGTCGGCGGAGGGGTCCGCGGTCGCCGCCCTCGTCGTGCCCACCGACGAGGAGTGGGAGATCGCCCGCCAGGCGCTGGAGGTCGTGCGGGGGTCCTAGACCACCACCTCGGACACATGTCCGGGAAGTCGCCCTCGGAACGGCCGCGCGAGGGCGACACGGCGGACACGTGTGCGCATGTGCGGCGTAAGTGACCCTCGCGACCGCAGATCGTGGGCCACATCCGCTGCACGTGCGGCGGGCAGCAGGGGTACATGTCGTACGGCCGTGCTTCGATCCACCCATGGTCCAGGTCGTCGTCGGTGCGCTCGTCCGTGAGGGGCGGGTGCTGCTCGCGCATCGCAGGCCCGACAAGAAGGCGTTCCCCGACGTGTGGGACCTGCCCGGGGGAGTCATGGAGACGGGGGAGTCGGAGCCGGAGGCGTTGGCGCGCGAGCTGTTCGAGGAGCTCGGGGTGCGGATCGCGACGGAGTCGACGTCCCACCTGTGCCGGGTGACGGTCGACCCGGGTGGCGGTGAGGCCGTGCTGAGCGCCTGGCTGGTGGGGGAGTGGGAGGGCGTGCCGACCAACGTCGCGCCCGAGGAGCACGTCGACATCGGCTGGTTCGCCGCGGACGACCTGCCGCCACTCGTCCACCCGCGCGTGCGCGCGGCCGTGCTGGAGACGATGGCCTAGGAGCGCAGCCGCCGGGGGATGCCGGTGTCGAGCTCGGGCGGCTCGGCGAGGCGGACCTTCACATCGACGCAGAAGAGCCCGTGGGCGTTGACGACGACGGGCTCGAGGGTGAGGTCGGCGACGTGGGGTACGTCGACGGCGAGGCGCCCGACCGACACCACCAGCGCCTCGAGCGGGGCGAGGTCGACCTCCTCGAGTCCGTGGTCGCCGACGAGCTGCGGCCACAGCCGCAGCGCCCGGACGGCGCGGGCCGCGTCGGCAGCCTCGACCGGCGGGAGCAGCAGCACGTCGTCGGCCCAGCTGCCGGCGGGACCGGCAGCACCGCCGGCTGCCACGCGCACGAGCGGGCCCAGCTGCGGGTCGCGGACGAGCCCGACCGAGGCCTGGTGCCCGAGCACGAGCGGCTGGACGAGCACGTCCACGTCGGGGCGGCCGAGCTCCTCGGCGAAGCGTCGTACGGCATCGGCGACGTCGTCGCCCGTGCGGACGTCGATGCGCACCAGCCCGCGGTCGGACTTGTGCAGCACCGTCGGGTCGGCGACCTTCACCGCGACCGGGTAGCCGATCTCGTCCGCGACCCGTGCTGCGTGGGCCGGTCCGGACGCGAGGGTGCCGACGAGGTGGATGCCGTAGGGCGCGAGCAGCTCGGCCTGGTCCGACGCCGCCAGCCACTCGGGCTCGCCGGCGCGCGCGGCCAGCCGCGAGCGGGCCCACGTGCGGGCGTGCACGCCCCGGGTGCCGAGCTCGACCTCGGGCTGGTCGGCGGGCACGCGTCGCCAGGCGGCGTACCTCATCGCCCGGCCCAGCGCGCCGATCGCGGCGTCGGTCGTGCGGTAGGCGGTGACGCCGGGGAGGCCGCGCGCCGCGTCGAAGGCGGCGCCCGGCGTGACGAGCAGGAGCGGCACGTCGGCGCCGGCGGGACGAGCCGCGGCGACCGCCGCGAAGAGCGCGTCGCGGTCGGTGAGCCGGTTGGCGACGAGCATGACGATGACCGCGTCGGCCTCGCCGCTGTCGAGCACGACCCGCAGCGCGGCGGTGAGCTCTGCGGGGGTGACGTCGGCGCCCAGGTCCACCGGATTCCGTACGTCGACCGTGCCCGGCGCGGCTGCGCGCACGGCCTCGCCGAGCTCCACCGACGTCGGCGTCACGAGCATGCCCTGGCCGTCGGCGCGGTCGGTGGTGAGCGCGCCGACCCCGCCGGTGTTGGACACGATGCAGACGCGCAGACCGGCGGGGAGCGGCTGCTCCACCAGCAGGAGCGCGGTCTCGGTGAGCTCGGCGCCGGTGCGGCAGGCGATCACACCCGACTGGTCGAGCAGGGCGTCCACGCCCACCCCGATGGTCGAGGTGGAGTCCTGGCGCGCACGGGCGCGACCGCCGACCACGGCGAGCAGCGGCTTCTGCTCGGCGAAGCGGCGGGCGGTCCGCGCGAACTTCAGCGCGTTGCCGAACGACTCGAGGTAGAGCGCGCCCGCCGCGACCGCGTCGTCGTCCATCCAGGCGGCGAGCAGGTCGTTGCTCGAGACGTCGATCTTGTCGCCGAGGGAGACGAACGCGTGCACGCCGAGGCCGACGTCGCGGGCCAGGTCGAGCAGCGCGAAGCCCATGCCGCCGGACTGCGAGGCGACGGCGAGGCCGCCTACCTCGGGCACGTCGTGGAGCAGGGTCGCGTTGAGCCCGTCGGCGTTGTCGAGGACGCCCTGCGAGTTCGGCCCGACCAGCCGCAGGCTGTGCCCGCGCGCGAGCTCGAGGAGCTCGAGGCGTCGCTCGTCGCTGCCCGTGCCGGAGAACCCCGACGAGATGACGACGGTCGCTCCCGCACCGTTGGCGGCGGCGTCTCGCAGCACGTCGGCCACGCCGTCGGCCGGCACCGCGACCACGACGAGGTCGACCGGGCCGTCCAGCTCGGCGAGGCTGCGGGTGGCGGGCAGTCCGTCGATCGACGCGGCCTCGGGGTGGATCACGTGCAGCGCACCGGCGTAGGACGAGCTCCGGATCGCCTGGAGCACGCCGTGGCCGAAGCCGCCGGCCGAGCGTCGTACGCCGACGACGGCCACGCTCGCCGGGTGGAGCAGCGGCTGCAGCGAGCGCGCGGCGGCGCGCCACTCGCGGCGGTCGGCCGCCTCGACGGCCTCGCGGGAGGCGTCGGTGCGCAGCACCACCGACACCTCGCCCTCGACGTTCTCCCGGGTGGCGGCGAAGCCGGCGGCCCGGAAGACGCGGAGCATGCCGTAGTTGTCGCCGAGCACCTCGGCCTCGAACCGGCTCACGCCGTGCCGCCGCCCGAGCGCAGCCAGGTGCTCGAGCAGCAGGCTGCCCAGGCCGCGACCGCGGTCCTCGTCGGCGACGAGGAAGGCGACCTCGGCGGCGTCGGGGCTGAGCAGCTCGGCGGTGGCCAGCCCCGCGACCCGGCCGCGGATGACGGCAATCGGCGCCGCCGACCCGGAGTTGTCCGGCGCGAAGACGTGGTCGACGTACTGCCGGCCTGCCTCGCGGCTGGGCGAGAAGAACCGCAACCGCAGGGTGTCGACCGACACCGACTCGTGAAGCGCCAGGACGGCGTCGCGGTCGTCGGGCCGCAAGGACCGGATCACCGCGACGCTGCCGTCGGCGAGGAGCACGTCCGCCGGCTCGGCGGTCCAGTCCCGCGGGGCGACAGTCACGTCCCCAACGTGCCAGAGGTGGCGGCGCGGTGCCAGACCCGTCCCGACCGCTAGGGACGGGTGCCGCTGACCACGAGCATCTCGCACGGACCGACGAAGCCGTCCGGTCCCTCGAACTGCCCGAGTGCCTCCTCGATCTCGCGCCACGCGGCATCGCGCTCGTCCGGCCCGACGCCGGAGAGCATCTGGTGCAGCGCCCCGAACGACTCGTGCTCGAACCGCACGCACTCCGCGGCGCTCGCCATGCGCACCGGCGACGGCACGGACGTGACGGTGACGTCGGCGAAGCCCGCGGCGACTTACGCCGCCTCGGCGACCCCGGGTGCCGCCAGGCTGAAGGGGCCCGGCAGCCCGGGCGCCGGTGCCGGCAGGCCGGCGATCCGCCGGATGATGCCGACGGGCAGGGCGAAGAAGCCGTTGAGGTCGGGTGTCGAGTACACGATCGAGGAGAACCGCCCGCCCGGGCGCAGCACGCGGTGCACCTCGGAGAGCGCGCCGTGCTGGTCGGGGAAGTAGATCAGGCCGACGCGCGAGATCGCAGCGTCGAAGCTCCCGTCCGGCACTGCCGACAGGTCTTCACCGTCGGCCTCGAGCGTCGCGACCTGCGTCAGCCCCTGATCCGCCGCGACCGCGGCGGCGTGCTCCAGGATCGCGGGGGAGATGTCGGTCGCCAGCACGTGGCCGGACGGACCGACGCGACGCGCGGCGGCGAAGGACTGCCCGCCCGCCCCGGCGGCGACGTCGAGCACGCGCGCGCCCGGCGTGAGGCGTACGTCGTCGAGCATCCGCTCGGTCGCCTCACCGAGCCAGTCCTCGATGCTCGGTCCCCAGCGGTGCCAGGCGTCCGCCGCGGTCTCCCACTGGGCACGGGTGGTGGCCTTGAAGGCGGTCGGGTCGAAGGTGGTGGTCATGGTCGTCTCCTGTTCTCGGGTGGACGTCCACGCTCGCCCGAGCGGGCGGATCCTCTCCAGAACGAGTTCTGGACCCGGCCGGAACAATTTCTGGACTCGCGCCGG
Source organism: Nocardioides sp. BE266 (assembly GCF_031457855.1). Lineage (NCBI taxonomy): Bacteria > Bacillati > Actinomycetota > Actinomycetes > Propionibacteriales > Nocardioidaceae > Nocardioides > Nocardioides sp. BE266. Next base: position 295,247 of record NZ_JAURTI010000001.1, on the reverse strand, counting down.
GGCCGGGCAGACACTGAGGGGATGAAGGACTACGGGCAGTACTGCCCGGTGGCGCTGGCGAGCTCGGTCCTCGCCGAGCGCTGGACGCCGCTGATCGTGCGCGAGCTGGTGCTGGGCGGGAAGCGTTTCAACGAGATCGCGCGCGGGCTGCCGGGGATCTCGCGCACGCTGCTCAAGCAGCGCCTCGAGCACCTCGAGCGCAAGGGCGTGGTCGAGCGGGTGCCGGTCCCGACGGGCCACGAGTACCACCTCACCCCGGCCGGGCGGGACCTCGAGCCCGTCATCATGGCGGTCGGGGAGTGGGCGGTGCGCTGGATGTTCAGCGAGCCGGAGCCGCGCGAGGTCGACCCGGTGACGCTGACGTGGTGGATGTCGCGGCGCCTGGAGGTCGACGCGCTGCCGGAGCAGCGCACGGTCGTGCAGTTCGACTACGCCGGCGACGAGCCGACGCGGATCTGGATGGTCATCGAGCGTCGGGAGACCTCGATCTGCACCGACCCGCCCGGCTTCGACACCGACCTCACCGTCGCCGTGGCGCCGGTGGACCTGATGCGCGTCTTCTCCGGGATCGTGACCTATCCCGAGGCGCTCGCCCAGGGTGCGCTCAGCCTCACCGGGCCCCCGCGGCTGGTCCGCGACTTCCCGCGCTGGTGCGCGTGGAGCCCGTTCGCCCCGGCCGTCCGCGAGCGGCTCGGCCTGGCGTAGCCGGGTCAGGCAGGCGTCGGCGCCGGGTTGAGCGGCTCGGCCGCGGGCACCTCGTGGCGGGCGCCGCTGCGCTCGGCGCCGATGCCGGCCGCGACGACCAGGCCGACACCGGCGACGGACAGCGCGTTGGGCACCTGGGACAGCGCGACGAACCCGATGATCAGCGCGAACGCCGGCTCGAGGGCCATCAGCGTCCCGAAGGCCGCGGTGGTCAGCCGGCGCAGGGCGAGCAGCTCGAGCGCGAACGGCACCACCGGCAGCAGCACGGCCAGGCCGAGGCCGACGAGCAACAGCTCGGGCGTGAGGTGGCCGACGACGCCCGGCCCGGCGACCACGGTCGCCACGACGGCCGCGACCGGCATCGAGATGGCGAGCCCGCCGAGCCCGCTGACCGCGTCGCCGACGCGCTGCGTCAGCAGGATGTACGCCGCCCAGCAACACGCTGCCGCGAGGGCGAACCCGACGCCCACCGGGTCGGCGTCGCCGGTCCACGGCTGGGTCAGGCAGAGCACGCCGGCGGCGGCGAGCAGTGCCCAGACCCGGCCAGTGCCGCGGCTGCGGACCACGGCGACCCCGAGCGGACCGAGGAACTCCAGTGCGCTGGCGGTGCCGAGCGGCAGCCGTGCGACGGCGGCCATGAAGAGGAGGGTGACCCCGGCGGTGGCCACGCCGAGGGCGGTGCCGGCCTGCAGTGCCTCGCGGCTGAAGGTCGAGAGCCGCGGCCTGACCAGCACGAGGAGCAGGACGCCGGCCCAGAAGAGCCGGAGCCAGGCGGCACCGCCGGCCCCGACGTCGTCGATGAGGCCGACGGAGGCGGCGAGGCCGAGCTGGACGCAGAGCATGGAGGCGACGGCCATCGAGGCACCGGTGCGGGCGGGTGAGAGCTGCATGCGACCAGTGAACGACCTCGTAAGTGTTCGTGTCCACGTGACTTTGCTGGACCAACCGTTCACGAATCATGCACAATGACGAGATGGACGTGCGCCGCCTCCAGATGCTGCTCGAGCTCTCCCGCCTCGGGTCGATGCACGAGGTGGCCGACGCCATGGGCACGACGACATCGAGCGTCTCGCAGGGCATCGCGGCGCTGGCGAAGGACGTCGGCAGCCCGCTCCTGGCTCCCGACGGTCGTCGGGTCCGGCTCACGCCGGCGGGCCGTCGCCTGGCCGAGCACGCCGTCACCATCCTGGCCGCGGTCGACGCGGCCCGCCTCGACCTCGACCCGACCTCGGAGCCGATCGGCGTGCTGCGCGTGGCCGGCTTCGCCTCCGCGATCCGTCGCTCGCTGCTGCCCGCGATCGACGACCTGCGCCGCACCAACCCGGGCATCGAGGTGCACGTCCTCGAGTACGAGCCGCTCGAGTCCTTCGACCTGCTGGCCCGCGACGACGTCGACCTCGCCCTCGTCTACGACTACGACCTGGCCCCGGTCGACTGGCGCGCCGACCACGAGGTGACCCCGCTCTGGGACCTGGAGTGGGGCGTCGGCGTGCCGACGGAGGACCGCCACCTCGGGCTCGCCGACCTCGCCGACCGCGACTGGATCGTGAACTCGCGCAACACCGCCGACGAGGTCGCGCTGCGCACGCTCGCCTCGCGGGCCGGCTTCACGCCGCGGGTGGTGCACCGCATCGACTCGCTCGAGCTGGTCGACGACCTGGTGGTCGCCGGCAGGGGAGTGGGACTGCTGCCGCGCGGGCGGGCGTCGCGGCGCGGGGTCAGCGTCGTACGGCTGAAGGACCCGTCGGTCTTCCTCAGGGCGTACGCCGTGACCCGACGCGGTCGCGACAACTGGCCGCCGCTGCGGGCGGTGGTGGACCGGCTGGCCAGGTGACGCCCGTCAGCGCACCAGGCTGTTGCCGTGCACCGCGGCGAGGCGGGCCTTGACGCTGAGCAGCGTCTCGATGATCAGGTCCTCGCGGCCGTTGTCGAGCCGGCTGGTCGGCACGGCGACGCTGAGCGCGTCGACCGCGTGGTTGCTGAAGGGCAGCGCGACGCCGAAGCAGCGCACGCCCATGCACGACTCCTCGCTCTCGGTCGCGTAGCCCTGGAGCTGCGCGGTCTCGATGATGTGGAGCACCGCGTCCTTGTCGGTGGTCGTGTTGGGCGTGATCGCGGTGATGTGCTCGGGCACCATGTCGCGGCGCTGGTCCTCGGGGAGCTCGGCGAGGAGCGCCCGGCCGAGCGAGGTGGCGAAGGCAGGCAGCCGTCGGCCGACCGCGGAGTGCATGCGCAGCGGGTGCACCGACTCGCGCTTGGCGGTGTAGATGACGTCGGCGCCGTCGAGGCGACCGAGGTGGACGGTCTCCTCGGTGGCGGCAGCGACCTCGTCGAGCACCGACTGCGCGCGGGCGAGCACCGGGTCACCGTCGAGGTAGGCCGAGCTCACCACGAGGGAGTGGATGCCGAGCTGGTAGACGCTGCCGGTCGGGTCGGTCTGGAGCCAGCCGCGGTCGGTCATCGTGCGCAGCAGCGCGTGCAGGCTGCTCTTGGGGATGTGGAGCCGCGTGGACAGCTGCAGCTGCGTGCCGGGACCGTTGGCCGCGATCTCGTCGAGCAGGTCGAGGGCGCGCGCCGCCGACTTGACGGGGCCGGCCGCGGTGGGGCCGACGGCGGCCTCCTTGGTCAGTTCTGCTTGCTGCGTCATCGCACTCTCCTCGTGAGGACTCCAGGGGGACGGGGAGACGTTCCCCCCGAGATCAATGTAAGGGTAGCGCGAGTTCGCATACATGGACAGGTTTCTGCCCCTTGACCAGTGACGGCCGTCACGTATAGTCTCGAACTCAGTTCACATAGACGAACGCAGTTCACATAGACCAAGGGGTGACCGAGTGATCCAGGTTCGATATTCGACTTCGCCGAGCAGTGCGGAGACGGCTACCACGGCGGACCTGCGCGAGAACTTCCTCGTCCCGGACCTCTTCGTCGAGGGCGAGGTGCGCGCCACCTACACCCACGACGACCGCATGGTCATCGGCGGAGCGGTGCCCGGCACCGGCCAGCTCGACCTCCCGGCCTACACCGAGGTGCTCGGCACCGAGCAGCACCTCGAGCGCCGCGAGCTCGGCATCATCAACGTCGGCGGCGCCGGCCACGTGCTCGTCGACGGCGAGAAGTTCGAGCTCGAGCACCTCGACGGCCTGTTCGTCGGCCGGGGGAGCGAGGTCGCCTTCGCCGGCGCCGAGGCCGCCTTCTACTGGGTGTCCGCCCCGGCCCACGCGACGTACCCCACGACGGCGCTGGTCCACCGCGACGTCGAGCCGGTGGCCCTCGGGTCCGCCGACGCCGCCAACGAGCGCAACCTCTTCCGCTACGTCTGGGGCCAGGACGTGGAGACCTCGGTCCTGCAGTTCGGCGTCACCGTGATCGCCAACGGCTCGGTGTGGAACACCTTCCCGCCGCACCTGCACGACCGCCGCACCGAGATCTACTGCTACGTCGACCTGGCCGAGGAGGACCGCGTCTTCCACTTCATGGGCCAGCCCGGGCACACCCGCCACCTCGTCCTCCGCAACCGCGAGGCCGTCATCTCGCCGCCGTGGTCGATCCACGCCGGCGCCGGCACCGGGTCGTACGCCTTCATCTGGGCGATGGCGGGGGAGAACAACTGCTACACCGACCTGAGCCCCGTCGCGGTGGAGGACCTGTGATCGACGCGTCCCTCCCGGGCCTGTCCCGCTCGCCCTTCGACCTGCACGGCAGGTGCGCGGTGGTGACCGGAGCCGGGCGCGGCATCGGACGGGCCGTCGCGCTCGGCCTCTCGCAGGCCGGCGCCGACGTCGTCCTGCTCGGCCGGCCCGGCAGCAACGACGCCACCCGTGAAGCAGTGCTCGCGGCCGGCGGCAAGGCCGACGTCGTCGAGCTCGACATGGGCGACCACGCCGCCGTCGCGCAGGTGGGCGCCGAGCTCGTCGACTCCCGCCAGGTCGACATCCTGGTCAACAACGCCGGCATCATCGACCGCGAGGACGCGGTCGACGTGGACCCGGCCGCGTGGCAGCGCGTGCTCGACGTGAACCTCAACGGGCTGTTCTTCCTCTGCCAGCAGCTCGGTCGGCCGATGGTCGAGCGCGGGCACGGCAAGATCGTCAGCATCGCCAGCCTGCTCTCCTTCCAGGGCGGCATCCGCGTGGCGTCGTACGCCGCCAGCAAGCACGCCGTCGCCGGCGTGACCAAGGCCCTGGCCAACGAGTGGGGGCCGCACGGCGTACAGGTCAACGCCATCGCGCCGGGCTACATCGCCACCGACAACACCACCGCCCTGCGCGAGGACGCCGACCGCTCGCGGTCCATCCTCGAGCGGATCCCGGCCGGTCGCTGGGGCGGCGCCGAGGACATCGCCGGCGCGGCCGTCTTCCTCAGCTCGTCGGCAGCCGACTACGTCAACGGCCACGTCCTGGTCGTCGACGGCGGCTGGATGGCCCGCTGACCCGCACGTCCCAGTCCAGCACCACCGCACCACCAGCAGCACCCGCACAGTGAACAACCACCTCCACCTCGGGGCGCACCACAAAGAATCAGTCAGTCCCACCGCCGGACCCCGGCACCGAAGAGAATGAGGATCGACCATGAAGTCCATCTCCCGACCCACTGCAGCCGTCATCGGCCTGACCCTGGCCGCTGCTGCCCTCGCGGGCTGCAGTGAAGAGGCCGGCGGGGCCGGCGGCGGTGCCGAAGCCGGCGGCTGTGCTCCCGAGGACGTCGTCCTCGTGGGCCAGGTGCGCAACGAGTCCAACCCCTACGAGGCCTCGTGGCTCGACGGTGGCGACGCGTTCGCCGAGCAGGTCGACCTGTCCCAGAAGCGCCTGACCTACGACGGTGACTCCACCAAGCAGCAGGAGCAGATCACCCAGCTCCTCGCCGGCGACACCGAGTGCCTCGTGATGAACATCCTGCCCAACGGCGACTCCGACACCCTCCCGATCGTCGAGGGCGCGCAGGAGGCCGGTGCCTACCTCGTCACCCAGTGGAACAAGCCGGCCGACGTCAACGTCACCGACTACAGCCAGTGGCTGAGCCACATCACCTACAACGGTGTCGAGTCCGGCCAGCAGATCGGTGACGCGCTCGCCGAGGCCATCGGCGGCTCGGGCGGCATCATCGCCCTCCAGGGCATCCTGGACACCGGTGCCGCCAAGGACCGCTTCGCCGGTCTCGAGGCGTCGCTGGAGGCCAACCCGGACGTCACGCTGCTCGACCAGCAGACCGCCAACTTCTCCCGTGACGAGGCCCTCGCCGTCACCAAGACGCTCCTCACCAAGCACGGCGACAAGATCAAGGGCATCTGGGCCGCCAACGACGACATGGCGCTCGGCGCCCTGGCCGCCCTCGAGCAGGCGGGTCGCGACGACGTCGCGGTCGTCGGCATCGACGCCGTGCCCGACGCGCTGACCGCCATCGGCGACGGCACCATGACCGCGACCGTCTCCTCCGACGGCCCGTGGCAGGGTGGCATCGGCCTGGCGATCGGCTACTGCGTGGCCACCGGTGAGCTCTCCGTCGACGACATCGCCGACGAGGACCGCGCGTGGTTCGCCGAGCAGTTCCTGATCACCGGGGACAACGTCGCCGACTTCACCGCTCCCGAGGTGGACGAGGCCGACTTCAGCTGCGACAACGTCTTCAGCCGCTCGCAGGGCGCGATTTCGTGACCATGACATCCCCCGCCCAGGCCGACACCGACGCAGTGGTCGCGCCGCGCCCCCGGCCTCGGCGGGGGGTGTCTCTCCGGGACGCAGGTCCCCCGATCGCACTGGTCGTCATCTTCGGCATCTTCTCCGTGCTGAGCTCAGACTTCCGCACGGTCGGCAACGTGCAGAACATCATGGACGCGGCGGCGGTCCTCGCCGTCGTGGCCTGCGGCATCACCTTCGTGCTGATGATGGGGTCGATCGACCTCTCGGTGCCCGGCGTGATGGGAGCCTCCGCGATCGCGGTGGCCCTCCTGGTCGCCAACAACCGCAACGGCAACGACTGGGGACTTCTCGGGGTCCTCGTTGCGGTCCTGCTCGGCGCGGGCCTCGGGTGCGTGAGCGGCATGGCGCTGGTCAGCCTCAAGGTGCCGTCGTTCATGACCACGCTCGGCGTCTCCGCGGTCGGGCTCGGCGTCGCGACCCTCATGTTCGCCGGCGTGCAGCCCAACATCTCCGACGAGGTGCTCCACGGCTGGGCGGTCAACCGCTTCCTCGGCCTGGCCTACCTGACCTGGATCGCCATGGTCTGCGTGCTCATCGGCTGGCTCATCCAGCGCTACTCGCGCCTGGGCCGCTATGCGTACGCCATCGGCGGCGCCGAGGAGGTGCTCGCGCTGTCCGGGGTGAAGGTCGCCCCCTACAAGGTCGCCGTGTTCACCCTCGCCGGCGCGTTCTACGGGCTGGCCGGGGTGATGGTCACCAGCCAGCTCAGCGCCGGCCTCGTCCAGGCGGGCAAGGGCTACGACTTCGCGGCGATCACCGCCGCCGTCGTCGGCGGCACGCTGCTCACCGGCGGTCGCGGGGGAGTGCTCCACTCCGCGGTCGGCGTCCTCCTCGTCACCGTCCTCACCAACGGCCTCGTCCAGGTCGGGGTCAGCCCCTACTGGCAGGGCGGTGTCCAGGGACTCATCGTCGTCGCGGCCGTCTCGGCCGCGGTCATCCCCCAGCGTCGTAGGAACCAGGTGACGAAGTGACCACCCACGTGCAGGCCCGCCCCGAGTCGGTGGCACCGGCCCCGGTCAACGCCCTCGAGGTGCGCGGCCTGGTCAAGCACTACCCGGGCGTCAAGGCGCTCGACGGCGTCGACCTGGTGGTGCGCCGCAACGAGGTGCTCGGCCTCGCCGGCGAGAACGGTGCCGGCAAGTCCACCCTCCTCAAGGCGCTGGTCGGCCTGGTCCGGCCCGACGCCGGCGAGATCTGGGTGCGCGGTGAGAAGGTCCGGCTCAAGAGCGTCGTCGACGCCGCCGACCACGGCATCGGCATGGTCTTCCAGGAGCAGTCGCTGGTGCCCAACCTCACTGCCGCCGAGAACATCGTCCTCGGCAGCGAGGGCAAGGGCGTGCGCCGCGGCATCTACCGCTGGGACACCCTCCGCCGGATGGCCCAGGAGCAGCTCGACAAGATCGGCTCGCACATCGACCCGCTGGCCCGCACCGACACGCTGTCGTTCGCCGAGCGCCAGATGGTGGAGATCGCCAAGGTGCTCCGCATCGAGGAGCGCACCTCCAACCCGCCCGTGATCATCCTCGACGAGCCCACCTCGGTGCTCGAGGGCAAGGAGATCGAGACCCTCTTCACGCAGGTACGACGTCTGCGCGAGTTCGCGTCCGTCATCTTCGTCTCGCACCGCCTCGACGAGGTCCTCGACGTCTGCGACCGCGTGACCGTGCTGCGCGGCGGACAGTCCGTGGGGGAGGTGTCCACCGCGGGCGCCGTGCCCTCCGAGCTGCACCGCATGATGATCGGCTCCACCGGGTCCGACGACCACTACCACGACGGCCTCGCCGAGCGCTCCGACGAGCCTGCCCGCCCGCGCCTGGTGGTGAAGGGCCTCGCCGGCAAGAGCTTCCGTGACGTCGACCTGGAGGTCCGCGCCGGCGAGATCGTCGGCATCGTCGGCGTGCACGGCTCCGGTCGTGAGGACGTCTGCCGCGCGCTGTTCGGCGCCGAGCCGACGCTGGCCGGCGAGGTGACCCTCGACGGCGAGAAGCTCGACCTGTCCGGCACCCGTGCCGCGGTCGCCTCCGGGGTCGGCTACGTCCCCGCCGAGCGCAAGATCGAGGGCATGGTCGGGCCGATGTCGGTCGCCGACAACATGACGCTGACCAAGCAGAAGTCGCGCTGCGCCGGCCCGATGGTCGTCCCGCAGAAGCAGGCGAGCCTGGTCGACACGTGGATCGAGCGCCTCTCGATCCGCACCCCGCACCGCGGCACCCAGATCGGTCGCCTGTCCGGCGGCAACCAGCAGAAGGTCGTCCTCGCCCGCTGGCTGGTGGCCGGCGACATCCGGCTCCTGCTGCTCGACCACCCGACCCGCGGCCTCGACATCGGCGCCCGCTCGGAGGTCTACCGCCTGATGCGCGAGCTCGCCAACAGCGGCGTGGCCACCGTGCTGCTCGCCGACAGCCTCGAGGAGGCCATCGGCATGTCCGACCGGATCATCGTGATGAGCGACGGCCGGGCGACCAAGGAGGTCGCGTGCCCCTCGGGTGGCAAGCCGACCCCGCTCGACCTGGTGAAGGAGATGGTCTGAGATGAGCACCCCCGTCATCGCCGACCCCGCATCGAACCCGGCCGCCGAGGCCGCGATCGTCAAGGGCGGTCCCACCGTCGGGCAGCGGATCACCTCGTTCATGCCGGTGATCGCGCTCGTCGCGCTGCTCGCCGCGTTGACGATCGCCGACCGGGACTTCCTGACCCAGCGCAGCCTCACCGCGGCGGTGCGCACCTCAGCACCCCTCGTCGTACTGGCTGCGGGGGCGACGCTGGTCGTGCTGTGCGGTGGCATCGACCTCTCGATCGCCGCGCTCTGCTCGCTCTCGACGGTGTTCTTCGCGATGTGGCTGCCCGACCTCGGCGGCCTCACGATCCTCGCGGTCATCGCGGCCGCCGGCGCGATCGGAGCCGTCCAGGGCATCGCCCACGTGCTGCTCCGGATCCCGTCGTTCGTCGTGACGCTCGGCGGCATGAGCATCTTCTCCGCCGTCGCACTGGTGATCTCCGACGCCGGCCCGATCCGCGTCGTGGACCGCGACGCCACCAAGTGGCTCAGCCTCTACGTCGCCGGCTACGTCCCGATGTCGTTCTTCGTGGCGCTGCTCGTGGTCGCGGTGGTCTCGCTGGTCGTCAAGCTCACCCCGCTGGAGAGCTTCGTGCGTGCCACCGGCTACTCCGAGTCCGCCGCCCGGCTGGCCGGCACGCCCGTCGACCTGGTCAAGGTCGCGGCGTTCACCATCTCCGGCGCCTGCGCCGGCCTCGCCGCCGTCATGCTCGCGTCCCGCAACTTCAGCGGCAGCCCGACCATGGCCGACAACCTCCTGCTTCCCGCGGTCGCCGCGATCGTCGTCGGAGGTACGGCGATCACGGGCGGCCACGGCTCCCTCTGGCGCAGCCTCGCGGGTGCCCTCGTGGTCACCCTCCTGCGCGTCGGCCTGCCGATCGTGGGCGTGCCGTCGGCCTGGGAGCAGATCCTCTACGGCGCGATCATCGTCGCCGCCGTCGCGCTGACCCTCGACCGGTCGAAGGTGGCGATCATCAAGTAGTCGCGGCCGACCAGACCTCTCCACCACTGATCCCAGCACCCCGCACCCCGGAAGGCTTCTCATGACCACCGAGTCCCAGCTGAGCTCCCAGCTCCTGCCCGCCGTCTCCTCGTTCCTCTCCTCGCCCCGTCAGCTGCTGATCGACGGCGAGTGGGTCGACGCCAAGGACGGCCAGACCTTCGACACCCTGAACCCCGCGACCGAGGAGGTCCTCGTCAAGGTCGCCCAGGCGTCGGCCGTCGACGCCGACCGCGCCGTCGTGGCCGCGCGCAACGCCTTCGAGGCCGGTTCGCCGTGGTCGAAGATGACCCCGCGCGACCGCTCCCACCTGCTCTGGCGCATCGGCGACATGATCGACGAGCGCATCGAGGAGTTCGCCCAGCTCGAGTCCCTCGACAACGGCAAGAGCCTCGCCTCCGCCCGCGGAGACGCCGGCGTGGCCGCCGAGCTGTTCCGCTACTTCGCCGGCTGGGCCACCAAGATGGAGGGCACCACCATCCCGATGTCGGTGCCGGGCCGTGAGTTCCACGCCTACACCCGTCGCGAGGCCATCGGCGTCGTCGCCGGCATCGTGCCCTGGAACTTCCCGCTCACCATGGCGGCGTTCAAGGTCATCCCGTCGATCACCGCCGGCAACACCGTCGTCCTCAAGCCCGCCGAGCAGACCCCGCTCACCGCGCTCTACCTCGGCCAGCTGCTGCTCGAGGCCGGCGTCCCCGCCGGTGTCGTCAACGTGCTGCCCGGCTTCGGCGACGCGGGTGCCGCCCTCGTCGACCACTTCGACGTCGACAAGGTCGCCTTCACCGGGTCCACCGAGGTCGGCAAGAAGATCGCGGCCGGCGCCTCGAAGAACCTCAAGAAGGTCTCGCTCGAGCTCGGCGGCAAGGCGCCCAACATCATCTTCAACGACGCCGACCTCGAGGCGGCCATCGCGGGCGCCGCGCTCGCTGGCTACTTCAACGAGGGCCAGTGCTGCGTCAACGGCTCGCGCCTCTACGTCCAGCGCGACGTCTTCGACCAGGTCATCGAGGGCGTCGCGGCGGCGGCCAAGGCGATCAAGGTCGGCAACGGCTTCGACGCCGACACCACCATGGGCCCGCTGGTCTCGCAGGAGCAGCACGAGAAGGTCATGGGCTACGTCGCCGGTGCGGTCAAGGACGGCGCCAACCTCGTCGCGGGCAGTCCCGACCGGGCCGCCGAGAAGGGCTACTTCTTCTCGCCGACCCTCATCACCGGGGTCACCGAGGACATGGCCGTGCAGACCGACGAGATCTTCGGCCCGGTCATCACCGCCATCCCGTTCGACACCGAGGACGAGGTCGTCGCCGCGGCCAACAACACTGTCTACGGCCTCGCCGCCGGCGTCTGGTCCAAGGACCTCGGCACCGCGCACCGTGTCGGCAGCAAGCTGCGCGCCGGCACGGTCTGGCTCAACACCTGGCACGCCGACGACGTGACGCTGCCCCGTGGTGGCTTCAAGCAGTCCGGCTGGGGTCGCGAGCTCGGCTCCTTCGGTCTCGACGACTACACCGAGCTCAAGACCGTCATCGCCGAGCTCCGATGAGCGGGAGCCCCACAGACGTCCTGGGCGGCCACCGGATCGTCCCGGTGGTCGTCCTGGACGACCCAGCCAGGGCCGATGCGCTGGGCAGCGCCCTCGTGACGGGCGGACTGCCCGTCGCCGAGGCGACCTTCCGCACGCCCGAGGCCGCGGCCGTCCTGCGCCGGCTTGCCGACACCGACGAGCTCGTCGTGGGCGCCGGCACGGTCCTCACCGCGCGCCAGGTCGACGAGGCGCTCGAGGCGGGTGCGAAGTTCATCGTCTCGCCCGGCCTCAGCGCTGCCGTCGTACGACGGTGCCAGGAGGCGGGCGTGCCCGTCGTCCCGGGGATCAGCACGCCCAGCGAGATCATGCAGGCGCTCGACCTGGGCCTCGACACCGTGAAGTTCTTCCCGGCCGAGGCCAACGGCGGGCTGCCCACGATCAAGGCGCTGGCCGCGGCCTTCCCGCAGGTGCGCTTCATGCCCACCGGCGGCATCACCGTCGACACGGCACCGGCCTACCTCGCGCACCCGTCCGTCGCCGCCGTCGGCGGCAGCTGGATGGTCGCGGGCGACCTGCTCAGAGACGAGCGCTGGGACGAGGTCGCCAGCCGCTGCGCCGCCTCCACCGCCCTCTACGCCCACGACTCTCTGCAGCCTGAACTCCGAGGAGCCACCGCATGAGCATCGAGACCCGACCCGCCGAGGAGTGCGAGCTCGACATCGTCGCGCTCGGCGAGGTGATGCTGCGCCTGGACCCGGGGGAGGGCCGCATCCGCACCGCCCGCCGGTTCGAGGCGTGGGAGGGCGGCGGTGAGTACAACGTCGCCCGCGGCATGCGGAAGGTCTTCGGCAAGCGCGCCGGCGTCGTCACCGCCCTGGCCGACAACGAGATCGGCCACCTCGTCGAGAACCTGATCATGCAGGGCGGCGTGGACACCTCGCTGATCCGCTGGGAGTCGTACGACGGCATCGGCCGCACCGTGCGCAACGGCCTGAACTTCACCGAGCGCGGCTACGGCGTCCGGGGTGCGGTCGGGGTCTCCGACCGCGCCAACACCGCGATCGCCCAGATGAAGCCGGGCGCCGTGGACTGGGACGACCTCTTCGGCCGTCGTGGCGTGCGTTGGCTGCACACCGGTGGCATCTACGCCGCACTGTCGGAGAACGCCGCAGCCGTGGCCGAGGAGGCGATGGCGGCCGCGCAGAAGCACGGCACGGTGGTGTCCTTCGACCTCAACTACCGCCCCAGCCTGTGGGCGGGGATCGGGGGCACCGAGTTCGCCCGTGACGTCAACACCCGGCTCGCCGGGCACGTCGACGTGATGATCGGCAACGAGGAGGACTTCACGGCCGCGCTCGGCTTCGAGGTCGCCCACGTCGACGAGAACCTCAGCGCGCTGCCGATGGACAGCTTCGAGGCGATGGTCGGCACGGTCGCGGAGAAGATGCCGTGGTTCAAGGTCATCGCCACGACCCTGCGCACGGTCCACACCGCCAGCGACAACGACTGGCAGGCGATCGCCTGGTCGCCGGACACGGGTGTGCTCGCCTCGGCCCCGCGTGACCACCTCGGGATCTTCGACCGGGTCGGCGGCGGCGACGGCTTCGCCTCCGGGTTGGTCTACGGCCTGCTGGAGGGCGAGCCCCTGCAGCAGGCCCTCGAGCTCGGCGCCGCCCACGGCGCGCTCGCGATGACCACGCCCGGTGACACCTCGATGGCCACGGCCGCGGAGGTGCGCGCGCTCGCCGGCGGCGGCAGCGCGCGCGTGCGCCGCTAGTCGCACACGTTTCTGCACAGCACCACCACCCCCAGACCAGGTCTGGGTGGTCCGGCCCCGTGCGGGGGATCGGCCACCCAGACCTGTTTTCATGTATCTGAACCACATCTCCATTGCGTTCACGATTCTGGACAGAGTTCTTGACTCTGTGTGACGGGCGTCATACGTTCAGTCCTGTCTCCACCACACGTCTCCGTGAGCGCTGCCCGCACCCGCCGCCCGCCGAGCTCTGACCAGTCGAGCCAAGGGAACGAAGATGAACCTGCTACGCAGTTCTGCACGCGGGCGGCACGCGAGCCGCCTCCGCCGTGCGTCAGCGCACCTCGTGGCCGTGACGGCCGCGGTGGCCGTCGCGCTGCCGCTGTCGGCCGTCACCACCGCCCCCGCGTCCGCCGCCCCCGGCGACGACGACGTGCTGCGCGTCCTGCTGTTCTCCAGCGGCGACGGCGTGCACGGCTCGGTGGCCAACACCCGCGCCGCGGTCCGGGAGCTGTCCAACTCCCTCGCGGCCCAGTACGAGCTGGACGGCAACACCGGCGACCCGGCCCAGGCCGTCGCCGACATCCAGGAGACGACCAACGCCGCCGCCGCGTTCACCCCGGAGAACCTGGCCACCAAGGACGTCCTGGTCTTCGCCCATACCGCGGGCGTGCTGTTCACCCCCGACCAGCGCACCGCGCTCGAGGCCTACATCCGCGGTGGCGGCGGCTTCGTCGGCATCCACTACACCGGCTGGTCGCCCGACCAGACCGAGCACGACGTGAACCCCTTCTACCACCGCCTCGTCGGCGCGGCCGCGACCGGCCACCCCGAGCCGGCCGGCGGCCAGCGCGGCACCGTGAACGTCACCGACGCCACCAACGCGCTGACGGCCGGACTCCCGTCGTCCCTCTCCTACACCGACGAGTGGTACGAGTGGGACGTCAACCCGACGCAGAACGTGCGCACGCTGGTGTCGGTCGACGAGTCGTCGTACGCCCCCGGCACGCGCGTCGGTGAGGAGGGCACCTCCCACCCGGTGACGTGGTGCCAGACCATCGACCAGGGCCGTTCGTGGTACTCCTCGCTGGGCCACCACGCCTCCGCCTACACCGCGGCCGACGACGGCGCGAACGCCAACGACAACCAGGCCGACGACTTCGTGCGCGCCCAGCTGCGCAACGGCATCGCCTATTCCGCCGCGCTGCTGCCCGCGGACTGCTCGCCGCCCCAGAAGGACGAGCAGGGCTCGTGGAGCGACGTCACGCCGTGGCCGGTGATGCCGATCAACGCCGCCCTTACCGCGGACGGCAAGGTCCAGTCCTTCGGATCGGTCGCCGCCCCCGGGTGCACCGACAACAACCTCTACGACTACAGCGGCAACGACTGCGTCACCCAGGGCGGCCAGACGCAGATCGACGTCTGGGACCCGAAGGTGGTCCGCACGGTCGGCAACCTCGTCGCGGGCGTGATCCCCAACGCGACCTACACCGATCTGTTCTGCTCCATGCAGGTGCAGATGCCGCACCGCCGCTCGACCTTCACGGTCGGCGGTGACGACGGCCTGGGCGGCAACGCGCCCAACGACGCCGCGATCGGCGTGACCAGCTACTCCAGCGGCAAGGGCCTCAAGAACGAGGCACCGATGAACTACCCGCGCTGGTACCCCACGGGCACGACCCTCCCGAGCGGCTCGGTCGTGGTCCAGGGCGGCTCGCTGCGTGGCGGCCCCGGTGGCCCGGGCGTGCTGACGCCCGAGCTCTACGACCCCTCGCAGGGCAACTCCTGGAAGCTCCTCACCGGTGCGACCAGCTCGGCGGCCTACGGCGACGCCCAGAACGGCCAGCCCGACGAGAACCGCTGGTGGTACCCGCGTGCCTTCGTGGCCCCAACCAACGGCCACGTGTTCAACATCTCCGGCACCCAGATGTCCGAGCTCGACCCGAGCGCCGACGGTGGCGCCGGCTCGATCACGCTGCGCGGCACGCTGGGCAACGGCACGGGCAACCAGGGCGACCTCGGCAACCCGGTCGGCGCCACCTCGACCGCCACGATGTACCGACCCGGCAAGATCCTGCAGGTCGGTGGCGGCTGGTGGGCCAACGGCGGCGGCCCCGCCGGCGCGCGCGCCGGCTTCACCGTCGACATCTCCGGCGGCACCGCTGACCCGGTCGTCACCGCGACCGACCCGATGAAGTACGGCCGCCACTGGGCGTCCTCGACCGTCATGCCCGATGGCAGGGTCCTCGTCACCGGCGGCTCGCGCGACAACAACGGCCAGGCCGGCTACGTCACCAACCCGGAGATCTGGGACCCGGAGGCCGCGAGCGGCTCGCAGTGGACCGAGGTCGACGTGCCCGAGGAGCACGCCCGTCTCTACCACTCGACCGCGCTGCTCCTTCCCGACGGCAGGATCATGGTCGGCGGTGGCGGCGCGCCCGGTCCGCACAACTACACCGACGTGCAGTACTACTCGCCGACGTACCTCTTTGACGGCAACCAGCCGGCGACGCGACCCGTCGTCACGAACGCCCCGAAGAAGATCGGCTACGACGGCACGTTCTCGGTGTCGTCCGACAAGCCCGTCGAGCGCGTCACCCTGGTCCGCAACGGTTCGGTCACCCACGGCTTCAACAACGACCAGAACTTCCAGGACCTGGACTTCACGCAGAGCGGTGGCACGGTGAGCATCGACTCGCCGGCCGACGCCAACTACGCCCCGCCCGGGGCCTACATGGTCTTCGTGTGGAGCGACGGCGTGCCGTCGGTCGCGAACATCGTGCAGCTCGACCCGCAGGTGAAGATGGACTCGCCGGCCCCCGCGGTCGTCGACCAGTTCGAGTACCCGCGGCTCCCGGCCAACTTCCTGTCCATCAGCTCCTACCCCGACACCGCCCAGGTGGGCGCCGGCAGCAGCCGGATGTCGCCGTGGACGGTGGACGGCGAGGTGCAGCTGGTTCGCTCCAACGCGGCCAGCATGCGCGGCCTCGGCAGCACGGGCTACCACCTCTCACTCGGCACCAACGGCAGCCTGACCCGCACGCTCAAGGGTCTCGACGTGGGCAAGCAGTACCGCGTGTCCCTGCGCTACGCCCGCGACAGCCGTTCCACGGGGACCGGGCCCGGCACGGCGACGCTGTCGGTCGGTGACCTCACCAGCACGCTGTCGGCGACCACCGACAGGTCGTCCACCACCGCCTTCGACACCTACGTCGGGACCTTCACCGCCGCCGCGCGGCAGCAGGACCTGACGCTTGCAGGCGGCGGACCGGGCGCGACCCTGGTGGTCGACGACCTCGTGGTCGTCGGCTCGGGGCTCGGGAGCGCCGACGCCCAGGTGAGGTACGAGTTCGAGGAGGGCGCCGGCACGACCGCTGCCAACACCGGCTCGGACATCACCGTCGGCGACGCCACGCTGGTCGGCACCTCCGGTTGGAGCACGACCGGCATCAACGGTGGCGCGCTCGACCTGAAGGGCGGCAACAACGCCAACACGGTCGACCTGCCCGACAACCTGCTCCAGGACGAGGCGAGCTTCACGACCTCCTTCTGGGTCCGGCCCGACACCAAGGGGAACTGGATCAACCTGTTCCACATCGGTGACGGCCTGGGCGACGCAGGCAGCTTCTTCCAGATCCAGATGCAGACCGACGCCGCCCCCGGCGGGACCGGGCTCGCAGCGACGTTCAAGAAGAAGGGCAGCAACGTCCAGGAGCGGGTCTACGCCACTCCGACCAAGGACGTCACGGCCAACCAGTGGAACCACGTCGTCTTCACGCGACAGGGTGCCGTCGGCACGCTCTACCTCAACGGTCAGCAGATCGCCCAGCGCACCGACCTGACGCTGACGATGACCGACGTCGGTCCGACGACGAACAACTGGCTGGGTCGCAACGGCTACCCCGACCCGGCGTTCGACGGACTGATGGACGACGTACGCCTCTGGACCACGGCCCTGTCGGCCGCTGACGTCTCCGGCCTGTACGCCGACGGCAGCGCGCTCGGCACGACCACCACGGTCGCCACCTCGCCCGCATCCCCGTCGGAGTTCAACGCCCCCATCACGGTGTCGGCGACGGTGAAGGACTCGGCCGACGCCAACCCGACGGGTGTCGCAGAGCTCTGGATCGACGGCGAGAGCGTGGGGAGCCAGGTCACCGTCACCCACGGCCAGGTCTCGTTCCCGCCGGTCACGCTGGCCCCGCGCCAGCACGCCATCGAGGTCCGCTTCGTCGCGGCCGCCGGGTGGCGCGACTCGGTCGGCACGGCCCAGCACACCGTCTCCCGGCCTCCGGTCGGCGAGGGCGTGCCGGTGCACTACAAGTTCGACGAGGGCTCGGGCACCACGTCGGTCAACTCCGGGTCCGACCCGGCCATCGGCAACGCCACGCTGCAGGGCAACGCCGGCTGGACGCCGACCGGCAAGTACGGCGCCGGCGTGAACCTGCCCGGCCAGGGCCACGTCCAGCTCCCGAACGACATCACGTTCGGCATGGACGAGGAGATGACCGTCTCCACCTGGATCCGTCCCACGGCCCTGCCCAACTGGACCACCCACGTCCAGATCGGCAAGGACACGACGGAGTTCCTCCTGCTCCAGTCGGAGACCGACAACGGCAACCGCGGCTTCGCGGTGACGATGCGGATGAACAACGGCGAGCAGTACCGCACCCAGCTGAACGGCACCGCCGACCTGCCGCTGAACCAGTGGACGCACGTCGCCGTGACGCTCGGCCCCTCGCCCACCGGCGGTGGCACGACCGTGAAGATCTACTTCAACGGCGTGCTGCAGACCAACGGTGGTGTGCGGGACAACGTCCCGGTCACCATCGGGGACATCGGTGACGGCGGCACCACCGCCAACTACATCGGCAACGGCAGCTGGAACGACCCGCGTCCGACCGAGCAGCAGGACGACTTCCGGATCTACGGCTACGAGCTCACTGCCGCCGACGTCCTGGAGCTGTTCGAGGGCGACGTCAACCGGGCGCCGGTCGGTGTCGACGACACCTACACGACGACGGAGGGTCAGGCGCTCGTCGTCGAAGCCCCCGGCGTCCTCGCCAACGACACCGACGCCGAGGGCGACACCCTCACCGCCACTGGGCTCACCCAGCCGGCCGACGGAGTCGTGACGATGGCTGCCAACGGCTCGTTCACCTACACGCCCGACGCCGACTTCGTGGGCACGACCACCTTCACCTACACGGCGTACGACGGCACGTCCGCGTCCGCGCCCACCACCGTGACCATCACGGTGGGGGAGAAGCCCAACGCGGCGCCGGTCGCGGTGGACAACGCCTACGAGGTCATCGCCGGTCAGGAGCTGGTGCTGGGTGCGCCGGGCGTGCTCGGCAACGACACCGACGCCGACGGTGACAGCCTCACCGCCACCAAGCTCAGCGACCCGATCAACGGGTCGGTGGTCCTGGCCGGCAACGGAGGGTTCACCTACAAGCCGGACGGTGGCTTCACCGGCAAGGACACGTTCACCTACCGGGTGAGCGACGGCACCGCCACCTCCGGCATCGCCACGGTCAGGATCACCGTGAAGCCGGCCGGCGGTTCGGGCGACGGGCCGGCAGCCTCCGCGGTGGCGGGCGCCTCGGCACCCTTCACCTACGGCACGGTCGGCTCGGTCGCGGTCGGGGTCTCCCCGGCAGCGGCGACCGGCAAGGTCGAGCTGGCGGACGGCACGCAGGTGCTCGCGTCCGGCACCCTGGCCTCCGGTCAGGCGCGTCTGGAGCTGGCGGCCAAGGGCCTCCTGCCCGGCACCCACCAGCTCACCCTGCGCTACCTCGGCGACAGTGCCCACAAGGCGTCGTCCGCCCAGGTGCAGGTGGTCGTGGAGAAGGTCGTGCCGCGGATGACCGTCAAGGTGCCCGACACCGTCAAGAAGGGCAAGAAGGCGGCCGTGAAGGTCTCCCTCACGGCTCCCGACGGCGTGCCGGTCACCGGCAAGGTCTCCGTCGCGGTCAAGGGAGGTGGGACGGTCACCGGGACGCTGGTCAACGGCAAGGTGGTCGTCAAGCTGCCCAAGGCCACGAAGGGCAAGCTCCGCCTGACCGTCACCTACCTCGGCAGCGACCTCGCCGAGAAGGTGGTCGACACGGCCACCGTCAAGGTGACCAAGAAGAAGTCGAACCGCAAGCGGTAGGCACAGCAACAGCGCGGGCCCGGAGGATGATCCTCCGGGCCCGCGCTGCGTGTCGGTCTGGCGAGAGCCGCTCAGTCGTCCGCGAGGGCGGCGACCACGCCGGCCCGGCTGTCGTCCTCGCTGGCGAGGACCCCGCCGTTGGCGACGATGTCGGCGGTGATCTCGGTGAAGACCATGCGGACGTCCTGGCGACGGGCGCCGAGGATCTCCACGGCGCTGTCGGCCACGGCCTTCGCGAAGTCCCGACGCTGCTCGAGGGTGCGGCCGCGCAGCAGCTCGACGGTGATGTTGGGCATGGGATGGATCCCTTTCTGGGGCGGCCGCTCGGTGCGCGTTCACACGCGGGACCTGGATTCAGTGACTTGAATCACCGTACGCCCAGTTCACATCCTTGACAACAGTTCGACAGGCTGGTTGTGTGAGCACGGTCACCCTCGTCACCCCCGACCTCCTCCTGACCCCCCACTGGAGCGCCCATGAACGGCACGCGCGCGAGCCTCGGCGCCGCTGCGGCCGGCGCGGTGCTCCTCGTGGTGGCGGCTCCGGCGGCGGCGCACGTGACGCTTTCTCCCTCGAGCACGACCGCGGGCTCGACCGCGCTCGTACGCCTCGTGGTGCCGCACGGCTGCGAAGGCTCGGCCACGACCGAGGTCGCCGTCCGGATGCCCGATCAGGTCAGTGAGGTCGAGGCCGCGAGCA
Organism: Nocardioides sp. BE266; assembly: GCF_031457855.1. Taxonomy (NCBI): domain Bacteria; kingdom Bacillati; phylum Actinomycetota; class Actinomycetes; order Propionibacteriales; family Nocardioidaceae; genus Nocardioides; species Nocardioides sp. BE266. The sequence continues at coordinate 275,149 of NZ_JAURTI010000001.1, read as the reverse complement.
CCGAGCGCTGGGAGGCCGATCATGCCGACGGCACCCTCACCTACCGCACCGACGACCCGCTGCTCGACGGTGTCGAGGACGCGGTGCAGTTCTCCGTCCGCCTGCCCGAGGAGGCGGGCGTGACGCTCGTCTTCCCCGTCGTGCAGCGCTGCGAGGGCAGTGAGGCCGCCTGGACCGAGGTGGCCGCCGACGAGGCCAGCCGCGAGCAGCTGGAGATGCCCGCGCCGGTGATCGTGGTGACCGCCGGCGCCCGCTCCGAGCGCCTGATGACCCTGGGCGCCGTGGGGCTGGTCGCCGCCGGATGCGTGGCCAGCGGTGGGGTCCTGGCGCTGCGCCGCCGACGCGCATGACCTCCGTTGTGGTCCGGCGGGCGGCCGGGTGGCTCCTCCTGCTGCCGCTGGCGTGCGTGCTGCTGCTCGGTGCCGCTGCGCCCGCCTCCGCCCACGCGACCCTGATCGGCACCGACCCGGTGGAGGGTGCCGTCCTCGACACGGCGCCCGACGACGTCACCTTCACCTTCAACGAGTCGGTGATCGGGGTGCCGGCCGGCATCCGGGTCTTCGACGCGACGGGGGAGGAGGTGGCCTCGTCCGCGACCGTCCGCGACGCCGAGCTGGTGGTCCACCTCGACGAGGAGGTGGATGAGGGCACGCTCGTGGTCGTCTGGCGCCTCGTGTCGGAGGACGGCCACCCGATCGGCGGCTCGCTCACCTTCTCGGTGGGAGCGCCGAGCGACGTCGTCGACGTACCGACCACGAGCGCGGACGCCGACACCACCGCACCGCTGCCCCTCAGCGTGGTCCGCTGGCTGGGCTACCTCGGGCTGCTGGTTGCGACCGGGGCCGCCATCTTCGCGGTGCTGTTCCTGCCCGCCGGACGCGACGCCGACGGGTCGCGCCGGCGGCTGCGTGCCGCCGTGCGTCCCGCCGCCGGGCTGGCCGCGCTGGGGTGGCTCCTCGCCGTGCCGCTCGTCGCGCTCTACCAGCTCGGCGTGGGCGCCTCGGCGCTCGGCGACGGCTCGACCTGGTCGGCCCTGGCGCCGATGGAGTACGTCGTACCTGCCGCGGTGGTCGCTGGGCTGGTGCTCGTCGCCCTCGCCCTCCCGGTGCGCGAGCCCGACGGTGCCCGCCGGGCGCTCGTGCTCGCGGGGTGCGTGGTTGCGCTCGCCGCGCCCGCCTTCACCGGGCACACCCGGGCGGCCTCGCCGGAGGCGCTCGTGGTCGCCGTCGACGTGCTCCACCTCGTCGCCGGCGCGGTGTGGCTCGGTGGGCTCGTGGCGGTCGCGCTCGTGCTGGCCGACCTCGCGGCCCGTGACGACTCTGGCGCGGTGGCGCTGAGCCGGTTCTCGACCTGTGCGTCCGCCGTGCTGGCGGTGCTGCTGGTCACCGGCACGCTCGGCGCCTGGCGGATCGCCGGCTCGTGGGGCGCGCTGCTCGACACCGGCTACGGCGGGCTGCTGCTCGTCAAGTTCCTGCTTGTCCTGGTCGCCGTCGCGATCGCGGCGTGGAACCGGTTCTCCCTGCTCCCGGGGCTCCGTGACGCGTCCCGTCGGCGCGAGCGCCGCGACGCCGCCGGCCTCCTCGTCCGTACGACGCTCGCCGAGGCCGGCGTCCTGGTCGCCGTGCTGCTGGTGACCGGCTTCCTCGTCGACCGGAGCCCCGAGGTCGCGGTCGCGGCCGATGCCTCGAGCCCGGGTGCGGCCAGCGCGGGGGAGTCCGTCGAGCTCGGCGAGCTGACGGGTGAGGTCACCCTCGAGCCGGTCGCGGTCGGGCCGACCACGGTGACGATCGAGCTGACCGACGACGCGGGCCGCCCTGCGGAGGGCTTCGAGGCGCCGCGGCTCAGCCTGTCGACGGACGGCGTCGACCTCGGCGCGGTGTCGCTGAGCAACCAGGGTCCGGGCGTCTACTCCGGCGACGTGGTGATCCCCACCGCCGGCGCGTGGGAGGTGCAGGTCTCCCTGCGCACCACCGAGTTCGACAACCCGGTCAAGACGATCGTCTTCGACGTGCGCTGAGCCGGCTCAGCCCCGCAGCACCTTCTCCATCGGCCGCCCCTTGGCGAGCTCGTCGACGAGCTTGTCGAGGTAGCGGATGCGGCGCATCAGCGGGTCCTCGACCTCCTGCACCTTCACGCCGCACACCGATCCGGTGATCTGGTCGACGTGCGGGTTGAGGGTGGCGTCGGCGAAGAAGCCTTCGAAGGTCGTCCCGTTGTCGAGGTGCGTCTGGAGCGCCCCCTCGTCGAAGCCGGTGAGCCACTCGATGACCTCGTCGAGCTCGGCCTGCGTCCGGCCCTTGCGCTCCACCTTGGCGACGTAGTGCGGGTAGACCGACGCGACGCTCGTGGTGAAGATCCGGTGCATCCTCAGAGGATAGGCGGCTCGTAGGTCAGGGCAGGCGCGAAGTAGAGCTCCACGCCGTCCGGTGCTTCTGTCATGGCGGACGCTTGTCGGTCCGTGAGCCTGGTCGTGCCGGAATGGTCCACGAGGTAGGCCAGCCCGTGCGGCGTACGCCAGAGGTGGCGCCCGGGACCGACCACGCGGGTGGTGAAGCCGCCCAAGGTCTTGGTGCGGTGATGTCGTCGCCGAAGCGGTCCGGAGTTGTGCGGCCCCGTCTGACCCGGCGGGCCGGTGTCGTCGTACGGCACGGCGTGGTCAAAGTCCACCGTGTCACGGGTCGCCGATCGCGGGGTGAACGGGAAGCAGTCACCGCCTGACTGGGACCAGACGTGGTCCTTGATCATCTCCGGGTGCTCGTAGGCGTCGGAGCGTCTGCGCAAGCGGAGGTCGAGCACAGGGGTCACGGAGACGTGTGCATGACCGAGGACGTCGGCCAGCGCGGTGACGTCGATGGGGCCGACGCCCTCGATGCGGGCGACGCCCTCGCGAGCGCGCAGGGCTTCTTCGGTGACGTGGACGAAGAGTCGGCCACGACCACGGAGCCGCGCCAGCTGAGAAGCGGGGAGCGCGCAGAGTCGCTCGACGGTGTGGGCGAGGTGATCGGGTGCCCAGGCCGGCTGGGTCGACTCGGTCGTGTTCGGGTCGGTCTTGGGCTGGGTGTGCTCGAGGAGCAGCTTCAGCAGCTCGACGGGACGGGCCAGCCACCCGAGGGCGAGCGACCTGAGCTCGTCGTGGTTGTGGTCGTGACCGTGCTCGAGGGCGAGGATGTCGGCGACTCGGTCGACCATGGCGTCGATCCACGCTGCGTCGCCGGCTGTCACGCGGGCGATCACGTGGCGGTAACCGAACTCATCAGCGCGCGAGAGTCGCACGTAGCGCTCGTGCCGCGACCGCTCACGCTCGCCACGGTGGGTCTCCGGGTCTGCCTCGATCGTCTTCGCGCGGGCGATCTCCAGCACGGTCGAGGGTGCGTGACCCGCGACGGCCCGTGCTGTCGCTCGATCGACGCGGGCGACCTGGTCGGACAGCAGCCCACGACTGATCACGGCGACCTTGCGCGCCACCCACGGCTCGCAACGGCCGGCCTTCACGACCTGCCAAGTGAGCGGGAACCGGTGGACCAGGTCGAGTCCGTCGGCGATGAGAGCACGCGTGGTGGCGGGATGGGTCTCTCGCGCCATGGCGAGCTCGGGGATCGAATGGTCGCGGACCGACGGCGTGCCGTCGCCGCCCGGAGTGACCATCGGGTCGCGCTCATCCCTTGGGTGTCCGTTGACCACCGCCCACTCGATCGCGAGCTCCAGCTCCGCCACCTCCGCCAGGCGGCGCGTCCGCAGCGCCTCGGTCGCGAAGTCCAGCAGGTCCCTCCCCGTCGCCCCACGAGGCGCCTGGCGTGGCTCGGCTCGGAGAGTGGTGATGGACATGCTTCATTGTATCGAACACATGTTCGAACATCAATGGCTGATGGTGGTTGTGAAGACTGGTCTGCTCGAACTGTTCGGGACACGCCGCTCAGAGGATCAGGCCGCGTTGCCGGCGTTGCTCCTCGAGCTGTTCGATGGCGGCGTCGAAGGCCCACTCGGCGATCACCATTGAGCCTGCCTCCCACAGGTGATGGTGCTCGTCTGAGTTGGGATCGCTGGTAACGACGTACCTCGCCGAGCTGAGCTCCTCGGTGGGGGTGAGGCCGGCCCCGGTCGCACGTTGGTGCCACGCGGGGACTTCGGTGCCGAGGGGGTCTGCAAATCCGATTCGATCGCGCGGCGTCAACCCCAGCCCGGCGACGAGCAGAGGCGGCTCGATGTCACGCGCCGTCAGGACGAGCTCGATCGCTTCGGGCATGGGGATCGCCAAGGCCGCGGCGACCATCGTCAGCTGAGCCTCCTCGTCGAAGGTGATCTGTTTGTCGGCCCAGGCCGTGACAGCCAGAGCAACGAAGTAGCCGCGATGAATGTGGTCGAGCCGATCCGCAGGCAGGTTCAGCTCGGTCGCGACCGCCGCAAGTTTGGAGCGCTCGAAGGAGGCAACGAATCCATCCACCAGGGCGGCGTCGAGGTGGTCGACATACGCCGCGACGCGCATGCTCGGTTTCATGTCCGGCATGGTGGCACGCTCGTCGGACAGAATCCGCCGAATCATGGATGGCCTCTCCGCAACGCGTCGGTCCGGATGAGCCGGATGCAGTTGTCACTCACCGAGTGAGCATGGCGCAGGTCGGCCGGGAGTGAACGCTGATCGGGCTGAGCGGGCGGTACGCGACGCAAAACCCCGGTCAGACCGAGTCCTCCCGCAGCAGCCACCAGCCGGCGAGCCAGGCCGCGGCCGCCGCGACGAGCTCGAGGTGCAGGTCGTTGATCGCCATCGCGATCATCGAGGTGGCGGCGACGGATGCGAACGCGTCGTTCGCGATCACCGGGCGACCGCCTGGGAGGACTGCACCGCCGCCCGCCGCCGCGCGTCCAGAGCCGAGGACCGCCGCGACAGCCGGCCGTCGAGCACGGCGGCGGCCTCGGCGTTGCGCCCGGCCATCGCCAGCGCGTGGACGAGGGTGTCCTCGACGACCTCGCGCTGGGCCTTGCTGCCGCCCAGCGGGTCCATCGTCGCGACGACCGAGGTCAGGGTGGCCGAGGCGGCGTTCCAGCGCTCCTCGACGACCGAGACGAGCCCGGTGCACAGCGGTGCGACCACGTCGCGGAAGACCCGGTCCTCGCTGCGCGCGGCGTGCTCGCCGAGCCGGGAGAGGCCCGCGGCGTCGCCGGCGGCTGCGAGCAGGACCGCGCCGTGCGTCGCGGCGAACGGCGTCGTCGGGGCGGTGAGCCACTCCTCCGGAGCCGCAGCGCGTACGGCGTCCACGGGCTGGTCGTCGGTCCAGGCGCCGGTGACCCGGCCGCGCCACAGCAGCGCGCCGCTGTCGACGACGATCCGGCTGCCGCTGACGACGGACGGCGCGAGCTCGCGGGCGTAGCGACGTCGTACGGCATCGACGTCGTCCTGCATCAGCTCGTGGAGGGCGGCGTGCCACGAGAAGTGCGAGCGGTGGTTGGCCTCGGGGCCGCGGGTGCGGATCCACTCGTCGAGCCACGCCAGGCCGGCGGCGTGCTGACCGGTTTCGTAGAAGACGTGGGCGCGGGCGTGGACGGCGTGGCCGGAGGCCGGCTCCACGGAGAGGGCGTAGGAGGCCAGGTCCTCGGCCTCGGACCAGCGCTCCTGGTCCTGCCGGACGAACGCGAGCTGGCCGGCGTACCACCAGTCGTCGCCGTAGGAGCGGCCCAGCGACTCCACCAGCTGGGCGGTCTGCGAGCCGCTGGTGAGGCCGCCGAACGCGACGGTGGGTACGGCGACGCTGACGGCCAGGGCGTCGCGCGGGAAGAGGCGCACGTGGCGCAGCAGGGCTGCGGCGCCGGTGGCCTCGTCGGTGCGCAGCCGTGTGGTCACGGCGTCGAGGAAGGAGGACTCGCGGTCGTCGAGGTGCCGGTCGGCCGCGGCGCGGTGCGCGGCCCGCAGCGACGCCTGCCAGTGGGTGTTGGTGCCCCACTCGTGGCCGAGGAGCGCCAGCGCCGCGTGCGCCTGGACGAAGCCCTCGTCGGCGGCGACGGCCTCGGCGAGACCGTCCTCGACGCCGCCCTGGAGCCGCAGCAGCCGGCCGAGCGCGTCGTTGTAGAGGTCCGCGGCACCCGTGCTGGTCGAGAGGGTGAGGCCGTAGGGGTCGACCGGACGGCGGTGCGACTCGCCGTGCATCGACCGGCTGACGATCCGCGCGACGTCGTAGGCCTGCTCGCGGATCTCGGGCATCGCGGTCGACTCCCAGAGATTTCCCCGCCGCAGGGAGCCGACCGCGAGGAACGGGAGCGCCTCGGGGAGCGTGCCGACGATGCGGCCGTCGTCGGCGGTGTCGATGCCCAGGCCGGCGGGGCCGGGGCGCACCAGGCCGGTCTGCGCGAGGCGGGTGAGCAGCGGGTCGGCGGCGATGGAGCCGACCGGGCCGGTGCAGTTGACCACGGCCGCCACCCGCAGGGTGGTGCCGTCATCGAGGGTGACGCGCAGGGCGCTGGGGTCGGCCTGCACGGCCGCGATGGTGCCGCGGTGGCGCTCGAGGCGACCCTCGGCCGCGATCGCGTGGAAGCGGCGCGCGGTGGCCGGGGCCATGCGGTGGCGGTGCACGTCCCAGGCGCGGGCGTCCTCGCCGATGAAGCGGCGCTTGTCGGCCTCGGAGAGACCGCGCCAGAGCTGGGCGGTGACGGGACGGAGGCCGTCGATCGCTGCCCGCCAGTCGCCGGTGGCCTCCACGGTCTCCTCGACGTGCGCGGCCAGCGTGGAGCGCAGTGTGTCGAGGTCCTGGGTGCGGGTGATGCCCGGCGGCGGCGGGACCGGGGGAGTCGTCGGCAGCACGTGCGGGCGGGGTACGGCGTCGTTGCGCGAGACCACGTGGACCGTGCGGTCGGGCCGGTCGGCGCTGATGGCGAGGTCGACCATGGTGAGGCCCGAGCCCAGCATCAGCACGTCGCCGACCCCGGGGATCCCCTGCGTCCACGGGTCGGCGACGAGTCGGGGGTCGGCCGCGAGCTCGGGCGGCGCCCAGCCGGTGCCGGGGCGGCTGCTGGTCGCGAGCACGACCGCGCGCGCCTCGATGGTGTCGCCGTCGGAGAGCTCGACGACGAACCTGTCGCCGGAGCCGGCGATGTCGACGACCTCGGCGCGACGTCGTACGAGCCGGGCGTTGCCGGGGAACTCCGTCGCCGTCGTGAGCAGGCTCTCGAGGTAGCGGCCGAAGACGGCACGGGGTGCGAAGTCGTGGGGCTGGAACCTCGGGTCGTGGTGGTTGCGCAGCCAGCGGAGGAAGTGCTCGGGGTCGCGGGGGAACGCGCTCATGCCCGAGGCGGGGACGTTGAGGAGGTGGCGCTCGTCGGTGGTGGAGTACGCCTGGCCGCGCCCGGTCGTGGGGGCGGGGTCGACGAGCTCGACGCGGAAGCGCGAGGAGAGCGCGGTGACCAGGTGGGTCGCGACCAGCGTGCCGCCGGCGCCCGCTCCGACCACCACGACCCGACAGTCGCCCTCGTTCGTCCTCATCGCCGACCTCCTACTTTTAGTACAGTGAATTACTGGACTAAGGTAGCAAGATGTCGGCCCGGAGCACGAGTCGGCGCCGGCGTGTCAGGTGTTCGTGCGCATGATCACGCGCGGGAAGCCCGCCGAGGTCGCCTCGGTCGAGCCGGCCAGCTCGAAGCCGGCGTCCTCGAAGAGCTTGCGGGTGCCGACGTAGGCCATGGTGAGGTCGACCTTCTCGCCCCGGTTGTCGACGGGGTAGCCCTCCACGACGGGCGCGCCCCGCTGCGCGGCGTAGGCCACCGCTCCGTCGAGCAGGACGTGGGAGATGCCGCGGCCACGGTGCCCGGGCCGCACCCGGATGCACCACACGGACCAGGCCGGCTGGTCGTCGACGTGGGGGATCTTCGTCGAGCGCGCGAACGGCAGGTCCGCACGGGGCGCGACCGCGGCCCAGCCGACGACCTCGTCGCCGTCGTAGGCGAGCACGCCGGGCTTGGTGCGCTTGCGGGTCAGGGCCTCGACGAAGGCACCGCGCTCAGGACCGGCGAGCGACGTGTTGTCCTTGGCGGGGATGCGGTGGCTCAGGCACCAGCACACGCTCGACGTGGGGTTCTTCGGCCCGACCATGGTGCGGACGTCGTCGAAACGCGCGTGGGTCGCCGGGAACACCCGGATGCCGTCAGACTCCGCCAGGGGCTTGGTGGCCATGGCTCGCACGCTAGACCGGGTCACCGACACCTCGCCGTGTTCAATGGCGGACATGAGGAAGATCGGTCTGCTGGGCGGGATGAGCTGGGAGAGCACGGCGCTCTACTACCGGCTGCTCAACGAGGACGTCCGCGAGCGGCTGGGCGGCTTCCACTCCGCCCGGATCGTGATGGCGTCGGTCGACTTCGCCGACATCGAGGCGATGCAGGTGGCCGGCGACTGGGACACGGCCGGCGTCGCGCTCGCGGAGGAGGCCCGCTCGCTCGAGGCGGCCGGTGCCGAGTGCGTGGTGCTCTGCACCAACACGATGCACAAGGTGGCGGACGCGATCGAGGCGGCCGTGACGATCCCGCTGCTCCACCTCGCCGACGTCACCGCCGATGCAGTGAAGGCCGCTGGGCTCGACCGGGTCGCGCTGCTCGGCACCCGCTTCACGATGGAGCAGCCGTTCTACGCCGACCGGCTCCGATCCCACGGCCTCGAGGTGCTCGTCCCCGAGGGCGACGACCTCACCCTGGTCCACGACGTGATCTACGACGAGCTGGTGCTCGGCGCGGTCCGCCCCGAGTCCCGGACGTCGTACGTCGACGTGGTGCGGCGGCTCGTCGAGCGGGGCGCCGGGGGAGTGGTCCTCGGCTGCACCGAGATCGAGCTGCTCATCGGCCCGGACGACGTCGACGTCCCGGTCTTCGCGACCACGGCGCTCCACGCGCGGGCCGCCGTGGACTTCGCCCTCAGTTGAGGCGGCCGACGACGAGGTCCAGCCACTCGTCGAGGCCCTCGAGCTGGTCGGGCCGGCCGAACATCGGCGGCCTGCCGGGTGGTGGGAGGTAGCCGACGGCGTCCATCACGAGCCAGTGGGCGTCGTACGGACTCGCCGCGACTTGGGCGTAGGCCTCGAGGAACGACTCGCCGCGCGCGGTGTCGGACATGATGGCGAGGTTGGACGCCGCGTGCGCCGCGTCGAGCCACGCCGGCCCGGTCGAGGTCTCCACCCAGTCCACGACCCCGCTGATCGCGCCGTCGAGCCACAGCAGGTTGCGGTGGCCGAAGTCGCGGTGCAGGAACGTCGGCTCGTAGGCGGGCGCAGGACTCGCGAGCACCTCGAAGGCGCGGCGCCACGAGCCGGGGTGGCGGGTCCACGACGGGACGACCCACTTCGCCTCCCACGCCCACGACTGGAAGGTGCGGAACGGCGGGTCCGGCCGCTGGGCGTGCAGGGTGGCGAGCAGGTCGGCCATCGCGCGGAGGGCGTCGTCGTCGAGGTCGGCGAGCGGTGCGCCCGGGAGCCGGGACATCAGGTGGGCCGCGACCCCGGCGACCGCGCCCTCGGCGTCGAGTGCCAGGCTCGTCGGCGCCGGGACCGGGGTGCCGGCCATCGCGCGCTGGGCGTCACGCTCGCGCGTGGTCAGCTCGGCGCCGTGGGTGCGCCACGGCTCGTTGGTCATCAGCCGCAGCACGGTGTCGGACCCGTCGTCGTGCTGCAGTCGGAGGATCGTCGAGGTCGCCCCGCCGTCGAGGGGGTCGTGGGTGGTGACCGGCGAGCCGACCGCCGAACCGGCCCACGCGAGCGCAGAGGAGAGGTCGACCACGCCGCGAGGCTAGCGATCGGCGACGCGAGGCGCAGAGCTGCACACGTGTCCGGGATGTCGCCCCGCGGGCCTGGTCCTGAGGGCCATATCGCGGACACGTGTTGATGGACGGGCCCCTCGACAACCGCTCAGAAGGAGTAGGGGCCGAAGCGACCCCACGCCACGAACGCCGCGAGCGCGAGCAGCACTGCGTTGACCACGACCATCTGCGGCTCCTTGCGGCGCAGGTGGGTCACCGCGGCGAGCGCCATCGTGACCGCGAGGCCGGTCGCGGCGAGCGGGGTGAGGATCTCGGCGACACCGACGAGCGGCGGCAGCACGAGCCCGATCGCGCCCAGCAGCTCCATCGCGCCGATGAAGCGGATCACGGGCTGGGAGAAGTCCTCGGCCCAGGCCAGGCCCTGCTCGACGATGGCCTCCTTCGGCTTGGTGGACTTGAGCACGCCGGCCATGGCGAAGGCGCCGGCCAGCAGGATGGCGACCACCCAGAGGGCGATGTTCATGAGGACTCCAGATGTAGAACTTGACGGTTCAACAATCATGACGCCACAAACTTGAACCGTCAAGTGATCGGCTACGATGCCGCCATGAGCGGTGAGGAACAGGTGCGCTGGCTCACGCCCGACGAGCGTGCGGCCTGGCTCGCCAGCGCGGCGCTCATGGTCAAGCTGCCGGCCACGCTCGACGCGCGGCTGCAGCGTGCGGCCGACCTCAGCCTCTTCGAGTACATGGTGCTCGCCGTGCTCTCCGAGCAGGAGGGCCGCACGATGCAGATGAGCGAGATCGCGGCCGCCTCGTCCGCCTCGCTGTCCCGGCTCTCACACGCGGTGAAGCGCCTGGAGAAGCTCGGCCTGATCGCTCGATCGCGCTGCGCCGGCCGCGGTCGGCGGACCAACGCGACCCTCACCGAGGCCGGCTACGCCAAGGTCGTGGACGCGGCGCCCGCCCACGTGGCCGACGTGCGCGACCTGCTCATCGACGTCATCACGCCCGAGGAGCGCGAGGTGCTCCGCCGTGTGGGGGAGAAGGTCGTGTCCCGGCTCGACGGGGGCTGCCCGGGCGGGTGAGCGCTCAGCCCTGCGCCGGCCAGAGCGAGTGGTAGGCGTTGATCGCCGGCTGCCCGCCGAGGTGGGCGTAGAGCACGTGCGAGTCGCGCGGGATGTCTCCGTCCTTGACGAGGTCGATCAGCCCGGCGAGCGACTTCCCCTCGTAGACCGGGTCGGTGATCATCGCCTCGAGCTGGGCGCCGAGCGCCATCGCCTCCATCGTGGAGTCGACCGGGACGCCGTAGAGGTCGCCGGCCCAGCCCTCGAGCACGGTGACCTCGTCGTCGCGCAGGTCGCGGCCGAGCTCGATCAGCTCGGCGGTGTGGCGCGCGATCCGGCCGACCTGGTCGCGGGTCTTCTCGAGCGTCGCGCTCGCGTCGATGCCGATCACCCGGCGGCGTACGCCCGTCAGGTCCTCGAGCGCCGCGAAGCCCGCGATCATGCCCGCGTGCGTCGAGCCGGTGACGGTGCAGACCACGATCGTCTCGAAGGTGAGCCCGAGCGCCTTCTCCTGCTCGGCCACCTCGAAGGCCCAGTTCGCGAAGCCGAGGCCGCCGAGGCGGTGCTCGCTGGCGCCCGCCGGGATGGCGTACGGCGTCCCGCCGGCCTCCTCGACCTCGCGGATCGCGTCCTTCCACGAGTCGCGGATGCCGATGTCGAAGCCGTGGGGGTCCAGGCGCGAGTCGGCGCCCATCATCCGGCTGAGCAGGATGTTGCCCACCTGGGTGTTGGTCGGGTCGTCCCACGGCACCCACTTCTCCTGCACCAGTCGGCACTTGAGGCCGAGGTGCGCGGCGACCGCGGCGACTTGGCGGGTGTGGTTGGACTGGTAGCCGCCGATCGAGACGAGCGTGTCGGCGCCGGAGGCGAGCACGTCGGGGACGATGTACTCCAGCTTGCGCACCTTGTTGCCGCCGAACGCCAGGCCGCTGCTGACGTCCTCGCGCTTCGCCCAGACCGTGGCGCCGCCCAGGTGCTGGGTCAGCCGCTTGAGCTCGTGGACAGGGGAGGGGCCGAAGGTGAGCGGGTGGCGGGGGAACTGATCGAGGATCACGGGGTCTCCTGGGAGTCGGGCTGGGAGTCGGGCTGGGTGTCGGGGATGAGGTCGGCGAGGTTCTGCCAGGTGCGGTAGGCCACCTCGGCGGCGGCGTCGGCGTCGCCCGCGGCGCAGGTCTCGACCAGGCGGTCGTGCAGGGCGACCGACTCGGTGCCGGCGAGGGAGGCGAAGCGGAGCCGCTCGAGGCGGCGCACGACGGGGCTGAACTGGTCGAGCACGGTCGCCAGCGCGCGGTTGCCGGAGACCTCGACCGCCACAGCATGGAAGTCGTCGTCGGCGGCGAGGGCGGCGTCGGTGTCGGTGGCAGCGATCGCGGCGGCGAAGCGCTGGTTGGCCGCCCGCATCGTGTCGAGGTGCGCCGGCGTGAGCCGGGCGACGGCCTCCGCGACCGCGAGCCGGTGCATCGTGACGACCACGGCGTGGGCCTCGCGGACCTCGGCGAGGTCGATCTCGGACACGACCGTCGAGCGTCCGGGTGCAGCCCGGACCAGCCCGGACTCGCCGAGGCGCAGCAGCGCCTCGCGCACCGGCGTACGACTGACGCCGAGCCACGTCGCGAGCTCGGTGTCGCGCACCACCTCGCCCGGCGCGAGCGTGCCGTCGACGATCAGGTCGCGCAGCCGGTCGTGGACGGTGTCGCGCAGCAGCGAGGTGCGGATGGGAGCGTGGTCCACCGGGATCGGCATGCAATATATTGCACATCGGAGACGGTCGCGCGTCAAGGCCCGGGCTGGCAGGCTGGACACGTGCTCACCGTCGTCATCGCGCTGGCCGCCAACACGATCCTCGCGATCCTGAAGAGCGTCGTCGCGGCCGTCACCGGATCGGCGTCGATGGTCGCGGAGGCCGCGCACTCGTGGGCAGACGCCGGCAACGAGGTCTTCCTCGTGATCGCCGAGCGCCGGGCCGAGAAGCCCGCCGACGCCGAGCACCCGCTCGGCTACGGCCGCGAGGCCTACGTCTGGTCGATGATCGCCGCCTTCGGGCTCTTCGCCGTCGGCGCCGCGGTCTCGGTGATCCACGGTGTCCAGTCGCTCGGTGCGGAGGAGGAGGAAGCCAACTACCTCTGGGCCTACGTCGTCCTCGGTGCCGCGTTCGTCCTCGAGGGCATCTCGTTCGCCCAGGCCCGCCGGGAAGTACGACGCGGGGCGCGCGACGCCGACGTCAGCCGGGCGACGTTCCTCGACACGACCTCGAACCCGACCCTGCGGGCGGTCTTCTTCGAGGACGCCGCCGCGCTCGTCGGCATCGTCATCGCCGTGAGCGGGCTCGCGCTGCACCAGGCGACCGGGCAGCCGGTGTGGGACGCGATCGGCTCGATCCTGGTCGGCCTGCTCCTCGGCTTCGTCGCGGTCTACCTGCTGCGCCGCAACATGGCCTTCCTCGTCGGCCAGGTCGCCGACCCGCGGGCGTACGACACCGTGCTCGGGTGGCTCCAGGGGCGGCCGGAGGTGCAGACGGTCAACACCCTGCACCTGGAGTACGTCGGCCCCGACAAGCTGTTCCTCGTCGGGTCCGTCGACCTGGTCGGCGACGACCCGGAGAGCGAGGCGGCCGAGGAGCTCCAGCGGCTCGAGGACCACCTCGAGGAGCGGCCCGAGATCGCCCGGGCAGTGCTGTCGCTGGCCGCGCCCGGGAGGCCGCCGAGCGTGGGCAGGGTCATCGGGAACAACCAGAGTGGTTGAGCGTTGAACCAGTCATGAAGAAGATCGGGTTCCTGAACTTCGGCCACTGGACCGACTCGCCGCAGTCGGCGGTCCGGACCGCGTCCGACACCCTCCTGCAGTCGATCGACCTCGCGGTCGCGGCCGAGGAGCTCGGCGCCGACGGGGCGTACTTCCGGGTGCACCACTTCGCGCGCCAGCTCGCCTCGCCGTTCCCGCTGCTGGCCGCGGTCGGTGCGCGCACGAGCCGGATCGAGATCGGCACCGGGGTGATCGACATGCGCTACGAGAACCCGCTCTACATGGCCGAGGACGCCGGCTCCGCCGACCTCATCTCCGGCGGCCGGCTCCAGCTCGGCATCAGCCGGGGATCACCGGAGCAGGTCGTCGACGGCTGGCGCTACTTCGGCTACCAGCCCGCCGAGGGCGAGGACCAGGCCGACATGGCGCGCCGCCACACCGAGGTCTTCCTCCAGGTGCTCGAGGGCGAGGGCTTCGCCCAGCCGAGCCCGCGGCCGATGTTCCCCAACCCGCCAGGCCTGCTGCGGGTCGAGCCGCACTCCGAGGGCCTGCGCGACCGGATCTGGTGGGGCGCCGCGTCCGACGCGACAGCCCGCTGGGCGGCCGAGCGTGGCATGCACCTGATGAGCTCGACCCTGAAGGCCGACGAGACCGGTGAGCCGTTCCACGTCCAGCAGCGCAAGCAGATCGAGGTGTTCCGGGAGGCCTGGCGCGAGGCCGGCCACGAGGGCGAGCCGCGCGTGTCGGTGAGCCGCTCGATCATGCCGATCACCACCGACCTGGACCGGATGTACTTCGGCCACGAGGGCCAGAGCTCCGACCAGTTCGGCCAGATCGAGGCCAACCTGCGGGCGGTCTTCGGCCGGACGTACGCCGCCGAGCCGGAGATCCTGGTCAAGGAGCTCGCCGACGACGAGGCGATCGCCGCCGCCGACACCGTGCTGCTCACGGTGCCCAACCAGCTCGGCGTCGACTACAACGCCCACATCCTCGAGTCGGTGCTCACCGACGTGGCGCCAGCCCTCGGCTGGCGCTGAACCCTCAGGGAGCGGCCGCCCGCAGCTTGTCGAGCAGCGGGCGGGCCGCCTCGGCGAGGAAGCGGTCCTGCCCCTCGTCGCCGATCTGCACGAGCGCGACGTCGGTGAAGCCCGCCTCCCAGTAGGCCGACACCGCCTCGACGATCTTGTCGAGGTCGGGCCCGCAGGCGATCGACCCGGCCACGTCCTCCGGCCTGACGTACGTCGTCGCCCCCGCGAAGCCGGCCGGAGTGGGCAGGTCGGCGTTGACCGACCAGCCGCCGCCGAACCACCGGAACTGCTCGTGGGCGCGGGCGATCGCGGTCTCCTCATCGGGGTCCCAGCAGATCGGGATCTGGCCGATCCCGCGGGCGTCCTTGCCGACCTGCGCCGCTCCGTCGACGTCGTTCCAGGTCGCGATGATGTCGGCCTCCGGCTCCACGGCGATGCAGTGGTCCGCCAGAGGAGCGAAGCGCTCGATCGCCCGGTCGCCGGCGACCGCGACGCCGATGTCGACGCCGTCGTCCGGCAGGTCCCAGATGCGTGCGGAGTCGACCTGGAAGTACTCGCCGCGGTGGTCCACGAGCTCGCCGGTGTGCAGCGCACGGATCACCTCGATCGCCTCGGCGAGCAGCTCCTGCCGCTCCGCGATCGCGGGCCAGCCCTCGCCGACGACGTGCTCGTTGAGGTTCTCGCCGCTGCCGAGGCCCAGGGTGAAGCGCCCCTCGGCCAGCAGCTGCAGCGTCGCGGCCTTCTGGGCGACCACGGCGGGGTGGTAGCGCAGCGTCGGGCACGTCACGTAGGTCATCAGCCCGACGTGCGAGGTGGCCTGCGCGACCGCGCCGAGCGTCGTCCAGGCGTAGGGGGCGTGCCCCTGCTCGGTAAGCCACGGCGAGAAGTGGTCGCTCATCACCTCGAAGTCGAAGCCGGTCCGCTCGGCCGCGACGGCGTACTTCACCAACTCGCGCGGGCCGCTCTGCTCGGTCATCAGGGTGTATCCGAAGCGGGTCATCCCTCGACCGTAACCACGGGCTGACGCAGGCCCACCACCCGTTGAGGCGGGTTCGCAGGAGCGTCCCGCTCGGGTAGAACAGTCGCCATGAGCAGACCAGTGATTCTCGTGGTGGGTGCCGGTCCGGGCGTGAGCGGCTCGGTGGCGCGCAGGTTCGCCGACGAGGGGTACGACGTCGGGCTGCTGGGCCAGGACCAGTCCGTGCTCGACGACCTGGTCACCGACCTGGAGGCCAGGGGCGCCGCGGTCGGCCACGCGGTGGTCGACATCACCGACGAGGCGGCCGCCCGCGACGCCGTACGACGCATGGGCGAGCACACCGGGCGCGTCGACGTGCTGCACTTCAACCCGAGCGCCTACCGCGAGAAGGACCCGCTGTCCCTGACGGTGGCCGAGCTCCTCGAGGACGTCGCGCTCGGGGTGGGCGCGCTGCTGACGGTGGTGCAGGCGGCCCGGCCGTTCATGTCGGCCGGCGGCCGGATCAGCGTCACCGGCAGCATGGCCGCCGACCAGCCGTGGGAGGGCGCTGCGTCGCTGGGCGTGCAGAAGGCTGGCGTGCGCAACCTCGTGCACAGCCTCGACAAGACGCTGGCCGACGACGGCATCCGCGCGGTGTCGGTGACGGTGCGGGGCACGCTGTCGCGCGAGGGCGCCTTCACGCCCGACCGGGTTGCCGACGCGTTGTGGGACGCGGTCACCGCCGACGAGTCGTCGTGGCGCAGCGAGGTGCCCTACGCGGGCTGAGGCCTCAGGCCGACACCGTCTCCCGCAGCGTCAGGAACACCACGCCCAGCGCGAGCACGGGGACCACGATCGTCCACGCCGTAGCGATGATCCCCATCAGGCTCCCGACGCAGACGAGCCCGCGCCCGACGTGCGGCTGGCGGGTGGTGAGCGCCAGGCCGATGAGCACCAGCGCACCGGCGGTGACCAGGGTGCCGAGGGCGAGACCGCCCTCGCTCGACGAGGCCTCCGCGACCTTCCCGATCCCCGCAGCGACGTAGAGCGCGCCGAGCGACAGGGTCGCGATCCTGGTGAGGCGCTCGAGGGCCATGCGCAAATGTATGGGCGCACGGGGCTCGTGCGCCTCGTGCTCCAGACCAGCAGTCAGGCGCCGCCGAGTCCGTTGAGCAGGAACCAGAACACGGCGATGCCGGCGAACGAGGCCAGCAGGCCCCACCACGCGCCCGTGAGCGCGCGCCGGCCGGTCGACGCACCGGCGCGCGCGAGAGCCGGGAGCCCGATCGTCGCCGCCGCGCCGATCGCCATCGCGGCGAACAGGCCGATCGGGATGAGCCAGTTCTCGTGGTCGTCGAAGAAGAAGGCCGTCACCGGCCACACCAGTCCGCCGAGGACCAGCAGGACCACGATGCCGACGACTCGTTGTGCAGCAGGCGTCATGGCCAGACGCTAGTGCTCAGGCCTCCTTCTTGTCCTGCTTGGCCACCAGAGTCAGCACGTCGTAGGTCGCGACCGGCTCGTCGTCGCCGTTGGTGACCAGCGCGTCCCAGCGGACCTCGCCGTAGTCGGCTGACGAGCGCGGGGTGATCTGCTTGACCGTCAGCGTCACGCGGATCGAGTCGCCGGCCTTGACCGGGGTGAGGAAGCGGAGGTGGTCGACGCCGAAGTTGGCCAGCACCGGACCGGGCGCCGGGTCGACGAAGAGACCGGCGGCCATCGAGACGATCAGGTAGCCGTGGGCGACGATCCCACCGAACAGCGGGTTCTGTGCCGCAGCCTCGGGATCGGTGTGGGCGTAGAACGTGTCGCCCGTGAACTCCGAGAAGTGGTCGATGTCGTCGAGGGAGATGACCCGCGGCTCCGACGCGATCGTGTCGCCGACCTTCAGCGTCGCGAGCGAGTGGCGGAACGGGTGCTCGGGAGTCATCGTGCGCTGCGAGCCGCGCGTCCAGCGACCGGTGATCGCGGTGAGCATGTCGGGGGAGGCCTGGATCGCCGAGCGCTGCATGTGGTGCAGCACGCCGCGCACGCCGCCGAGCTCCTCGCCGCCGCCGGCCCGGCCCGGGCCGCCGTGGACGAGCATCGGCAGCGGCGAGCCGTGACCGGTGCTCTCGGGGGCATCGTCGCGGTCGAGCACCAGGATGCGGCCGTGCCACGGCGCGAGGCCGAGCACGAGGGTGCGGGCGACCTGCGGGTCGTGGGTGACCACGGAGCCGACGAGCGACCCCTTGCCGCGGGCGGCGAGCGCGACGGCCTCGTCGAGGGTGTCGTACGACATCACGGTGGAGACGGGGCCGAAGGGCTCGACGTCGTGGGGCTCGACCGCACCGGCCCGCGCCTTGAGCAGCACCGGCGCCATGAACGCGCCGCGCTCGCCGTCGCCGGCGATCGTCGAGATGTCCGTGGGGTCGCCGTGCACCACGTCGGCCGAGAACCGCAGCGCCTCGACGGCCTTGCGGACCTCCTCGCGCTGGCCGAGCGAGGCCAGCGGGCCCATCCGGACGGACTCGTCGCCGGGGTCGCCGACGGTGATGGTGGCCAGCTTCGCGGCGATCGCGTCGGTCATCTCGTCTGCCACGGCAGCAGGCACGATGACCCGGCGGATCGCGGTGCACTTCTGGCCGGCCTTGGCGGTCATCTCGGTGACGACGCCCTTGACGAAGAGGTCCCACTCGGGGTCACCGGCCGCGACGTCGGGGCCGAGCACGGAGCAGTTGAGCGAGTCGGCCTCGACCTGCAGCGTGACGCCGCCGTGCAGCACCGACGGGTGCTGGCGCAGGATGCCGGCGGTGTGGGCCGAGCCGGTGAAGGCCACCGAGTCCTGGACACCGAGGTGGTCGAGCAGGTCGCCGGCGGAGCCCGACAGCAGCTGCAGCGAGCCCTCGGGGAGGATCCCCGACTCGATGATGCGGCGGACCACCAGCTCGGTGAGGTAGGCCGTCTGGCTGGCCGGCTTCACGATCGAGGGGAGGCCGGCGATGAAGGCCGGTGCGAGCTTCTCGAGCATGCCCCAGACCGGGAAGTTGAACGCGTTGATCTGTACGGCGACGCCCGGGCGCGAGGTGTACACGTGCTGGCCCAGGAACACCCCGGTGCGGCCGAGCTGCTCGAGGTCGCCGTCGCACACCACTGTGTCGTTGGGCAGCTCGCGGCGGCCCTTGGAGGAGAAGCTGAACATCGTGCCGAAGCCGCCGTCGATGTCGATCATCGAGTCGCGTCGCGTCGCGCCGGTGCGCAGGGAGACCTCGTAGAGCTCGTCCTTCAGGCCGGTGAGGTGGGTCGCCAGCTCCTTGAGCAGCAGCGCACGCTCGTGGAACGTCAGCTCGCGGATCGCCGGGCCGCCCACGGAGCGGGCGTGGTGGGTCATCGCACCGAGGTCGAGCCCGGCGCTGGAGATCCGGGCGACCTCCTCGCCGGTGGCGGCGTCGAGCAGCGGGTCGCCCTCGGCAGGGGCGGCGTACCAGCGGCCGGCGGCGTAGCTCTCGAGCAGACGGGTCACGGTGGTCTCCCTAGTGGGTCGAGCGGTGGGTCGAGCTGGTGGATCGGTGGCTGTTTGCGTGCCAGAGTGACTGGTGACACACTAATACCAGACCGATCGGTCAGTAAATGTGGTGAAGGGGTGCCCATGACGCTCACGGAGACCGCCCTCGACCCGCAGTCCGAGGAGGCGCTGCAGGGTCATTTCGAGGCGACGATCGCGCGCAACGACCGGATCGAGCCGCGTGACTGGATGCCCGAGGGCTATCGCAAGACGCTGGTGCGCCAGATCGCCCAGCACGCGCACAGCGAGATCATCGGCATGCAGCCGGAGGGCAACTGGATCACCCGTGCCCCGAGCCTGCGCCGCAAGGCGATCCTGCTGGCGAAGGTGCAGGACGAGGCGGGCCACGGGCTCTACCTCTACTCCGCCGCCGAGACGCTCGGCGTCTCCCGGCTCGAGCTCACCGAGCTGCTGATCGCGGGCAAGCAGAAGTACTCCTCGATCTTCAACTACCCGACGTTGTCCTACGCCGACGTCGGCACGATCGGCTGGCTGGTCGACGGTGCCGCGATCTGCAACCAGGTGCCGCTGTGCCGCACCTCCTTCGGCCCCTACGGCCGCGCGATGATCCGGGTCTGCAAGGAGGAGTCCTTCCACCAGCGCCAGGGCTACGAGCTGCTCACCACGATGATGCGCGGCACCGACGAGCAGCGCGCGATGGTGCAGGAGTCGGTGGACCGCTTCTGGTGGCCCGCGCTGATGATGTTCGGCCCGCCCGACGCCGACTCGCCCAACACCGCGCAGTCGATGGCGTGGGGGATCAAGCGCAACACCAACGACGAGCTGCGCCAGAAGTTCGTCGACATGTCGGTCCCGCAGGCCGAGGCGCTCGGCGTGACCTTCCCCGACCCGGAGCTGAAGTGGAACGAGGAGCGCGGCCACTACGACTTCGGCTCGCCGGACTGGGAGGAGTTCATGGAGGGCGTGAAGGGCAACGGCCCCTGCAACGCGCAGCGGATGGCCCACCGCCGCCGCGCCCACGAGGACGGCGCATGGGTGCGCGAGGCCGCGACGGCGTACGCCGCCACGCAGCAGGCGGCGATCGCATGAGCACCGTCGAGCCCCACCTCAGCCCCGAGTGGCCCCTCTACGAGGTCTTCGTCCGCGGCAAGCGCGGCCTCAACCACGTCCACGTCGGGTCGCTGCACGCCGCCGACGACCGGATGGCGCTGCTGCACGCGCGCGACGTCTACACGCGCCGCAACGAGGGCGTGAGCATCTGGGTGGTGCGCGCCGACGCGATCACGGCCTCGAGCCCCGACGAGAAGGACCCGATGTTCGCGCCGAGCGGCGACAAGGTCTACCGCCACCCGACCTTCTACGACATCCCCGACAACGTCCCCCACATGTGATGAACGACCACGTGCACACGACGGAAGAGGACGAGCACGAGAGCGCCTACTCGGGCCTGCTCGTCAACGACGCCCACTGGGCCTTCGGCACCGACTTCGAGGACCCCCTCGCCGGTGTCGACACGACCATCCCTGAGGGCGTCGACGCGCCCGCGCTGGCGGCGTACGCCCTGATGCTGGGCGACGACGCGCTGGTCATGTCCCACCGGCTCTCGGAGTGGACGAGCAACGCGCCCGACCTCGAGGACGACATCGCGCTGTCCAACATTGCGCTCGACCTGCTCGGCCAGGCGCGGCTGCTGCTGGCCCGCGCGGCGAAGGCCGACGAGTCCGTGGTGCCGGTCCTGCCCGAGGGCTCGCCCGCGCCGCCGGAGGACGCGCTCGCGTTCTTCCGCGAGGCCCACCAGTTCCGCAACGTGCGCTTCGCCGAGGTCGTGAACGGCGACTTCGCCGAGGCGACCGTGCGGGTGCTGCTCTTCTCGATCTGGCGGCTCGCGACCTTCGAGCGGCTGCGTGCCAGCCGCGACCACGTGCTGGCGGCCGTGGCCGCCAAGGGCGTCAGGGAGCTGGCCTACCACCGCGACTACGCCGCCCGCTGGTTCGTCACCCTCGCGCAGGGCACGGACGAGTCGCGGCGCCGGCTGGTCGCCGCGCTCGACTCGCTGTGGCCGCTGTGGCCCGAGCTGTTCGACACCCACGCGGTCGAGGCGGCCGCCGCCGAGGCCGGCGTCGGCGTCGACCCCGCGTCGGTCCGCGAAGCCGCCGAGGCGACGCTCGACCAGGTGCTCGCCGCCGCCGAGGTGCCGCGGTCCGAGGCCCCGCGCCGGGCGGGCGTGCTCGGTCGCCACGGACGCGACGGGATGCACGGTGAGCCGCTGAGCCGGATGCTCGCCGAGATGCAGTCCGTCGCCCGCGCCCACCCGAGGGGCCAGTGGTGAATAAGAACGCGAGTCGGTTGTCGAGTAGTCGCGAGGGACGAGCGATGTATCGAGACACCTCACGGGCTACTCGATCACCGGGTCCCCGGGTGACCGAGCGGGCGCGGGCAGTTGCTGCGCGGGTCACCGACCCCGAGCTGCCGATGCTCACGCTGGTGGACCTCGGTGTGCTGCGCGACGTCGACGTGGTCGCCGACTCCCACGTGGTCGTCGACATCACCCCGACCTACTCCGGCTGCCCGGCCATGGCCGCGATGCGCGACGACCTCGTCCGCGAGCTCACCGGCGCCGGCTTCGACCGGGTGGACGTCCGGGTCAGCCTGCATCCCGCCTGGACCACCGACTGGATCACCCCGGAAGGCCGGGCCGCCCTGGCCGAGGCCGGCATCTCACCGCCGGGCCCCGCACCGTCGCACGACGGGCCCATTCCGCTGACGCTGCTGCCCACCGCCCGCCAGGTGCGGTGCCCGCAGTGCGACTCGCCCGCCACCGAGCTGGTCTCGGAGTTCGGCTCGACGGCGTGCAAGGCGCAGTACCGCTGCACGTCCTGCCTCGAGCCCTTCGACCACGTCAAGGAGATCTGATGGCTGCGACCTTCCATGCGCTGAAGGTCCGCGACGTCGAGCCGCTGACCGACGACTCCGCGGCGGTCACCTTCGACGTGCCCGACGACCTGCGCGAGCTGTTCGCCTTCGAGCCGGGGGAGTCGCTCACCCTGCGCCGCGTCGTGGACGGCGTCGAGCACCGTCGTACCTATTCCATCTGCGCGCCTGCCGGCGCCGCGCCGCGCATCGGCGTGCGCGAGATCCCGGGCGGGATGTTCTCCTCCTGGCTGATCCACCAGGTCGCGCCGGGGGAGACCGTCGAGGTCGCCGAGCCCTCGGGCAGCTTCCGCGCCGACCCCGCGCTCGCCGGCCGGCACCTGTGCATCGCGGCCGGTTCGGGCATCACCCCGATGCTCTCGATCGCCGCGTCCGTGCTGGCCAACCCGGACAGCTCGGTGACGATGCTCTACGGCAACCGCGAGACCACCTCGGTGATGTTCGCCGAGGAGCTCAGCGACCTGAAGAACCTCCACGGCCCGCGCTTCGACCTCGTCCACGTGCTCTCCCGCGAGCCGCGCGACGTCGAGCTGTTCTCCGGTCGCCTCGACGCCGACCGGTTGCGCCGCCTGCTGCCGGTCAAGGTGCCGCTCGCCGCGGTCGACCACGTCTGGCTCTGCGGCCCGCTCGGCCTGATCCAGGACGCCCGCACCGTGCTCGAGGAGCTCGGCGTGCCGAAGGAGAAGGTCCACTTCGAGCTGTTCTTCGTCGACGAGCCGCCGCCGACGCTGCGCCACGCCGACCGCGTGGTCGAGGGCGTGACCAGCGACGTCACGGTCGTCCTCGACGGCCGTACGACGACGACGCCGATGCCGCGCGACACGACCGTGCTCGACTCTGCCCAGGCGGTGCGCAGCGACCTGCCGTTCGCCTGCAAGGGCGGCGTGTGCGGCACCTGTCGCGCCAAGGTCACCGACGGCGAGGTCGAGATGGTGCGCAACTACGCCCTCGAGCCCGACGAGGTGGAGCAGCAGTTCGTGCTCACCTGCCAGACCTTCCCGGTGAGCGCCGCCGTCACCGTCGACTTCGATGCCTGAGCCCGTGACCGATCCCGCGCTGGTCATGTGGTCGACCGACCGCGCGAGCGCCCTGCTCGGGATGCAGGTCGTCTCGACCGGTCCGGGCGTCGCCCGGGTCTCGATGCTGGTGCACTCCGGCATGGTCAACGGCCACGACCTGTGCCACGGCGGCCTGATCGCCAGCCTCGCCGACTCTGCCTTCGCGCTGGCGTGCAACTCCCACGGCACCGTCACCGTGGCGGCCGGCTTCACGGTCGACTTCGTCGCACCCGCCCGCCTCGGCCAGACGCTCTACGCCGACGCCCGCGAGGTCTCGCTCCGCGGCCGCTCCGGCGTCTACGACGTCACCGTCCGCGCCGACGACCCGGAGTCCGGCGAGGTGGTCGCTGAGTTCCGCGGCCGCAGCCGCTCGCTGGGGCGGCCCATCACCGGGACCTAGGGCCCTTCCCGCGCGCCCCGCGACTCCCTACCGTCGGAAGGCACACGGTTGCCCGCCCCAGGGAGGTACGTCATGAGGACTCCGCGACTCCTGGTCCCGCTGCTGGCGCTCGCGCTGGCACCCGCGCTCGTCACCGCACCGAGCGGGCAGGCGGCGTACGACACCTCGGCACCGCCGGGCAACCCGGTGCTGGTCGCCGTACGGGCGCGGCACGTCGGTGCCGTGGACCGCGTGGTCTTCGAGTTCCGCGGCGGGCTGCCCGCCGACCGTCAGGTCGACTTCGTGGACCGCCTCTTCGCCGACGGGTCCGGCCGTCGCGTGCACGTCGCCGGGCAGGCACTGCTCGAGGTGCGCTTCCGGCCGGCGCAGGCGCACGACGACGACGGGTCGTCGACGGCCGCGCCGCGCCGCGTGGCCTTCCGCCTGCCCAACGTCCTGACCGCGGTGCGCACCGGCGACTTCGAGGGCGTGACGACGTACGGCATCGGGCTCGCGAGGCGCACCAGCGTCCGCGTGACGACCCTGCAGGCCCCGCCGCGCGTGGTGGTCGAGGTGGGCGCGGGCTTCCCGACCGTCGAGCGCAAGGTGTGGTTCTTCCACCGCCAGCGCTTCGTGGACAACCGCCCACCTTTCTTCGTCCCGGTCCGGCGACTGATCCGTGCCGGCGCGCCCGCCACCGGCGTGATGGACCGGCTGTTCGCCGGCCCGCTGCCCGGGGAGCTCGCTCGCGGGCTGCGGCTGTTGCGCTCGGGTGCCAACGGCTACGACGACCTGTCCGTGTCCGGCGGCACCGCAGACCTGCGGCTCACCGGGCGCTGCTCCAGCGGGGGCTCGACGGTCACGATCGCCGGCGAGGTGCTGCCGACCCTCAAGCAGTTCGCGACCGTCGACCGGGTGGTGCTCCGCGACGCGGCCGGCGGGACGCTCGACCCGGGTGGGACGGGGGACTCGACACCGGGCTGCCTCGAGCCCTGACGGCCGGGTGGCCTAGCTGTCCTGGCGGGCCAGCCCGTCGAAGCCGAGCGCGGTGACGGCGTCGGCCAGCGCCTCGGCGTCGAGGTCGGTGCGCACCCACTCGGTCAATGAGTTGACCATGCCGAAGAGCAGGCGGCTGATCACGAGCGGGTCGAGGTCGGAGCGGACCACGCCGTCGTCGACGGCGAGGCGGACCATGTCGGCGAGGCGCTGGTCGATGGCGCGGCGACGGGCGAGCGCCGCCTGCTCCACCGGGGTGTTGCCGTGCACGCGCAGCAGCAGGGTCACCGCCGGCAGGTGCTCGACGAGCACGGTCACGCTGCTGCGTACGGCGGCGCGCAGGCGCTGTCCGGCATCGAGGTCGGTGGCCGCCGAGACCTCGTCGAGCGCCGCGGTGAGGGCGTCGAGCGCCTCGTCGATCGCGCTGCGGAGGAGGTGCTCCTTGCTCGGGACGTGGTGGTAGATCGCCGACTTCGTCAGGCCGAGCTCGCGGGCCACGTCGCCGACGCTGGTGGCGTCGTACCCCTGGCGGTTGAAGAGGTCGACCGCGACCCGCAGCACCGCACGCTGGTCGTGGCCGGGGCGGCCGCGTCGCGCGCCGGTCTCGGTGCCTGCCTCCACAGCCCCCTGCGTGCCGCCCTCCATGGGGACACCGTCTCACGCCGACCACGCCGATGTGGGGAACAGTTACCGGCTCGGGACGACCGGGGGTTACAGTGGACGCAGCGTCCAGACGCCGTGCCCCACTGATCGCCCAGATCCACCGGCCACGCCACCGACGCCCGCTCCAACCTCCACGCCGTGGTGTGCAGGTCAGCGCCGACACAGGCTCGCCTGCTCCGCGACGCGTATCCAGTCAGGCCCAGTCCGGGAGGACACCTTGGCCCAGCGCCAACGCCAGCGCGGCAGTCGCCGCACCCCTGCGCATGCCCGTCACAAGGACAACGAGGGCATCGTCCCCGTGCTCGCCCGTGCCGTGCGCGAGCTCGAGTCCGCCGTCCAGCGCGGACCGCTCGCCCCGGGCCAGCGCGTCCGCTTCCAGGTCGTCGCGCTGCTGGCGCGCGAGCACCGCAGCGACGTACGCGCCTCGGCCGAGCTGACCGACGCGCAGAAGGCCGACGAGCTCAAGCGCCTCGACGGCATCGCGACGATCCTCGCCAAGACCGCGACCCGCGACCCCTCGCTGTTCGGCCTGCTGTCCGAGGAGGCGATGGTCACCGACAGTGCCCGGGACCTCCGCCTGGAGATGCTCCGCAAGGCGGGCATCGAGGCGCCGGTCGAGGAGCCGAAGCCCGACGACGAGGCCGGCCCCGGGCTGGGCGAGCGCCGGGTCATCCCGCAGTCGGTCGCGCAGCACCAGCTCGCCAACCCGTTCCTCGTCCCCGACTTCGAGATCGGCCGCGAGCGCCGCAGCACCCACGGCCGGCTGACCACCTGGGAGCTGCTCGGCCCGCTCTTCCGCTCCTTCGAGCTCGGCGGCTCCTCGTCCTGCATGGACCTGCCCGAGGCCACCTCGCTGAACGCCCCCGGCAAGCTCGAGCTGATGCCGCACCAGGCCCGGATGATCGCCTCGGCGGCCGAGGGCCACCGCACCTTCCTGCTCGCCGACGAGCCCGGCCTCGGCAAGACCGCGCAGGCGCTGCTCGCCGCGCAGGCCGCCAACGCGTTCCCGCTGCTCGTGGTCTGCCCCAACGTCGTGAAGACCAACTGGGCCCGCGAGACCGAGCGCTGGACCCCGCGCCGCCGCGCGACCGTGATCCACGGCGACGGCGACCAGGTCGACGCCTTCGCCGACGTGATCATCGTCAACTACGAGATCCTCGACCGCCACGTCGACTGGCTCGGCACGTTCGGCTTCCGCGGCATGGTCGTCGACGAGGCGCACTTCATCAAGAACAAGACCTCGCAGCGCTCGCGCCACGTGCTCGAGCTCTCCGAGCGGCTCCGCTCGCGCACCGCGCGCCCGCTGCTGATGGCGCTGACCGGCACGCCGCTGATCAACGACATCGAGGACTTCCGCGCGATCTGGCAGTTCCTCGGCTGGATCGACGACAAGAAGCCGATGGCCCGCCTGATGGAGGCGCTCGAGGAGACCGACCTGACGCCGGCCGACCACGCCTTCTACCCCGCGGCCCGCAAGGCCGTGATCGACATGGGCATCGTGCGTCGCCGCAAGGTCGACGTCGCCGAGGACATCCCCGCCCGCCGCATCGCCGACATCCCGGTCGAGCTCGACGACGAGGACACCCGCTCGATCCGCGCGGCCGAGCAGGAGCTCGCCCGCCGGCTCGTCCAGCGCTACAAGGCCGCCCTCGAGACCCGTCGTACCGGTTCCGTCGTCGACGGCATCGACCACGAGCTCGTACGCCGCGTGGCGACGTGGGAGCGCGAGGAGATGGACACCGGCACCTCGGGCGAGAACGTCTTCTCGATGTTCCGCCGCATCGGCCAGGCCAAGGCCGGGCTCGCCGCCGACTACGCCGCGCAGCTCGCGCGCAACGTCGGCAAGGTGGTCTTCTTCGCCCGCCACGTCGACGTCATGGACATCGCCGAGGAGACCTTCACCCGTCGCGGGCTGAAGCACACCTCGATCCGTGGCGACCAGACGCCCAAGGCGCGCGAGAAGGCCATCCACGGCTTCGTCAACGACCCCGACGTGCAGGTCATCGTCTGCTCGCTGGCCGCGGCCGGCGTCGGCGTGAACCTCCAGGTGGCCTCCAACGTGGTGCTCTCCGAGCTCTCGTGGACCGACGCCGAGCAGACCCAGGCGATCGACCGTGTGCACCGCATCGGCCAGAGCGACCCGGTCACCGCGTGGCGCATCATCGCCGCGCAGACCATCGACACCCGGATCGCGGAGCTCATCGACTCCAAGGCCGGCCTCGCCGCCCGGGCACTCGACGGGTCCGACGAGGAGGTCTCGTCCTCGGCCAACATCCAGACCGAGGCCCTGGTCGCGCTGCTCACCGACGCCCTGGAGCGCGAGCTCGGCCTCGCCTGACACGCCGGGGTCCTTCGCCCCTTGTCCTGACGTGCCCTGATCGGTACGAAGGAGGCATGAGTGAGGACCGCGAGTACTACGGCGACCAGTCGATCGACGACGAGGACCAGCTCCAGCCGGGGGACACCCTGGACGACGGCGACCTCGACGACGTGCTCGACCGCGGCTACTCGCCGCCCGACCGTCCGCCGAAGGGCTACGACGACTACCCGACCGAGGCCGAGCGCCGGCAGGGCGAGTCGCTCGACGAGCGGCTGTCGGAGGAGGAGCCCGACGTCGACCCCTACGCCGACGACGACGAGGACGACGACCACGAGGACGAGAACGCCCTCGACGAGGAGCTCGGTCTCGACGAGCCCGACGCGCGTGCCGGGCGGCTGATGGCCCCGGACGAGGGGCTCGGTGAGGACGTCGACAAGCAGGAGCTGGCCGTCGACGTCGGCATCGACGGGGCCGGCGCCTCCGCCGAGGAGGCAGCGATGCACCTCACCCGCGAGCCCGAGCCGGAGTCGGGGGACGACTACTGACCCGCAGGGGTGGCCGCGTGGGCATCCTCCACTGACCAGTGGGTACCCCCTCAGTACGTCCGCGTGAGAGCCATGGACCTCATGCCGACGAGGCCCGGGCGGTCAGGAAGCGGCCGTCCGGGCCGACCTGTGCGTGAGGCTTGGGCTGATGCACGCCCGGGACATGTGCACCGAGGCCACACGCGACCACTGAGCACGTCGACCCCCTCTGGTCCAGACCGCCGGAAACGCTGCGTGACCCCTGCGCCCGCGGCGTCGTTGGCCAGACGTCCGGAGCACGAGGCTCTCGACGGGGGAGGACACCATGACAACGACGCACACCCTGCCCGGCAGCAGGATCGAACCGCTGGCGCTCCGGCGGGTGGGGCAGGAGCGCCGGCGGCTGCTGGCGGATAGGTCCACCGACACGACGGTGTACGTCCCGCGGCACCGCGCCGACGTACCGGTCGACTCGGCCGCCTGAGACCGGGCGCGGGCATGATCGACATCGGCCCGGACTGGTTCCAGCCGAGCGGTGCCACGGGCCAGGCCGACGCCGACCCCTCGGACTCGTGTGGCGGTTCTCGCCCCGACACCGCGGATCTGGGGTCCAGGACTCGGACACGTGTGGCGGAGGCGGCCCTGACGCAACGTCCGGAGCCCCTACCGTTGCCGCGTGGACACTCACTCCGGGCCGGCTGACGACCAGCGGACGGCACCCGGCGTACCGCCGCTGCGGGTCCACCAACGTGAGGCGCTCGACGCGCTGGCGGCGGCGTGGGAGGGCGCGGACCACCCGCGAGCGTGGGTCGTGCTGCCCCCGGGAGCCGGCAAGACCCGCGTCGGCCTCGATGCGGTCGCGGCCCAGCTCCGGGCCGACGCCGACACGCGGGCGGTCGTGCTCGCGCCCAACACCGCGATCCAGTCCCAGTGGGTCGCCGAGGCGCGCGCGATGGGGCTCGAGGCGGGCGACGACCGGTCCCTCGCCAGCCCGCTCACGTGCCTGACGTACCAGTCCCTGGCGGTCTTCGACTCCGAGGCTGCCGACGACGCCGACTCCACGACGACGGTCGTCGACCGGCTCCACCCCAACGGCGCCGCCCTCTTCGACCTGATGCGCACCCAGCCGCGCCTGGTGCTCGTCCTCGACGAGTGCCACCACCTGCTCGAGGTGTGGGGACGGCTGCTCGCCGAGCTGCTGCAGGCGATCGAGGGCGCCCACGTGCTGGCGCTCACGGCCACGCCGCCCGACAGCCTCGCGGGGGAGCAGCTGGCCCTCGTCGAGAAGCTCTTCGGGAGCATCCTCTACCGGGTCTCGGTGCCGGCCGTCGTCCGGGAGGGCCACCTCGCGCCGTTCGACGAGCTCGTCTGGCTGACCACGCCGACCCCAGTCGAGGAGGACTGGCTCACCGACGAGGCGCTCCGCTTCACCGAGCTGACCACCCTGCTGACCACGCCCGGCTTCGGGTCGGTCGGGTTCTACGAGTGGCTCACGGCCAGGTTCGTCGCACCGGTCCCGGCCACGACCACCTGGGCTGGCCTCGACGCTCGCGAGCCCGACCTGTGCGACGCCGCTCTGCGGATGCACCACGCGGGCCTGCTCGAGCTGCCGTCCGGAGCCCGGCTGCGCGAGGAGCACCGGCACGCTCCGTCGGCTGAGGACTGGGTCGCCCTGCTCGGCGCCTGGCTGCTCAGCCACGTCGCGGTCTCCGAGGACCCGGGCGACGCCGCGGTCCTGGCGGTCGTCCGGAAGGCGCTGCCGTCCGTCGGCTACCAGTGGACCCGTCGAGGCGTACGACGCGGCCGGTCGACCGTCGACCGCGTCCTGGCCCGTTCGGCCGCCAAGCCAGTCGCTGCCGCCCAGATCGTCGGTGCCGAGCACGCGGCCATCGGCGACCGGGCCCGTGTGCTGGTGCTGT
Organism: Nocardioides sp. BE266; assembly: GCF_031457855.1. Lineage (NCBI taxonomy): Bacteria > Bacillati > Actinomycetota > Actinomycetes > Propionibacteriales > Nocardioidaceae > Nocardioides > Nocardioides sp. BE266. Next base: position 245,333 of record NZ_JAURTI010000001.1, on the reverse strand, counting down.
GCGACCACGAACGTGCATCAGCCACTGTGCCGGTGTCCCTCGACGGTGTCCTCGACGCGGAGGCCGGGTCCGCGCTCGCCGCGCTGGACACGTTCCTCACCGACCCCGACGCCGCCGTCCTCCACCCCATGCTGGTCACCGGGTCCGTCGTGGCCTCGTCCGAAGCCACGCTGCTCGACCTCGTCGACTTCGTCGCCACCCGCGACCCGGACCTCGCGGCCGGGCTCGTCGTCGAGACCGGCGACGGCGCGATCGCGACCTGCACGTCCGGCTGGGCGTCGCGCACCTGGGTCGGGCACGTCACCGCGTTCTTCGAGGCCGGTCGGACCCAGGTCCTCATCGGCACCCGCGGTCTCCTCGGCGAGGGCTGGAACGCGCGCAGCGTCTCCACGCTGATCGACCTCACCACCGCCACCACGCTGACCGCCGTCGTGCAGACGCGGGGTCGGGCGCTGCGCACGGATCCGACGTGGCCTGACAAGGTCGCCACCAACTGGACGGTCGTCTGCGTGTCGGAGGCGCACCCCAAGGGCGACAACGACTGGACCCGCCTGGTCCGCAAGCACACCGGGTTCCACGGCGTGGACGCCGACGGCGACATCGTCGACGGCGTCGCCCACATCGACGCGTCCTTCTCGCCCTTCGCGCCGCCTCCGGTCGCCGACTTCGACCGCCTCAACGTCCGCATGCTCGCCGCTGCCGGCGACCGGGACGCCATCCGCGACGCGTGGGCCGTCGGGACGCCGTACGACGACCTCACGCTCGCGTCGCTGCGGGTACGACGCGCGCCCGGCGCCTCGGCCGCCGTCGAGCCTCGGCCCGTCGGACCGATCACCCCCGTCGCGCCGACGTGGCGGCTGACGCCCACCGGCATGACCACGGCCGACGAGGTGCCGTCGATGAGCTGGCGCTCGTCGCTGTCGCTGGGTGCGGGGACGTTCGGCGCCGCTCTGGCTGCCGCCGTCGCCGCGGGCGAGGTCGCGGCGGTGTCCGCCGGTGTCGTCGGCGGTGTGGCGACCCTTGCCGGGGCGCTCGTCACGGGCCGACGCAACCGGGACGAGCTCACGCGGTGGGTGCACGAGCAGCTGACCGCGACCACCGGCACGCCGCCACTGGAGGCGGTGGCGGCGGCGGTCGCGGACGCGCTCGAGGCGGCCGGGCTGACCAGCATCGGCGCCGCCGGCCTCGCCGCCGAGCTGCACCCCGACGGCGAGTACCGGTTCCGGCTCGTCGGCACCGAGGACGACGCCACGACGTTCGCGGTCGCGTTCGACGAGGCGATCGGACCGGTCGGCGCTCCGCGCTACGTCGTGTCCCGCTACGCCGCCGCGCAGCTCGCCGACCCCGACGCGTCCGTCCGGACGCGCGCCGGCGCACGCAAGGCGCTGGCGGCCGTCCGCCCGGCCGCCGAGGCATGGCACCCGGTCCCGTCGGTCCTCGGCCGCAACGCCACCCGCGCCGGTCACTACGTCCGCGCGTGGAGCGCCTGGGTCGGGGACGGCCGCATGCTCGCCACGGCCACCCCGGAGGGCGCCGGGGTCGTGGTCGCGGTGTCGGGGGAGGACCCGTTCGCCGCCATGACCCTGATGCGGCGCCAGTGGTCCTGACCGAGCGGGTCAGCCCATCCGGCGCAGCACGCCCACCGGCACCCGCTTGACCACGAACCCGAGCGGCGCCCAGGGCCAGGCGGGCACGCGGGCCGAGGCCTTCTCCTTCTCGATCGCCGCCACCATGGCGCGCACACCCTTCTCGGTCGAGGTCATCAGCGGCGTCTTCGCGGACGTGCCGGACATCTCGGAGACGATGTAGCCCGGGTAGAGCACGGTCACCTTGATCGGCGTGCCGTGCACGTCGGCGCGGAAGCCCTCGGCCAGGTGCGCGACGGCAGCCTTGGTGGCGGCGTACGTCGTGATGTTCCTCGGCATCCCGCGCAGCGCGGAGAACGACGACACCATCACCAGGTGGCCTGCATTCTGCCGCCGGAAGATCGCGGCGGCGGCCTCGGTCTGGGCCAGCGCGCCGATGAAGTTGGTCTCGGCGGTCTGCTTGTTGGCGTCGAAGCGGCCGGTGCCGAGCGGCTGGCCCTTGCCGAGGCCGGCGTTGACGACGACGCGGTCGAGCCCGCCGAGCTCGTCGGCGAACTCCTCGAAGACCCGGAAGACGGCGTCGTGGTCGTTGACGTCGAGCGCCTTCACCGCGACCCGCGCGGTCGGGTTGGCGGCGGTGATCTCCGCGGCGAGCTCGTCGAGCCGCTCGGTGCGGCGCGCGCAGAGGGCGAGGTCGTGGCCGAGGGCGGCGAACTGGCGGGCCATCTCGGCGCCGAGGCCGCTGCTGGCGCCGGTGATGAGGATCGTGGACATGCGGGTCCTAGCGGTAGGTGATCAGGTCGGGGGAGAGGTGGTCGTGGGCGTTGAAGGCGACGAGCGTGGTGCCGCGCGCGCCGCACACGACCGTCGACGTCCCGGTGTTGACCGAGACCGGGTTGAGCCGCAGCCACAGGTCGGTCCGCGCGTCGGGACGGTCGGCGAGCAGCGCCGCGCAGGCCCACGCGATCGGGCCGCCGCTGGTGAGGACGACGGCCGTGCCCTTGCGGGGGAGCGTGTCGACGAGTCGAGTCATGGCCGCCTCGACGCGGGACGTGAAGGCGCCGAAAGACTCGTCGTACGACGCGTCGTGCTCGCCGGACGTCCAGCGAAGCGTCGCCTCCTCGAACCACCGCTGGAAGGCCGCCTTCTCCGACTCGCCCTCGGCGGTGGACGGCTGGTCGTGGACGGCCAGCACCTGGAGGTGGTCGAACTCGTTCCAGCCGTTGTCTAGGTCGACGTCGGCGCTCCAGCCCGCACCCTCGAGGACGCCGGCGGCCGTCTGGGCGTGGCGGCGCATCTCGCCACCCACCACGACGTCCGCCATCACGCCACGAGCGGCCAGGGCCGCGCCCAGCACGCGCGACTGCTCGTGGCCGGTCGGGGAGAGGTTGTCGTAGTCGGCCGCACCGAACGACGCCTGGCCGTGCCGCACCAGCAGGATGCTGCTCATACGGGGTCCCCGCGGCGTTGTGTGGAGGAGCGCAGCGGGGGAGCAGAACGTCGTGGGGTGTTCACGCGAGCAGCTCCGCGATGCGGCGGTCGAGGATCTGCACGCCCGGCCCGAAGAGGGCGAACATCTCGTTGGTGGTCTGGCCGTGGAAGTAGCGGTAGTAGATCTGCTGGGCGATCACCGCGTTGCGGAAGAGGCCGAAGACCTCGTAGAAGCGCCACCGCTCGGGCGTCATGTCGAAGCCCATCCGGTCGCAGTAGGCCGCGACGAACTCCTCGCGGGTGATCATCCCGGGCAGGTCGGTCGGCACCCGCTTGGTCATCTTGAGCTCGTCGGAGTCGTCGGCCTGGATCCAGAAGGCCAGCGCCCCACCGACGTCCATCAGCGGGTCGCCGAGGGTCGCCATCTCCCAGTCGAGCACGCCGACGACCCGGGTCGGGTCGTCGTGCGCGAAGACCATGTTGTCGACCTTGAAGTCGTTGTGGATCACGCACGTCGTGACGTCGTCCGGCTGGTTCGCCTCGATCCAGGCCATCACGTCGACGAAGTCGGGGTTGTCGGGCGTCTGCGCGTTGCGGTAGCGCGTGGACCAGCCCTCGACCTGGCGCCGGACGTAGCCGCTGCCCTTGCCCAGGGCGCCCAGTCCCGCCGCGTCGGCGTCGACGCTGTGCAGCTCGGCGTAGACCTCGACGACGTTGAGGCACAGCTGCCGCGCCTGCTCGGGTGTCAGCGGCACGTCGGCGGGCCACGTGCTGCGCGGGATGAGCCCGTCGATGCGGCCCATCGCGTAGAAGTCGCCACCCACCACGGAGGCGTCGTCGCAGAAGCCCACCATCGGGGCGACGTAGGGGAAGACCGGCGCCAGCGCGGACTGGATCGTGTACTCCCGGCGCATGTCGTGCGCGCCCTTGGCCTTCGTCCCGCTGGGTGCGCGCCGCAGGATCAGGTCGCGGTTCGGGTAGCGCAGGAGGTAGGTGAGGTTCGAGGCGCCACCCGAGAACTGCCGCACCTCCGGCTCGTCCTCCAGTCCGGCCGGTTCGTCGGCGTTCTCGCGCAGCCACGCCGCCACCCGCGCCACGTCGAAGGCGTCCTCCTCGCGCACCTCGCGGGCGCCCGGCACGGCGGTCACAGGGCGTCCAGCTTGGCGGCCTGGTCGCGCATCACGGCGTCGTACGCAGGACGGTCGGCCCACTTCAGGAAGTACGCCTGGCGCGCGGCCTCGTCGGGCACGATCACGTCCTCGCCGGCGTCCATCCCGGCCAGCACCGCCGCAGCGATGTCGTCGGCGGTGACCTGCGAGCGCTCGACGAGTCCCGCGACGACCTGGCCGACGACCTCGTCGGTGCCCTGCATGGAGTCCATCAGGTTGGTGCGGAAGTACGACGGGCACACCACGCTCGCCCGGATGCCGTACGACGACAGCTCGTGGCCGCACGTCTCGGTGAACGCCACGACGGCGGCCTTCACGGCGTTGTAGGAGCCCATCCCTCCCGGGTGGACGAGGCCGGCGAGCGAGGCGACGTTGACCAGGTGCCCGGAGCCCTGCTCCTTGAGCATCGGCACGAAGGCCCGGGTGCCGCGCACGACGCCGAAGAGGTTGATGTCGGTGATCCACTGCCACTCCTCGAGCGTGCAGAGGTCGACCCGACCGCCACCGGCCACGCCGGCGTTGTTGACCAGCACGTCGAGCCCGCCCCACCGCTCCTGCACGGCCGCCACCGCGGCCGCCCAGTCGGCGTCGGAGGTGATGTCGAGGACGAGGTCGATGCCGTCGGCGTCGACGCGGTCGGTGGCCAGCACCTCGTCGCCCCGCGTGCGGAAGGCCGCGACGAGCGCGGCGCCGAGCCCGGATGCGGCGCCGGTGACCAGCACCCGGTTCACCGGGTGTACTTCCCGAGCTCGATCTTGGCGATCACGTTGCGGTGCACCTCGTCGGGACCGTCGGCCAGCCGCAGCGAGCGGGCACCCACCCACGCACCGGCGAGCGGGAAGTCGTCGGTCATGCCGGCGCCGCCGTGCAGCTGGATCGCCATGTCGATCACGTCGAGCGCCATCGCGGGCACCTCGACCTTGATCTCGCTGACGGCGGAGTAGGCCTCGCGGCTCAGCCCCTGGTCGAGCAGCCACGCGGCATGCATGACCAGCAGGCGGGAGCGGTTGATCGCGATCCGGGCGTCGGCGATCCGCTCGCGGTTGCCGCCGAGGTTGGCGATCGGCTTGCCGAAGGCGGTGCGGGAGACCGCGCGGGCGCAGGCCAGCTCGAGCGCCCGCTCGGCCAGGCCGATGGCGCGCATGCAGTGGTGGACCCGGCCCGGGCCGAGCCGGCCCTGGGCGATCTCGAAGGCGCGACCCGGGCCGAGCAGCACGTTGGACGCCGGCACGCGCACGTTGTCGAAGGACACCTCGCCGTGGCCGAGCGGCTCGTCGTAGTAGCCCATCGTGGTGAGCATCCGCTCGACCTTCACGCCCTCGGCGTCGCGGGGGACCAGCACCATCGTGTGCCGCGAGTGGCGGTCGGCCTCGGGGTCGGAGAGCCCCATGAAGACCAGGATCTTGCAGTCGGGGTTGCCGATGCCGGTGCTGAACCACTTGCGGCCGTTGATCACGATCTCGTCGCCGTCGACCTGCGCGGTCGCGGCCATGTTGGTCGCGTCGGAGGAGGCCACGGCCGGCTCGGTCATGCAGAACGCGCTGCGGATCTCCGCGCGCAGCAGCGGCTCGAGCCACTGTTGCTTCTGCTCGTCGGTGCCGTACTTCAGCAGCACCTCCATGTTGCCCGTGTCGGGCGCGTTGGAGTTGAAGACCAGGGGAGCGAGGAAGGAGCGACCCATCGCCTCGGCCACCGGCGCGTAGTCGACGTTGGAGAGGCCCTCGCCGCCGTCGGTGCCGAAGTCTGCGGCGTACGAGCCCGCGTGGGCCGCGGGGAGGAACAGGTTCCACAGGCCCTGCGCCCGCGCCTTGGCCTGGAGCTCGGCGATCACCGGGTCCGGCGTCCAGCTGTCGCCCCCCGACTCCCGCAGCCGGGTGATCCGGTGGTGCGCGGCGGTCTCGATCGGCTCGATCTCGTCGGTGACGAACGCGCGCACCCGGTCGCGGAGGTCGGCGGCGCGCGGGGAGAGGGAGAAGTCCATGTGATTGACCTTCGCACACTGTTGAGCAATGCTCAATAGTGTGCCCGACCACACCGCCCCTGAAGCCGCGCCGCCCGTTCGACGCCGGCTGAGCGCGCAGGAGCGCCGCCGGCAGCTGGTGGGCATCGGGCTCGCGAAGATCGTCGAGAAGCCGATCCAGGACCTCTCCATGGACGACATCGCCGCCGAGGCGGGCATCTCACGGGGCCTGCTGTTCCACTACTTCCCGACCAAGACCGACTTCTACCTCGCCTGCATCGCCGCCGCCGGGCGACGGATGCTGCGGACGACGGCCCCCGACGAGGACCTGCCGGGGGAGCAGCAGGTCGAGATGGTGACGCGCCTGATGGTCGAGCAGATCGAGCGGCGGCGCGACTTCTACCTAGCGCTCGTGCACGGGCACGGCGTGGCAGACCCGCGGGTCAGCGAGGTGATGGACTCGGTGCGCGACGGCAGCACCGAGCGGGTGATGGTCGCGCTCGGTGTGCCGGAGTCGCGGCGCGACGTCGTACGTGCCTGGTGGGCCTACACGGAGGACCGGGCGCTCACCTGGTCGGCAGTGCCGACCGGCGAACGCCCGGTCCCGTTGTCCGTGCTGGTCGAGGAGTGCGTCGCCGCGCTCCACGCGCTGGTGGCCCTCAGGCCGTGACCGTCAGCGCTTGACGACGCTCCCGGTCACCGAGAAGCGCTCCTTGTCGTCCTTCGGCAGGCCGCCGCAGGCGAGCACGGTGCGCTTGTTGCAGGTGTAGCGCGTCGAGCCATTGACCAGCGTCACGGAGACCGCGGCCACCTTGCGGCTGTCGAAGCTGACCTTGGCCCGGCCGTCGCCACCGCGGTTGAGCTTGACCAGCTTGGTCTGGCGCTTGCCGTTGGCGAGGTGGACCACGACCACGGCGTACGGGGAGGTCGCCTTGACCGGGCCGTTGACCGCGACGGAGAGCTTCCACTTCTTGGCACCGACGCCCTTGCCGGGGACGTAGACGTAGGAGGCCGAGGACAGGTGGTTGATCTTCACCGCGAAGCGCTTGTGCTTGCCCTTGTTGAGCTTCTTGCCACCGCGCACCTTCGGGAACGGGTATTCCGCACCCTCGGGGAAGTTGGCGGCCGGGGTGAGGTTGCCGGCGGCGTACTTGGCGTAGACCTTGCCGAAGCCACCCTTCTTCTTCAGGACCTTCTGCAGGGCGGTGATGGAGTACTTGCCACCGTCCTTCTTGAGCGAGCCGGCCTGGTCCCAGGCCTTTTTGACGATGCCGGTGCCGTACTTGTTGGAGAGGTACTCCCAGAAGACCCAGTTGCCGTACTGGTAGCCCTCGTTGCGGCTGAACAGGTCGAGCGGCAGGTAGGGGGCGTAGATCTGGCTCCAGGGGAAGTACTGGCGGTTGTCGTTGACCGCCGTCGCGATGCGCTCCTCCATCCACGTCGCCGTGGACTCCATCATCCAGGGGTCCTCGTTGAAGTCGTAGGCGTACTGGATGGCATGGAAGAACTCGTGGGCCGCGGTGACCGTCAGGTTGTCGGTCGGCGTGCCGTTGGGGAACTGGGCCGCGGCGAAGTCGTTGTCGAGGACGCAGTAGCCCGAGCCGGTGCTCTTCTTCACGCGCGTCTCACCGGCGCAGAAGCCGTAGATGTCGCCGCCGAGGTCCTTGAGGTAGACGTCGAAGAGCGGGCTGCCGCCCTTGACGCCGTCGGTGAGGGGCGCGCGGTAGCCGAGGCCGTCGATCTCCTGGCTCCACACGGAGTCCATGACCGCCAGGTTGGTGGCCGGCCAGTCGGGCGACGGCGGGGCGTCGGCGCCGGTGGCGACGTAGTGGATGCACAGCCGCGTGTTGCAGATCGGCGCGGCCTCGGGGACGGTGTAGCCGAAGCCCTGCGGGTCGCCGGCACCGTCGGTGGGGCGGGCCAGCAGCCGGTCGGCGAGGCGCCGCTCGCTGCCGCGCAGCTTGGTCTTGTTGAGCCAGAGGTCGCGCAGCGCGAGCGTGGCGGAGGGGTCGCGTGGCAGCGCGTTGCCCGTCATCACCCGGCGCGCGGTGGCGAGCATGTCGGACGGGGTGGCCTCGCCGAACTCGGGCAGGGCCGGCTCGGGAGCGAGCTCGAGGGCCTCGGCCGGGGACGGCACGGACAGGCTGCCCGGGCCGGAAGGACGGTGGGAGCCGCCGGTCTGGTCGGCAGCGACGGCGGGGGCGGACAGTGCCGCGCCACCCATCAGTGCCACAGCCACAGCGGTGGTGACGATTCTGCGCATGTTTCCCCTCGTGGTTGTCATCTCGGATGTGACCCTAACCCAGCGCTCGGACGCCGAAACCCGTTACCGCTGGGCGGGCAGGACGCTCAGAGGTCGGCGATGTGCTCGATGATCGCCGTGGTGGAGATGGCCGGCGTGCGCTCGAGGTAGACCACCTCGCACACGTCGCCGAACTCGTCGAACTTCCCGGCCCAGTCGTCGCCCATCACCAGCACGTCGGCGCCGTGCTCGACGATGTAGTCGCGCTTCTGCTCCAGGCTCTCCTCGACGAAGACCGCGTCGACGACCTTGAGCGCGCCGACGATGGCCAGCCGCTCGCGCTGGGTGAACACCGGCACCCGGCCCTTCTTGCGCTCGTTGAGCGCATCGGCCGAGACCCCGACGACGAGTCGGTCGCCCAGCGCCGCCGCGCGCTCGAGCACGCGCAGGTGTCCGACGTGGAACACGTCGAACGTTCCGAAGGTGATCACGGTGCGAGGCATGCGCCGCATTCTGGCATGGTCGGGGAGGATGGCTGACATGCCCGATCAGGCCACAGCCACGTCGCCGACGATCTCCCTCATCACGCCCGATCCCGGGGCCGACGAGGCGCGCCGACGCGGCCTGCGGCGGATGCGCACGGTCGCGGTCGGCCTGCTCCTCCTCGCCGCCTGTGTGTACGTCGCCACGCTCGGGCGCGACGGCTTCTGGGGCTTCGTCAACGCGGGCGCCGAGGCGTCGATGGTCGGCGCGATCGCGGACTGGTTCGCGGTGACCGCGCTCTTCAAGCACCCGCTCGGCCTGCCGATCCCGCACACCGCGCTGATCCCGAAGCGCAAGGACGAGCTCGGCAAGGGCCTCGAGGAGTTCGTGGGCGAGAACTTCCTGCAGGAGGACATCATCCGCGAGCGCGTCGCCGCGGCGACGATCTCGGCCCGGGTCGGCGACTGGCTGGCCGACCCGGCCAACGCGCGGCGCGTCGTCGACGAGGCGTCCGAGGTGGCGGCCATTGCGCTGGGCAAGGTGCGTGACGACCACATCGCCGACCTCGTCACCGAGGCGCTGGTGCCGCGGTTCCGCGAGGAGCCGATCTCACCGCTGCTCGGCACCACGCTGATGGAGGTGCTGCGCGACGACCTGCACCACGGCGTGGTCGACCTCGCCGTGGAGGAGATGCACCGCTGGCTGATCGACAACCCCGAGACCTTCTCCCGGGTGCTCGAGGAGCGGGCCCCGTGGTGGGCACCGCCGCGGCTCAACGACGCCGTCACCTCGCGCCTGCACGTGCAGGCGCTGGCCTGGCTGGAGGACATCCGCGACGACCCGCACCACCGCGCCCGTGAGGCGCTGGACTCGATGCTCGGCCAGCTGGCGCACGACCTCCTCAACGACGCCGAGACCCAGGAGCGGGCGGAGGGGTTCAAGAACCGGCTGCTGGAGCACCCGCAGGTCGTCACCACCGCCATCTCGCTGTGGAAGGCGATGCGCTCGGCGCTGCTCGGCTCCATCCAGGACCGCGAGGGCGCCGTGCGCCAGCGCCTGCTCGTCGAGCTCAACCTGTTCTCCGAGCGGCTGCGCGACGACGCGGCCCTGCGCGAGCGCCTCGACCGGATGGCCGCCGACCTGACGGTGTTCATGGTCGAGCGCTACGGCGCCGAGGTCACGACCGTCATCACCCACACGATCGAGCGCTGGGACGGCAAGGAGGCCGCCCGGCGCATCGAGCTCCACGTCGGCCGCGACCTCCAGTTCATCCGGATCAACGGCACGATCGTCGGCGGGCTCGTGGGCGTGCTGATCCACGCGGTGAGCCTGCTGGTGTCCTGACGAGTGCTGGTCAGCGGCAGGGCTTCATCACGGGCATGACGCCCGAGCGGCTCTGGTGGCTGTGCGCCCACGCGTCCTCGAAGTGGGCGACGTACTGGTCGTGGACCCACCGGTTGTCCACGACGCGCACCATCACCTCGTCGTTGTAGAGCAGCCCGCCGCACGTGGTGTTCGACGTGCCGGTCACGGTGAGGAAGGTCGGCTTCCCGCGGAACCGGGCATGCACGGCGAGCATCTTGTCGTGGGTCAGTGTCGTCCGGACCGCCGACCTCGGGAGCCGGCCCTGGGGGAGCTTCGCCTCGAGCCAGTTCTCGACCGTGTCGCGGGTGGTGATGATCCGCACCCGGCAGCCCTTCGTGGACAGCCGCACCAGCTCGGCTCGTACGTCGGCGCGCTGGATCACCGCGAACATCGCCGACACGTCGCGCGCGCCCGGCCGGCAGGAGATGTCGCGCAGCGTGGAGAGCAGCAGGTCGCGCCGTGTCGGGTAGACGGTGGCGGTGACGGAGCCGGACGCGAAGGTCTTCCTCCGGTCGTTCCACGTGCGCCCGCCGACGGTCAGGCTCTGGTCGAAGAGCCGCGCGAAGTACTGCGTGCCGAAGCGGTAGAGCGCCGGGTCGTCGATCTTGAGGAACGAGTTGTACTGCCGGAACTGGCGGTCCTCGAGGTTCGCCGAGCTGGTGATGAACGACTGCACCCCGCCGATCTCGGTGACGTAGAACTTCAGGTGCTGGACGTTCTGGCTGTCCGGGAACGGCCCCGGTGCGCGCCACGGCAGGCAGGCGCCGCGGCAGATGGTGACGTTCTTGCGGGCGGGGTCCTGGGCCTCGATCTTCTCGATCAGCCGCCGACCGCGGGAGTTGAGCCGGAGGTCGTCGTCGCCGACGAGGTAGACGGTGGCGCCGCGGCGCTGGGCGGCGATCAGCGCGGCGGTGGGCGCCTGGATGTCCCACCGGAACATCGCGACCCGGATCGTGTCACCGGGCCCGGCGGAGTCGAACAGCTTGCTCGGACGGGCGAGCACGGTCGGGTCGTCGCGCCGCGTGGGAGGCGACGAGAAGCAGACCTCGATGCCGCCGCTCGCCTCGCAGCCGGACTTCCCGGCCCGTCCCGCCGACCGGGTGTCGTACGCCGCTGCCGGCAGGGCCAGCCCGACGGCGAGCAGCAGCGCGAGCAACAGCAACGGACGGCGCATGCGTGGATCTCCCCCTGAGGTCGGCCGCGGACGGCGCGGTGGTGGTGCCCACCTTGGCATGCCCGGGCGCGGGGCGGGGACGGACGGTGTTCACTGGACCCATGCCTCCCGCCAGCGAGCCCATCGACGTGCCGATCCGCGACGAGTCGATCCGGCTCGGGCAGTTCCTCAAGCTCGCCAACCTGGTGGAGACCGGTGCCGAGGCCAAGCCTGTCATCGCCGACGGCGCCGTCACCGTCAACGGTGAGGTCGAGACGCGACGGGGCCGCCAGCTCGCCCCGGGTGACGTGGTCACGTTGGGCGGGCTGGCGGCCAGGGTCGCGACCGGAGAGGTCGAGATCGACGTCCCCTGGTGAGGGGGCGACCCCCGAGGTGAGGCGTCCCCCGACTACTTCACCTCGCGCTTGAGGACCCGGTAGGTGCCGATCGTCAGCGGCAGGAGCACCCACACCGCGACCGCGGTGCCGAGCTGGGCCCACTCCTTGCCGCCCATCTCGCCGGCGAACAGCGGCGTGGTGACCGAGTCCAGGTTCAGCCACTCGCCGGCGTCCTGCAGGGCGGAGATGGCCGCCGTGGCGATCGACCACGCGGTCGGCAGGACCAGCACGGAGACGATCGCGACCGGGGTGTTGAGGAACAGCAGGCCGAACGCCACGCCCTGGAGGACGTAGATCAGCAGCGCCAGCACGAGACCGGCTCCTGCGGCGGCCGTCAGGTCCCACTCGCCGGTGCCGCCCACGACGTTGGCGAGCGCCGACGCCGCGACGGCGGCGGCGAGCACGATGACCGCGAGCGCCAGGGCCGCGAGCGCCTTGGCCAGCACCACCCGGCCGCGGCGCGGCTCGAGGGTGAAGGTGACCAGTCCGGTGCGCTGGGTCCACTCGGCGGTCGCGGCCATGATGCCCAGCACCGGCAGCAGCATGGCGAGCGGCAGGGTGGCGAGCTCGAGCAGTCCCTGGAACGAGGCGTCCTCGGCGGGACCCCAGATCACGAAGGCGGCCAGCACCAGCACCGCGATGGCGGCCATCACGATGACCATCCAGCGGCCGGCACGGGTGTCGACCATCTTGCGCAGCTCGGCCTGCAGCGTGCGACCGAAGGGCACGCCCGGTCGACCGGGGAGGGCGGTCACGGTCGGTACGTCGTCGGTGCCGCCGACGACGGGGGCGAGGGTCTGGTCGGTGCTCATCTCCGTGCTCATGCGGCGTCTCCTTCGCGCGAGGTGGCGGCCGTGAGGCCGAGGAACATCTCTTCGAGGCCTTCGGAGCCCCCGGACCGCAGCTCGAGGAGCACGACGCGCTCCTCGGCGGCGACCCGGCCCACGACGCCGGGCTCGGCGTCGACGACCAGTCCCGAGCCGGTCCGCGTGACCGGCACGTCGGCGGCCTCCAGCAGGCCGGCGAGGCGGGCGTCGTCGGTCGAGCGGACGGTGGTGCCGCCGCGGCTCAGCAGCTCCTCCTTGGAGCCCATCGCGACGATGCGGCCGCGGCCGATCATGACGAGGTCGTCGGCGACGATCTGCACCTCGTGCAGGAGGTGGCTGGACAGGAGCACGGTGCCGCCGCCGTCGGCGAAGCGGCGCAGCAGGCCACGCATCCAGTGGATGCCCTGCGGGTCGAGGCCGTTGGCCGGCTCGTCGAGGATCAGCACCTGCGGCTCGCCGAGCAGGGCCGCGGCGATGCCGAGGCGCTGGCGCATGCCGAGGGAGTAGTTGCGGACCCGGCGGCCCGCCTCCTCCTCGGTCAGCCCGACGAGGGAGAGCACCTCCGCCACCCGGGCCTTCGAGACGCCGACGGAGACCGCGGCGACCATGAGCACCTCGCGGCCCGTACGACCGGGGTGCTGGGCCGACGCGTCGAGCATGACGCCGACCTGGCGGCCGGGGTTGTGCAGCTCGCGGTAGGGCTGGCCCAGGATCGTCGCCCGGCCGGAGGTGGCCGGGGTCAGCCCGGTCATCATCCGCATGGCGGTCGACTTGCCCGCGCCGTTGGGGCCCAGGAAGCCGACCACGCTGCCGGGACGCACCTGGAACGAGATGTCGTCGACGGCGGTGAACCCGCCGTAGCGCTTGGTGAGGTTCTCGACTGTGATCATGGCTCCAGCCTCCGGGGGAGGACGGGGCCCGGGCATCGGGCACAGGGGTCGCCCGCATCCGACTCCGGTATCGGCTGCGAGCCGACGGCGACACCTTGGTCTGACGCGGCGGCGACGTCGGTACCTCTAGCCTCGGGGCCATGCCCCCGGAGCCCGTGACCGTCGAGGGAGGAGCGCCGCCTCCCACGCGGATGGCCTCCCTGTGGCGCTACGCGCTCGCCCTGGCGATCACCCTCGTCACCTGGGTCACGCCGCTGGTCGCGGTCGCCGACACCGACATCTCCGACCGCGCGATGGCCTGGTTCCTGTTCGGCGACCCGGCCCTGGGCCTCCTCTCCTTCGTGCTGATCCGCTGGCGCCACCGCCGGCCCGCGCTGGTCGCCGCCGTGCTGGGCGCCTTCGCGTTCGTCTCGGCGTCGAGCTCGGGCCCGGGGTCGTGGATCATCGGCTCGGTCGCCTCGCACCGGCGGTGGCGGCTGCTCGCCGTGGTGGCCCCGCTCAACGTGGTCGCCGGCGTCGTCCACGAGCGCATCGGCCCCAGCGAGGACACCCTCCCGCTCTGGGCGTCGTCCGCCTTCGGCGCGCTCGTCGTCGGCATCCTCGTCGCGACGGGGTACGCGATGGGCTCCCAGCGCCAGCTCGTCGACTCCTACCGCGACCGGGCCGAGACGGCCGAGCGCGAGCAGCGGGCGCGGGTCGCGCAGGCGCAGGCCGCGGAGCGCAATCGGATCGCGCGCGAGATGCACGACGTGCTGGCCCACCGGATCTCGCTGGTCGCGATGAACGCCGGGGCCCTCGGCTACCGCACCGACCTGTCCGCCGACGAGCAGACCGCTGCCGCCAAGGCCATCGAGGAGAACGCCCACCGGGCCTTGTCGGACCTGCGCGCCGTGCTCGGCGTGCTCCGCGACCCGACCCGCCCGACGGAGAGCGACCCCGAGCGACCGCAGCCCGGCCTCGACGACGTCGCCGGCCTGGTCGCGGAGGAGTCGGCGGGCGGGATGCGCGTGCGCCTGTCCAACCGCGTCGACGACGACCTGCCCGCCGGCACGGGCCGGACGGCGTACCGCATCGTGCAGGAGGCGCTCACCAACGCCCGCAAGCACGCCCCCGGCACCGCCGTGACAGTCGACATCGCCGGCACTCCCGAGGACGGCCTCGTGGTCGCGGTGCGCAACGCGGCGCCGGTCGGGCCGCCGGCACGCGCGACGCTCCCGGCCTCCGGGCTGGGCCTCCTCGGCCTCGCCGAGCGGGCCGCGCTCGCCGGCGGTCGCATCAACCACGGCGTCGACGCCGGTGGTGGGTACGCCGTCCGGGCATGGATACCGTGGCAGACGTGACCAGCCAGGACACCGTCTCGCTCGCCGTGGTGGACGACGACCCGATGGTGCGCGCGGCGCTCGGGATGATGCTGGGCGGCGCGTCCGGGATCACCGTCGTCGCCGAGGCCGGTGACGGCGAGGAGGCCCTGACAGTGGTGCCGCGCTCGGGCGCCGACGTGGTGCTGATGGACATCCGGATGCCGGTGCGAGACGGCCTGAGTGCGACCGAGGCGCTGCTCGCGGCGCACCCCGAGCTGAAGATCATCGTGCTGACGACGTTCGACACCGACGACATGGTGCTGCGGGCCCTGCGGATCGGCGCCGCCGGCTTCCTGCTCAAGGACACGCCGCCGGCGCGCCTCGTCGAGGCGATCCGGACGGTGGCCTCGGGCCAGCCGATGCTGTCGCCCAGCGTGACCGCCCAGCTGATCGCCGCTGTCACCCGCGACGAGCAGGCGGCCGGGGCGGACGAGCGGGTGCGTACGGCGCGAGCCGCGCTGGCCGGGCTCACCGAGCGCGAGCGCGACGTGGCCGACGGGGTGGCGCGCGGCCAGAGCAACGCCGAGATCGCGGCCGAGCTCTTCATGGGGGTGCCGACGGTCAAGACACACGTCGGGCGGCTCTTCACCAAGCTCGGCGTCGAGAACCGGGTGCAGGTCGCGATCCTGGTCCACGACGCGCAGGGCTAGTGCCTGTCTTGGGAAGAACCGCCCGACGTCAGGTGGTGCTGCTGGTCAGCGGACCTCGATCAGGTCGACCACGAAGATCAGCGTCTCGCCGGGCTTGATCACGCCGCCCGCACCGCGGTCGCCGTAGCCCAGGTGCGGCGGGATGACGAGCCGGCGGCGGCCGCCGACCTTCATGCCCTGCACGCCGGTGTCCCAGCCTGAGATGACCTGGCCGATGCCGAGGCGGAACTGCAGCGGGGCACCGCGGTTGTAGGACGCGTCGAACTCCTCGCCCGAGGAGTGGGCGACGCCGACGTAGTGGACCGAGACGGTCGAGCCGGCCGTGGCCTCGGCACCGTCACCCTCGACGAGGTCAGTGACCTCGAGGTCGGCGGGCACCTCGCCCATGTGCGGGTCGACGTCGGGCTTCTCGCTCACTGTGTTGCTCCAATCAGGTGGATCAGGGGTCAGGTCTGGTGGACGTAGCTGTCGAGCTGGTCGCGCTCGAACTCGAGCTCGCCGATGCGGTTCTTCACCACGTCACCGATGCTGATGATGCCGGTCAGCTTCTCCTCGGCCACCACCGGGACGTGCCGGATGCGGTGCTCGGTCATCAGCTGCATGAGGTCGGTGAGGTCGTCCGAGCCGGCGCACGTGCGCACCTCGGCGGTCATGATCGAGCTGACGGCGCTGTCGAGCACGGCCTCGTCGGCGTGCAGGCGGCGTACGACGTCGCGCTCGCTGACGATGCCGGTCACGCTCTCGCCGTCGTGGCTCACCACCAGGGCACCGACGTTGTGCTCGGCGAGCAGGGCGATCAGCTCGCGGACCGTGGCGTCGGGGCTGATGGTGACAACGGCCTGCTGGGCCTTGTGCTGGATGACGTCCTGGATCCTCATGGGCTCGACCTCTCCTCCGGCGACACTACGGATGAGTCACCGTAGCCAAGCCGGGCCGTGAGGGACAGGGCCGAACGGCCCCTCGCCCACCCTTCGGGTCCGGTCTCAGTCCAGGACGGGCGGGCCCTGGCGGTCGCGCAGGTTGCTCACCGAGCCGGGTCCGCGACGCGGCACGTCGGGGTCGAGGTCGTCGTCGGGCATGGCCCCGAGGAAGGACAGCGCGGCGTCGTGGAGGTGTCCGTTGCTGGCCAGCGCGTTGCCGCCCCAGGGGCCGTCGGTGCCGTCGAGGGAGGTGAAGCGACCGCCGGCCTCGCGCACGATCACGTCGAGCGCCGCCATGTCGTAGGGCGCGAGCTCGGGCTCGGCGGCGAGGTCGACCGCGCCCTCGGCGAGCAGCATGTAGGACCAGAAGTCGCCGTAGGCACGCGTACGCCAGCAGCGTCGCGTGAGCGACACGAAGTCGTCGAGCCGGTCGCGCTCGTCCCAGCCCGACAGGGAGGAGTAGCTCAGCGAGGCGTCCTCGAGGCGACGTACGTCGGAGACCTCGCACTTGGTCGCCTTGAGCAGCGAGCGGCCGGTCCAGGCGCCGTTGCCGACCGAGGCCCACCAGCGGCGCTGGAGCTGGGGTGCGGAGACGACGCCGAGGACGACCTCGTCGTCGACCGCCAGCGCGATCAGCGTCGCCCAGACAGGCACGCCGCGGACGTAGTTCTTCGTGCCGTCGATCGGGTCGACGATCCAGCGGCGCTGGCTGTGCCCGGTGGTGCCCTGCTCCTCACCGATCACCGCGTCGCGCGACCGCACCCGCGAGAGCGTGCGGCGGATGCCCTCCTCGACGGCCTTGTCGGCGTCGGTGACCGGGGTCAGGTCGGGCTTGCTCATGACGTGCAGGTCGAGGGCCTTGAAGCGGGCCTGCGTCAGCGAGTCGGCGTCGTCGGCGAGGACGTGGGCCAGGCGCAGGTCGTCGGTGTAGTCGGCGGTGCCGCCGGTGATGGGCATGTCCACAGGCTATTCCCAGCAACGCCCCCTACCCTGCACGCATGGAACTCAACGGTGTGCCGTTGCACCCGCTCGTCGTCCACGCCGTGGTGGTCCTCGGACCGCTCGCGGTCCTCACCGGTCTCGTGTACGCCGCCGTGCCGAAGTGGCGGTGGCTGCTCCGCTGGCCCCTCGTCGTGCTCGCCGTGCTCACTGCGGTGACCGCGTTCATGGCCACCTTGTCGGGAGAGAACCTCCTGGAGTCGCGGCCCGAGCTCGAGCCGCTGGTCGAGGAGCACGAGGAGCGCGGCGAGCTGCTGCGCAACGTCGCTCTGGGCTTCGTCCCCGTGTCGCTGCTCGCCGCCTGGGCGCTCGGCGGGGTCTCCGCCCTGGCGTCCGGGCGCGGTGCGCGCGAGTCGCGGTGGCAGGTGCCGGTGGCGCTCCTGCTGGTGGCGGGATCGATCGCCCTGGCAGTGGCGCTGTTCCTCGCCGGGGACTCCGGCGCGCGGGCCGTCTGGGGCTGACAGCCCTACCAGTCGCTCGCGCCTTCGCGGGCGGCCAGCAGCCGCCGGAAGGAGTCCACGCGGTCGGGGTCGGCCTCGCCGGCCGCGATCGCCTCGTCGAGCCCGCACTCGGGCTCGCCGGTGCCGTGCGTGCACCCGCGCGGGCAGTCCTCGGTCATCTCGTCGAGGTCGGGGAAGGCCTCGATCAGCCGCTCCGGCTCGACGTGGGCGAGCCCGAAGGAGCGGATGCCGGGAGTGTCGATGATCCAGCCGTCGCCGTCGGGGAGCTCGAGGAGGTAGGCACTGGTCGAGGTGTGGCGGCCGCGGCCGGTGACCGCGTTGACGATGCCCACCTCGCGCTTCGCGTCCGGAACCAGGGCGTTGACCAGGGTCGACTTGCCGACGCCGCTGTGCCCGACCAGGACGCTCGTGCGCCCGCGCAGGCGCTCGCGCAGCTCGGTCAGGTCGCCGGCGCCCTCGCCCTTGAGCTGGGTCACGACCCACGGCACGCCCAGGGAGCGGTAGGTCGACAGCAGTGTCTCGGGATCGGCCAGGTCGGCCTTGGTGAGGCAGAGGAGCGGCGCCATCCCGGCGTCGTACGCCGCCACGAGGGCGCGGTCGATCAGGCGCGGGCGCGGCTCGGGATCGGCCAGCGCGGTCACCACGACCAGCTGGTCGGCGTTGGAGACGATGACGCGCTCGACGGGATCGTCGTCGTCGGCCGTGCGCCGCAGCGTCGTGCTGCGCTCGACCACCTCGACGATCCGGGCCAGCGACCCGTCGTCCCCACTCGTGTCGCCGACGACCCGCACGTGGTCGCCGACCACCACGCCCTTGCGGCCGAGCGGACGTGACTTCATCGCCATCACCCGGCGGCCCTCGAGCAGGAGGGTGAACCGGCCACGGTCGACCGTGACGACCCGCGCGTCGACGGCGTCGTCGTAGGTCGGTCGGTCCTTGGTGCGCGGGCGGGTGCGGCGGCGTGGTCGCTCGTAGTGCTCGTGGTCGTGCTCCGAGTAGCGACCGGTCACTGGACGGCCCCGGCTGCCCGCCCGTGCACCGCGGTGCTCCACGCGGTCGCGAAGTCCGGGAAGGTCTTCGAGGTGGTGGCGATGTCCTCGACGAGCACGTCGTCGACGGCCAGGCCCAGGATCACGCCCGCGTGGGCCATCCGGTGGTCGGCGTAGGTGTGGAAGGTGCCGCCGTGCAGGGCGGCCGGCCGGATCGAGAGCCCGTCCTCGCGCTCGGTGACGTCGGCGCCCAGCCGGCCCAGCTCGGTCGCGAGCGCGGCGAGCCGGTCGGTCTCGTGGCCCCGGATGTGGGCGACCCCGCGCAGGTGCGAGGGGGAGTCGGCCAGTGCGCACAGGGCCGCGATCGCCGGGGTGAGCTCGCCGACGTCGTGCAGGTCGAGGTCGACGCCGCTGAGCCGCACCGGGCCCACGACGGTCAGGTCTCCGTCGGCGAGGGTGACCTCGCACCCCATCCGGGCCAGGATCTCGCGCAGCTCGTCGCCGGGCTGGGTGGTCTCCGACGGCCAGTCACGCACCGTCACGCGACCACCGGTCGCGGCGCCGAGGGCGAGGAACGGGGCGGCGTTGGAGAGGTCGGGCTCGATCTCGTGGTCGACCGCGGCAACGGGTCCGGGGCTCACGGCCCAGCGGTTGGCGTCGCCGTCGTCCACCTCGACACCGTGCCGTCGCAGCATCTGCACGGTCATCTCGATGTGGGGCAGCGACGGCACCGGCTTGCCGACGTGGCGTACGTCGACGCCGTGGTCGTAGCGCGCGCCGGCGAGCAGCAGCGCCGAGACGAACTGCGACGAGGCGCTCGCGTCGATGGTGACCGTGCCGCCCGGCACCGCGCCGTCACCGTGCACCGCGAACGGCAGCGCCCCGCGCCCGCCGTCGTCGATCCGCACGCCCAGCGCGCCGAGCGCGGCCAGCATCGGCCCGACCGGCCGCAGCCGCATGTGGGGGTCGCCGTCGAAGGCGACCGTGCCGCGCGCCAGGCCGACGACCGGAGGCACGAAGCGCATCACCGTGCCGGCGAGCCCGCAGTCGACCTCGGCGTCGCGGTCCCAGGCTCCTGGGGTGACGGCCCAGTCGCCGTCCTGGTCGGCCACCTCGGTGCCGAGCGCCGACAGGGCGGCGGCCATGAGCAGGGTGTCGCGCGAGCGCAGCGGACGTCGTACGACACTCGGTCCGTCGGCGACGGCTGCGAGCAGCAGCGCCCGGTTGGTCAGCGACTTGCTGCCGGGCAGCGAGACGACGCGGTCGACCGGGTCGAGGGGGCGCGGCGCCGGCCACAGGTCGGTCGGCGGCACGTCGTGCGTCGCGGGCTCACTCACCCGCGCACCCTATCGAGAGAACCGCCCTGGCTCAGGTGAGCTGCGCTCGCGCGAGCTTCGCCTCGCGGCGGGCGTCCTTGGCGACCTGCTTGGCCTCACGTCGTACGTCGGCGGCGGCGCGGCGGGCCCGCCACGCCAGGCCCGGCTGGCCCTCGGTGTCGACCGCGGCGAGCAGGAGGCCGCCGAGGACGGAGGTGTTCTTGAAGAACTGGAGGCGCTGGGTGGCCTTGGCCTGCGGGTCGGACTCGTCCCAGAAGGCGTGCCCGGCGAAGGTCGTGGGGACCAGCGACGCGGCGAGGACTGTGGCGCTCAGTCGTGGAGCGCGGCCGGTCGCGAGCGCGGCTGCGGCGAGGAGCTGGGCGCCGGCGTTGATCCGCACCAACGTGGCCGGGTCGCTCGGGATCGGGGCACCGGGCGCGGCCTGCTGGGCTAGCGGCACGACCCGGTCGGTGACCTTCTTGGCCTTGGCCGCGTGCGACTCGGTGTTGCGGAGGGCGTTGATGCCTCCGGCGACGAAGATCGAGGCCAGCATCGGCCGGGCGAGCAAGCGGGTGATCGTCATGCCTCTTGTCTACACGATGGGCCGAGGCAGGCGCCTCGTCCGCAGGGGTGCAGGGCTCAGTCGAGTACGGCGCGCCAGGTGTTGTTGCTGAGGTCGGGGTCATCGGTGACCGGGACGAGGCGGGCGCTCAGGGTGGTGCCCCTCTGCGCGAGCACGACCAGGCGGACCCGGGTGTTCGAGGCCGAGACCTGGCAGGTCGCACCGCCCGTGTGGATGTCGCACCGCGGGTCGCTGACGATGGGGACGATCACGCCGTCGACGTCGACCTCGATGCGGGCCGCGTCACCGCTGGCGAGGCCGGCCGCCCGCACCACCACGAAGAAGATCTGGTCCAGGCTGCTGACCGAGCCCGTGAGCGACGCGTCGGCGCTCGTGGGGGTCGGGTCCGTGGGCGTCGGATCTGTGGGCGTCGGGTCCGTCGGGGTCGGGCCCGTCGGGGTCGGGTCCGTCGGGGTCGGGTCCGTCGGGGTCGGGTCCGTGGGCGTCGGGTCGGTCGGCGTCGGGTCCGTGGGCGTCGGGTCCGTGGGCGTCGGGTCCGTGGGCGTCGGGTCCGTGGGCGTCGGGTCCGTGGGCGTCGGGTCCGTCGGGGTCGGGTCCGTCGGGGTCGGGTCCGTGGGCGTCGGGTCCGTGGGCGTCGGGTCGGTCGGGGTCGGGTCGGTCGGCGTCGGGTCGGTCGGCGTCGGGTCCGTGGGCGTCGGGTCCGTGGGCGTCGGGTCCGTGGGCGTCGGGTCCGTGGGCGTGGGGTCGGTCGGCGTGGGGTCGGTCGGCGTCGGGTCGGTCGGCGTCGGGTCGGACGGGGTGGGACCCGTGGGCGGCGGCCCCGTGGTGGGGGGCGACGGGGTCGGAGTCGACGAGTTCGTGGTCGTGGGAGTGGGTGTCGGGCTCTGCGTGGGGTCCTGGGTCGGGTCCTGCGTCGGGTTCGAGGTCGGGTTCGACGTCGGGCTCGGGTCGTCGGTCGGGTCGTCGGTCGGGTCGTCGGTCGGGTCGTCCGTCGG
The DNA here is from genome assembly GCF_031457855.1 of Nocardioides sp. BE266. NCBI lineage: Bacteria > Bacillati > Actinomycetota > Actinomycetes > Propionibacteriales > Nocardioidaceae > Nocardioides > Nocardioides sp. BE266. The sequence continues at coordinate 223,555 of NZ_JAURTI010000001.1, read as the reverse complement.
AGACGGGTCGTCGGTGCCCTGGGTCGGATCGGTGCTGGGGTCGGTCGTCGACGCGGTCGTGGGGTCGGTGGTCGGCGCGAGGGGTGGGGCGACGACGTCGTCGGGCGCGTCCGTCTCCACCGTGTCGTCGGTGGCGTCGGAGCCATCCCCCGAGCCGGAGCCGGAGCGCAGCGAGCTGCCGCCCGGGTCGGCGGGCGCGCTGACGCCGGGGTTCTTCACGGGTGGGTCGGCCACGGTGCGGTCGGCGTTGTTGAGCCCGACCACGATCGCACCACCCACCACGGTGACGGTCGCGGCGACGCCTGCGACCGCGACGGCCCCAGTGTTGCCGACCACGAGGTCGCGGATCCTGCCCACGACCGCACCCACGCCCACCGGGACGGACGCGCCGCCGGCCGCGGCAGCGCCGACGTAGGTCGCGGCGAGCCCGCCGAGCAGAAGAGGCGCCAGGATCGCGCCGAGGTTGGAGTTGACCTCGGTGAGCTCGAGGTAGATCGCCATGCAGGACCGGCACTCGCCGAGGTGGCTCTCGACCTTCGCCCCGTCGCGGCGCGAGGTGGCGTTGCGGATGTAGGCACCGAGCTGGCCGTGCGTCCAGCGGCAGGTGTCCTCCTCGAGCTCCGTGACGTGCTGGGTGAGGAAGGCCTGGCGGAGGCCCTCGCGGGCCCGGTAGGCGAGCGCGGAGACCGAGTTGGCGCTCATCCCGAGCAGGGGAGCGATGTCGGCGGGCTTGTCGCCCTCCACCTCCATGTGCCACAGCACCAGCTGCCAGCGCTCGGGGAGCGAGGCGAACGCGCGCGCAGCCGCGGCGCTCTCGAAGCCCTCCACGGCGGTGTCGCGGAACGGCACCCCGGGGTCGAAGGCCTCCATGTCGTCGGTCGTGTGGAGCTTGGCGTTGGCGCGGAAGCGGTCGACCTGGAGGCGTCGTACGGAGGTGAGCAGGTAGGCGCGGAAGGCGACGTCCGGGCCGCCCCCGCGCTGGAGCACCCCGAGCACCTTGATGAAGGCGTCGGAGACGAGGTCCTCGGCGTCACCCGCGGGCACGAGCTGGCGGGCGAGGCGCCGGGCGGCGTCGGCGTGGCGCTCGAAGAGCGTGCCGTAGGCGTCGACGTCCCCACCGCGGACCGCCGAGATCAGCTCGGCGTCCCCCAGTGGTTCGACGCTGGTGGCAGTGCTCATGTCGAGGCTCCGGACGCGCGCCTGACCCGGGTGCCAGGCAGACGTGACTCTAGACCTCGGGGGTGGCATCGCGGCCGCGAAGCAAATAAATCCAAATTCCTGGTCTGGTCCGCGTCATGGGGTGGCATGAGCCGCGTCACATCGGTGAGCAGGACGACCAGTGAGGGGTATGCCGTGAAGATCTTCGCCGCACGCGTGCGACGGATCTCGGCGTCCGATCCTGGGGCGAGCAGGCCAGAGTCTCCCGAAGCGCGGTTGGGGTTGCCGCACCGGTTCGAGGCTGTGGGGGAGGCGCTCGCCTCAGGGTCGGGTCTCGTGGACGCGTGCGCGGTCGCCGGGCAGGACCTGGCCCGCGACGGCGCATCCGTGCAGGAGGCCCTGGAGTCGCTGCGCGCCACGTCGCACCGGATGGCGGGTGGGGATCCGTCGTTCGATGCGGTGGCGGCGCTGCTCACCGCGTGGAGCGAGACGACGCTGGGCTACCTGCACCAGCTCTCCTGCGACGACCCGCTCACCGGTCTCTCCAGCCAGGCCCACCTCCGGAGCCGGCTCTCGGAGCTCCACCGGCTGCCGCTCGCCGAGGGGGCCGTCGCGGCCCACGCGCTCGTCGTGTGCGCCCTCCCGTTCGGCGACGACCCGTCGGAGCAGCCGGTCGACCACTTCACCCGCGCCATGCGCCTGGCCCGCGCCGGCGAGATGGCGCGCACGGTCTTCGCCCGCGACGAGACCGTGGCACGGGTGGGCATGCACCGCGTCGTGGTCCTCACTGCTCGCGACGACCGGCTGGGTCGGCGCGTCCGGGTGCTGCGCACCCTCCTCGACGGCGCCGAGGGCGGACGCTCCGGTGCTCCGCCGGTCCGGGTGTGGATCGAGGGGCTGCCCGACTCCGACCCGGCCACCGGGATGCTGCTCGACGAGCTCGCCCGCGGCTGACGCCCGAGCCGGACGTCGTACCCGACCCCTAGGGTGGGCGCTATGTGCGGCCGCTACGCCTCCTCCCGGAGCCCCGACGACCTCGTCGACGAGTTCGAGGTGGTCGAGAGCCGGGTGAGCGGGCCGCTCGCCGCCGACTACAACGTGGCCCCCACCAAGGAGGTCTACGCCGTCGTCGAGCGGCCGCCCTCGCGCGAGTCGGAGGAGCCGCCCCAGCGCCAGCTGCGGGTCTTCACCTGGGGCCTGGTGCCGTCGTGGGCCAAGGACCCGTCCATCGGCAACCGGATGATCAACGCCCGGATGGAGACCGTCGCGGAGAAGCCCGCCTACCGCAAGGCCTTCGCCTCGCGCCGCGCGCTGCTGCCGGCCGACGGCTACTTCGAGTGGTACCCGACGTCCCAGACCAACTCGAAGGGCAAGCCGGTCAAGCAGCCCTTCTTCATCCGTCCCAAGGACGGCGGGGTCCTCGCGATGGCCGGGCTCTACGAGATCTGGCGCGATCCGACCAAGGCGGAGGACGACCCCGACCGGTTCCGCTGGACCTGCACGGTGCTCACCACGCAGGCCGAGGACTCGCTCGGCCACATCCACGACCGGATGCCGCTGATGGTCGAGCGCGAGCGCTGGCACGAGTGGCTCGACCCGACGACCGGCGGCGACACCTCGCTGCTCGTCCCCGCCGCCCCGGGCCGGCTCGAGGCGTACGCCGTGCCGACCCTGGTCAGCAACGTCCGCAACAACGGTCCCGAGCTCGTCGAGCCACTGGAGGCGACCTCGTGAAGGAGCGCTCGTGAAGAAGGCCACGGTCCGCAGCATCGACACGCCCCACGGCGAGGGTCGGCTGCACACCCGCCGCGCGACCAGCCCGATGGCGACGCTGCTGCTCAGCCACGGCGCCGGAGGCGGCGTCGAGTCGCGCGACCTGTGGGCGCTCGCCGACGCGCTGCCCGCCCAGGGCGTCTCGGTGGTCCTCTTCGAGCAGCCGTGGCGGGTCGCCGGCCGCAAGGTCGCGACGGCGCCGCCCACGCTCGACGTCGCGCTGCGGTGCGCGGCCGACGTGATGCGGGTCCGCACCCCGCTCGTGGTCGGCGGACGCTCGGCCGGAGCCCGCTCCGCAGCCCGTACGGCGAAGTCGCTGGGCGCGACCGGCTGCCTGGCCCTGTCGTTCCCGCTCCACCAGCCCGGCAGGACCGAGCCGACGCGGCTCCCGGAGCTGATGGGCGCCGGCCTGCCGACGCTCGTGGTCCAGGGCGAGCGCGATCCCATGGGCCGGCCCGAGGAGTTCCCGGGCGACCTGCCCGACCTCGACATGGTCGTGATCCCCGCCGGCGACCACGGCCTCAAGGTGCCGGCACGGGGCGAGGTGACGCAGGACGAGGCGATGGGGATCGTGGTCGAGTCCACGCTCGAGTGGCTGGTGCGCGAAGTGGTCGGGAATCCTCCGGCGGGGTGAGGTGTTGGGGTCTGTGTGCAGGCAATGACCCTCGAAAGACCCACGGCGGTACTGTGGGAGGCGATGACTGAGTCGCTCAAGGACGAGATGTCCGACCACGAGACCGTGCCCGCGGAGGAGACCTCCGAGGAGCGGTCGGCGCGCTTCGAGCGCGACGCCCTGCCCTTCCTGGACCAGCTCTACGGCGCGGCGATGCGGATGACCCGCAACCCCGCCGATGCGGAGGACCTGGTGCAGGAGACCTTCGCGAAGGCCTACAGCGCGTTCCACCAGTTCAAGCCCGGCACGAACCTCAAGGCCTGGCTCTACCGGATCCTGACCAACACCTACATCAACTCCTACCGCAAGAAGCAGCGCCAGCCGCAGCAGTCGATGTCCGAGGACGTCGAGGACTGGCAGCTCGCGCGCGCCGAGTCGCACTCGTCGACCGGCCTGCGGTCGGCGGAGATGGAGGCGCTGGAGCACCTTCCCGACTCCGAGGTGAAGGACGCGCTGCAGCGCCTGCCAGAGGAGTTCCGCCTCGCGGTCTACCTGGCCGACGTCGAGGGATTCCCCTACAAGGAGATCGCCGAGATCATGGACACGCCGATCGGCACCGTGATGTCCCGCCTCCACCGCGGACGCCGCCAGCTGCGCGACATGCTCGCCGACTACGTCCGGACCAACGACCTCCTCCCGGCCAGCTCGCTGCCGGGCGCGACCGAGGGGAGCGGATCGTGACCACCCACGAGCACGACAGCCACGAGCACGGCAAGGACGACTGCGTCGACTACATCGAGCGCATCGTCTACCTCATCGACAACGAGCTCGACCAGGCCGACTGCGCCGTCGTCGAGCTGCACCTGCGCGAGTGCGGTCCCTGCCTGGAGAAGTACGACCTCCAGAAGGCCGTCAAGCAGCTCGTCGCCCGGTCCTGCTCCGAGTCGGCGCCGGAGTCCCTGCGTGACCGCGTACGCCTCCAGCTGCGCGAGGTGCGGGTCCAGATCACCGAGGGTGGCAGCTGAGCCGATTCGCCGCGCCCCGGCGATTTTGAGACACTGCTCCGAGCACCGATTCCAGGAGGACGACCATGGGCAAGACCGGACGCAAGCGCCGCGCTCGCAAGAAGAAGGGCGCGAACCACGGCAAGCGCCCCAACGCCTGACCGTCACCGACGCGTCACGCCGCCGAAGTCCCCGCCAGTGGCGGGGACTTTTGCATGTCCCGGGGGCCTGCGCGGCCCGTGCGTAGGGTGTGGCACGTGGCCGACAACGTCCTGTGGATCGTCACCGACGACCAGATGCGCTCGACCCTGCGATCGATGAACCGCACCTGGAAGCGGCTCGTGCGCAAGGGCGTGCACTTCCGGCAGGGCTACAGCGCGATGCCGTTGTGCGGGCCGGCGCGCGCCTCGATCCTCACCAGTCGCTATCCGCACAACCACGGGTGCGACACGAACATGACCCACCAGCCCTTCGTCGCGCGAGGACTCGACCAGGACACCGCGGCGACCAGGATGAAGGCGGCCGGCTACAGCACCGGTTACTTCGGGAAGTACATGAACGGGATCGCCCAGGACCCGACGTACGTCGCCCCCGGGTGGGACCGCTGGGTGACCCTGCTCGACGGCATGATCGACGACCCGAGGGTGAACGTCGACGGCACCGTCCGGCGGGTCGCCTCGCAGAGGAAGTTCGACGCGTTCGCCGCCAGGCGGCTGCGCCGCTTCATCCGTCGCAACGAGGACACCGGTCCGTGGTTCGCCGTGTTCTCGCCGACCGCGCCCCACGGTCCCTACACGCCGAGCCCCGAGCATGCCGACGACTTCGACGGCGAGCCCTGGGACCCGCCGGCGTTCAACGAGGCCGACATGAGCGACAAGCCCGCGAAGCTGCGTGACCTGCCGAAGCAGGACCGTCGCCGGATGCGGAAGATCCACGAGGGCAAGCTCGAGGAGCTGCAGGACGTCGACGACCAGGTCGAGAAGGTGCTGGACGTCCTGCGGCGGACCCGGCAGCTCCGGAGGACGTGGATCTTCTTCGTCTCCGACAACGGCTTCCTGCTGGGCGAGCACCGCCTGTTCTCGAAGTCGCAGCCCTACGAGGAGGCGGCGGGCGTCCCGTTCGTCGTACGCGGGCCCGGGGTCGCGCCGCGGACGGTCGACGCGCTCGTCTCGCAGGTCGACCTGATGCCCACCACCCTCGACATCGCCGGTCTTGATCCCGACGCCGGGCGCGAGCTCGACGGCCGGTCCATGCTCGGGCCCCTCAGGTCCGGCGAGTGGTCCTCGTGGCGGCGTCGACTGATCATCGAGAACACCCACCTCGACTGGTCGCTGCTCCGCGAGGGCTCCCACGCCTACATCGAGCACCAGCGCACCGGCGAGTTCGAGCTGTACGACCTCGAGCGCGACCCGCACCAGCTCACCAGCCTGGGCGACGCCGACGTCTCGGACTGGGCGCGGAAGACCAGCGAGCTCACCCAGACCCAGGGCCGCGCCCTGCGCCGGTTCGAGCAGTAGTCGGCAGTCCACGGTCTCTTGTTTCATCGTGCGTGCCGGCGGGATGATGGATCCTTCACGAGCAGCCTCCCGGTAGCTCTCTGGGGGCGATCCCATGTCAGACACCCACCCAACGGCCCCGTCAGGGCTGCCGTGGATCCGTCGGCCGGGCGCCCTCGGCCTCACCCTCGGCACCGTGGTCGCCGTGGCGAGCGGGCTCCCGACGCTGATGCTCGAGCAGGCGCCGCTCGGAGTGATGCTGATCCTGCTCGCCCTCGACGTCCTCGCCCTGTACGCGATGGTCGAAGGATTCCTTCGGCTCCGATCCACGAGTGAGCAGGCGGACGCGGCCGCCGCCCAGGGCCGCGGCTGGTGGCGGTGTGAGCTGCCCGTCTTCGAGCACCGCTACCGGCACGTCCGCGCGAGCGAGGGCCAGACCGAGCAGTGGATCTGCCGGCGATGCGGCCACCGTCGGTACACGGCGCCGAAGTCCTTCGCCGACACCGTGTCGCAGGGCGCGGCCGAAGGCAGCTGGGTCCGCCGGGACCACGAGCTGTAGCAGGGGCGGCGTCGTACCGGGACCTAGTCGATCGGTTCGCGGTGCATCCAGTCGATGAGCTCGACGGAGGCGAGGGTCCGCACGCGGGTCGCGTACCGGGCCCGGTCGGCGTCGTCGAGCAGCTCGTGCCACTGGCCGCTGACGCCGCGGTGGAAGAACGCGGCGGGGTCGATCCAGTGCTCGCGCCCGCCGGCGGGCGCGGTCGTCTCGGCCCTGCTGCGCATCGACTCGAACGTCGCCGCACCGACGAGGCGCGGCCATCGGCGCTCGTCGACCTGGATGTCGAGGCGCACGGCCAGCTGTCGCATCTGCCGCTCCAGGTCGTCCTGCAGGTCGTCGTAGTGCAGGTGTACGACGTCGAGGTCGGCCGCAGCGTCGCGGAAGGTCTCGACGTGCTCCAGGGTGCGCCGCAGCGACGACCCGACACGCGTCGCTGGCGTCTCGTCGTCGACCCACTGCCAGAACCGGTCATGCGCGCCTTCGGGGCGCGGCGACCCTCGCAGCACGGCCTCGAGCTCGATGCCGTCGATCGCTGCCGCCCGTTCGCGCGCTGCCAGGAAGGCGTCGACGTCCGTGTTGTCGATGTGGTGGTCGATCGACAGTGCAACGTCGCGGGGATCACGCCCGACACAGATGTAGGTGACCGCAGGATCGTGGGGCAACCCGTCGAGCGGCGTGTGGGTCTTGAGGAAGCGGCGATGCGTCTGGGCCCGCAGGTCGGCGAACACCTCGGAGCGGGCGCGGGTGACCATGTCGATCCACGGCGAGAGCCTGTCCAGGGGGAGCGGGAGCTCCGGTTCCTGCAGGACGAGCAGCGCGCAGATCATCTGCGTCCACGTGGTCCCGCACTTGGGCGGCGGCGCGATGATGATGTCGCCGGGGCGAAGCTCGAAGCCGTCCCAGCGGCTGCTGTCGTAGACAGTCCCCTCATAACGACGCATGGCGCTCGCGACCCAGGGGGTGGTCCCAGCCCACAGCGATCTGCACCTCGGCCAGCTCGATCACGGCTTGTTCCTCGTCAGGCGATGCTCCCGAACCTACAGCGAGCACCGGTCATCGGGCCTGGCCTATCTGCGTCGATGGAAGCGGAGCTTCACCGTTGTGGCGCACTGCCTCACCCGGTGCGGCCCGGACTGCCGGAGGCACTGACGTCGAGAGTCTCGACGGTCTGCCGGACCAGTCGTTCGCTGAAGCCCGCTGGTATCGCCGCGAGGATGGTCCAGGCCTGCCCCGCGTCTGCCAGGGTGGATTGGGCCGCGGCGACCACCAGGACGCCCGATGATGCACCGATCGCCAGCCGCGCCGCCGGCACGGCGACGTGCGCGAATGCCAGCTCGTAGATGCGCCGCCCCACCAACGAGGCGCTGTTGGTGTCGAGCGTGATGCTCAGCATGGATCCAAAGGCTCCCAGCACCATGGCGCCGCCGAGGAGTCCCCGGTCCGTGAGCACGAAATCGGCGCGCTCGCCTTCCAGGCTGGCGAACCAGCCATTCCAGACGGCGACAATCAACAGCGCGAGGATGACGGACAGCAACCCCGCCGCGATGGGTAGCGCCACGCCGCCCATGCGGAGCTTGAGGTAGACGTTGGCACTCTCCTCGTCCATCAGTCGGATGGCCTCGATGAGGCTTTCGCGAGACACGGTCGGAGTGGTCGGAGTAGTCGCGGGTTGCGCCGACGCCTTGGGCAGCAGGTCGGTGACTGCTTGGCGCCGCCACCCAGTGAGCTTCTTGTCGGCTTCGAGGCGTCGAGACGCCGCAACGGTCTGCACCTCGTCGTCCGACAGGTCGAGCAGCGCCAGCCTCTTGGAGGCGTGCAGTGTCTCCCACGCGGCGTCGATGTCCTCCTTCATCGCGAGCTGCTTCGAGAGCTCCAGGAGACGGTCTCCCGGAGCTCGCCACGCCGCCGCCCTCGGGTCGACAGTGGATCGTCCGCGAACCGCAACCATCTCGTTGGCGAAGACGTCGATGGCGGTGGAGATACGTTCCAGGCGTGCCGCTCCCGGACGGAGGGTCGCAAGACGGCGCCGCTTCAAGGCGATGGCCAGAGGTGAGGCCGGGGACACGTTCGGGGATGGCTTCGTCACGGACAGGAAGAACTCACGAAGGTCGTCGTGGGTGAGGAGCTCGCCGGCGAGCTCGCGCGGCAGCCATCGTGTCTGGAGGACGCCATCAAGTGCGTGAGGTGGATCGACGGCTCCGGCGTAGGTGCCCATGAAGTAGTGCACCTGACGCGCGTCACTGTCGGTGCGGTAGCTGAAGACGCCGACTGGGGCCATGGCCGTGACGTGGATGCCCGCCTCTTCGTCGAGCTCGCGGATGGCGGTCGCCTCCAGGTCGACGTCCGTGTCTTCCCGATGCCCCTTCGGCAGGGTCCAGTCGTCCGCGCGTTGGATCACCAGGTAGCGCGCGACCCCTTCGACATCTCTCGCCACCGCGATGACGCCTGCTTCTACTGCGGAAGCTGCCCGTTCCACCTGCTCAAGCATCCTCTGACCGGATTGTGGTGCCAAGGGTTGCCGGAGCCGCCTAGACCAATCGGTGCGAGGATCGCGGCATGGCAGACGACGGCTCGCTGGCGATGACGTTCGACTCGGCGGCGGACCTCTACCAGCAGGCGCGACCCGACTACCCGGAGGTGATCTTCGACAGCCTGGTCGAGGTGGCCGGTCTGGAGCCTGGAGACCGGCTGCTCGAGGTCGGGTGCGCCACCGGCAAGGCGACCCTGCCGCTGGCGCGCAGAGGGTTCGCGATCCACTGCATCGAGCCGGGGGACGCGCTCGTCGAGGTCGCGCGGCGCAACCTCGCGGGCTTCCCCGTCGAGGTGAAGCACGGCAGGTTCGAGGACCTGCTGGCGGCCGACCACGAGCCGTACGACCTCGTCCTCGCGGCGACCGCCTGGCACTGGATCGACCCCGACGTCCGCTACCGGCGCGCGTGGGAGCTGCTGCGGCCGGGCGGCCACCTCGCGTTCTGGAGCGCGAGCCACGTCTTCCCGGACGGTGGCGACCCGATCTTCAGCCAGCTCCAGGAGGTCTACGACGAGATCGGCGAGGGTCTCCCCGACGGCGTGACGCAGCAGCGGCCGGGCGAGCTGCCCGACCAGCGTGACGAGATCGAGGCGACCGGGCTGTTCGAGGACGTGCAGGTGCGACACGTCGACTGGGAGGTGGCCTACGACGCCGAGCGCTACCTGGCGCTGCTCGACACCTTCTCCGGCCACATCGCGATGCAGGCGTGGCAGCGGGACCGGTTGTACGGCGAGGTCCGGCGGCTGCTCGCCGAGCGACCAGACGGTCTCCTGCGTCGCGGGTGGGGCGCCGTCCTCCACGTCGCCCGCAGGCGCGACGACGCGAGCTAGAGCCGGGACAGGAAGCGCTCGGCGTCGACCACGACGCGGGTGATCTCACCGGCGCCGAGGACCTTGCCGGAGGAGGCGTCCCGGGCGCTGACGGTGAAGCGGTGCAGCCGCCCGTCGACGTACGCGCTGGACGCACTGACCTCGACGGAGGCACCGACGGGGCTGGCGGCGAGGTGCTCCACCTGGACGCGGGTGCCGACGCTGGTCGAGCCCTCCGCGAGGTCGGGCGCGAGGCTCGCGCACGTGGCCGCCTCGAGCCAGGCGAGGAGCCGTGGGGTGCCGAGGACGGGCAGGGACCCGCTGCCCAGGGCCGCCGCGGTGTCGTCGTCGGTGACCGTGAAGGTCAGGGTCACGGGGTTCGGCATGGCGCGGCCTTCCGAGAAATCGGCGGGGGAGTGAGGCAACCTGAGTGGTCCCCACACGTCTACCAGACATGAGCACGAGGACCATCGGCATGGAGCCAGCAGTGGACATCACTGAGCTCTACGCCGCCCACCGCCTGTCGCTGGTACGGCTCGCGGTGCTGCTGGTGGACGACTTCGCCTCGGCCGAGGACGTCGTGCAGGACGCGTTCGCGGCCCTGGCCCGGCGCCCGGAGGCGGTCCGGGACCCCTCGAAGGCGCTGGCCTACCTGCGGGTGTCGGTGGTCAACACGGCGCGCTCGGCGTTGCGGAGACGTCGTACGGCGCGGGCGTACTCGCCACCCCACGACCTCTCCCCGCCCTCGCCCGAGGACGCCGCGGTGCTGGCGGAGGAGCACCGCGAGGTGATCGTCGCGCTGCACCAGCTCGCGGCGCGGCAGCGCGAGGTGCTCGTGCTGCGCTACTGGTCGAACCTGTCCGAGGCCGAGATCGCCCAGACCCTCGACATCAGCCAGGGCACCGTGAAGTCCACCGCCAGCCGCGCGTTGGTGGCGCTCGAGAAGGCCATGCAGAAGAGCAGTCCGTCGAGCTCGGGGAAGGAGGAGCGATGAGCACGCCCGACACCATGTCCGCGATGGAGGACCGCCTGCGCGCGGCCCTCGCTGCCCGCGCCGAGCTGGTCCGGCCCGAGGACCTCGCCCCGCTCGCCCCCGTCGTGCCGCTGCGGCCCCGCTGGCAGTCGCCGTGGGTGCTGCTCGCCACCGCGGCGGTGGTGCTGCTGATCCTCGGCGTGGTCTTCCAGGGCGTCACAGGCCGGCAGCGGTCCGACGACGTCGCCCCGAAGCCCGATGCCCCGCAGGTCACGCTGCCGGCCGACGTAGGCCGCGACTGGAAGACAGACGACCTCTCCTCGACGCCGCGCCTCGACCTCGACGGTGACGGCATCAAGGAGAAGGTCGCGTTCCTCGCCGAGCCCACGAAGGAGCACGACGGCCGGATCCGGCTCCAGACCACGCTCAGCAGCACGGGGGAGGAGTCCTGGGGCATCGCCCAGCTGCAGTCCACGATCGGCACCTACACGCTCGACCCGATCGACGCCGACGGCGACGGCGACCAAGAGCTCGTCCTCCCGTACGACGACCTCCAGGGTGGGCCGGATGCACCCGGGCACCCGCTGGTGTTCGACCTGCGCGACGGGCTGCTGGTGCAGCTCGGGGTCGACCAGCCCGAGCTGCTCCAGCTCGGCAACGTCCAGGTGCCCGGCAGCGAGACGGAGTTCTACGACCTGGTCCGCAACTTCAGCTACGGCGTGGAGGACGGCCGACTGGTCTCCACGCGCTCGGTGCGCTCCTTCGCGCGGGGCAACATGACCGTGCTGCGGCCTGGGACCATCGTCCGCGACTCCTGGACCTGGTCGCTCGACGAGGCCGGCGTGCTGCACCCGGAGCCCGCGGGGTGCCTGCTCGAGACCCCCGACGGTCGTACGACGCCGTGCCCGGACGGCGCCCGCGACGGGATCCCCGACCTGGCGCCGGCGTCCACGTCGACCCTGGGCGTCGGTGAGACTGCCGACTTCACCGAGGGCTACCGGTTCAGCGCCCGCATCCAGCCGGGCGACCCGATCCTGGCGGTCGACGGTTCCGACGGGCGTGCCATGGCCACGGTGCTCGACGTCCCCGACCCGCGGCTGGCGACCGTGCAGCCGACCGCGGTGTTCTACGACGGCGCCTCGGTCGTGGTGACGTCCGCCTCGGACCCGTCACGCGTCGAGGTACTGGCCCAGCGCGGGAACTTCATGCCCGAGCTCGACCGGGCCGGCGACATCCCGCTGGAGAACACCGCCGACAACCGCACCTGGCTCGCCGAGGACGGCACCCTGCTGACCGCGACGGCCGCCGGGGACGGCACGTGGGAGCTGTGGCAGTGGCAGCTGGTGTCCGGCGACCGGATCACGGCACTGCCCTGGGGACCGGTCTGCTTCGACGACGTCGAGGACCCGTCGACGGGCCACGCCTGCTGATCCTCAGAACACCTTGTGGAAGGCGATCAGGTCGACGCCCGGCAGCGGCGACCAGTCGCGGGACGGGTCGCGCGTGTAGCCCAGCCGACCGTAGACCCGGTGGGCCGACGTCATGGCCGCCAACGACGACAGGGCCATCCCGGTCGCGCCCTCCGCACGGGCCCGCTCCTCGCACAGCCGGGCGAGGGCGGTGCCCGCACCGGCACCCTGGGCAGCCGGGTCGACCGCCAGCATCCGGAACTCGCCCTCCTCGTCGCGTGCGATCTCGCGCCACGGCGTCCCCGGACGGCAGAAGGTGACGTTGCCGAGCACGCGGTCGTCGTCGACGGCCACCCACACCTCGGCCTCGGCGTCGCGTCGCGCCACGTCGTGGAGCCGGTCGCGGTAGTCGTCCTCGGCACCGGTCAGGAACGGCTCGTAGGCCGCCACGCAGACGTCGCCCGCGGCGGCGTACTCCTCCGGGTGGATCCGGCGCAGCTCCATCAGATGGTCAGATCCCGAAGGTGTTGCGCGGGTAGGCCGCCTCGACGTCGGTGATCACGTTGACGAGGTAGGGCACGCCGGAGGCGTAGGCGCGGTCGAGCGCCGGACCGATCTGCTTCGGGCCGGTCACCGTCTCGCCGGCGCCGCCGAGCGCCTTCACCACGTCGTCGTACGGCGTGCGCTGGGCGAGGTCGGCGGCGACGTCGTAGCCGTAGAGCATCTGCATCGGGCCCTTCTCCAGGCCCCAGGCGGAGTTGTTGCCCATGACCATCACGACGGGCAGGTCGTGGCGGACCAGGGTGTCGACGTCCATCAGCGAGAAGCCCGCGGCACCGTCGCCGAGCAGCAGGGTCACCTGCGCGCTCGGCCGGGCGATGCGGGCCGCGATGGCCGCGCCGAGCCCGGCGCCGAGGCAGCCGTAGGGGCCGGGGTCGAGCCAGCCGCCGGGCCGCTTGGGCTCGACGTACTTGCCGGCGAAGGAGACGAAGTCGCCGCCGTCGCCGATGACCACGGAGTCGTCGGCCAGGCGGGGGACCAGCTCGCCGTAGATCCGGGCGGGGTGGATCGGGTCGGCCTCCGCGGTCAGCAGCTGCGCGTCGCGCTCGGCGGCGGCCTTCACCTGGTCGGCGAGCTGGTCGGCCCACGCCGTCCAGTCCGGCTTCGAGCCGCGCTCGAGCGCCGCCTGGAGGCCGTCGAGGACCGTGGTGAGGTCGCCGGAGACCGAGCCGGCGAGCTCGGCGTGGCCGGACACCTGGCCGGGGGAGTCGGCGATGTGCACGACCCGGGCGAAGGCGCCCTCGGGGTTCTTGTCCGGGCCGCCGAACACGCCGTAGCCGAGGCGGAAGTCGAGCGGGGTGCCGACCACGACCACGAGGTCGGCGCCGGAGAGCGCGGCGCCGCGGGCCTTGGTCACGAGCGAGCGGTGGCCGCCGGGGATGACCCCGCGACCCATGCCGTTGGTGAGCGTGGGGATGCCGAGGTCCTCGACGAAGCGGAGCGCGGCGGCCTCGGCGTGGTCGGCCCAGACGTCGGTGCCGAGGATCAGCACCGGGCGCTGCGCCTCGGCGAGCAGGCGGGCAACCGCCTCGATCGCGTCGGCGTCGGGCTCGATGCGGACGCCCTCACCCGAGCCGGCGACGCCGGTCGAGGAGTTGAAGAACTCGTCCATCGGTACGTCGACGAACACCGGCCCGCGGTGGCTCGACCGGGCCAGCGTGAACGCCTCGTCCATCCCCGCGGCGACCTCGCCGGCGGTCATCAGGGTCTTCGCCGACTTGGCGACCGGCGCGATGATGGGCGGCTGGTCGAGCTCCTGGAGCGAGCCGCTGCCCCAGCGGTTCTGCGGGGCGCGGCCGCCGACGACCACCATCGGCGAGCCCGCGAACTGCGCCTGGGCGATCGCGCTGATGCCGTTGGTGACGCCCGGACCGGCGGTCAGCACGGCCAGGCCGGGCACGCGGGTCAGCTTGCCGGTCGCCTCGGCGGCGAAGGCGGCCGTCTGCTCGTGGCGCACGTCGAGCAGGCGCATCTGCGGGTCTGCCTTGACCGCGCCGTCGTACATCGGGAAGACGTGGGCGCCCGAGAGGGTGAACATGGTCTCGACGCCGTGCGCGCGGGCGACGTGGACGGCCAGCTCGCCGCTGTGGCCTGTGATCAGGCTCATGCGCGTACTCGCTTCGCTCCGTGCGCACATGAGGCACTGGATCGGCTGTGCTCGTTGATTCGCTCGCTGCGCTCGCTCATGGAGGGAAGGCTAGTCGGTGGCTACTCGCAGGTAGGGAAGGTTGGTCATGCGGAGGGCCTCGATGACCACCAGGAGCAGGTCGGGCCGGACCGTGGGTGGCCGCGGCCCGAGCGAGAGCTGGAGGAACAGGGCGCGCAGGAAGGCCTGCGGCGCGGCGGTCGGCGCGTAGGGGTCGTGGTCGACCGGTCCGCCGAACGGATTGCCCGCGGCGCCGAGGCGGTGGACCCACGGCTCGAGCGCGTCGGTGCCGAGCGTGTTGCGGCGCAGGATCTGCATCACGGCGGCCGCCATCCGGTCGGGCTCGCCCGCGTCGAGGGGGATCTCGGCCGGCTGCGACAGGAGCCGCTCAGCCAGCACGTCGAGCAGGACTGCGTGCTCCGCGCCGGCGAGGTGAGGCGACTCGCCCAGGGCGCCGATGGCGTCCGCCCCGTGGGCGATCGCGTGCGCCCAGCCCTTGTCGACCACGAACCCGCGGGTGTCGCGCTCGGTGAGGAACCACGTGGCGAGGCGGTCGCCCCACTCCATGATCTTGCCGCCGGGCAGCAGGTGCTGCGTGTTGTCGCGCTCGAGGCAGACGCCGAGGATCAGCGAGCTGAAGCTGCGCCGGAAGACGGTGTCGGTGCCGACCTCGCCCAGGCCCACGGCGAGCCCGGCGACCATCCCGTCGCCGAGGCCGGCGAGCAGGTCGTCGTAGACGCCGCGCTCGATCCAGGTCGCGAGGGCCGGGAACGCGGTGCCGTCGCGCACCTCCGGGCGGGTGGAGCCCAGCATGGTCGTGAGCTCGGCGGTGAGGTCGTCGAGCGGGCGGTCCGAGGGGACCTCGAACCCGGCTGCTTGCACCTGGTCCCAGTACCCGAGCGACATGAGGGCCATCCTGCCAGCCGCCCCTGACACCACTCCAGCCCGGGCCGGGACAGCCCCTAGGCTGGCCGCGTGCCGTCACTCCACGAGCTCGTGAGAGCCCACACCGACCTCGTGGACGACGACGTCGCGTGGCTCCAGCTGCTGATGGCGGACTGGCAGATCCTGGCCGACCTCTCCTTCGCCGACCTGGTGCTCTGGCTGCCCGACCGCGAGGGCAAGGGCTACTGGGCGGGCGGCCAGATGCGCCCCACGACGGGTCCCACCGCCCTGGTGGACGACGTGTTGGGCACCTTCATCCCGGCCGGGCGTCGCCGGATGCTCGACGAGGCCTTCCTGACCGGGCGACTGGTGCGCGAGGGCGACCCCGAGTGGCGCGACGCCGTGCCTGTGCGCGTGGAGGTGATCCCGGTCCGGCGGGCCGGCCGGGTGATCGCGACGATCGCCCGCAACACGAACCTCCTCGGCATCCGCACGCCGAGCCGGCTCGAGCTGAGCTACCTCCAGACCGCCGCCGAGCTCACCCAGATGATCGCCGGCGGCTACTTCCCGTTGCCCGGGCAGCGCGGCGACCACGCCGACTCCCCGCGCGTGGGCGACGGGTTCGTCCGCCTCGACCCGGCCGGCAAGGTCGTCTACGCCAGCCCCAACGGGCTCTCGGCCTACCGCCGACTCGGCCTGCAGGGCGACCTCGCCGGGCTGGTCCTGGCGGACCTCACCCGCGACCTGGTCCCGGCCCGCAAGCGCCCCGACGAGGAGACGCTCAGCGCCGTCCTCGGCGGCCGCGACGGCCGCGCGACCGAGGTCGGCACCGACGAGGTCACGTTGATCGTGCGCAGCATCCCGCTCCGGCCGCAGGGCGACCGCAGCGGCGCACTGCTGCTCATCCGCGACGTCAGCGAGTTGAGGCGGCGCGATCGCGAGCTCGTCACCAAGGACGTCACGATCCGCGAGATCCACCACCGCGTGAAGAACAACCTCCAGACCGTGGCCGCCCTCCTGCGCCTGCAGGCACGTCGTACGCATGCCGAGGACGCCAAGGCGGCGCTCGAGGAGGCCGTGCGCCGCGTCGGCTCGATCGCGATCGTCCACGAGACGCTCAGCCACGCGGTCGAGGAGACCGTCGACTTCGACGAGATCGCGGACCGCCTCGGCTCGATGGTGGTCGACGTCAGCGGGGTGGAGGTGCCCGTGCGGGTGGTGCGCGAGGGCTCCTTCGGCAAGCTCTCCTCGGAGGCCGCGACACCACTCGCGATGGTGCTCACCGAGGTGCTGCAGAACGCCGTCGAGCACGGGTACGCCGACCTGGCGGAGGACGCCGAGCCGCGCACCGGTCGCGTCGTGGTGACCGCGCGCCGGATCGTGGGCCGGCTGCACGTGGTCGTCGAGGACGACGGCCGCGGCCTGCCCGAGGACTTCGACGTCGACGGGTCGACCCAGCTCGGCCTCTCGATCGTGCGCACGCTCGTCGAGTCCGAGCTCGGCGGCGTCTTCGAGATCGGCCCCGGCGTGCGTGGCACGCGCGTGCAGGCCGACGTACCCCTGGACTGAGGGATCAGACCGTCCTGATCAGGTTGATCAGGCGGTGCGGATGCGGGCGCGGGCGTTGCGCCGCTTCAGCGCACGCCGCTCGTCCTCGCTGAGGCCACCCCAGACGCCGTGGTCCTGTCCGGCCTCGAGCGCCCAGGCGAGGCACTGCTCGCGCACCTCGCAGCGTCGGCACACCTGCTTGGCCTCCTCGATCTGGAGGATCGCGGGGCCGGTGTTGCCGATTGGGAAGAACAGCTCGGGGTCCTCGTCGAGGCATGCAGAGCGGCTGCGCCAATCCATGGGGTGGGGGATCCCTCTTTCTCATTCACAGGCAGGTGCTGTTGTCGGACGTCTCAGCTGGCCCGGGCACCACGCGGCAGTACCAACGTGGGCAGCGACAAGACTCGCAAGACTTGAACGTTCACACAACCCCAAACCGCCGCAAATGATCGTCGTGTCCGTCACAACTAAACTACCTCCGTGCCTGTTACGCCCTCCGGTCCTGACCGTGCCGTCCCGCCGCCGCTCGTGGTCGCCGCCTCGCTGGCGGGCCTCGAGGCCTTCGTCCTCGCCGCACTCGGCCTGCTGGAGGTGGCCAACCTCCGCTCGGCCAGGCTCACGATGGGCGTCACGACGACGCTGTTCTTCCTCGCCGCGGCCGCCGGTCTCGCGTGGTGCGCCTGGTCCCTGTGGAAGGTACGACGCTGGGCCAGGGGCCCGGTCGTGATGGTGCAGCTGATCCAGCTGGGGCTCGCGTGGAACCTGTGGGCCGGCTCCACCAAGCCGCTGTCGATCGGCCTGGCGGTGGTGGCGCTCGTCGTCATCGCCGGCCTCGTGCACCCTGCCAGCACCGCGGTGCTGGAGGAGGACGCGCGGGTATAGCGCTCAGTCCTGCTCGAGCGAGGTGCGCAGCTGCGCCAGCGTGCGGGTGAGCAGCCGCGAGACGTGCATCTGCGAGACGCCGATCTCCTCGGCGATCTGCGACTGGGTCATGTTCTTGAAGAAGCGCAGCAGCAGGATCCGCTTCTCGCGCTCGCCGAGCCCCTCGAGGAGCGGCTTGATCGACTCGCGGATCTCCACGTGCTCGATGTTGCTGTCCTCCACGCCGAGCGTGGCGAGCATGGCCGGAGGCCCGTCGTCGGAGTCGTCGGAGGCGTCGAGCGACAGCGTGGCGTAGGCGTGGCTGGACTCGATGCCCTCCATGATCTCCTCCACGCTGCAGCCGATGACCTCGGCGAGCTCGCGCGGGGTCGGGGAGCGGCCCAGCTTCTGGGTGAGCTCGCCGGTCGCGCCGCCGATCTGCATGCGGAGCTCCTGGAGGCGCCGCGGCACCCGGATCGCCCAGCCCTTGTCGCGGAAGTGGCGCTTGATCTCGCCGATGACCGTCGGCGTTGCGTAGGTGGAGAACTCCACGCCGCGGTCGGTCTCGAAGCGGTCGACGGCCTTGATCAGGCCGATCGTGCCGACCTGGACGAGGTCCTCGAAGGGCTCGCCGCGGTTGCGGAACCGTCGGGCGCAGTGCTCCACCAGCGACAGGTGGAGGTGCACCAGGTCGTCGCGGGCCACCGACCGTTGGGCGTCGCTCGCGTCGTCGCCGCGCAGCACCCTGAACAGCTCCGCGCTGCGGGCGCGCACGTGCTCGAGCCCGCTGGGCCCGACCTCGTCGGACCCGCGGTCCACGGCGGCCCCCGCCGCCTCGTCCCCCGTGTGTGCGCTCATGTCAGGCGCTCGGCACCTGTCGATCCCGCAGCGACCTGCGAGGTCACCGTGAACCGGACGCGGAAGCGCCCGTCCTCGGATCCTGCGGCAGCGTCCTGCGCCATCGTGTCCAACACCTGCCAGGCGAAGCTCTCGGTGTCGAGCTGCGGATTGTCCATCGCCTCGGTCTCCAGGGTCACGGTCATCGTGCCGGGGCCGAAGTAGAAGCAGGCGACCAGGTCCGTGCCCGGGTCGGCCTCGGGGATCGCGAGGGCCGAGGCCTCGCCGATGGCGATGCGCAGGTCCTCGATGTCGTCGATCGTGAAGTCCAGGCGCGCGGCCAGGCCGGCGGCGGTGGTGCGGACGACCGTGGCATAGGCACCCTCGGCTGGAAGTCGGAGCTCGACGTCGGCGCGGCCCCCGTGCTGATCTGCCATCTGCGTCAACGTCTCCGTCCTCCGAGTGTGTGCTCGCCACACCCTAGGCCATCTTTTCGGACGGACCGGGAGGGTCAGCTGAACCAGGGGCAGACCTGGTCGCGCGTGCGCAACGCGTGCCGGTGCACGGGGTCGCGCAGCATCGGCGCCGGCCGACGAGCGTGCGGCACTGCAGTCGTGGGCGGCGCGACCGCACCCGTCTGCGGCAGCTCGACGACGACGCCACACACGCCGTACCCCTCGTCCTCGACGGTCGTGGGGCCGAGCCGGCGCAGCATCCGCAGCGACGCGGGGTTGTCCTTGAGCACCTCGGTGACGATGCGTACGACGCCCGCCGGCCGGTGCCGCATGAGCACCTCGAGCAGCACGGTGGCCACGCCGCGACCCTGCCAGGCGTCCTTCACCGTGACGGCGAGGTCGGCGGCGTCGGGGACGTCCTGGTAGCGCACGATCCGGGCCAGCGCGACCGGGTCGTAGACGTCGGGAGCCGTCTCGACGCACAGCACCAGCGCGACGTGGTCGACGCCGTCCACGTCGTCGACGAGGTGGTGGAGCATCGCGTCGCTGAGGTGCACCACGGGGGCGAGAAACCTCCGCCGCCGCGACTCGGGCGCGAGCGTCTCGAACTCCGCGACCAGCGCCGCCTTGTCCGTACGCCGCAACGGCACCACGAACGCGTCCGTGCCGTCGGGCAGCCGCACCTGCTCGATCATCCGCATCCCTCCCGGTCAGGATTCAAGCAGGCCGGACGCAGCAGGACCCGGCCGCCTCGAAGGGCGACCGGGTCCTGGCTGTCCGGGGTTCAGACGCGAAGCCGCAAGCGGCTCAGGAGAAGTCCTGAGCAACCGCGGCTGCGCCGCGTCTGTTCAGGCCTTCTTCGTCTCCCAGAAGATCTCCGCGATCTCGTCGATCTTGGCGAGCAGCTCGTCGGCCTTGGCCGCGTCGAGCTCGCCCTTGGTGCCGCTCGCGCCGGCCAGCTTGGTGGCCTCGTTGACGAGCGTGTGGAGCTGGGGGTACTTCTCGAAGTGCGGGGGCTTGAAGTAGTCGGTCCAGAGCACCCACAGGTGGTGCTTGACCAGCTCCGAGCGCTGCTCCTTGATCAGGATGGCGCGGGTGCGGAAGTCGGGGTCGTCGTTGTCGGCGACCTTGGCGATGATCGCCTTGATGGACTCGGCCTCGATGCGTGCCTGGGCGGGGTCATAGACGCCGCAGGGCAGGTCGCAGTGGGCGGAGACCTCGACGGTCGGGGCAAGCAGGTGGCGAAGCATCGGGTTCCTCTCGATCGGGACGATGAGCGTCTGGCTGCGACACTACTCCGCGTGCAACGGCGTCGGCAGCGGGGTCTCGCCCGGTGGGGTGAGGGCTCCCGCGCGCCCTTCGGGACCGCTGTCGTGCGTGGTCGCTCGATGCTCCCGACGCTGCGTGAGGGCGACCTGCTGCTCGTGCGGTACGCCGCCCGGCCCCGGCCCGGCGATCTCGTCGTCGCGCGGTTCGCGGACGGCACGCTGACGGTCAAGCGGGCGGCGGAGGAGCGTCGTACGCGCACGGGCGGGGCGGGGTGGTGGCTGCTGAGCGACAACCCCGGCGAGGGCGTCGACTCGCGCCACCGGGGCGTGGTGCCGGTCGACGCGGTGCTGGGCGTCGTACGGCTGCGCGTGTGGCCTTCCCCACGTGTGGGACGGCGGCTCCGACACCCCTGAGCTGTGCCAGTATCGCCCGCATGGCTTCGCACCCGCACTCCGGCGATCCTGTGTTCGACCTGCACGTCGGCGGCAAGATGGAGGTCGTCTCGACGGTCGCCCTCCACGGCCCCGATGAGCTCTCCCTGGCCTACACCCCCGGCGTAGCACGCGTGTGCGAGGCGATCGCCGCCGACCCGTCGCTGACCCAGCACTACACGTGGGTGCCCAACACGGTCGCCGTCGTCACCGACGGCACCGCGGTGCTCGGCCTCGGTGACATCGGGCCGGCCGCCGCGATGCCGGTGATGGAGGGCAAGGCGGTGCTGTTCAAGCAGTTCGGCGGCGTCGACGCCGTGCCGATCTGCCTCGACACCACCGACGTCGAGGAGATCATCGAGACCGTCGTACGGCTCGCGCCGAGCTTCGGCGGCATCAACCTCGAGGACATCTCCGCCCCGCGCTGCTTCGAGATCGAGGCGCGGCTCAAGGAGCGGCTCGACATCCCGGTCTTCCACGACGACCAGCACGGCACTGCCGTCGTCGCGCTCGCCGCGCTGACCAACGCGCTGCGCCTGACCGGCCGTGACGCCGCGACCGCCCGGGTCGTCGTGCAGGGCGCCGGTGCCGCCGGCGTCGCTGTCGCGCGCATCCTGCTCGAGGCCGGCGTGCGCGACATCGCGGTCCTCGACCGTCAGGGCGTGCTCAACTCCGAGCGCGCCGACCTCACCGAGGTCAAGGCGGCCCTGGCCCGCGACACCGCCGACGTGTTCGGCCGCCGCGGCAGCCTGGCCGACGTGATGGCCGGCGCCGACGTCTACATCGGCGTCTCCGGCGGGCAGGTGCCCGAGGAGATCGTCGCCTCGATGGCCGCCGACGCGATCATCTTCGGCCTGGCCAACCCGACGCCGGAGGTGCACCCCGACCTCGCGCACAAGTACGCCCGCGTCGTCGCCACGGGTCGCTCCGACTTCCCGAACCAGATCAACAACGTGCTCGCCTTCCCCGGCATCTTCCGCGGCGCCTTCGACGTGCACGCCACGGCCATCACCGAGGGCATGAAGGTGGCCGCCGCCACCGCGCTCGCCGAGCTCGTCGGCGACGACCTGCGCGAGGACCTCGTCATCCCCTCGCCCTTCGACCCGCGGGTCCCGGGTGCCGTGCGCTCGGCCGTCGCCGAGGCCGCCCGCCGCGACGGGGTCGCCCGCCGCTGATCGCCCGGCGCGTCCGACGACCACAACCTGTGTCCGTACGTCGCGCCCACGCTGCGGCCGTCTGCCGGCCCGTACTTCTGGTCGTCCGACGCGCCGACAGCCTCGTCGGGGTCGTGCGGCGGTCGGCCTAGTCGCCGAGCTTGGCGCCCGGCGTGGTGCCGAGGCGGGCCGTGAGGCCGGCGAGCGCGGTGTCGAGGTCGTCGGCCACCACCACGTCGTCGAGGACCTCGGGCCGGATGAACCCGGCGTCGACCAGCCCGCGCAGCGAGTCGAGGAACGGCGTCCAGACGCCGCCGAGGTCCAGGAAGGCGACCGGGTCGTCGTTGAAGCCGATGTAGCGCCAGCTCCACACCTCGATCACCTCCTCGAGGGTGCCGAGGCCACCGGGGAGGGTCAGGAAGGCGTCGGCCAGCTCGGCCATCATCGCCTTGCGCTCGTGCATGGTGTCCACGACGTGCAGCTCGGTGAGGTCGTCGCGACCCCACTCGCGCTCGATCATCGAGCGCGGGATCACGCCGATGACCTCGCCACCGGCGTCGAGCGCTCCCTGCGAGACCTCGCGCATCAGGCCGTGGCCGCCACCGCCGTAGACGAGCCCGATGCCGCGCTCGGCCAGCCCCCGCCCGACGTCGTACGACATCCGGGGGAGGGTGGGGTCGACACCCGGGCTGGAGGCGCAGAAGACGGCGACGCGGCGCAGGGTTCGGCTCACGACCCGCAGTCTAGGAAGCCGGGTGGACGGGGCTACGCGAAGAGCGGCCGGAGGTGTTCGTTGAGGAAGACGCCCTCGGGATCGAGCTCGCGGCGCAGGGCGATGAAGTCCTCGGCCCGGGGGTAGAGCGCGTGCAGCCGCTCCGGCGTCATGAAGTGCAGCTTGCCCCAGTGCACGCGGGCGTCGTACTCCGACAGGAGGGCGTCGACGGAGCGCAGGTAGGCCCAGTAGTCGGTGCCCGGCGTGCCGGAGACCGAGATGACCACCGTCGGCATGCGGTACTGCGGGGACAGGAACGCCTCGTCCGGGCCGACCGTGCGCACCTCGAGCGGGTAGACGGAGTCCGGGAGGCTGCGGAGCATCAGCTCGCGCATCGCGCGCAGCGCCTCCGGCGCCCGGTCGAGGGCGACGAAGTACTCCAGCTCGTGGAAGTTGGGGTCGTAGACCATCGGGAAGATCCGGTAGCACCGATCGACCCGACGGCCCACGGTGTCGTCGTCGGGCACGTCGGGACCGACCTCGTCGAAGACCTTGACGTAGCACTGGTCCTCGAGCCGCTCGCCGTGCCCGTCGAGGTTGTAGAGCGCGCCCGACTCCTCGGTCGGCAGCCAGAACATCCCGAAGTGGCGGTGCTCGGCGACGAGCTGGTCCCAGCGCTCCATCACGTCGTCCCAGGCACGCAGGCTGACGTGCTCGCGGAGCCGGTAGGCGTCGGTGACCTCCAGCTCGAGCTGCGTCATGACGCCGAGCATCCCGACCGAGACCTGCGCAGCGTGCAGGAGATCGGGCTCGTCCTCGCCGATCTCGCGCACCTCGCCGCGTGCCGTCACGAGGCGCACGTCGCGCACGACCCCCGACAGGCTGGTGTAGCGGGTGCCGGAGCCGTGCGTGCCGGTGGCGACGGCGCCCGCGATCTGCTGGGTGTCGATGTCGCCCTGGTTGCGCAGCGCCAGCCCGTCCGCCCAGAGGGGCTCGTAGAAGTCACGGATGAGCGTGCCGGGGAGGGCGGTCGCCCGCTTGGCGGCGGCGTCGGTGCCGATGACGCCTCGCATCGCGGACACGTCGAGCAGCAGCCCGTCGGTCCGGACGACCGGGGTGAAGGAGTGGCCGGCGCCGGCGACCCGGACCCCCTGCCCTCGCTCGGCGGCCGTTCGCACCAGGGCGGCGACCTCCTCCTCGTCGCGCGGTGCGGCGGTCGAGGCGGGGGAGAAGGACTGGTTGCCCACCCAGTTCGTCCACGTCATGGAGGTCAGCCTGACCAGCGCGACGTACGCCGTCAACGGCTCGGCTCAGAAGCCGATCGAGGGCTCCGGTGCGACGAGCGTGCGCATCGACCGTGCGAGCTCGGCGTAGGCCCCGGGGCGGTGCTCGGCGACGAGCCCGGCGCGCAGGCGGGCGCCGATCGGGTGGCCGAGGTAGCCGGCACCGAGGACGTTGACGTCGAGGGTCAGGTCGGCAGCGTCCTCGGTGCGCTCGGCCGAGCCCGCGCCGGCGGAGACGGAGAGGCGCCAGCGGCCGGCGTTCCATGGAGCGTGGCGGTCCTCGACCTCGACGACCACCTCGCAGTCGTCCTCGTAGCGGCGCAGCGCCCAGGCGGCCTCGAGGTCGACGAGGCGGATCCAGGTGCTGTCCCACGTCTTGAGGTCACCGGTGCCGCGCGGCCCGCCGACCCATGCCAGCACCGGGTCGTCGACGCCGACGTTCTCCAGCTTGGTGCTGCCCATCAGGTCGAGGTCGACGAACCGGCGGGCGAGGGCGAGCCGGGCGGCCGGCCCGCCGCACAACGTGCCGACGGTGACGGTGCCGGAGGGGCGGGCGTTGTCCCACTTGTGCTCGCGGCGCAGCCCGACGAAGCCGACGTCCTCCCCGTCGCGCCGTGCGAAGAGGATCCGGCGCGGCTCCTTGTCGCGCAGCTGCTCGGCGGTCTCGTGGCCGAGCAGCTCGAAGAAGTCGGCGGAGCCGACGATCGTGCCCGGGAAGGCGGGGGCCTGTGCCAGCTGGCAGGCGCGCATCCGCTCGCGGACGCCCGGAGCGGACATGGTCACGAGCTGGGTGGTGATGCCGGCGACCTCGTCCTCGAGGTGCGGCGCGGTGAACGTCGTACCCCGTCCGAGGTCGACCTGGTGGGTGATCACGGCGAGGCCGTAGCCGAACCGGCCGTAGATCGCCGCCTCGCTGGCGTGCAGCGCCGAGATCGCCGTGCCGGCGTCGCGGCTGCGGGCGAGGTGGTCGGTCATCATCGCGGTCAGCACGCCGCGGCGCCGCGCGTCAGGGTGTACGCCGACCCACGTGAGGCCCGCGATGGGCACGAGGTCGCCGCCGGGGAGCGCCATCTCCATGGGCCGGACGCCGTAGATGCCGCTGTGCAGGTCGTCGGGCCCGTCGGGCAGGTCGACCGCGAACCGCTGGTCCTCGGGCAGCCCGAGCCGCAGGTGGTCGGCGTCGGCGTCGGTGACCTCGCCGAACCACACGAGCTGGTCGGTGGCGAGGAACTTGTCGGCGTCCTCCGAGGGACGTACGTCGATGCTCACCGAGCCAGCCTTTCGTCCGTGCTGGGGACGTGCAACCGGATAACGGAGCGGCCCTCGCTAGGGTCGTCAGCATGTTCGCCGTCTATGCCGAGTCCTTCTCCTCCGACGACCCGCTGAGCGGCCTGGTGGTGGGGGAGCGCCCCGACCCGGAGGCCCCCGACGGATGGGCCACCGTGAGCGTCAAGGCGGCCAGCCTCAACCACCACGACCTGTGGTCGCTGCGTGGCGTGGGCCTGCGCCAGGAGGCACTGCCGATGATCCTCGGCTGCGACGCCGCGGGCCTCGACGAGGACGGCAACGAGGTCGTGGTGCACGGCGTCATCGGCGACCCGGCGTGGACCGGCGACGAGGCCGACGACCCCGGCCGGTCGCTCCTGTCCGAACGCCACCAGGGCACGTTCGCCGACCAGGTGGTCGTGCCGCGCCGCAACCTGGTCCCCAAGCCGGCGTCGCTGTCGTTCGAGGAGGCCGCCTGCCTGCCGACCGCGTGGCTCACGGCCTACCGGATGCTCTTCGTGCAGGGCGCGTGCCAGCCCGGCGAGACCGTGCTCGTGCAGGGCGCCGGCGGCGGCGTCGCGACCGCTCTGATCACCCTGGGCCGCGCCGCCGGCCTCACGGTGCTGGCCACGAGCCGTGACGAGGCGAAGCGCGCCCGCGCCCTCGAGCTCGGCGCCCACGAGGTCTTCGAGTCCGGCGCCCGGCTCCCGGTCAAGGTCGACGCCGTGATGGAGACCGTCGGCAAGGCGACGTGGGACCACTCGATCCGGTCGCTGCGACCCGGCGGCCGCATCGTCATCAGCGGCACCACGTCGGGCCCCGACGTCGCCGACGCCGGCCTCACCCGTGTCTTCTTCCTCCAGCTCTCGATCATCGGCTCGACGATGGGCACCCGGCAGGAGCTCGACCAGCTCGTGAAGTTCCTCCACGCCACCGGCACCAAGCCGCTCATCGACCACACGCTGCCGATGGAGCAGGCGCGCGACGGCTTCGCCGCCATGGCGGGCGGCGAGGTGTTCGGCAAGATCGTCTTCACCCGATGAGGCACGTCGTCACCGGCGCCGGGTCGGGGATCGGCCTCGCGCTGGCCCACCGGCTCGCCGACCGCGGCGACGACCTCGTCCTGCTGGCGCGCAGCGACGCCCGGGCGGCCGAGCTGGGCGCCCTCTTCCCGCAGGCCCAGCTGCTGGTCGCCGACCTCGCCGACCCCGGCACGCTCAACGGCCTCGGCCGGCAGGTGGATGGCGCGGTCGACACGCTGCTCCACGTCGCCGGGGTGGTCGACCTCGGTCGGGTCGAGCGGCTGCGCCTGGCCGAGTGGGAGGAGCAGCTCGCCGTGAACCTCACCGCGCCCGCCGTGCTGAGTCGCGAGCTCCTGCCGCACCTGCGCGCGAGCCGCGGCACGATCGTGTTCGTGAACTCCTCGGCCGGCCTGTCCGCGAGCCCCGAGTGGTCGGCGTACGCCGCCTCGAAGTTCGGCCTTCGCGCCTTCGCCGACGCGCTGCGCGCCGAGGAGGTCGAGCACGGCGTGCGGGTCAGCACGGTCTACCCCAGTCGCACCGCCACCCCGATGCAGGAGAAGGTGCACGAGCAGGAGGGCAGGGCGTACGACGCCTCGCGCTGGATCAGCCCGGGGACGGTCGTCGACACGATCCTCCACGTCGTCGACCTGCCCGCCGACGCGACGATCCCCGACGTGACGGTCCGGCCGGTGGTGCCGCGGCCCGGCACCTGACCGGCGGCCTCAGGTCTCGAGCATGAACGCCCGCACCCTCCGGCTCTCGCCGATCCGCTCGCGGTAGTTGAGGTAGCCGGGGTAGAACTCGCCGGCCAGGGCGAAGATCTCCTCCGCCTCGGCAGGCGTCGCGGGCCGCGCGGTCACCGCGCGCGTGACGTTGCGGTAGGTCACCTCGGCGTGCGGGTCGGCCTCGAGGTTCAGCGCCCACGCAGGGGTCGAGGACTGCCCGAAGTTGGTGCCGAGCAGCGCCAGCGTGCCGGCGTAGGGCGTCGCGATGAGGTGGCTCGTGCGCCGCTGGCCGGACCTGCGTCCGGTCGTCGTGACGTCGAGGACCGCCAGCCCGGCGAGCAGCCCCGGCGCGCTCTGCCTGCCCTTGCTGGCCCGGCCGACGACGTCGTCGAGGTGGCGCAGGACGCGGGAGAAGACCCAGCCGCCCGGGCGGGTGCCGGCGCCCCACCGGACCACCCGGTGCAGGGGGTTGGCCGAGGAGTGCGCGTAGCCGAGGTCGTCCGCGAGACCCATCGTCCTCACGCCCTCTCCGCGGGCTCGCGCGAGCGCCAGTTGAGGGCACCGACCAGCAGCATCCGCAGCTGGGTGCGGGCCTGGGCGAGGGTGCGGGCCTCGGAGTCGGGGTCGTCCACGAGCCGCTCGGCCATGGTCACCACGAACGACACGATCAGGTCGGCGAGCAGGCCGATGTCGGTGCTGGAGTACTGCTGCGCGGCGCCGCTGCGGGCGATGTCGGTGGCGAGCTCGCGGGTGATCAGCTCGATCTCGTGGCCGATCGCTTCGCGGACGCGCGGGGGACCGGCGGTCCGCTCGCGGGCGATGAAGGCGTAGTGGGAGCGGTTCTCGCGCACGTGCTGCGCCACGATCGGGAGCGAGCCGTCGATGAAGTCGGTGTACTCCGGGGCGTGGCGCCAGACGTCGAGCAGCATCTCCCGCAGCGACCGGAAGCTCTCGTCGACCAGGGCCAGGCCGAGCAGCTCCAGCGAGCCGAAGTGCCGGTAGAACGCGGTCGGCACGACCCCGACCTGCTTGGCGACCTGGCGCAGCGAGATCGCCGCCAGGTTGGAGTCGGCGGCGAGCGCGAGCGCGGCGTCGAGGATCGCGCGGCGGGTGCGCTCCTTGCGCTCGGCGCGCGACTCGCCGTCCTCGGGCTCGGTGGGCATGGCCCGAGCCTAGGGCACGCCGACTGCCCGCGAGGTGCACGAGTGTTCACGGAAAGTGCCCCGCATCACGTGGGTGACCGTTGACGTGCGGCCGCGCCCCGGGGATAGTTGAGTGCACAAGCGTTCACTAAACGAACGGAGGCAGCGATGATCGTCCTCGACACCATCGCCCGCTCACGCACCGTCGCCGCGCTCGCGTCGCCGCACGGTGTCGACCACTACCTCTCCCGGATCAACCCGATGTGGGCGGCGCACGAGGTGCGCGCCCGCGTCGTCGACGTACGCCGCGAGACCCGCACGCCCGGCGCCTCCGTCGCCACTCTCACTCTCCAGCCCACCAGCACGTGGCGCGGCCACCGCGCCGGACAGTACGTCCAGGTGGGCCTCGACCTGCCGGGCTCGGCCCGACGGATGACCCGGTGCTTCTCGATCTCGTCCGCCGCCTCGGGGGCGGGGGAGGAGATCACCCTGACCGTCCGCTCCCACGCGGAGGGCCAGGTCAGCAAGTACCTCGTCGACGCCGAGCCCGGCCAGGTGCTCCACCTCTCGCAGGCGCAGGGGGAGTTCACGCTCCCCGTCAGCCCGGCCACGCCGGGCATCGACCCGCTGCTCTTCATCACCGGCGGCTCGGGCATCACGCCCGCGATGTCGATGGTGCGCACGCTCCTGCGCGACGGGTACGACGGCCGCGCCGGGCGCCCCGTCACGTTCCTCCACTACGCCCGGTCGCCCGAGGACCAGATCTACGCCGAGGAGCTCGCCCGGATCGCTGCGGACGACAACGACGTCACGGTGCACCTGCGCCACGGCGACGCGGTCTTCAACGAGCTCGAGCTGCAGCGCCTGGCCCCCGGGTTCCGCGACACCGACACCTGGGCCTGCGGCCCGGCCGGGATGATCGACCTCGTCCGGGCGGCGTACGACGAGAGCCCGAGGCTGCGCCTCGAGCACTTCAAGCCGCCGAGCACCGCGACTGGCAGCGCCGAGGGCGACCTCACGTTCGCCGGCAGCGACCGGCAGGTCGCCAACAGCGGCGCCTCGATCCTCGCGCAGGCCGAGCAGCTCGGCCTGAAGCCCGAGTTCGGCTGCCGGATGGGCATCTGCTTCTCCTGCACGACCCGCAAGTCCGAGGGCACCGTCCGCAACGTGCTCTCCGGCTCCGAGTCCTCGCTCCCCGACGAGGACATCCAGATCTGCGTCTCTGCTCCCGTCGGCGACTGCGTCGTCGACCTCTGACAGTCGCCAGGTTTCGAGGCTCGCCCCGCTCGCACCTCAACCAGCGACGAGAAAGGACTCTGCATGACCACCACCAAGCTCACCCCTGACCAGCTCGACGAGTTCGGCAAGGAGATGGACGCGCTGCGCCAGCGCATCCGGGCCGACCTCGGCGAGGACGACGCGGCCTACATCCGCGGCATCGTCAAGCGCCAGCAGCAGCTCGAGGTCCTCGGCCGCGCGCTGTTCTACCTCCCGCCGGCCTGGCCGCTCGCCGTCGCCGCGCTCTCCGCCTCCAAGATCCTGGAGAACATGGAGATCGGCCACAACGTGATGCACGGCCAGTACGACTGGATGGGCGACCCGCACCTCAACTCGCGCATCTACGAGTGGGACAACGTCTGCCCGAGCGAGCAGTGGAAGTATTCCCACAACTACATCCACCACACCTTCACCAACATCCTCGGCAAGGACCGCGACATCGGCTACGGCATCCTCCGCATGGACGAGGACCAGAAGTGGCACCCCTACTACCTCGGCAACCCGGTCTACGCCTTCTTGCTGATGGTCTTCTTCGAGTGGGGCGTCGCCCTGCACGACCTCGAGGTCGAGAACATCGTCAGGGGCACCCGGAAGCTGGAGGAGAACAAGGCCCTCCACGCCGGCATCATGCGCAAGGTCCGTCGCCAGGCGCTCAAGGACTACCTGCTGTTCCCGGCGCTGACCGGCCCGAACTTCTGGCTGACCTTCGTCGGCAACGCGACCGCCAACCTGGTGCGCAACATCTGGGCGTTCAACATCATCTTCTGCGGTCACTTCCCGGCCGGTGCCGAGACCTTCAGCCAGGAGGAGTGCGAGGACGAGTCGCGGGGCCACTGGTACTACCGCCAGATCCTCGGCTCGGCGAACATCTCCGGCGGTCGGCTGTTCCACATCATGTCGGGCAACCTGAGCCACCAGATCGAGCACCACCTGTTCCCCGACCTGCCGGCCAAGCGCTACCCCGAGATCGCGCCGGAGGTGCGCGAGATCTGCGCGAGGTACGGCATCGAGTACACGACCGGCCCGCTGCGCAAGCAGCTCGCGAGCGTCGCCCGGAAGATCTGCCGCCTCGCCCTGCCGGACCGCACGGCGCCGCAGCCGGAGCGGCCCGAGGCCGTCCGACCGCTGGCTGCCTAGTCCTCCGGGTCGTCGAGCCTGGCCAGCCAGGTGGCCAGCCGCTCGACCGGGACCTCGAAGTCCGGGTGGGCGTCGACGAAGGCCTGGAGCTGCTCGGCGAGCCAGGCCAGGGTGACCTCCTCGTCACCCCGGCGCTTCTCGAGCTCCTCGATGCCCCGGTCCGTGAAGTACAACCGCGGACCTCAGTAGTCGTGGCCGCCGGCGCGCGGCGACTCGAACGCCGCGTCGAGGAGCGTCTTCTGCTCCTCGGTGTGGCGCTTGACGGTGCCGACCGACGGGGAGGCCGACGACGGGCGGGTGATCGGCTCGACCGGACGGTCCAGCTGGGGCCAGACGTTGAGCTGGTAGTGCGGCCACGGGCCCATGTTGCGCGGCTCGTCCTGCACCCAGCGGATCGCCTTGAGGTTGGGGTACTTCGCGACCTCGGCCTTGATCTCCTCGACCGGGTTCGGGTAGAGCCGCTCGACGCGACCGATGGCGAACTTCGCGCCGTCCTCGCGCTTGGAACGCTCGACCATGAGGTCCCACGTCACGCGGCCCGAGCACATGATCAGGGTCTCGACCTGCGAGGCGTCGGCGGCGTCGTCGCCGATGAAGGCACGGAACGTCGTGTCGCCCACGAAGTCGTCCGGCTGCGAGGCCGCCTCCTTGCGCTTGAGCATCGACTTCGGGGTGAAGACGATCAGCGGGCGGTGCTCCTCGCCGAGCGAGTGGCGGCGCAGCAGGTGGAAGTACGACGCCGGGGTCGAGGGCTGTGCCACGACCATCGCGTCCTCGGCGCACATCGTCAGGAACCGCTCGATGCGGGCCGAGCTGTGGTCGGGACCCTGGCCCTCGTAGCCGTGGGGGAGCAGCAGCACGACGCCGGACTGCTGGCGCCACTTGGTCTGGCCGGCGGAGATGAACTCGTCGATCACGGTCTGCGCGCCGTTGACGAAGTCACCGAACTGCGCCTCCCAGAGGACGAGCGCCTCCGGCCGCGCCACGGAGTAGCCGTACTCGAAGCCGAGGGCGGCGTACTCGGACAGCAGCGAGTCGTAGACGTGGAACTTGGCCTGGTCCTCGGTGAGGTTGGTCAGCGGCGTCCACTCGTCGGCGTTGGTGCGGTCGATGATCGTCGCGAACCGCTGCACGAACGTGCCGCGGCGCGAGTCCTGGCCGGCCAGGCGCACCGGGCGACCGTCCATCAGCAGCGAGCCGAAGGCGAGGATCTCGCCGGTGCCCCAGTCGATCGGGCCCTCGGTGATCGCGGCCGAGCGGCGCTGCAGCTGCGGCATCACCTTGGGGTGGACGGTGAAGCTGTCCGGCGGGGTGACGTAGCTGTCGGCGATCCGCTTGAGCACCTCCGGCGTGACCGCGGTGGAGAACTCGCCGGCGGGCTTGTCGGGGTAGTCCGGGACGGTCGTCCACTCGGTCGGCGCCTCGGAGCTGGCCTCGCGCACCTCGGTGAAGACCCGCTCGAGCTGCTGCTGGTAGTCCTTGAGGACCTGCTCGGCCTCCTCGATCGTGATGTCGCCACGACCGATGAGGGACTCGGTGTAGAGCTTGCGCACCGAGCGCTTCTGCTCGATCAGGTCGTACATCAGCGGCTGGGTGTACGACGGGTCGTCACCCTCGTTGTGCCCGCGGCGGCGGTAGCAGACGAGGTCGATGACGACGTCCTTGTTGAACGCCTGGCGGTAGTCGAAGGCGAGCCGGGCGACGCGGATGCACGCCTCCGGGTCGTCGCCGTTGACGTGGAAGATCGGCGCCTGCACCATCCGCGCCACGTCGGTGGCGTACAGGGAGGAGCGAGACGAACCCGGTGCGGTGGTGAAGCCGACCTGGTTGTTGATCACCACGTGCACGGTGCCGCCGGTGCGGTAGCCGCGCAGCTGCGAGAGGTTGAGCGTCTCGGCCACCACGCCCTGGCCGGCGAACGCGGCGTCGCCGTGGACCAGCAGGGGGAGGACCGGGAAGTTCTCGCCCTGGTCGAGGAGGTCCTGCTTGGCGCGGGCGATGCCCTCGAGGACCGGGTTGACCGCCTCGAGGTGCGAGGGGTTCGCGGCCACGGAGACCTTGATCTTGTCGCCCGAGCCGGCGACGAACTCGCCCTCGGCACCGAGGTGGTACTTCACGTCGCCGGAGCCCTGGACGGTGCGCGGGTCGATGTTGCCCTCGAACTCGCGGAAGATCTGGCTGTACTTCTTGCCGACGATGTTGGCCAGCATGTTGAGCCGGCCGCGGTGGGCCATGCCGATGGTGACTTCGTCGAGGCCCTGCTCGGCGGCGGCCTCGCAGATCTCGTCGACCAGCGGGATGGTCGTCTCGCCGCCCTCGAGGCTGAAGCGCTTCTGGCCGACGAACTTGGTCTGCAGGAAGGTCTCGAAGGCCTCGGCCTGGTTGAGCTTGAGCAGGATGCGCAGCTGCTCCTCGCGGGGCGGCTTCACGTGCGGCTGCTCCACGCGCTCCTGGATCCACTTGCGCTGCTCGGGATCCATGATGTGCATGTACTCGATGCCGGTGGTGCGGCAGTAGGAGTCGCGCAGGATGCCGAGGATGTTGCGCAGCTTCATGAAGCGCCGGCCCTCGCCGCCGAACGAGCCGGTGGCGAACTCGCGGTCGAGGTCCCACAGCGTCAGGCCGTGCGACTCGACCTCGAGGTCGGGGTGGCTGCGCTGGCGGTACTCCAGCGGGTCGGTGTCGGCCATCAGGTGGCCGCGGACCCGGTAGGCGTGGATCAGCTCGAGGATGCGCGCCTGCTTGACGATGTCGTCGTCGTGGCTGGCGACGATGTCGCGGGCCCAGCGGATCGGCTCGTAGGGGATGCGCAGCGAGCGGAAGATCTCGTCGAAGAAGTCGTTCTCGCCGAGCAGCAGGCTGTGCACGCGCTTGAGGAACTCACCCGACTGCGCACCCTGGATGACGCGGTGGTCGTAGGTCGAGGTCAGCGTCATCGCCTTGCTGATGGCGTTGCGGTTGATCGCCTCGTCGGAGGCGCCCTGCCACTCCGGCGGGTACTCCATCGCGCCGACGCCGATGATCGCGCCCTGGCCGGCCATCAGGCGCGGCACCGAGTGCACGGTGCCGATGCCGCCGGGGTTGGTCAGCGACATCGTGGTGCCCTGGAAGTCGGCCACGGTGAGCTTGTTGTCGCGCGCCTTGCGGACCATCTCCTCGTAGGCGGTCCAGAAGGCGGCGAAGTCCATCGTCTCGGCGCCCTTGATGTTGGGGACGAGGAGCTGGCGGGTGCCGTCGGGCTTCTGCATGTCGATCGCGAGGCCCAGGTTGATGTGGGCCGGGGTGATCAGGTTCGGCTTGCCGTCGACGACCTCGTAGCCGACGTTCATCTCGGGCATCGACTTCAGCGCCTTGACGAGGGCGTAGCCGATGATGTGGGTGAACGAGACCTTGCCGCCGCGGGCGCGGGCGAGGTGGTTGTTGATGACCGTGCGGTTGTCCCACAGGAGCTTGACCGGCACCGAGCGCACCGAGGTGGCCGTCGGGACCGCCAGCGAGGCGTCCATGTTGGCGGCGGTGCGGGCCGGGGCTCCGCGCAGCACGGTGTAGGTCGGCTCGTCGCCGACCTGGGCGGGAGCCGCGGGCTTCGGGTCCTTCGCGACCGGGGTGCTGGTGCCCTTGGCGGGCTCGTCGGCGGCGGCGGCCGGGCGCGGCGTCGACTTCGGCGCGGGCGACTCGGCGGGCTTCGCGGGCGCGGCCTGGGTGGCGGCCGGAGCCGCGGCGGCGGGGGCGGCGGGGGCCTTCGCAGGCGCCGCTGCCGGGGCCTTGGTGGCGGTGGCGGCAGGCGCCGCGGCCTTGGCGGGGGCAGCGGTGGTGGCGGCCGGAGCCGTCCCGTTGCCGAAGTACGCCGCCCACTCGGGGCCGACGCTCCCGGGGTCCTTGTCGTACTGCTCCTTCATCTCCTCCACGAGCCACTCGTTGGCTCCCAGGTCGGATGATGGTGCAACCGGGGACTGGTTGCCGGACTGCCCGTTCGGGGACTGCGCCACGCTTGTTTCGCCTCTTCCAGATTCATCGCGCAAGGGTTGGACACTGTGCCGGTCTAATGGCGCCTTCAAGGCTAGTCGCACACGCGCGCAAATGCAGGGGCGGGCCCGTCCTTTGAGGCATGGTGTCGACCACACCCGTCACCGCCCGCTCAGACCACCTGCTGGAGTCGTCATGCCACGCCCCTCACCGGGCCGCACCCCGCGGGCCCGCCTCGCTGCTCTCGTGCTCGTCCTCGTCCTGCCCCTGTCCGCCGCCTGCTCCTCGAGCTCCGACCCCGAGGCCGCGCCCGAGCGCCTCAGCCGGGGTGACGACCAGGTCTCCCTCGCCTCGCACCCGGTGCAGACGAAGACGAAGATCCACCGGGTCTACGGCCGCCTCGGCGACGCCAAGCGCAAGGCCGTACGACGCCAGGTGGGCAAGGCCGTCGACCGCTGGTGGGAGGCCGCCTACCTCGGTGGCACCTACCCGCGTAGCAGCTTCCCCTCGGCCTTCCCCGGCTTCACCAAGGGCGCCGAGAAGCGCGCGCGGTCCGACAAGGCGCTGCTGACCAACGAGACCGGCGGCCACCGCATCGACGCGGTCGAGGCCAAGCACCGCGCGGTCACCCTCGACATCCTCGCCACGCGCAGGCAGGCCCGGTCGGTCACCGCGCACTTCACGCTGCGCTTCGACACCCGCGGCGACAAGACCGGCACCACCACGGTGCGCGGCCGGCTGTTCCTCGTCCGCAGGCAGGGCGCCTGGCGGATCTTCGGCTACGACGTCGCGAAGGGAGCCCGGTGATGACCGAGCGCACCCCCACCCCCCACGTCGTACGTCGTGCGCGTCGCGCGGTGAAGGCAGTGGTCCTGGCCGGCGTCCTCGCCGTCACGGCGCTGGTCGTGCCGCAGTCGGCCGTCCAGTCGACCGAGGTGAGCCTGGTCAAGATCCGCCATGCGCAGGGCGTCTCCGTGGGCGACGACGTCGTCTGGATCCTGGCGGTCGGCTCCGACGCCCGCCCGGGCCAGGACATGACCCGCTCGCGCGGCGACGCGCTCCAGCTGGTCGGCATCAACACCCGCACCGGCGCGGCGACCGCGATCGGCGTGCCCCGCGACTCGTGGGTCGCGATCCCCGGGCACGGCCGGGAGAAGATCAACTCGGCCCTCTACTTCGCCGGCCCGCGCGGCATGGCCGGCGCGATGCGCAACCTGGTCGGCATCGAGCCCGACTACGTGATGGTGACGCGCTTCCCGTTCTTCGAGGACATGGTCGACGACATCGGCGGCATCACCGTGACCAACCCGCGCCGCTTCTACGACCCCTACCTGAAGAAGGAGGGGTTCCGGAAGGGCCGCATCCACCTCGACGGCTACAACGCGATGGCGTTCTCCCGGATCCGCAAGGGCCTGGCCGGTGGCGACTTCGACCGCTCGGCCAACCAGCAGCGCACCCTGCGCGGCATCCAGGCCCGGATCCGCTCGCAGGCCGACCGCCCGGGCTTCATCGAGCGCGGCGTGATGACGGTGATGGCCCACATGGCGACCAACGCCGACCCGGGTGAGCTCTACGAGCTCGCGCAGGCGGTGGCGCAGGTGGACCCGCGCAAGATCACCACGTGCGTCGTGCAGGGCCGGGTGGGCTTCGTCGGCGCCGCCAGCGTGGTCTTCCCCGACGTCGCGCAGGCCCGTCGCCTGGGTCGGGACGCCCGTTCGGACGCCCACCTCAAC
Source organism: Nocardioides sp. BE266 (assembly GCF_031457855.1). Classification (NCBI taxonomy): domain Bacteria; kingdom Bacillati; phylum Actinomycetota; class Actinomycetes; order Propionibacteriales; family Nocardioidaceae; genus Nocardioides; species Nocardioides sp. BE266. The sequence continues at coordinate 187,321 of NZ_JAURTI010000001.1, read as the reverse complement.
CGCTGCTGAGACGACGCGACGCCAGGTCGAACCCCATGGCCGACCCGGCGTCGCTGACCGTGAGCGTACTCAGCGTGGGTAGATGCGTCCCGACGTGCGGGCGAGGTCGATGACCACGGCCTCCGAGTAGAGCGTGATCCGCAGGGCGATCACCTGCGAGCCGCGATAGCCGGTGTCGACCAGCTGGCGCTGGATCTCACCGACCCCGTTGGGCAGCTCGACGACGCCGCCCGGTGCCGGTACGGCGATGGGCTGGCCCGCGACGGTGATCGACCCGACGCCCGTCGAGACCTTCGAGCCGACCCGCTTGCCGGCCTTCTGGCGCATCGCCGCGCGGGAGGAGACGTCGGTGATGACGAGCTGGGCGCTGGGGACGGTGAACGAGCCGATCGCGGTGCGCGACCAGCCCTTGGCCACCGACTTCTTCCGGAACTGGTCGCCGTGGACCTGGTAGACGACGCCGTCGAGGGTCACGGGCACGGGCACCAGCTGGCTGGCGTGCGGGACCTTGTAGGTCTGGGTGCGGCCGCGCGAGCCCTGGCAGGGGAGCGCCTTGTGCTCGACGTTGCCGAACTTCAGCGCGCCCTCGAGCGCCTGGTAGTCCATCGCGGTGCCGCCGGAGCGGAAGACGCCGACGGGGGCCGGACCGCCCATCCGGACCCGTGCGGTGCCGAGCTCGACGAGCTGGCGGCGGTCGCCGGCGGTCACCTCGATGCGGAGCGCCGAGGCCTGCGACTGGGCGTTGTTGCCGTTGGCGCGACCGTTCTCGTAGCCGAGCGCGATGCTGCCCAGGCCGGGGATCTGGATCGGCTTGGTGACGTCGCTGAGCACCTGGAACACCTGCTGGGCGACCTCCTGCGTGCCCGTGAAGACCGTGTCGGTGACCTGGTCGAGCGGGGCGAGCAGCTCCTGGAGCTCCGGCGGTAGCTGCTGGACGACGGTGTTGTCGAGCAGCTCGAGGGAGATGCTGGCGAAGGTGAAGTCCTCCGCGTGGCCGTAGCCCTGCGGGGTGTTGAACGCGTTGGCCGTCGTCTGCAGGCCCTTGATCACCAGCTTCGGGGTGGTGAGCGTGCCGACGGTGCCGCCGATGCTGATGTCGCCGATCGTGCTGGTGCCGCGCACCCCGTGCGTGCTGCCGTCGGTGTAGGTCTCGGTGCGGCTGGTGCTGGCCGAGACGTGGATCAGCGGGTTGTCGGGGACCGACGCCACGGACTGCCGCTCGACGACCTGCCCGACGGCGCGGGTGCACAGCTGCTGGGCGTGCGCGTCCTTGAGGTTGAGCGCCTCGACGCTGTCGGTCACCAGCTTCACGCCGTAGACGTCGCCGCGGTAGCCGAAGTCGGTGAGCTTGTCCTGGGCGCGGGCCTGCGTGGAGCCGGTCGCCTGCGCCGGTGCGGCGAGCGCGGCGGACAGCGCCAGCCCCGCCGCGAGGACGACGCTCGTCGCGGTCGTCGTACGGCGCCTGGTGGTGCGGTGCATGGGGTTCCCTCCCGAGTCGCGGGGAGCCGACCAGGAGCCGATCCCCTCAGACCGGCGCGTGCTCCCTCGAGCGCTCAACGAGACGGTCGCCACAGGGTTACGTGCCAGTAGCAACGTCCGCCGGAAATGACGGACGGACCCCCACTCGTGCGAGTGGGGGTCCGTCCGGTGGCGCCTCCGGCAGGATTCGAACCTGCGGCACCTGGTACCGGAAACCAGTGCTCTATCCCCTGAGCTACGGAGGCCTGCCCTGTCCCCGTACGACGCCGGGGCTGGTGCGCGGTGAAGACTACCGGTCCCCCGACGAGGTCGTGAAACCGCCCGAGGTTCAGCGCAGGGCGAGGGAGCCGGAGGTCGCGGCAGGGAAGGGGAGGCCTGCGTGCTCGGCGATCCGGGCGTCGAGCTTGCTCGCCACGTCCTCTGGCCAGGGCGCGGTCAGGCGGGTCGAGAGGTCGATGTGCAGGAAGATCTCCTCCACGACGCACGCGACGGCCTGCTTGGTCTCGTCGAGCACGTAGACGAGGGCGTGCGCGGCGCGCTCGGAGCGACCGAGCAGGCGGACCCGCGCCGACATCGCGTCGCCGGTGCGCAGCTCGCTGAGGTAGGTGACGTGGTGCTCGGCGGTGAAGCAGGCGTGCCCGTGGGTCAGCGGCCACATCTGCGGGATCCCGACCTCGACCAGCGACTCGTCGAGGCCCTCGCTGGCGATGCCGATGTAGTGGCGCACGTTGAGGTGGCCGTTGATGTCCTCGAAGGGCATCGGGACCGGCTGCTCCACGTAGGCCGGGAGGTCGATGAGCTGGGCGTAGGTGGGGTGGGTCGTCACAGGCAGGACCTTAGGGCAGGTCGAGCACGCGGCCACGGCGTGAAACCGGTTCGAGCAGGTCGACCGGCCGCCGATAGGCTTGCCCGGTGAATCCTGAGCAGCTCTCCGCGACCATCGTCGATGCGCTGGCGGCCCTCGTGGCCGACGGTGCGATCACGCTGCCTGACGGCGTGCCGACCCAGGTCACGGTGGAGCGACCCCGGCAGAAGGGTCACGGCGACTACGCCACCAACGTCGCGATGCAGCTCGCGAAGAAGGCCGGCACGAATCCCCGTGCCTTCGCCGACCTCGTGGCCGAGCGGCTGCGCGCGTCCGACGGCATCTCCGAGGTCGAGGTCGCCGGTCCGGGCTTCCTCAACGTGAGCGTGGAGGCCGGTGCCCAGGGCCAGGTCGCGGCCGACATCGTCGCGGCAGGGTCGTCGTACGGCTCCGCGGGGACGCTGGCCGGGCAGAAGGTCAACCTCGAGTTCGTCTCCGCCAACCCCACCGGCCCGCTGCACCTCGGCGGCACCCGCTGGGCCGCGGTCGGTGACGCCCTCGCGCGGGTGCTCGAGTTCTCCGGCGCCGAGGTCACCCGGGAGTACTACTTCAACGACCACGGCGCGCAGATCGACCGGTTCTCCGGATCCCTGCTCGCCCAGGCGCGCGGTCGCGACGTGCCCGAGGACGGCTACGGCGGCGACTACATCAAGGAGATCGCCGACCAGGTCATCGCCCAGCGGCCCGACGTGCTCGACCTCTCCGACGAGGACGCCCAGGAGGTCTTCCGCGACGTCGGGGTCGACCTGATGTTCGAGGAGATCAAGTCCGACCTGCACGACTTCGGGGTGGACTTCGACGTCTACTTCCACGAGAAGTCGCTGCACGACTCGGGCGCGGTCGAGAAGGCCATCGCGCGGCTGACCGAGATGGGCAACACCTACACCGAGGACGGCGCGCTCTGGCTGCGCACCGAGAAGTACGGCGACGACAAGGACCGCGTGATCGTCCGGTCCAACGGCACGCCCGCCTACATCTCCGGCGACCTCGGCTACTACCTCGACAAGCGCGAGCGGGGCTTCGACCGCTGCTTCATCCTGCTCGGCGCCGACCACCACGGCTACGTCGGCCGGATGATGGCGATGTGTGCCGCCTTCGGCGACACCCCCGGCGAGAACCTCGAGATCCTCATCGGCCAGATGGTCAACCTGCTCCGCGACGGCCAGCCGCTGCGGATGTCCAAGCGCGCCGGCACCGTGATCTCCATGAACGACCTCGTCGACGCCATCGGCGTCGACGCGAGCCGCTACGCGCTGGCCCGCTACACCAACGACACCACGATCGACATCGACTTGGATCTGTGGGCCAAGGCGTCCAACGACAACCCGGTCTACTACGTCCAGTACGCCCACGCCCGCACCTGCCGGATGATCGGCAACGCGACCGACCTCGGGATGAAGCTGCCCGACGACTTCGACCCGTCGCTGCTCGCCCACGAGAGGGACGGTGAGCTGCTGCGTGCGCTGGCCGAGTTCCCGCGGGTGGTCGCCAGCGCGACCGACCTGCGCGAGCCGCACCGCATCGCGCGCTACCTCGAGGACACCGCCTCGGTCTTCAACAAGTGGTACGACACCAAGGAGTGCCGCATGCTGCCGATGGGCGACGAGCCCGTCACGCCGACCAACGAGGCCCGCCTGGTGCTCGTGCACGCCACGCAGACGGTCATTGCCAACGGCCTGCGCCTGCTCGGCGTCACCGCTCCCGAGAGGATGTGATCGGGCGTGCCGACTGCGCACCCGTCCGGCTGGGCGCACGCGGACGGCGCGCTGCGGGGCCCCCACTGGCTGCGTGAGCCCGCCGATCCCAACGCCCTCGTGGCGCACCTCTGGTCGCGGACGGCCAGCAAGACCGACGGCGTGCTCGCCGTCGGGGGAGTGCCGCTGCCCGAGCTGGTCCGCGAGCACGGGTCGCCGGCCTACGTCCTCGACGAGGACGACTTTCGCACCCGGGCCCGCGCCTTCCGTGACGCGTTCGCGGCCTACGACGTCTTCTACGCCGGGAAGGCCTTCCTCTGCACGACGGTCGCCCGTTGGCTGGCCGAGGAGGGGCTCTCGCTCGACGTGTGCTCCGGCGGCGAGCTGTCCGTGGCCGTGCGCGCCGGCTTCCCGATGGAGCGGGTGGGCTTCCACGGCAACAACAAGACCCTCGGCGAGCTCGAGCGCGCCGTGGAGCTCGGCGTCGGCCGCGTCATCGTCGACTCCTTCCACGAGATCGAGCGGCTGGCCGGCATCACGACCGAGCTCGGCCGCACCGTCGGCGTCATGGTGCGCGTGACCGCGGGCGTCGAGGCCCACACGCACGAATACATCGCCACCGCCCACGAGGACCAGAAGTTCGGTTTCTCCATCGCCAGCGGCGACGCCCTCGACGCCGTACGACGCGTGCACGAGGCACCGGGCCTGCGCCTGCTCGGCCTGCACTCCCACATCGGCAGCCAGATCTTCGACACCTCCGGGTTCGAGGTCGCGGCCCGCCGGGTCCTCGCCCTGCACGCGCAGGTCAGCCAGGAGGTCGGCGTCGAGATGCCCGAGATGGATCTCGGCGGCGGCTTCGGCATCGCGTACACGACCCAGGACGACCCGTCCGACCCCTCGCAGCTGGCCACCGAGATGACCAAGATCGTCGAGCACGAGTGCCGCGCCCTCGGCGTGGCCGAGCCGCGGCTCTCGATCGAGCCCGGCCGGGCGATCGTGGGTCCGGCGATGTGCACGGTCTACGAGGTCGGCACCGTCAAGGAGGTCGCGCTCGACGGCGGCGCCCGGCGCACCTACGTCTCGATCGACGGCGGGATGAGCGACAACATCCGCACCGCCCTCTACGACGCCGACTACTCCGCGACCCTCGCGTCCCGTGCCTCGGAGAGCGGACCCGCCCTGGCCCGCGTGGTCGGCAAGCACTGCGAGGCCGGCGACATCGTGGTGAAGGACGAGTTCCTGCCCAGCGACGTGCGTCCCGGCGACCTCGTCGCGGTGCCCGGGACCGGCGCCTACTGCAGATCCATGGCGTCGAACTACAACCACGCCCTGCGTCCTCCGGTGATCGGAGTTCGGGACGGGAAGACTTTCACCGTCCTTCGACGGGAGACTGAGGCCGACCTGTTCGCGACCGATGTGGGTGTTCTCTGATGAGCGAAGGTGACAAGCGCACCTTGAAGGTGGCGGTGCTCGGCTGCGGTGCGGTCGGCTCGCAGGTGGTGCGGCTGCTGACCGAGCAGCGCGACGACCTGGCCGCGCGGGTCGGCGCGCCGGTCGAGCTGGTCGGTGTCGCCGTACGACGCCTCGACGCGCCCCGCGAGGTCGAGGTCGCCGACGGGCTGCTCACCACCGACGCCGCCGGTCTCGTCGCCCGCGACGACGTCGACCTGGTCGTCGAGGTGATCGGTGGCATCGAGCCCGCGCGGTCGCTGATCCTGTCCGCGCTCGAGAACGGTGCGAGCGTCGTCACCGCCAACAAGGCGCTGCTCGCCGAGGACGGCCCGACGCTCTTCGAGGCGGCCGCCAAGGCCGAGCGCGACCTCTACTACGAGGCCGCCGTCGCCGGCGCGATCCCCATCCTGCGGCCGCTGCGCGAGTCCCTCGCCGGTGACAAGGTCACCCGGGTGCTCGGCATCGTCAACGGCACCACGAACTTCATCCTCGACAAGATGGACACCTCCGGCGCCGGCTTCTCCGAGGCGCTCGAGGAGGCCCAGGAGCTCGGCTACGCCGAGGCCGACCCGACCGCCGACGTCGAGGGGTTCGACGCCGCGGCGAAGGCCGCGATCCTGGCCAGCCTGGCCTTCCACTCGCGGGTGACCGCCTCCGACGTCTACCGCGAGGGCATCTCCGAGGTCACCGCCGCCGACGTCGCCAGCGCCCGCGACATGGGCTCGGTGGTCAAGCTGCTCGCCATCTGCGAGCTGCGCGGCGACCAGGTGGCCGCCCGCGTGCACCCGGCGATGATCCCGCGCTCGCACCCGCTCGCGAGCGTGCGAGAGGCCTACAACGCGGTCTTCGTGGAGTCCGAGGCCGCCGGCCAGCTGATGTTCTACGGCCCCGGCGCCGGTGGCGCGCCCACGGCCAGCGCCGTCCTCGGCGACCTGGTGACGGTTGCCCGCAACCGCCTCGCGGAGGTCCGCGGCGCGGGGGAGTCGGCGTACGCAGACCGGGCGGTGCAGCCGATGGGGGAGACCCGCACCCGCTACCACGTCGCGATCGACGTCGACGACCGCGCGGGCGTGCTCGCCGCGGTGGCCAACGCCTTCGCCGACCACGACGTCTCGATCCAGACCGTGCGCCAGGAGGGCCGCGGCGCGGACGCCCAGCTCGTCGTCGTCTCGCACGCGGCGCCCGACGCCGCGCTGAGCGCCACGGTGCAGCAGCTGCGCAACATGGACATCGTCCGCGAGGTCACCTCGGTGATGCGGGTCGAGGGAGGCGACGAGTGAGCGCGCTGACCCACCAGTGGCGCGGAGTCATCGAGGAGTACCGCGACCTGCTCGACCTGCCCGAGGGCCTCGAGGCCGTCACCCTCCGCGAGGGCGGCACCCCGCTCGTGCACTCCGAGTGGCTCTCCGGCGTCACCGGCGCCCAGGTGTGGCTCAAGGTCGAGGGCGACAACCCCACCGGCTCCTTCAAGGACCGCGGCATGACCGCGGCGATCTCGCACGCCAAGCACCTCGGTGCGCAGGCGGTCGTGTGCGCCTCGACCGGCAACACGTCCGCCTCGATGGCGGCCTATGCCGCGAAGGCCGGGCTCAAGCCGCTCGTGCTCATCCCCGAGGGCAAGATCGCGGCCGGCAAGCTCGCCCAGGCGGTCGTGCACGGTGCGCAGGTGATCATGGTGCGCGGCAACTTCGACGACTGCCTCGCGATGGCCATCGGGCTGTCCAAGGACTATCCCGTCGAGCTGGTGAACTCGGTCAACCCGGTGCGCCTGCAGGGGCAGAAGACCGCGTCCTTCGAGATCGTCGACTTCCTCGGCGACGCCCCCGACTTCCACCTCCTGCCGGTCGGCAACGCGGGCAACATCTCGGCGTACTGGCTCGGCTACCAGCAGTACGCCGAGCTCGGCCGCGCCACGAAGCGGCCACGCATGCGTGGCTTCCAGGCCGAGGGCGCCGCACCGCTCGTGACCGGCGAACCGTTCCCGCACCCGGAGACCAAGGCGACCGCGATCCGCGTCGGCAACCCGGCCTCCTGGCACCTCGCCGAGCAGGCGGCCAAGGAGTCCGAGGGCGGCTTCGCGGCCCTGTCCGACGAGCAGATCCTCGCCGCCCAGCTCGAGCTCGCCCGCAACGACGGCGTCTTCGTCGAGCCGGCCTCGGCCGCGGGCGTCGCCGGCCTGCTGGCGGCGATCGCCGGCGGTGAGTCCTTCGCCGGCTCGACCGTCGCGATCACGGTGACCGGCCACGGACTCAAGGACACCGCGACCGCGCTCGAGTCGTGCGGCGACATCGTCGACACCGTCGTGGACGCCGACGTGGCCACCGCCGCCGCGGCTGCCGGACTCGCCTGATGCCCCAGTTCGTCGACGGCCCGGTGCGGGTCACCGTCCCGGCGACCTCGGCCAACCTCGGGCCGGGCTTCGACTCGCTCGGGCTGGCGCTCTCGCTGCGCGACGAGCTCGAGGCCGAGGTGCTCCCCGGGGGCCTCGTCGTCGAGGTCGAGGGTGCCGGCGCCGACGGCGTGCCCCGCGACGAGTCGCACCTCGTGGTCCGCGCGATGCGTGCTGCCTTCGACCTGATGGGCGCGCAGCCACCCGGCCTGCGGCTGTCCTGCCACAACGTCATCCCGCACGCGCGCGGGCTCGGCTCGTCGTCCGCGGCGATCGTGGCCGGGGTGGTGCTGGCCCGGGCGCTGGTCGCCGGCGGCCAGCTGCTCGCCTCCGACGACGCGCTCTTCGACCTCGCCGCCGACCTCGAGGGCCACCCCGACAACGTGGCACCCGCCTTCTACGGCGGCTTCGTCATCTCCGGTCGCGAGGACGAGCACTGGTACGCCGTCCGCGTCGGCGTCGACCCCCGCATCACGGCGGTCGCCTTCGTCCCGCCGGACGGGGTCGAGACGACGGTCGCCCGCGGGCTGTTGCCGGCGACCGTGCCGCACGCCGACGCCGCCGCCAACTCGGGCCGGGCCGCGCTCCTGGTGGCCGCGCTCACCGGCCAGCCCGAGCACCTGCTCGCGGCGACCCGCGACTGGCTCCACCAGGACCAGCGCGAGCCCGCGATGCCCGCGACGCTCGCGCTCGTACGCCGCCTGCGTGCCGACGGCGTACCCGCCGTGGTGTCCGGCGCAGGCCCGACGGTGCTGGCCTTCGGGTCGACCGACACCACGTCGTTGACCGCCCGCTGTCCCGACGGATGGGTGTGTCACGACCTCGTGATCGAGCCGACCGGGGCTCTCCTCGCCTGACACCCGCCCTGAATGAACTTCCACGCGCTCGGGTGGAAGTTCAGGACGCAGACGAGCGGTTCACGCTCAGCTCGGGATGAACTTCCACGCGCTCGGGTGGAAGTTCAGGACGCAGACGAGCGGTTCACGCTCAGCTCGGGATGAACTTCCACGCGCTCGGGTGGAAATGCATCGGCTGCCCGGTGTGCAGGTGCACGCCTGCTAACCTGACGGCGCGCCGTTCGGCGCACCCGCCCGCCCCGACGTCCCGTCGAGCGCAGGGCGCCACCATCCGCCTCGCGGACCGCTCGACCGGTCACGCAGGCGACGCAACGTGCGAAGGATCCACGTGACCGAGACTCCCTCCGCCACCGCGGAGAACGCTGCCCCCGAGGCAGCCGAGACCAGCAAGCCGGCCAAGAAGGCCGCCGCGAAGTCGGGCGGCCTCAGCTCGATGCTGCTGGCCGACCTCAAGTCCATGGCCGGCGGCCTCGGCATCGCCGGCGCCGGCTCGATGAAGAAGGCCCAGCTCGTCGACGCGATCAAGGCGGCCCAGTCGGGCTCGTCCGGCGGCGGCGCGAAGGCCGAGAAGACCCCCGCCCCGGCCGCCGAGCCTGCTGCCGAGCCTGCTGCCGAGACCCGCTCCGACGAGCCGGCTGCCCAGACGACGGTGCGCACCCGCACCCGCAAGCAGCGCCAGGCCGAGCAGGCCGCCGACCGCGCGGCGGACGGCGACAGAGCTGACCAGAAGTCCGAGCAGAAGCCTGACCAGAGGGCTGACCAGAAGGCCGACCAGAAGGCCGACCAGAAGCAGGCCCAGCGGGGCGAGCAGAAGAACGAGCAGAAGCAGGCCCAGCGGGGCGAGCAGAAGCCGGACCAGAAGCAGGACCAGCAGAAGCAGGGCCAGCAGAACAAGCAGGGCAACCAGGGCGGCCAGCAGGGCAACCAGGGCGGCCAGCAGCAGAACCAGAACCAGCAGAACCAGAACCAGAACGTCCAGGACGACGACGAGGACGGGGAGGGCGGCAGCCGCCGCAACCGCCGCCGGCGTGGTCGCGACCGCACGACGGCCCGCACGGGTGGGCGCAACGAGCCCGACACCACGATCCTCGAGGACGACGTCCTGGTGCCCGCCGCCGGCATCCTCGACGTGCTCGACAACTGCGCGTTCGTGCGCACCTCGGGCTACCTGCCCGGCCCCGAGGACGTGTACCTCTCCCTCTCGATGGTCCGGAAGTACCACCTGCGCCGCGGCGACGCCGTCGTCGGGCAGGTACGCCAGCCGCGCGAGGGCGAGCGTCGGGAGAAGTTCAACCCGATGGTCCGCATCGACAGCGTCAACGGCACCGAGGCGGAGGGTGCCAAGGAGCGTCCCGACTTCGCCGCCGCCGTGCCGGTGCACCCGCACCAGCGCCTGCGCCTGGCCACCGACGACGCGAACCTGACCGGCCGCGTGATCGACGTCGCCGCTCCGGTCGGCAAGGGCCAGCGCGGTCTCGTGCTGACCCCACCGCGTACCGGCGCCACGTCGCTGCTCCAGTCGATCGCCCAGTCGGTCACGGCCAACAACCCCGAGTGCCACGTGATGGTGGTGCTCGTGGACGCCCGTCCCGAGGAGGTCACCGACTTCCAGCGCGCGGTGAAGGGCGAGGTCGTCGCCTCGACCTTCGACCGGCAGCCCGCCGACCACACCCTGGTCGCCGAGCTCGCCATCGAGCGCGCCAAGCGACTGGTCGAGCTCGGCCACGACGTGGTCGTGCTGCTCGACTCGCTGACCCGCCTGGGCCGGGCCTACAACCTCGCGGCGCCGGCCAACGGCCGCGTCCTGGGCGGGCTCGTCGACGCCTCGGCGGTCCACCCGACGAAGGAGTTCTTCGGCGCCGCTCGGAAGATCGAGGACGCCGGCTCGCTGACCATCCTGGCCACCGTGGCGGTGGGAACAGGATCGGCGACCGACGCGTTCTTCCTGGAGGAGCTGGCGGGCACCGCCAACCTCGAGCTCGTGCTCAGCGCGGACCGCGCGGCCAAGGGCATCGTCCCCGCCGTCGACGTCGCCGCCTCGGGCACCCGCCACGAGGAGAAGCTGCTCGCCCCGGCCGAGGGTGCCGTGGTCGGAGACCTGCGCAAGCAGCTCGCCGCCGCGGACTCCCAGCAGGCCGTGGTGAAGGTCGTCGGCGGCCGCTGACCCCTCGCCGGATCCCCGGGTTCCCAGGCGGGAATCTGGGGATTGGCGTCGTTGTTCACACCGGTGGCACACTTGTGCGTCGGTTCCGGTTCACGTCACATGCGATCCACGCGGACGACCCGGAGCAATTCGAGAGGACACCCATGAAGAAGGACACTCACCCCGAGTACGTCGAGACCCAGGTCACCTGCACCTGTGGCGCGTCGTTCACCACCCGCAGCACCGCGACCTCCGGCTCGATCCACGCCGATGTCTGCTCGCAGTGCCACCCGTTCTACACCGGCAAGCAGAAGATCCTCGACACCGGCGGCCGCGTCGCCCGGTTCGAGTCCCGCTACGGCAAGAAGGCTGCTGAGAGCAAGTAGCCCACGTCAGGCGCCGGTCGCCCGCATCCCGCGGGTGGCCGGCGCCTTGTCGTCTGTCCGGGTCGTGGTGAGCAGGAGGAGGAGCGATGTTCGAGGCCGTCGAGGGCATGCGCGAGGAGCACGCCGAGCTCGAGCAACGCCTGGCGCTCCCGGAGACCCATGCCGACCAGCGCCTGGCCAAGCAGCTCAACCAGCGCTACGCCGAGCTGACCGCCGTCGTGACCACCTGGCAGGAGTGGCTCCAGCTCGGTGACGACATCGAGGCCGCCCGCGAGCTCGCCGCCGACGACCCGGCCTTCGCCCAGGAGGCCGACGACCTCGCCGCGCGCCGCGAGGTCGCCGGCGAGCGGCTTCGCCGCCTGCTGGTGCCGCGCGACCCCGCCGACGGCAAGGACGCCCTGCTCGAGATCAAGTCCGGCGAGGGCGGCGAGGAGTCGGCGCTGTTCGCCGGCGACCTGCTGCGGATGTACTCCCGCTACGCCGAGCGGCGCGGCTGGAGCGTCGAGGTCCTCGACGCCACCGAGTCCGACCTCGGCGGCTACAAGTCGGTCACCGCGGCGGTCAAGGCGAAGGGCACCGTCGAGCCCGGCCAGGCGCCGTACGCCCTGCTGAAGTTCGAGGGCGGCGTGCACCGGGTGCAGCGGGTGCCGGTCACCGAGTCGCAGGGCCGCGTGCACACCTCCGCGGCCGGCGTGCTGGTGATGCCCGAGGCCGAGCAGGTCGACGTCACGATCGACGACAACGACCTGCGCATCGACGTCTTCCGCTCCAGCGGCCCCGGCGGCCAGAGCGTCAACACCACCGACTCGGCCGTGCGGATCACCCACCTGCCCACCGGCATCGTGGTGAGCTGCCAGAACGAGAAGAGCCAGCTGCAGAACAAGGAGCAGGCGATGCGCATCCTGCGCGGGCGCCTCCTCCAGGCGGCCCAGGACGCCGCCGACGCCGAGGCGAGCGACGCGCGGCGCTCGCAGGTGCGCACGGTCGACCGCTCCGAGCGGATCCGCACCTACAACTTCCCGGAGAACCGGATCTCCGACCACCGCACCGGATACAAGTCCTACAACCTCGACCAGGTGCTCGACGGCGACCTCCAGCCGGTGCTCGACTCCTGCGTCGAGGCCGACATGGCGGCACGCCTGGCCGCCCTGGAGGGTTGAGTGCGCGCCAGTGCGGCACGCCGCCAGGGTGCCGCCCGGCTGCGCGAGGCGGGCGTCGCCTCGCCCGAGCGCGACGCCGACCTGCTCCTCGCCCACGTCCTCGACGTCCCGCTGGGACGGCTGCCCCTCGTTGACGACCTCGGCACGGGGGAGGAGGAGCAGTACGACGCCCTCGTCGCGCGGCGCGCCGCCCGCGAGCCGCTCCAGCACCTGACCGGCACGGCCGCCTTCCGGCACGTGGAGCTGGCCGTCGGTCCGGGGGTCTTCGTGCCCCGCCCGGAGACCGAGCTGCTCGCCGGCTGGGCGATCGATGCCGCGCTCGCCCTCGGCCGACCCCCTGTCGTCGTCGACCTCTGCACCGGCTCGGGCGCGATCGCCAAGGCAGTGGCCGACGAGGTCCCCGAGGCCGAGGTCCACGCCGTCGAGCTCGACGAGGGCGCGCTGGCGTGGGCCGAGCGCAACCTCAGCGGCACCGGCGTCGACCTGCGCCACGGCGACCTCGCCACGGCGTTCGACGACCTCCGTGGCACTGTCGACGTCGTGGTCTGCAACCCGCCCTACATCCCGCTCGAGGCGTGGGAGTCCGTGGCCGCCGAGGCACGCGACCACGACCCTCACCTCGCGCTCTTCTCCGGCCAGGACGGGCTCGACGCGATCCGCGTCCTGGAGCAGCGCGCGGCGCTGCTGCTGCGGCCCGGGGGAGCGGTGGGCGCCGAGCACGCGGACGTCCAGGGGGAGTCTGCACCGGGCGTGTTCGCTGCCTCCGGGCGCTGGCTCGACGTGGCCGACCACCGCGACCTCGCGGGTCGACCCCGCTATCTCACCGCGCGGCTGGCACGATGAGCGCCGTGGACAGGCTTGCGACCTCGACCGAGGAGGAGCGGGAGGCGGCGGTGACCGCCGCGGCTGCCGCCGTACGACGTGGAGAGCTGGTGGTCATCCCGACGGACACCGTCTACGGGATCGCCGCCGACGCCTTCTCCCATGACGCCGTGAAGGGTCTCCTCGAGGCCAAGGGACGCGGGCGCGACATGCCCCCGCCCGTGCTGGTCTCGGCCGCCACCACGCTCGACGCGCTCGCCGAGGGCGTGCCCACCTGGGCGCGCACGCTGGTCGAGCAGTTCTGGCCCGGCCCGCTGACCCTCGTCTGCCGCCAGCAGGCCTCGCTGATGTGGGACCTGGGGGAGACGCGGGGCACCGTCGCCGTACGGATGCCGGACGACGAGGTCGCGCTCGCGGTCCTCGAACGGACGGGCCCGCTGGCCGTCAGCTCGGCCAACCTCACCGGCCGACCCGCCGCCACCGACGCCGACCAGGCCGAGGAGATGCTGGGCGACGCCGTGGCCGTCATCGTCGACGGGGGCACCTCGCCGGGCGGCGAGGCCTCCACGATCATCGACGTCACGATCCCGGAGGGTCGTGTGCTGCGGCTCGGCGCCCTCTCCCTCGACGCGCTCAACGCCGCGATCGAGGAGCACGGCGTCGTGCTGGCGGACGAGGGCTAGGTCGCGTGCGGGAGTACCTCCTCGTCTTCCTGGTCGCCGTGTCGGTGACCTACCTCCTCACCGTCATCGCCCGGGAGATCGCGCTGCGCACCGGTGCGGTCGCGGCGGTCCGCGACCGCGACGTGCACGCCGAGCCGATTCCCTACCTCGGCGGCCTCGCGATGCTCGGCGGCCTGTGCGCGGCCTACGTCGTGGCCCGCGAGCTCCCGTTCCTCGGTGGCCGCAGCGAGGTCTTCGTCTTCAAGGACGCCGGGGTGGTGCTCCTCGCGGGCGCGCTGGTGTGCGCGGTCGGCGTCATCGACGACATCTTCGAGCTCGACGCGCTCACCAAGCTCGGCGGCCAGGTGCTCGCCGCCGGCATCCTCTACGCGCTGGGTGTGCGGTTCTACTACTTCCCCAGCCCCGACGGGACGCTGTTCTCGCTCGACGACGCCCAGAGCGCGGTCCTCACCCTTGTCGTGGTGATCGGGACCATGAACGCCGTCAACTTCGTCGACGGCCTCGACGGCCTGGCAGCCGGGGTGGTCGGCATCGGCGCCGCGGCCTTCTTCCTCTACTGCTACACGCTCTCGGCGACCAACAACCTCAACCTGGCCACGACCGGAGCGCTGCTGAGCGCGGCCCTCGCCGGCGCGTGCGCGGGGTTCCTCCCGCACAACTTCCACCCGGCGCGCCTCTTCATGGGCGACTCCGGGTCGATGCTGATCGGTCTGGTCCTGTCGGCGAGCGCGCTCACGCTCACCGGCCAGTTCTTCGGGATGCCCAGCACCGAGGGCAACAGCCTCTTCGTCACGGTGCTGCCGCTGCTCCTGCCGATCTCCCTGCTGATGGTGCCGATGACCGACATGGTCCTCGCGGTCGTACGACGCACGCGCGCGGGCCGGTCGCCGATGAGTGCCGACAAGCAGCACCTCCACCACCGGCTCCTGGAGATCGGCCACTCGCAGCGCCGCGCGGTGCTGATCATGTGGATGTGGGCCTTCACGCTCGCCACCGGCGCCGTCATCGTCAGCCTCTCCGACGACCCGCTGGTGTGGGTCGGTCTCGGCACGATGCTCGCCCTGACGATCCTGCTGACCTTCGTCCTGCCCAAGGTGCACCGGCCGCGCAAGACCGGCCTCGGTGACACGGGCCTGCCCGAGAACGCCGCCCTGGAGGGTCGCGCTGACAGCCCGGATGCGGCATGGTCGGAGGCGCAGCACGAGCCCGAGGAGCAGGTCCCGGGACCCTGATTGGAGGGGGTCCGGGACTTTGTGATAGTTTTCACGAGCAGTCAGAACTGACCCACAACGGACAGGCCGCCGCCATGACGACCGAGTCGAAGCAGGACACCCGCAGAGGGTTGTCGCCGCTCCTCGGTGCGTTGGGCGCAGGTGCGGTCGCCGTCCTCGTCCTGGTGCTCGCCGCTGCGCTCGCCTCCGACCGCGCCGCGGTCGCCGGTGCCGCCGGCGGGGGAGTGCTGACGCTCGCGGTGTTCGCGCTCGGGGTGGCGGTGGTGACCGTGGTCGCCCGCCTGATGCCGTCAGCGTCGCTGCTGGTCGCCCTCATGACGTACGCCCTCCAGCTCCTCGTGCTGGGCCTCTGCATCGCTGCCATCGAGCGGGCCGACGTGGGCGCCGAGGACCTCTCGCGCGGCTGGTTCGCTGCCGGCGTCATCGCGGTGACGCTGCTCTGGGTCACCGGCCAGCTGGTGGCGGCCACGCGCCAGCGGATCCCGGCCTACGAGCTGCCCTCCGGGACGGCTCGCGACGCTGCCCCCGGCACCGCTCCCAGCACCGCTCCCAGCGACGAGTTGGTGGACCACCCCGGGGGTGAGCGATGACCGATTCCGCTGCTAGTGTGCGGACCGCGATGGCTCGACAGCTTCCCCCGACGGCCGGACCCGACGACACCCCCAAGGGCGACCCCTGGCACGCCTTCGGCTACGTCGTGTCGGGTGTGGCCCTCTACGGTCTCGCTGGCTGGGCACTCGATCGGTGGCTCGGTACGGAGTTCCTCGTGGCGATCGGCATCCTGATCGGTGCCGGCTTCGGGATCTACATGACATACGCACGGTTCAACAAGGCAAGCCAGTAGGAGACTGACTCGATGTTCGGCACCACGATGGCTGCGTCCGGCGACGAATTCGTCGCCCCGGGACCCAACAGCTTCGACTTCTCCGAGGTCGCGCTGTTCCACATCGGTGACACCGCGGTCACCAAGCCCATGGTCCAGCTGGTCCTCGGCGCGGTCGTGGTCTTCGTCTTCTTCTACGCGGCGTTCCGCCGCGCCACCCTGGTGCCGGGCCGCCTCCAGTTCGCCGGCGAGAGCGCCTACGGCATGGTCCGCAACTCGATCGGCCGCGACATCATCGGCAGCCACGACTTCATCAAGTTCGTCCCCTACCTGGTGACGATCTTCTTCTTCATCCTGGTCAACAACGCCTTCGCGTCGATCCCGGGCATCCAGTTCCCGACCTTCTCGCGCGCCTCGATGGCCTACGCGCTGGCCGCGCTCAGCTGGGTGATCTACAACGCCGTCGGCATCAAGAAGCACGGCCTCCTCGGCTACCTCAAGCTCCAGAGCGTCCCGAGCGGCGTGAGCCCGGTGATGTACCCGCTCCTGGTCCCGCTGGAGTTCTTCTCCAACATCCTGGTCCGACCGGTCACGCTGGCCCTCCGTCTCTTCGCCAACATGTTCGCGGGCCACCTGCTGCTCATCCTGTTCTCCACCGGCGGCCTCTTCCTGCTGGAGTACGGCGGCATCGGCTACGTCGCCGGTCCCCTCGCCTGGGTGCTCGCGATCGCGATCTCGTTCCTCGAGCTCCTGGTCCAGTTCCTGCAGGCCTACGTCTTCACCCTGCTCAACGCGATGTACATCTCCGGCGCCCTCGCCGACGAGCACTGAGCGCCGAGCACCACCCCGATTTCCCACTTCTCCACCCAGAGCCCAATCAGGGCTCGAGCAGAAACAACCGAAAGGAAAAAGCCGTGGAAGGCTCCCTCAACATGGTCGGTTACGGTCTCGCTGCGATCGGCCCCGGTGTCGGTATCGGCCTGATCTTCGCCGCCTACATCTCCGGTGTCGCGCGTCAGCCCGAGGCCCAGAGCCGCCTGCAGTCGATCGCCATCCTGGGCTTCGCCCTGGCCGAGGCGCTCGCCATCATCGGTATCGCGCTCGCGTTCGTCCTCTGACACGACCCGCTTGCACGACTGACGAAGGACTGCCATGCAGAATCTGATCTTCCTCGCGGAAGGAACCGAGCCCACCGAGGGCGGCCACGCCCCGGAGAACCCGCTCGGCTTCGTGCCCGTCGAGGCCGCCCTGTCGCTGGTCGTCTTCGGCCTGCTGCTGTTCCTCATCTGGAAGTTCGTGGCTCCGCGCTTCGAGCAGACCTTCGCCGAGCGCACGCAGGCGATCGAGGGTGGCATCGCCGCAGCCGAGTCCAAGCAGGCCGAGGCCGACGCCAAGCTCGCCGAGCTCGAGAAGCAGCTCGCGGACGCCCGCCACGAGGCGGCGCGCATCCGCGAGGAGGCGCGCGAGCAGGGCGCCCAGATCGTCGCGGAGATGCGGGAGGCGGCCCAGGCCGAGTCCGCCCGCATCGTCGAGCACGGCAAGACGCAGATCGAGGCCGAGCGCCAGCAGGCGGTCACCTCGCTCCGTGCCGAGGTGGGCTCCCTCGCGACCGGCCTGGCCGGTCGCATCGTGGGCGAGAGCCTCGAGGACGAGGCTCGCCAGAGCCGCGTGGTCGAGCGCTTCCTCGCCGACCTGGAGGCCCAGGGCGGCGCCACGTCGGGGAGCGTCAACTGATGATGCGAGGTGCGTCCGCAGACGCCTACGCCGCGGCGGCCCAGGTGCTGCCCGGCACGGGCGACCTGCGCAAGGTGGGTCAGGACCTGTTCGGCACTGCGGACCTGTTCCGCGCCGAGCCGGGCCTGCGCCGCGTCGCCACCGACGTGTCGGTCCCCGGTGAGGCCAAGGCCGGACTGGTCCGCGACGTGCTGAGCGGCAAGGTGGCAGACGAGGCCCTCGAGGTCGTCACCACCGCGGTCGCCCAGCGGTGGACCGCCGCCCGCGACCTCGCCGACGCGCTCGAGCAGCTCGGCGTGGTCGCCGTGGTCCGGTCCTCGGCCGACCAGGCCGACCGCCTCGAGGACGAGCTCTTCGCGGTGGGCCAGCTGGTCCAGGGCAGCCCGGAGCTGCGCGAGGCGCTCTCCGACCCGGCTCGCAGCCGGGAGGACAAGTCCGGTCTGGTGAGCGGACTGCTGGCCGACAAGGTCCTGCCGGCGACGGTCTCCCTGGTGCAGCAGGCGCTCTCGGGCAGCCACCGCACCGTCGGGGTCGCGCTCGGCGAGTACCAGAAGGTGGCCGCGGAGGTCCGCGAGCAGCGGGTCGCCACGGTGCGCGTCGCCCGGCCCCTGGCCGAGGCCGACCGCGAGCGGTTGCAGGCGGTGCTCTCGCGCACCTACGGCCGCACGGTGCACCTCAACGTCGTCGTCGACCCCGAGGTCATCGGCGGCATCCGGGTCGACATCGGTGACGACGTCATCGACGGGACGGTCGCGAGCCGCCTCGACGACGCCGGGCGCAAGCTCGCCGGCTGACCCACCAGATCCACAGACCCCACAAGTTCTTTCGAGCAGACCCAGAGAAACAGGTGAGTGAAATGACGGAGCTGTCCATCCGTCCGGACGAGATCCGGGACGCGCTGCAGCGCTTCGTGTCGGACTACAAGCCCGAGTCGGCGACCACGGAAGAGGTCGGCACCGTCGCGGAGGCCGCTGACGGCATCGCCCGCGTGAGCGGACTGCCCTCGGTCATGGCCAACGAGCTGCTCGAGTTCGAGGACGGCACGCTGGGCATCGCCCTGAACCTCGACACCCGCGAGATCGGCGTCGTCGTCCTCGGTGACTTCGACAAGATCGAGGAGGGCCAGTCGGTCCGCCGTACGGGCGAGATCCTCTCGGTCCCCGTCGGCGACGGCTACCTCGGCCGCGTCGTCGACCCCCTCGGCAACCCGATCGACGGCCTCGGCGACGTCGAGACCACCGGTCGTCGTCCCCTGGAGCTCCAGGCCGCGACCGTGATGGAGCGCAAGTCGGTCCACGAGCCGCTCGCCACCGGCATCAAGGCCATCGACGCGATGACCCCGATCGGCCGTGGCCAGCGCCAGCTGATCATCGGTGACCGCGCCACCGGCAAGACCACCATCGCGATCGACACGATCATCAACCAGAAGCAGAACTGGGAGTCCGGCGACCCGGACAAGCAGGTGCGCTGCATCTACGTCGCCATCGGCCAGAAGGGCTCGACCATCGCCTCCGTGCGTGGCGCCCTCGAGGAGGCCGGCGCCCTGGAGTACACCACCATCGTGGCCTCCCCGGCGTCCGACTCCGCCGGCTTCAAGTACCTCGCCCCCTACACCGGCTCGGCCATCGGCCAGCACTGGATGTACGAGGGCAAGCACGTCCTGATCGTCTTCGACGACCTGACCAAGCAGGCCGAGGCCTACCGCGCCGTGTCGCTGCTGCTGCGCCGCCCGCCGGGCCGCGAGGCCTACCCGGGTGACGTCTTCTACCTGCACAGCCGGCTGCTCGAGCGCTGCGCGAAGCTCTCCGACGCCATGGGCAAGGGCTCGATGACCGGCCTGCCGATCATCGAGACCAAGGCCAATGACGTCTCGGCGTTCATCCCGACCAACGTCATCTCGATCACCGACGGCCAGATCTTCCTGCAGTCGGACCTGTTCGCGGCCAACCAGCGTCCCGCCATCGACGTGGGTGTCTCGGTCTCGCGCGTGGGTGGCTCGGCCATGACCAAGGCGATGAAGGCCGTCACCGGCTCGCTCAAGGTCGACCTGGCGCAGTTCCGCGCGATGGAGGCGTTCGCCATGTTCGCCTCCGACCTCGACGCGGCCTCGCGCCAGCAGCTCGACCGCGGCCAGCGCCTGATGGCCCTGCTCAAGCAGCCGCAGTACTCGCCGTACCCCGTCGAGGAGATGACCGCCTCGCTGTGGCTCGGCACCACCGGCCGCCTCGACAAGGTCCCCACCGACGACGTCCTGCGCTTCGAGCACGAGTTCCTGGACTACCTGCGCCGCAGCCACGAGGGCATCCTCGCGGGCATCCGGGAGACCACGAAGTTCGACGACGACGCCGAGGCCGAGCTCACCGCGGCCTACGACTCCTTCCTCGACCAGTTCGAGACTTCCGACGGCCAGAGCATCAAGGCCGGCAAGGAAGAGCACGTCGCCCTCGAGGACGAGGACGTCGAGCAGGAGCAGATCGTCAAGCAGAAGCGGGGCTGACGCAATGGCTCTCTCGGTACGCGAGTACCGCGCGCGGATCAAGTCGACGGAGTCGATGAAGAAGATCACGCGTGCCATGGAGCTCATTGCTGCGTCGCGGATCATCAAGGCACAGCAGCGGGCCCAGGCGGCAGCGCCGTACGCCCGTGAGCTGACGCGTGCGGTGTCGGCCGTGGCGACGTTCTCCAACGTCGACCACGCGCTGACCACCGAGCCGGAGGACCCCAAGCGGGCCGCCGTGCTCGTGGTCACCTCCGACCGCGGCCTGGCCGGCGCCTACTCCTCGAGCGTCCTCAAGGAGGCCGAGCGCCTCGTCGAGAAGCTCAAGAGCGAGGGCAAGGACGTCGACCTCTACGTCAGCGGTCGCAAGGGCGAGGCCTACTTCAAGTTCCGCCAGCGCGCCGTCGTGCAGGCGTGGACGGGCTTCTCCGACCAGCCGACCTACGACGTGGCGGCCGAGATCGGCGCCACGCTGATCGAGGCCTTCCTGGGCGAGACCGGCACCGACGAGGTCGCCGTGGACGAGGTCCACGTCGTCTACACGCGGTTCCGCTCGATGCTCAGCCAGGAGCCCACCGCCGTACGCCTGCTCCCGCTGGAGGTCGTCGAGGGCACCGAGGCGCCCGAGAAGGACGACCTGCTGCCGCTCTACGAGTTCGAGCCGTCTCCCTCCGAGGTGCTCGACTCGCTGCTCCCGCGCTACGTCCAGAGCCGGATCTTCTTCGCCCTGCTACAGGCGGCCGCCTCCGAGCTGGCCGCTCGCCAGAAGGCGATGAAGTCCGCCACGGACAACGCCGACGAGCTCATCAAGAAGTACACCCGAATCGCCAACCAGGCCCGCCAGGCCGGCATTACCCAGGAAATCAGCGAGATCGTCGGTGGCGTCAACGCCCTTGCCGACGCCAACGCCGGGAGTGAGTGAGAGAAATGACTGCCACTGTTGAAGAGACCCAGACCTCCGGCAACGCCGGCTCGGCCGGTCGCATCACGCGCGTCATCGGCCCGGTCGTGGACATCGAGTTCCCGACCGACGCGATGCCGGCGATCTACAACGCCCTCAAGGTCGACCTGACCCTGGGTGGCGAGACCACGACCATCACGCTCGAGGTCGCCCAGCACATCGGCGACGGCATGGTCCGCGCCATCTCGATGAAGCCCACCGACGGCCTGGTCCGTGGCGCGCAGGTGACCGACACCGGTGAGTCGATCACCGTGCCGGTCGGCGACGCGACCCTCGGCAAGGTGTTCAACACCACCGGCGAGTGCCTCAACCTCGAGGAGGGCGAGACCCTCGAGGTCAAGGAGCGGTGGGGCATCCACCGCAAGGCCCCGGCCTTCGACCAGTTGGAGTCCAAGACCCAGATGTTCGAGACCGGCATCAAGGTCATCGACCTCCTGACCCCCTACGTCCAGGGTGGAAAGATCGGCCTGTTCGGTGGCGCCGGCGTCGGCAAGACCGTGCTGATCCAGGAGATGATCGCCCGCGTCGCCAAGGACCACGGTGGTGTGTCGGTGTTCGCCGGTGTCGGCGAGCGCACCCGTGAGGGCAACGACCTCATCGTCGAGATGGAGGAGGCCGGCGTCATCGGCCAGACCGCCCTCGTCTTCGGCCAGATGGACGAGCCGCCGGGCACCCGCCTGCGCGTCGCCCTCTCGGCGCTGACCATGGCGGAGTACTTCCGTGACGTGCAGAAGCAGGACGTGCTGCTCTTCATCGACAACATCTTCCGCTTCACCCAGGCCGGCTCCGAGGTCTCCACGCTGCTCGGCCGCATGCCGTCCGCGGTGGGCTACCAGCCCAACCTCGCCGACGAGATGGGCCAGCTCCAGGAGCGCATCACCTCGACGCGTGGTCACTCGATCACCTCGATGCAGGCGATCTACGTCCCCGCCGACGACTACACCGACCCGGCCCCGGCCACGACCTTCGCGCACCTCGACGCGACGACCGAGCTCTCGCGAGAGATCGCCTCGCTCGGCATCTACCCGGCCGTGGACCCGCTGACGTCGACCTCGCGGATCCTCGACCCGCAGTACATCGGCGACGACCACTACCGCTGCGCCGTCCGGATCAAGCAGATCCTGCAGCGCAACAAGGAGCTCCAGGACATCATCGCGATCCTCGGTGTCGACGAGCTCTCCGAGGAAGACAAGATCATCGTCTCCCGCGCCCGTCGCATCCAGCGCTTCCTCTCGCAGAACACCTACGTCGCCAAGCAGTTCACCGGCATCGAGGGTTCGACCGTCCCGGTGGCCGACACCATCGAGGCGTTCAACAAGATCGCTGACGGCGAGTACGACCACGTGGCCGAGCAGGCCTTCTTCATGTGCGGCGGTCTGGACGACGTCGAGCAGAAGTGGGCCGAGATCCAGAAGAGCCTCTGATGGCCGAGTCGACCGACAAGGTCCTCCAGGTCGAGCTGGTCGCTGCGGACCGGCTCGTCTGGTCGGGCCAGGCCACCATGGTCATCGCCCGCACCACCGAGGGCGACGTCGGCATCCTGCCCAACCACGCGCCGCTGCTGTCCTCGATCATCGAGGGCGTCGTCGACGTGCAGACGGTGGAGGGTGAGACCTGGGTCGCGGCGGTCGACGCCGGCTTCCTGTCGGTGGCCGACAACCGCGTCTCGATCCTCTCCGAGCGGGCCGAGATGTCGCACGAGATCGACCTCGAGCAGGCACGCCAGGAGCTCGAGCGCTGCAAGCAGGCCGGCGAGAACGACGACGAGGCGCAGGAGAAGGTTCGCCGCGCCGAGGCGCGCGTCCGCGCCGCGGAGCGGGCCTCCTGACGAGGTCCTCCGCACGACCGCTAGGGTGAGCGCACGAACCACACGGTTCGTGCGCTCACCTTTGTTCTGTCGGCGTGTGGAGGGTGTGGATGCCGGTCTGGGAGTGGATGCTCGACGTCGTCGGGCTCGCCCTGCTGCTGGCCCTGCTCTACGGCATCTCGCTGATCGTCCGACGCCGCTTCCTCGCCCGCAACGGCGGCACCTTCGAGCTGAGCTACCGCGTCCGCACCGAGCACCCCGGGCGCGGCTGGCTGCTCGGCATCGGCCGCTACTCCGGGCAGTCGCTGGAGTGGTTCCGGATCTTCTCGCTGTCCCCGCGCCCCAAGCGCGTCTGGGCGCGTGACCACCTCGAGTACTCCGGGCGACGGGCGCCGGCCGGGACCGAGGAGATGTCGCTGTACGACGGCCACGTGGTCGCCGCGTGCCACTACGCCGGCGAGCCGCTGGAGATCGCGATGAGCGAGGCGTCGCTCACCGGCTTCCAGGCCTGGCTCGAGTCGGGTCCTCCCGGCACCGACTGGAACCGGCGCTAGTCCTCCCGGGCCGGCCCGGTGGACTCACCGACACGCAGCCTCACGGGGAGCAGCACGTCAGCGACGTCCTCGCCGTCGACCCGGGCCAGCGCCGCCTCGGCCGTGGCACGGCCCTTGTCGGCGATCGGCTGGACCACGGTCGTGAGCTCGAGGTCGAGCCACGGCGTCGCCACGCCGTCGAAGCCCGCGACGCTCAGGTCCTCGGGCACCCGCAGCCCGCGGCGGCGCGCCTCGATGACCACCGCCGCAGCCTGGACGTCGCTCTGGCAGACCACGGCCGTCACGTCGGGACCGGTGTCGAGGTAGCCGGCCACGATCGCCTGCGCCGCCTCGTGGTCGCTCGGGCACGCACCGATCGTGTTCGCGTCGGGGAAGACGTCCCGGATGCCGGCCTCACGCTCACGCTGCGGGTGCGACGCCTCGAGGGTGAGGAGGGCGACCCGGCGGTGCCCGAGGTCGTGCAGGTGCTCGGCCAGGGCGGCCGACCCGCCACGGTGGTCGACGTCGACGAACGTCGTGCCGGGCCACGCGGGGCCCTCGACGACGACCATCGGCACGTCGCGCGCCACCAGGTCGTCGTACGGAGCCCAGGTCTCGCGGCCGCAGTTGTCGTAGATGACCGCGTCGAGGGGGAGCCGGCTCTGCTCGTCGCCGTCGGCCATCAGCAGCAGGCCGACGCCGGCCGACTCGAGGACCTCGGAGACGGCGTCGAGCATCGGGAGCGCGGCGGGATCGCGGAACGCGGTGCTGAGGCGGCCGACGGCGATGCCGACGACTCCGCTGCGGCCCTGGCGCAGGTTGCGGGCGAGCGGGTTGGGGCCGGTGTAGCCCAGCGAGGAGGCGGCGTCGAGCACCCGCGCCCGGGTCGACTCGGAGACCGGCTTGTTGCCGGAGAAGGCGAGCGACGCCGTCGACAACGACACCCCGGCGGCCGCGGCCACGTCGGCGAGGGTCGGACTGCGAGTTGTCCCGGACACGGGGGAGAGGTTAGCATCGAATCGATTCGATCGAAACGTTTCGCCGCGAGCGCGGCGGACCCCTGCAAGGAGCGCCCGTGCCCACCCTGACCGCCGCCCGCAACGCCGTCGGGCTGTCGTTCTTCCTCAACGGGCTGGTGTTCAGCAGCTGGGTCTCGCGCATCCCCGAGGTCAGGTCCAGCTTCGACCTGACCAACGGCCAGCTGGGCCTGGTGCTCCTCGCGATCGCCCTCGGCTCGGTGCTCGCGCTGCCGACCAGCGGCGCCCTGATCAACCGGTGGGGGACCGTCCGCATCGTCCGTTTCGGCTCCACTGCGGCGACCGCCGGCATGCTCACCGCGGCGCTCGGGCTCGGGCACGTGCTGCCCGTGACGGTCGCCGGGCTCTTCGTCTACGGCCTCGGCATCGGCGTCTGGGACGTGGCGATGAACGTCGAGGGGGCCGAGGTCGAGCGCGGACTGCGGCGCACGATCATGCCGCGCTTCCACGCCGGCTTCAGCGGCGGCACCGTCATCGGCGCGCTCCTGGGCGTGCTCCTGATCGAGCTCTCCGTCCCGTCCGCGGTGCACCTCGTCGTGATCGTCGTGCTGGCGCTGCTGCTCGTCTGGCGCACGTCGCCCTCGTTCCTGCCGGTGGCGGAGTCCCACGAGGAGCAGCGGACCTCCGCCGCCCGTGCGTGGCTCGAGCCGCGCACGCTGCTGATCGGCGTGATGGTGCTGGCGCTCGCGATGACCGAGGGCACGGCCAACGACTGGCTCGCGGTCGCCCTCGTCGACGGCCACGACGTCTCCCACGCCACGGGCGTCGCCGGCTTCGCGGTGTTCGTGCTCGCGATGACCGCTGGCCGGTTCGCGGGCACCGGCCTGATCGACCGCTTCGGCCGGGTGCTCGTGCTCTGGGGCACGATGGCGCTCGCCGGGGCCGGTGTGCTGCTGATCGTCTTCGCCGACCAGCCGGGCCTCGTGGTCCTCGGCATCGTGCTGTGGGGCGTCGGCGCCTCGCTCGGGTTCCCGGTCGGGATGAGCGCGGCGGCCGACGACCCGGTGCGCGCCGCGTCGCGGGTCAGCGTGGTGTCGACCATCGGCTACGCCGCGTTCCTCGCCGGCCCGCCGTTCCTCGGCTTTGTCGGCGACCAGGTGGGCACCCTCAAGGCGCTGCTGGTGGTCGCCGTGCTGCTGATGCCCGCCGCGCTGGTCGTGCCGTCGGCACGGGAGCAGCGTGACGACCGGGCGCCCGCGACCCACTAGGAGGGTCAGCGGCGCCCGCGCTTGTCGGTGTACATCGCCGCGTCGGCGGCGGCCTCGGTCCCGGCCATCGTGCCGACCTGGTCCAGGGTGGCCCAGCCGATGCCGGCGGACAGGCCGGCCTCGGTCAGGTCGGAGCGCAGCCGCTGTGCGACAGGAGCGACCTCGTCGGCAGTCGTCTGCGGGCACAGCACGGCGAACTCGTCCCCACCGAGCCGGGCCACCACGTCGGTGCGGCGGCAGCCCGACCCGATCACCTCGGCGGCCAGCCGCAGCATCGCGTCGCCTGCTGCGTGGCCCTCGCGGTCGTTGACCTCCTTGAGGCCGTCGAGGTCGAGCATGATGATGCTTGCGTGGTCGCCCAGTCGGTGGTGCCGCGCCTCCTCGAGCTCGCACGCCCGGCGCCAGGCGCGTCGGTTGCGCAGGCCGGTCAGCAGGTCGGTCTCCGCCTCCTGGACGGTCGCCTCGAGCTGGCGTGACAGCCACATCGCCTGGTCGTCCAGGTTGCGCACGACCGAGAGCATCTGTCCCAGCAGCTCGAGCAGAGGGGTGTGCTCGGTGAAGGAGTCGGCCCGCACCTCGGAGTCGATGCCGCACACGGTGCCGAAGAGCGTGTTGTCACTGTTGAACAGCGGGATGCCGACGTAGCTGGCGACGGACAGCGCACGAGCGGCGGAGTTGTCGGCGTACTGCCGCACCCGGGACACGTCGGGGGCCACGCGAGGCCCGCCGTGCTCCCACATGGAGTGGCACAGGGAGTCCTGCCACGCGGGCCCGTCGCCGACGGCCAGGTCGAGGTCGTTGGGGGTGACGTCGAGGTAGACCTGTCGGCCGTCGATGACGCGGGAGACCGTCCAGAACTCCATCGGCACCTGCTGCTGCAGGTAGTCCAGGACCAGGCGGGTGGCCTCGTCGAAGGTGGACACCCCGGACAGGCGGGGGATCGCGGACGCGACGGATGGTGCGTTGTACTGCACGGACACGGCTCTCCTCGAGATGGTCAGGACCGAGTGCAGTCCATTGTGGGCCACCGGCAACGGGCTTCGGGCCGGAATCCGGCGGAGGGGTGGCTCAGCGCTCGCCGCCGGGCACCCACAGCACGTCGCCGTTCTCCCGGTTCGCGTGGCGGGCCAGGATGAAGAGCAGGTCGGAGAGGCGGTTGAGGTAGGTGATCGCCAGCAGGTTCATGGTCGCCTCGTGCTCGGCCCAGGCCGCCCACGCGGCGCGCTCCGCACGGCGTACGACGGTGCGCGCGACGTGGAGGTGGGCCGCCGCGACCGTGCCGCCGTTGAGGATGAACGAGCGCAGGGCCGGCAGCGACTCGTTGTAGTGGTCGCACCACGCCTCGAGCCGCTCGACGTAGTCCTGCTCGACGCGCAGCGGCGGGTACTTCGGGTCGGGGACGACGGGCGTGGAGAAGTCGGCGCCGACGTCGAACAGGTCGTTCTGCACCCGGGTCAGCACCGCGACCACGTCGTCCTCGAGGCCACCGTCGGCCGCCGCGTGGGCGAGCGCCACCCCGATGTGCGCGTTGCTCTCGTCGACGCAGGCGTAGGCCTCGAGCCGGAGGTCGGTCTTCGCCGTCTCGCTCATGTCGCCGAGCCGGGTGCTCCCTGCGTCGCCGGTGCGGGTGTAGATGCGCGTCAGGTTGACCATGCTCGGGAGCCTATCGGTGGGGGACTCGCCGAAAAGATCAGGCATCGATGCAACCGGACGGGGTACAACTGCGTCCTAGGAGTGACAGCGGTCACGGCCCTGGCGTCGGGGGACGCCGGTGAGGAGCACCAGATGGACATCGTCTCGGACGGTCACACGCTTGTCCTGCAGGGCGCCTTCGACGTGCGCAGCACCTCGGAGGTCCGCAACGCGATCTACGAGCACCTCGAGGGGCTCGACGACGACGTCGTCATCGACATGACCGACGTGACCACCATCGACCTCACGGCCCTGCGCCTGCTCGCGGTGGCGACCCGGCACGCCTGGCTGACCGGTCACCACCTCACCGTGCGCAACCCCGGGCCGGCCGTGCGCCGGATGGCCCACCTCGCGCGGCTCGCCCACGCGATCGAGGTCGAGCGGGCCGCCGCGACCGCCTGACCAGCCCTCCGGGCTGAGGTTGTTGTCACATTCCTGGCCGGTGACTGGCGGGTAACGAGCGTCCTACCCTGTCGCCATGACGGAATCTCCGGGCAACACTGCGGGCAGCTCCTCGGCCAAGGACCGCCCCTGGGTGATGCGCACCTACGCCGGCCACTCGACGGCCGAGGCGTCCAACGCGCTCTACCGCACCAACCTGGCCAAGGGCCAGACCGGCCTCAGCGTGGCGTTCGACCTGCCCACCCAGACCGGCTACGACCCCGACAGCCCGCTGAGTCGCGGCGAGGTCGGCAAGGTCGGCGTACCCGTCCCGCACCTGGGTGAGATGCGCAAGCTCTTCACCGACATCCCGCTCACGGAGATGAACACCTCCATGACCATCAACGCGACGGCCATGTGGCTTCTCGCGATGTACCAGGTCGTCGCCGAGGAGCAGAACCCTGACCTCTCGCCCGACGAGGTCGCGCACCTGCTCGCCGGCACGACCCAGAACGACATCATCAAGGAGTACCTCTCCCGCGGGACCTACGTCTTCGGGCCCGAGGCGTCGCTGCGCCTGATCGCCGACATGATCGCCTACACGGTCCACGAGATCCCCAAGTGGAACCCGATCAACATCTGCAGCTACCACCTGCAGGAGGCCGGCGCGACGCCCGTGCAGGAGCTGGCGTACGCCCTGTGCACCGCGATCGCCGTGCTCGACCAGGTCAAGAACTCCGGGCAGGTCTCCGACGACGACTTCGAGAAGGTCGTCGGCCGGATCTCCTTCTTCGTCAACGCGGGCGTCCGCTTCATCGAGGAGACCTGCAAGATGCGGGCCTTCGTGCAGCTGTGGGACGAGATCACCCGCGAGCGCTACGGCGTCACCGACCCCAAGATGCGGCGCTTCCGCTACGGCGTGCAGGTCAACTCGCTCGGCCTCACCGAGGCGCAGCCGGAGAACAATGTCCAGCGCATCGTGCTGGAGATGCTCGGCGTGACGCTCTCCAAGGACGCGCGCGCCCGCGCCGTGCAGCTGCCCGCCTGGAACGAGGCGCTCGGCCTGCCGCGACCGTGGGACCAGCAGTGGTCGCTGCGCTTCCAGCAGGTGCTCGCCTTCGAGTCCGACCTGCTGGAGTACGACGACATCTTCGCCGGCAGCCACGTGATCGAGGCCAAGGTCGCCGAGCTCGTGGAGGGCGCCAAGGCCGAGATCGACCGGGTGCAGGCCATGGGCGGCGCGATCGCTGCTGTCGAGTCCGGCTACATGAAGCAGAACCTGGTCTCCGCCCACGCCGCCCGCCGCGCCCGGATCGAGTCGGGCGAGGAGGTGATCGTCGGCGTCAACAAGTTCGAGACCACCGAGCCGTCGCCGCTCACCGCCGACCTCGACTCCGCGATCCAGGCCGCCGACCCCGAGGCCGAGCGGTCGGCGCTCGCGAGCCTCGAGGCGTGGAAGGCCCAGCGCGACGAGTCCGAGGTCACCGAGGCGCTGGCCGCGCTCGCGGCGGCCGCCAAGACCGACGCCAACCTGATGCGGCCGACCCTCGCGGCTGCCCGTGCCGGCGCCACCACGGGGGAGTGGGCCGGCGCGCTGCGTGAGGTCTTCGGCGAGTTCCGCGCCCCCACGGGGGTCTCGGGTGCCGTCGGGGTGGCCGAGGCAGGTGCCGAGCTGAGCGCGGTGCGCGACCGGGTGAAGGCCACCGGCGAGGAGCTGGGCGGTCGCCTGCGCGTGCTCGTCGGCAAGCCGGGCCTCGACGGGCACTCCAACGGCGCCGAGCAGGTCGCCGTACGGGCACGCGACGCGGGCTTCGAGGTGATCTACCAGGGCATCCGCCTGACCCCGGAGCAGATCGTCGCGGCCGCCGTGGCCGAGGACGTGCACCTCGTGGGCCTCTCGATCCTCTCCGGGTCCCACATGGAGCTGGTGCCCGACGTGCTCGACGGCCTCGAGGCCGCGGGCCTCGGCGACCTCCCGGTCATCGTCGGCGGCATCATCCCGAGCTCGGACGCGAAGGCACTCATCGAGCGCGGGGTCGCCGCCGTCTACACGCCCAAGGACTTCGGCCTGACCGAGATCATGGACGGCTTCGTCGACGTGATCCGCACGGCCAACGACCTGGACTGACCTGCTGGCACACTGCAGGTCATGCGACGCGTGATCGTGGTGGGGGCCGGCGTGGTCGGGCTGGCGTGCGCGGTGCGGCTGCTCGAGGCCGGGCACCGGGTCGACGTGGTCGCCCGCGACCTGCCGCTCGAGACGACGTCGGCGATCGCCGCGGCGCTCTGGTACCCCTACCGCGCGCTGCCGCAGGACCGCGTCACTGCCTGGTCCAAGGCGTCGTACGACGTCTTCGCCGGGCTGGCCGCCGACGAGCGGACCGGGGTGCGGATGCTCACCGGCACCGAGGTGCTGCGGAGCCACCAGCCCGATCCGTGGTGGCGCGCGGCCGTGCCGGCGCTCGACCGGGAGACCGCGCTGCCGGCCGGGTACGCCGACGGCTGGACGTTCGTCGCACCGGTGGTCGACATGCCGGTCCACCTGCGGTGGCTGGCGGCACGGGTCGAGGAGCTCGGCGGCACCCTCACCCGGATGAACCTCTCGTCGCTCCCGGACGACGGCACGCTCGTGGTCAACGCAACCGGTCTCGGGGCGCGGCACTTCGGCGCCGACCCGTCGGTCCACCCCGTCCGCGGCCAGGTGGTGGTCGTCGAGCAGGTCGGCCTCGACCGCTGGACGCTGGACGGGAGCGGGCTCACCTATGTCGTGCCGCGGGGCTCGGAGATCGTGGTGGGCGGCACCGACGTCGAGGGGGAGTGGAGCCGGACGCCCGACCCGGAGGTCGCCGAGCAGGTGCTGCACCGCGCGACCGCGCTCGTCCCCGAGCTCGAGGGTGCGCGGGTGCTGCGCCACAAGGTCGGGCTGCGGCCGGCCCGGCCCGAGGTCCGGCTCGAGCGCGTCGGGGAGGTCGTCCACTGCTACGGCCACGGCGGCGCCGGGGTGACCCTGGCGTGGGGCTGCGCGGCCGACGTGGTGGGGTTGGCCGGTGACTGACCTCCAGTGCGCCGCCCGGGTCTTCGTGGCCCGGCACGGCGAGGCCGCCTACGAGAGCGAGCTGCTCAGCGACGCCGGGGGCTGGCTGACCCCGCTCGGCCGCGAGCAGGCCCGGCGGCTGGCTGCCGACGTGGGGCCCGAGCGGATCTCGCGGGTGTGGACCAGCGACATGGCGCGCGCCGTCCAGACCGGCGAGATCGTCGCCGCCCAGCTCGGCGTCGACGTCGTCGTACGCACGGGGCTGCGCGAGTTCGGCGTCGGTGACGCGGCGGGCACCACCGGTGACCCCGACCCGTTCGCTGCGACGTTCGCCGCCTGGCTCGACGGCGAGCTCGACGCCCGGATCCCGGGCGGGGAGAGCGGCCACGAGGTCGTCGACCGCTACCGGGCTGTCCTCGAGGAGGTCGCCGACACCCATCGCGGGGAGGGCGTGCTTGTCGTGAGCCATGGAGGCGTCATGTGCATGGCGCTCTCGGCGCTGTCCCGCAACCTGACGATGGCCCACAGCCGCGACCTCCCGATGCCCAACGGCGGGGTGGTGGCGCTGGAGGCCGACGCCGACGGCTGGGTGGCGCGCTCCTGGGCAGGCACCCCTCTCGCGTGAGAGTGGGCGGGATGCTGGGTCGACACCAGGCAAGACGCTAGGTAAGGCTTCCCTAACCGTGCTGTAGTCTGCGGCGCGTGGGCAAGACCAAGAGCGCTTCGAAGAAGGCGGCCAAGGCGAAGATCGCCAAGCTGCCGAAGAAGAAGTGCTGCGTGTCCTCGACCAAGTGCGGACGCTGCCCGCTGCGGATGCTCAAGGAGGGCACGCTGCCCCCGGGCTACACCGTCAAGAAGCGCAAGCTGGTCAAGGTCGAGGTCATGGCCAAGAGCGGCAAGAAGGGCAAGAAGGCCGCCTGAGTCTCAGGCCAGCCGCTGGACGAGCAGCACCACGACGGCGATGAGCGCCATCACGAGCAGGGCGAGGCCCATCCGCCGGGCCATCTCCTTCACCCACAGCGACATCACGGACTCCACCGCGCCGGTCCGGCTCAGCGGGGCGACGTCGACAACGGCCCGGCGATTGATCGGGCCGTAGACGTGCGGGTAGGTGTCGTCGCCCACGGGCTCCACCCGGACCTCCGACTCGAGGCGCGTGGTGTCGATGGTGAGCAGGACCAGGTCCTCGTGCAGGGAGCGGTAGTAGCGGTCGAAGACGCCCTGCACCTGCTCGCGCCGGCTGGCGTGGATGAAGCCCTCCTCCTCGAGGGTCACCCCCACGGTCGAGGTGGTGTAGGTGCCGCTCCCGAGCGTCCGGCGCCAGTCCGCCGCCGTGGCGATGTGGAAGATGCGCTCGGGAGGGCTCGCGGTCACCGTGCGAGGGTAGCGACATGGCTGAGCAGCAGGGCGCGGGACGCGTCTACGTCGTGACCGACATCGAGGTGGACGGCTTCGTCCCGGGGGCGAACTCCATGCTGGCGCTCGCGAGCGTCGCGGTGACTGCCTCGGGCGACCTGGTGGGCGAGTTCGAGGCGGTGCTCGAGACGTTGCCCGGCGCCCAGGCGAACCCGGCGACGTGGGAGTGGTGGCTGAGCCAGCCGCCGGAGGTGCTGGCGGCCTCCACCGAGGGCGCCCGACCCGTGCCCGAGGTGATGGCGGAGTACGTCGCCTGGGTGCAGGGCCTGCCGGAGCGTGAGTTCGTCGCCTCGCCCCTCGGCTTCGACGGGACCTACGTCGACAGCTACCTGCGCCGCTTCACGTCGTACGGCCTCGCCCAGGGTCCCGACGAGACCGACCGCCTCTTCCACGGGGCGGGCCTGTGCCTCAAGAGCCTCGCGTGCGGGCTGGTCGGCGGCGACCCGGCCACCTTCACGGTGCACGACCTCCCGAGGGAGTGGTTCGGCGACGTGCCGCACACCCACCGCGCGATCGACGACGCCCGGGGCTACGCGAACCTCCTCGTCGAGGTGCTGCGCCGCTCGCGCGACCGGGCCGGCGTCTAGAACAGTCGGTGCTCGGCGTCGTCCATGCCGCGGAGGGCGTCGTAGTCGACGAGGGCGCAGGCGATGCCGCGGTCGGTGGCGAGCACGCGGGCCTGGGGCTTGATCTCCTGGGCGGCGTAGATGCCGCGGACCGGGCCCTTGCTGGTGAGCATCGGGTCGCGGTTCAGGAGCTCGAGGTAGCGGGTGAGCTGCTCGACGCCGTCGATCTCCCCGCGGCGCTTGATCTCGACCGCGACCGAGAGGCCGTCGGCGTCGCGGCACATCAGGTCGACGGGGCCGATGGCGGTCATGAACTCCCGGCGCACCAGGGTGAGCCCCTCGGCGAGCGTGGTGGGGTGCTCGGCGAGGAGCTCCTGGAGGTGCTTCTCGACGCCGTCCTTCTGCAGGCCGGGGTCGACGCCGAGGTCGTGGGACGAGTCGTGGAGCACCTCGTCGATGAGGATGCGCAGGGTGTCGTCGGACTTCGTCGCCGTCACCAGCCACTCGGGCCGGCCGTCCTCGGAGACGCCTTCGCGCACCGTGCACGGCGGTGACATCCAGTTGAGCGGCTTGTAGGAGCCGCCGTCGGAATGGATCAGCACGGAGCCGTCCGACTTGAGCATCAGGACGCGGGTGGCGAGCGGCAGGTGGGCCGAGAGCCGTCCGGCGTAGTCCACCTGGCAGCGTGCGACGACCAGCCTCATGAATACAGCCTCACGACGGGCGAATCTACAGTGACCTCGTGACCGACCACGCAGTACGCCCCGCGCGGGCGCGCGACCTCCCTCTTCTCGCCGCGATCGAGGACTCCGGCCTGCCGATGTTCGAGGAGGTCCTCGGCGACCTCACCGGAGATCCTCTCGCCTCCCCGGCCGTCAGCGGGCGCGAGCGGGCGGCCGAGCCGGGCTTCATCCTGGTCGCCGGCGACCCGGCTGTGGGCTTCGCCCACGTGCGCGACCTCGAGTCCCACGCACACCTCGACCAGATCTCCGTGCACCCCGACCACGCCCGCCGCGGGATCGGGACCGCGCTGCTGGAGGCGGCGGCCGAGCGAGCCGCGCTCAAGGGCCACGGCACGCTCACCCTGACGACGTACGCCGACCTGGCGTGGAACGCGCCGTTCTACGCCCGGCACGGCTTCGTCGAGGTCTCCGGCGACGAGCCGCGGACGGCCAGCCAGCTCGCGATCTCCGAGGCGGAGGAGGCGCTCGGCCTGGCGCGCCACGGCCGCCGGATCTGGATGCGACGAGTGCTGCGCACCCACCGGACGGCGGCGGAGCTCACCGCGTTCCTCCCCGTCCTCGACGCCGCGCCGCGCGACATCGGCGTGCTGCGGGCGGTCGTGCGGCGGCCGGCGGCGGGGGAGCGCGAGGTGCTGGAGGTCGGGCACCTGGACGTGACCGACGGCCTGGTCGGCGACACCTGGGCCGTCCGGGGGAGCAGGAACACCCCTGACGGGTCGGCCCACCCCGACATGCAGCTCAACATCATGAGCCAGCCGCTGGTCGAGTTCCTCGCCCAGGACCCCGAGCGCGAGCGGCTGGCCGGCGACCAGATGTTCGTCGACCTCGACCTGTCCCACGCCAACCTGCCTGCGTGGAGCGAGCTGCACATCGGCGGTCCCGAGGGGGCCGTGGTCGTGGTGACCGAGCAGCCGCACAACGGCTGCGCCAAGTTCATCGCCCGCTTCGGCAAGGAGGCGATGACCTTCGTCAACGGCCCGGAGGGCAAGCCGAGGCGGCTGCGCGGGCTGTGCGCGAAGGTGGTGCGCCCGGGTCCGGTGCGACCCGGCGACGAGGTGGTCGTCGTACGCCCCGGCCCGTCCGGAGAGTGACGGTTCCCACATTCGCGATGCGCGGACGGCATGGGAGCATGCGTCCATGACTGACACGGCTACTCGCGAGTTCACCACCATCGGCGTGATCGGCCTCGGCACCATGGGCGCCGGCATCGCCGAGGTCTTCGCGCGCAACGGCTACGACGTCATCGGCGTCGAGCTCAACGACACGGGCGTCGAGCGGGGCCGGCAGCACCTCGAGCACTCCACGGGCCGCGCGGTGAAGCGCGAGAAGATGACCGACGAGCAGCAGGCCGAGCTCCTCGGCCGGATCACGCTGACCACCGCGATGGAGGAGCTCGCCAAGGCCGACCTCGTCGTCGAGGCGGTCGTCGAGTCGCTCGAGGTCAAGAAGTCGATCTTCCGCACGCTGGACGGCATCGTCCGCGACGACGCCGTGCTCGCGACCAACACCTCGTCGCTGAGCGTCACCGAGATCTCCACGGCCAACTCCAAGCCCGGCCGCGTCATCGGCGTCCACTTCTTCAACCCCGCGCCCGTGCAGAACCTCGTCGAGATCATCCGCACGGTGGTCACCGAGCCGGAAGTGCTCTCGCAGGTCCAGGGCCTGCTGCGCGACCTCGGCAAGAACCCGGTCGTGTGCGGCGACAAGGCCGGCTTCATCGCCAACACGCTCCTGTTCGGCTACCTCAACCACGCCGTGGCGATGTACGAGGGCAAGTACGCGTCGCGCGAAGACATCGACGCCGCGATGCGCTTCGGCTGCGGCTACCCCATGGGCCCGCTGGCGCTGCTCGACCTGATCGGGCTCGACACGGCCTACGAGATCCTCGACACGATGTACAAGCAGGGTCGCGACCGGCTGCACGCCCCCGCGCCGATCCTCAAGCAGTACGTCACCGCGGGCCTGCTCGGCCGCAAGTCGGGTCGCGGCTTCTACACCTACGAGGCCCCCGACTCCCCGATCGTCGTCGACGACGCCCACACGCCCAGCGAGGACGACAAGCCCCAGCTGCGCCACGACATCACGCTCGTCGGAGTCGTCGGCACCGGGACGATGGCCTCCGGCATCGTCGAGGTCTTCGCCAAGGCCGGCTACGACGTGCTGTTCACCGGCCGCGGTCAGGACAAGGTCGACGGCGTGGTCGCCACGATCACGAAGAACTTCGACAAGCAGATCCAGCGCGGTCGGGCGACCGAGGAGCAGAAGACCGAGGTCCTCGGCCGGGTGCGCGGCACCACCTCGCTCGACGACCTCAAGGACGTCGACCTCGTGGTCGAGGCGATCGCCGAGGACCTGGCGATCAAGACCACCCTCTTCGAGAACCTCGACGAGATCTGCAAGCCCGGCGCGATCCTGGCCACGACCACCTCCTCGCTGCCGATCATCTCGATGGCCAAGGTGACCAAGCGTCCCCAGGACGTCATCGGCATGCACTTCTTCAACCCGGCGGCGATCATGAAGCTCGTCGAGGTCGTCTCGACCGTGGCCACCGACGAGGCGGTCACCGAGAGCGTCCTCGCACTGTGCGAGAAGGTCGGCAAGGTGGCCGTGAAGTGCGGCGACCGCGCGGGCTTCATCGTCAACGCGCTGCTCTTCCCCTACCTCAACGACGCGGTGAAGATGCTCGAGGCGCACTACGCGACCGCGGACGACATCGACACCGCGATGAAGCAGGGCTGTGCGCTGCCGATGGGCCCCTTCGAGCTGCTCGACGTCGTCGGCAACGACGTCTCGCTGGCCATCCAGAAGGAGCTCTACCTCGAGTTCCGCGAGCCCGGCTTCTCGCCGGCGCCGCTGCTCGAGCACCTGGTCACCGCGGGCTACCTCGGTCGCAAGACCGGGCGAGGCTTCCGCGACTACAGCGCGCGCTGACCCACCGATCCGGCAGAGTGACGGATCAGATCGTTGACGAGATGGTGCGGGTCGCCGAGGTCGCCTGCGGCGACGTGGCGTAGGCGGTGAGCGAGGCGACCGTCGACGGGCTGTCTGTCCGCTTGACCACGAAGACCAGCTCGGGGGTCGACTGGTTGCTGTTGTCGAGCTTCCCGGTCCACGTGAACGTGTAGGTGAAGTTGCCGCCCGCGGGGCCGGACACCGAGCCGTCCGTCCAGCCCGTGCCGGAGACCGAGGAGGCCTTGCCTCCGGCGGCCACCGAAGCGGGGATCACCACGCTCACCGTCAGGCTCTTGACCGCCGGGCCGGTGGCGGACCACGCGCGCCGGACCTGGATCTTGCCCTCGATGCGGGTGGGGACGCCCGCACCCGTGTAGCTGGTCGGGTAGGCCGTGAAGGTGTCGAACACGAGTGACGCGGCTGCCGACGCGGCGTAGGCCGGTGCGGTGCCGGCAGCGACGATCACGGGTGCGGTCCACGCGGCGCCGAGCAGGGCACGACGAGAGGTGGCCGGGCCACCGTCCTGGGTCGTCAGGTCAGTCATGCAGACCGCCCTCCCTCGAAGCGGTGTGCGAGCGTACTGTCACTCGTTGATCATTGAACCACGTGCGGCCCCGAGGGCCAGGCGATCAGTCGAGGCAGAACTCGTTGCCCTCCGGGTCGGTCATGATGATGTGACCACCGCTCATGGGCGGGGCGGGCTCGTGCCGCTCCACCCGCGAGGCGCCGAGGGCGACGAGGCGCTCGCACTCGGTCTCGAGCGCGGACATCCGCTCGTCGCCCTCGAGGCCCGGGGCCGCGCGCAGGTCGAGGTGCACACGGTTCTTCGCGGTCTTGCCCTCGGGCACCCGCTGGAAGAACAGGCGCGGGCCGTCGCCGTCGGGGTCCTCGGCGGCGGATGCGGCGTTCCACTCCGACTCGGGCACCCCGAGCTCGGCGAGGAACGCGTGCCACGCCTCGAACACGTCCTGGCCGGGCTCGACGTCGCGCCCGGGCGGGGGTGGGTTGACGTAGCCCATCGCCTCGGCCCAGAAGTGGGAGAGGGCCTGTGGGTCGTGGGCGTCGAAGGTCACCTGGATGGTCCGGCTCATGGGAGCCATCATGCGCACACGCCACCGACAGTGCCCTGGGCGAGCGGAGGGCAGACGTCAGAGCGCCCGCTGCGACTGCTCCATCACCAGGGCCGCCAGCCGCGCCCGGGTGTTGATGTCGAGCTTGCGGTAGATGTGGGTGAGGTGCGCGTCGACGGTGCGCGGGGAGACGAAGAGCTCCTCGGCGATCTTGCGGCTGGTCAGGCCGTGGGCGACGCGGTCCGCGACCTGGCGCTCGGCGGCCGTCAGCGCGTCGAGCGCCGACGGGGGAGCCGTGGCCGGGCGGTTGAAGACGGCCGTGATCAGCGGCAGCGCGTCGGCCGAGAGGTCGTCGCCGTCGAGCCACTCCTCGGGCGCGGTGCCCGGCGAGATGTCGTAGTCGGCGGAGTAGCCCCAGCGCACCGCCATCCGCGGCGCACGGAGGGCGACGGCGGCAGCGGCGAGCGCCCGGGCCTCGGGCAGCTCGCGGGCGCGGGCGACACCGGCCAGCCCGTCGAGCACGTCGGCCGCGCGCAGGGGCAGGCGCATCGTGCGGCACTGCTCGAGCGCGGTGAGGTACGTCGTCGTGGCCTGGTCGAGGTCGCCGAGGTCCACCAGCGCCCGCCCGAGCAGCAGCCGCGCCTCCACCCCGTCGCGACCCAGCCGCGCGGAGTCGGCCAGCGCCACGACGTCGGCCGCGAGCCCTGCGGCCTGCCGGGTCTCGCCGCGCGCGAGCAGGTCGCGGCCGTCCTGGGCCAGGACCGGCAGCCGGACCGCCCACGGCAGCGTGTCGCGGTTCACCTCGGTGGGCTCCCACGTCGGGTCGAGCCCGCGCAGCATCGTCTCGGCCAGCAGCCCGACGCGGTCCTCGGCCAGCTCGCGGGCCTCCACCACCACGGCGCGGGTGCCGGCCACCGCCTCGGCGATGCGTCCCTGCTCGAGCGCGATCCGGGCCAGCACGGTGCGGGCGGAGAGGTCGA
The DNA here is from genome assembly GCF_031457855.1 of Nocardioides sp. BE266. Taxonomy (NCBI): domain Bacteria; kingdom Bacillati; phylum Actinomycetota; class Actinomycetes; order Propionibacteriales; family Nocardioidaceae; genus Nocardioides; species Nocardioides sp. BE266. Next base: position 148,725 of record NZ_JAURTI010000001.1, on the reverse strand, counting down.
TCCAGCGCTCGTCGCGGCTGGCGCGCGCGGGCATCGCCTCACCGGCGGCGCGGGTGGCCTCGGCGAAGCGGCCCTGCGAGGCGTAGACGTCGGCGAGGGTGCGCGTCGCCTGGCGGCGCATCGAGCCCTCGGGGTCGAGCGCGATGGCCCGCTTCGCCTCGCTCTCGGCGCTGACGAGGTCACCGGCGTCGAGGTGCATCTCGGCGCGGATCGAGGCGGTCTTGGCGAGCTGCTCCTCGGGGCGGGGCGCGGAGGAGGCGTGCTCGTCGGAGCGGTCGAGCAGCCAGAGGCCCTCGTAGGTGCCGCGCATCTCCGAGGCGGCGATGCCGGCGCGACGGGCGATCTGTGCGCCGATCGCCGGCGGACCGTCTCCGCTCGCGATCGCACCCTCGAGGATCTCGAGCGCCTCGCGGGCCCGCATCGAGGTGTAGAGCGAGGAGTAGATCCGGTTGGCGAGGGAGTAGCCCTCGGCGCGGGTCGCCGGGTCGGCGCACGCGGCGAGCACGGCGTGGCGCATGGCCGGCAGGTCGCGCAGCCACGCGGCGTCGGCCGCGCCGAAGTTGTCGTGCTCGGGCACGTTCGCCCCGGCCCAGCGGAGCAGCCCGGCGTCGACCGCCCGGGTGTCGCCCGGCCGCGCCAGCGCCCGCGCGCGGCCGCGGATGGGCGACAGCATGTCGAAGTGACCGCGGTGGTCGACCTCGAGCAGGCTGCGTCGTACGAGTCCACCGGCGAGCTCGGCCGCGTCGGGGACCGGGAGCTCCAGCACCTCGGCGAGGACGCCGAGGCCCACCGGGAAGTCGAGCAGGCCGATCCGGCGCAGTGCCGTGGCGCTGGCGTCGTCGAGCAGGTCGTGCGCAGAGTCGACGGCCTGGTCGAGGCTGACGGTGGACATCGCGTTGCTGAGCCCGACCAGCGCCGACTGCACGGCGACCTGCTCGATCAGCAGCGGCAGGCCGCCGGTGGCGCTCAGGAGTCGTCGTACCTCGTGGGCCTGGGCGGCGAGGTCCACCTGCTGCCCGCCGGCAGAGCGGATGCGCTTCAGGAACAGCTCGACGGCGGGGCCCTCGAGCGGCGAGCGAGGTGTGGGCACCGGCAGCGGCCCGACACGTACGACGGACTCGTAGGGCTGCCCGGCCGTGGTCCGGGCGGTCACAACCACGCGCGCGTCGCTGGTGCTCTCCAGGACCGACTGCAGCACCGGACCTGCGTCGGTGGCGTCGAGGTCGAGCCCGTCGAGGACGAGCAGTGTGTCGCGGCCGTCGACCGCGCGACCGAGCGCGCCGGTCAGCGAGTCGCCCGGGGCGGTCTCGGACTCCAGGCTCGCGAGCGCTGCGACGAGCACGTCGTCGAGGGTGCGCAGGTTGCGCGCGTCGACCCACGACGCGGGCGCGACCTCCGCGACGTGGCGCACCAGCAGGGTCTTCCCGCTGCCGGGAGGACCGACGACGGTGACCCACCGGGACTCGTCGATCGCCTCGTTGAGCGCGCGCTGGACGTCGTCTCGACCGAGGCACGGGGACAGCACGGGGCTGAATCTATCGGCTTACGTAGGAGAGATAGGTAGGACTACGGATGCTGACACCCGGGGTTTCGCGGGAACGTAGTCCTACGCCGAGAGCGGCGGGACCGCACAGGGGAGGGTCCCGCCGCCCGGCCGCCTCTCAGGAGCAGGTCGCACATCGTCGGGGGTCGATGCGCGACCTGCTCTTCGGGTTCTGGGGCAGTTGCGGCCGCTGCGTACGCTGTGGCCATGGAAATCGTCCTGCTGCTGGTCGTCCTCGGCGGTCTCACCGCGGTCGCGGTGGCGGCGGGCAAGTCGGGCAAGAAGCGCGAGCTGGCCCGCGCCGAGGCCGAGGTCGCACCGGTCAAGAAGCTCGCCGAGGAGGACGTCACCGCCCTCGGCGTCGAGCTGCAGGACCTCGACATGGACCTCGCCGGCACCGAGCTCGACGCCGGTGCCAACGCCGACTACCAGCGAGCGCTCGACTCCTACGAGTCGGCCAAGACGGCGGCCGCGGGCCTGACCCGCCCCGAGGACGTGCGCCACGTGACCGAGATCCTCGAGGACGGCCGCTATGCGATGGCCTGCGTGCGCGCCCGCGTCGCCGGTGAGCCGCTGCCGCAGCGCCGTCCGCCGTGCTTCTTCGACCCGCGCCACGGCCTGTCGGTGGCCGACGTCCCGTGGACCCCGCCCGGCGGCACGTCGCGCGACGTGCCCGCCTGCGCCCTCGACGTCGAGCGCGTCCGCGCCGGCGCCGAGCCCGACATCCGCAAGGTGATGGTCGGCTCGCGGCGGGTGCCCTACTGGCAGGGTGGCCGCGCCTACCAGCCCTACGCCCAGGGCTACTTCGGCGCCTTCTCGCCGATGGACTGGATGTTCATGGGCATGCTCTTCGGCGGTGGTTTCGACGGCCTGGGTGAGGGCATCGGCGCGATCGGCGAGGGCATCGGCGACCTCTTCGGTGGGATCGGCGACGGCATCGGCGACATGTTCGACGGCTTCGACTTCTGAGCCGGCACCGACCTCGGGCCCCTTCGTCCTTCAGGGTGTGCTGGGCCTCCGGAGGCAGGTCTAGCGTCCGAAGACATGGCCGGAGTCCAGACAGGCACCATCACCACTGACATCCCCGCACGGATGGATCGCCTGCCGTGGGCGCGCTGGCACTGGCTGGTCGTCATCGGCCTCGGCACCGTCTGGATCCTCGACGGCCTCGAGGTGACCATTGTCGGCTCGATGTCGGAGGCGCTCAAGCCGAGCGACACCGGCCTCGGCCTGTCGAGCTCCGACGTCGGCATGGCCGGCGCGATGTACGTCGCCGGGGCCTGCGTCGGCGCGCTCTTCTTCGGCCAGCTCACCGACCGGTTCGGCCGCAAGAAGCTCTTCCTGCTCACCCTCGGCGTCTACACGGTGGCGACGGTGCTGACGGCGTTCTCGATGAACCCGGCGTGGTACTTCGCCTGCCGCTTCCTCACCGGCACCGGCATCGGTGGCGAGTACGCCGCGATCAACTCCGCGATCGACGAGCTCATCCCGGCGAACTACCGCGGGCGGGTCGACGTGGCGGTCAACGGCTCGTTCTGGGTCGGCGCGGCGCTGGGCTCGCTGCTGACCATCCCGCTGCTCGACCCCGACGTCGTCGACCCGAGCTGGGGCTGGCGCTCCGCCTTCGCGCTCGGCGCGATCCTCGCGATCGGCATCCTGGTGGTGCGTCGCCACGTGCCCGAGAGCCCCCGGTGGCTCTTCATCCACGAGCGCGAGGACGAGGCGGAGCGCATCGTCCGCGACATCGAGAAGACGGTCGTCGACGAGACGGGCCGCGAGCTGCACGACGTCGACGACACGATCACCATCAGGCAGCGCAAGACGATCAGCCTGCCGCTCATCGCGAAGACCGTGTTCACGCTCTATCCCCGCCGCACGATCCTGTGCTTCTCGCTGTTCGTCGGGCAGGCGTTCCTCTACAACGCGTTCTTCTTCACCTACGGCGACACCCTCAGCACGTTCCTCGACGTGAAGCAGACCGGCTGGTACCTCGCGGTCTTCGCGGTCAGCAACTTCGTCGGCGCGCTCGTGCTCAGCCCGCTGTTCGACAGCATCGGCAGGGTGCGGATGATCGCCGGCACCTACATCCTCTCGGGCGCTCTGCTCGCGGTGGCCGGCGTGATGCTGGGCGATCTGAGCGCGACGACGCTGACGCTGTTCGGCGCGGTGACCTTCTTCTTCGCCTCCGCCGGAGCCAGCGCGGCGTACCTCACCGCCTCGGAGATCTTCCCGATGGAGACGCGGGCGCTGTGCATCGCCTTCTTCTACGCGATCGGCACAGCGGCCGGCGGCATCGCCGGCCCGCTGCTGTTCGGCAAGCTCATCGACAGCGCGAGCAGCGACGGCGACATCACCGGCATCGCGATCGGCTACTTCATCGGCGCCGCCCTGATGATCGCCGGCGGGATCGTCGAGATCTTCCTCGGGGTCAAGGCCGAGGGCCAGTCGCTCGAGGACATCGCCCAGCCGCTGACCGCCGAGGACCAGCCCTCCCGCGTCTGAGCAGACGCCCCTGCGCGAGGATGGGACCGTGAGCCTGCACACCACGGTCCTCGGCGACCACGGCCCGACCGTCGCGTTCGCCCACGGCCTCTTCGGGCAGGGCAAGAACTGGACCCAGATCGCCAAGGCGCTCAGCGCCGACCACCGCGTGGTGCTCATCGACATGCCCAACCACGGCCGCTCGCCGTGGACCGAGACGTTCGACTACCTCGACCTCGCCGACCAGGTCGCCGAGACGCTGCGCCCGGAGGGCGAGGTCGCGCTCGTCGGCCACTCGATGGGCGGCAAGATCGCGATGTGTCTCGCGCTGCGGCACCCCGAGCTGGTCGAGCGGCTCGCCGTGGTCGACATCGCGCCGGTGGCCTACGACAGCGGGCGCGAGTTCGTCGGCTACATCGAGACCATGCGCGCGCTCGACCTGACCCGCATCGAGCGGCGCGACCAGGCCGAGGAGGCGCTGCGCGAGGCGGTGCCCAACCCCGTCGTGCGCAGCTTCCTCCTGCAGAACCTCCGCCGCACCGACGACGGCTGGCACTGGCAGGTCAACCTCGACCTGCTGGGGGAGGAGATGGCCGGGCTGGTCGGCTGGCCCGACGCCGAGCTGGGCGAGTCGTCGTACGACGGCCCGGTGCTGTGGGTGGGCGGGGCCGACTCCGACTACATCAGCGACGAGAGCGCCGGCGAGATGGACCGCCGGTTCCCACGCAACCGGCGGGTGCTGATCAAGGGAGCCGGCCACTGGGTGCACTCCGAGCAGCCGGAGATCTTCCTCGAGGTGCTGCGCCGCTTCCTGCCCTGAGCGGGCGAGCGGTCCGTCAGGAGCGCTGGCGGGCCCGGTAGGCCGCGACGGCCTCGCGGTTGCCGCAGGTGGTGGAGCAGTAGCGCCGCGAGCGGTTGCGCGACAGGTCGAGGACGACGTCCTCGCAGTCGTCGGCGGCGCAGCGGGCCAGGCGCGACATCTCGTCGGCGCGGATCACGTCGACCATCGCCATCGCGGTCTCCACCACCACGCGCTCCTCGAGCGGGCGATCCGGGTCGACGGCGTGCAGGTGCCAGTCCCAGGTGTCGTGGCGCTGGAGCTGGGGGAGCGCCTTCGCCTTGGCCAGCATGGTGTTCACGAGGTCGGCGGCCTCGTCGCGCTCGGCCAGCAGCAGGCCGCGCAGGGCCGGACGGAGACGTCGTACGGCGTCGAGCTCGGCGGGCGTCGCGTCGTGCCGACCGGTGTAGGACCACCCGACGAGGAAGGCCGACAGGTCCTCCACCGTCCCGAGCGGCTGGCCGGGCTCGTCGGTCGAGTTGGCCAGCGCGACGGCCGCCTGGAGCGCGGCGTCGGTGTCATCCGTGAAAAGCATGTTGACACATTACACGGACGGTCCCTAGTGTCATGGGCGTGACGCGCTTGACTCATGACGCGACCTCGTCGAGGACGGCCAGCGGCCTGCTCCTCGCGGTGGCGTCCGCGACCTCCTTCGGCCTGTCAGGCGCGCTCGCGCGCGGCCTGCTCGACACCGGGTGGAGCGCCGGCGCGACCGTCGCCCTCCGGATCGGCATCGCCGCCCTGGTGCTGGTGGTGCCCGGAGCGATGGCCCTGCGGGGGCAGTGGCACCTGCTGCGCACCAACGCCGGCCTGGTCGGCGTCTACGGCATGGGGGCGGTGGCCGGCGCGCAGCTGTGCTTCTTCTACGCCGTCACCTACATGCAGGTCAGCGTGGCGCTCCTGCTGGAGTACACCGCTCCGGTGGCCGTCGTCGTGTGGCTGTGGCTGCGCCACGGCCAGCGGCCCTCGCGCCTGACGCTCGTCGGCGGCTCGATCGCCGCGGCAGGTCTCGTCCTCGTGCTGGACGTCGTCTCCGGTGCCGACCTCAGCACGGTCGGCGTGCTCTGGGCGCTGGCCGCCATGCTCGGCGTGACGACGTACTTCATCATCTCCGCCGACGAGGGCAACGGGCTGCCCGGCATCACCCTGGCTGCCGGCGGCCTCGTGGTCGGCGGCGCGATCCTGCTCGCTGCGGGCGCGACCGGCATCCTGCCGTTCGACGCCTCGACCGCCGACGCCGTGTACGACGGTCGGGCAGTCGCGTGGTGGATCCCGGTCGTCGTGCTCGGCCTGGTCACCGCGGCCTTCTCCTACGTCACCGGGATCGCCGCGGGCCGCCGCCTCGGGAGCCGCCTCGCGTCGTTCGTCGCGCTGGGGGAAGTGCTGGCGGCGGTGGTCTGGTCGTGGGTGCTCCTCGGTGAGCTGCCGCGGCCACTGCAGCTCGCGGGCGGGCTGCTCGTGCTGGTCGGCGTCGTCGTGGTCAAGCTCGGCGAGGGTCGCGCGCAGTTGCTGGTCGAGCCGCTGCCCGAGCCGGAACCCGAACCCCTCAGCGAGCGTCCTGCCGCTTGAGGAACACCTCGCGGTGCAGCAGGAGCAGCGCCGCCGCGACCGGCACCGCGAGCAGGGCGCCGATGATCCCGAGGAGCGAGCCACCGATGAGCGCTGCGATCACCGTGACCGCGCCGGGGATGTCGACGGCGCGCTTCATGATCCGCGGTGAGATCAGGTAGGACTCGAGCTGCTGGTAGGCGATGTAGTAGATCGCTGCGACCAGCGCGACGGTCGGTGAGACCGTGAGCGCCAGCAGCGTCATGATCACCCCACTGACCACCGCACCGAGCACCGGGATCAGGCTGAGCAGGCCGACGATGAAGGCGAGCGCGAAGCTGTAGTCGCCCAGCCCGACGATCCAGGTGAAGATCAGCGTGCTGATTCCGGCGCACACGGCGACGAGGAAGGCGCCGGAGACGTAGGCGCCGGTGCTCCGGATGATCTTGTCGCCGAGCTCGCTGACCCGGGGACGGCGCGAGGCCGGCGCCAGGCTGTAGCCCGCGTGCTTGATGCTCGGCAGCGAGGCGAGGAAGTAGATCATCAGCACCAGCACGATGAAGGCGTTGGTCACGGCGGACAGGACCGCGAGGCCGAAGCCGAGGGCGCCGCCGAATGCTCGCTGGGTGAAGTCACCGTCGGTGACGTAGTCCTGGATCTTGTCGATCACCGAGAAGCGGTCGTCGAGCTGCTGGACGTAGGAGTTCTTCTGGAGGTCGGTGAACCAGCCCGGCGCGTTGGTGGTGATCAGCGCGATCTGGTCGCTGATGACCGGCGCCACCGCGCCGACGAACAGGGCGAGCACCGCGATCACGACGACCAGCACCAGGACGACCGCGAAGCCGCGGCGCATCCCACGCCGCATGAACCACTCGACGACCGGGTTGAGGCCCACCGCCAGGAACATCGCGAGCACCAGCAGCACCAGGATCGAGGAGATGCTCAGCACCTGTTGGGTGAGGAACACCGCGAACACCGCACCGAGCGCACCGAAGAACCCGATGTTGAAGGGCGAGTGGCGCAGCAGCGGCACCGGTCCGATCGTGTGGTCGGCAGGTGGCTCGGGGTACGACGGCAGGTCGGGGCTGACCACCAGGTCGGTGGCGTTGTCGATGCGCTCGGCGATGGCGGCAGACGACTCGGCCGCGTCCTCCGCGGCCTCGACCGCAGCCTCCTGGGCGTCCTGCGCGATGCCGGCGGCGTTGTCGGCCCGCTCGGCCGCCGACTCCGCCCGCTCGGCGGCGTCGACCGCCCCGGCCGCCCCGGGCTCGAGCTCGGAACCGGCGTCCGGGCCGCTCAGGACTCGTCCTCGCCGAACCCGGCGACCACGTCGCGCAGGGCGCCGAGCTGGGCCGTGATGGCGTCGCGGCGCTTGGTGACCCGCTCGACCTCGGACTGGATGTTGGCCAGCTCGCGCTCGGCCTCCGCGTGCTTGGTCGCGGTGATCGAGTCGGCCTGCGTCCGGGCGGAGGCGACGACCTGCTCGGCCTCGCGGCGGGCCCGGCTGAGCAGGCCCTCGGCCTCGCTCTGGGCCTGGGAGCGGTGGGTGTTGGCCTGGGCGGTCGCCTCGCGGGCCCGCTGCTCGGCGGCGTTGGCGCGCTCCTCGGCCTCGCTGACGAGGCGCTGGGTCTCCGCGGTGGCGTTGCTGTGGTGGTCGGCCGCCTCGCGGGTCAGCCGCTCCTTCTCCACCGCCAGCGTCCGGCGCGCCTCCTGCACCTCACGGTCTGCCGCCGCGCGGGCCTGCTCGGCCTCGCGGGTCGCGGTGGTGCGCATCTCGTTGGTCTCCTGCTGCGCGGCGAGCCGCAGCTGGTCGGCCTCGCGCCGCGCCGCGGCCAACAGGTCCTCGGCCTCCGCCCTGGCCATCGAGCGCTCGGTCTCGGCGTCGGCGGTGAGGCGCGAGCGCATCTCGTCGAGCTCCTTGAGCTGGACCATGCGCATGTCGTCGGCCTCGCGCGCGGCGTCGGCGCGGATGCTCTCGGCGTCACGGCCGGCGGCCTTGCGGATCTCCTCGGCGTCGCGCCGGCCCGCCGTACGGACGTCGGTGGCCTCGTCCTCGGCGAGCTTGAGCATCGAGGTGGCCCGGCCGCCGAGGCCGGCGTAGGTCGGGTTCGCGTTCTCCTCGAGCTCGGCCCGGAGGCGGGCGAGCTCGGACTCGAGCTCGATCACCCGCTCCTCGCTGCTGGCCAGGCTGCTGGCCAGGCCGGACTTCTCCGACTGGAGCTGGCCCACGCGCTGGTCGACGGCGGCCTTGTCGTAGCCGCCACGGCGCACCTGGGGGAGCGGCGCGGGCGCAGGTACGACCGGGCGGGCCGCCACCGGGGTCGGGGCAGGGGTCGGGGCAGGGGTCGGGGCAGGCGCGGGAGCCGGCGACGAGGCCCGGATCGGCGCGGTGGCCGGCGCAGGCTCGGCGGCCCGCTTCGGGGCCGCGGCGGGTGCCGGCGGCGGGATGATCGGCGCCTTGCGGGTCGCCTCCGGGTCGGGCGTCACCACCGGCTTCTCGGCCGGCTTCTCGGCGGCCTTCTCCGCCGGCTCTGCCGGCGCGGCAGCCTTGGGTGCCGCCGGCTTGGCGGCCGTCTTGGCGGCAGGCTTCTCCGCCGGCTTCTCGGCAGGCTTCTCCGCCGTGGCAGGAGCAGGCTGGTCCTTCGGCACCACCGGGAGCACCTGGGTCTCCTCGGCCGACTCGTCGGAGGACTCCGGCTCGTCGAAGATGGACAGGCCCTGGTCGGAGCTCATGCTGCGACACCCACTCTCACGTCGTACGGACTGCGTCGGTGCCAGTGTCTCCGATGCCGTCGAACAAACACACCCCGGCTCGCGGGCGCTCTGCATTCGAGCGGGCGAACCGGGGTGTGACGAATCTCAACATGCCCCGAAGGGGTGGGTCAGACCCCCCGGAAGCGGTTGATCGCGGTCTCGTGCTGGGCGCGCATCTCGTGGTCGAGGACGCCCTGGCCCTCCTCGGGGGCCAGGCACAGCACGCCGACCTTGCCCTGGTGGGCGTTCTGGTGGACGTCGAGCGAGGCCTGGCCGACCTCGTCGAGCGTGTAGGTGCGCGACAGCGTCGGGTGGATCTTGCCCTTTGCGATGAGGCGGTTGGCCTCCCACGACTCGCGGTAGTTGGCGAAGTGGCTGGAGATGATGCGCTTGAGGTTCATCCACAGGTAGCGGTTGTCGTACTCGTGCATGTAGCCCGAGGTCGAGGCGCAGGTGGTGATGGTGCCGCCCTTGCGGGTGACGAAGACCGAGGCGCCGAAGGTCTCGCGACCCGGGTGCTCGAAGACGATGTCGATGTCCTCGCCGCCGGTGAGCTCACGGATGCGGGCGCCGAAGCGCTTCCACTCGCGCGGGTCCTGCTCGGTGCCCTCGTCGTTCCAGAACTTGTAGCCCTCCTCCGAGCGGTTGATGATCAGCTCGGCGCCCATGCTGCGGGCGATCTGGGCCTTCTCCTCGTTGGAGACCACGCACACCGGGGTGGCGCCGCCGTTGAGGGCGTACTGCGTGGCGAAGCCGCCGAGGCCACCGGAGGCGCCCCAGATGAGGACGTTGTCGCCCTGCTTCATGTCGCCGCCGTTCTTGCTCACCAGCTGGCGGTACGCCGTGCAGTTGACGAGGCCGGGGGAGGCGGCCTCCTCCCAGGTGAGGTGCTCGGGCTTGGGCATCAGCTGGTTGGCCTTGACCATCGCCACGTCGGCGAGGCCGCCGAAGTTGGTCTCGAAGCCCCAGATCCGCTGCTCGGTGTCGAGCATCGTGTCGTTGTGGCCGTCGGGGCCCTCGAGCTCGACGGACAGGCAGTGCGCGACGACGCGGTCGCCCGGCTTCCACTTGGTGACGCCGGGACCGGTCTTCAGCACCACGCCGGCCAGGTCGGAGCCGACCACGTGGTAGGGCAGGTCGTGGCGCTTGGTCAGCTCGGAGTTGCGGCCGTAGCGCTCGAGGAAGCCGAAGGTGGAGACGGGCTCGAAGATCGAGGTCCACACGGTGTTGTAGTTGATGGCGCTCGCCATCACGGCCACGAAGGCCTCACCGGGGCCGAGCTCGGGCAGCGGCACCTCGTCGACGTGGAGCGACTTGCGCGGGTCCTTCTCCTTGGCCGTGAGGCCCTCGAACATGTCGACCTCGTCCTTCTTCACGAAGGCGGCGCGGTAGGACTCGGGGAGCTCGAGGCTGGCGAAGTCCTCCGACGTGGCGTTGCCGGACTGGATGGCTTCGAGGATGTTCTGCACGGGTGTCTCCTGGAATCAGGGGGCGAATCTCGGGCTGTGAGGCATCGGTGTCACGATCGAGGGCGAAGATACCGGCGAGTAACCTCGCGCGGGTGGAGGTGTGAGATACCTCGCTCAGTGGGAGGTCGCCGCAGGCTCGACCAGCTCGACCAGCACGCCGCCCGCGTCCTTGGGGTGGATGAAGTTGACGCGGCTGTCGGACGTGCCGCGCTTGGGGGCGTCGTACAGCAGGCGGAGGCCGCGCTCGCGCAGCACGTCGGCGACGTGCTCGACGTCCTCGACGCGGAAGGCCAGCTGCTGGATGCCCTGGCCGTTGCGCTCGAGGAATTTGGCGATGGTCGACTCGGGGGTCAGCGGGGCCAGCAGCTGGATGCAGGAGCCGGAGTCGCCGACGCCCACCATCGCCTCGCGGACGCCCTGCTCCTCGTTGGTCTCCTCGTGGAGGACCTGCATGCCGTAGGCGTCGCGGTAGAACGTCATGGCCTCGTCGAGGTCGGGCACGGCGATGCCGACGTGGTCGATCGCGGTGAAGAGGTGGCGCACGTCGGCAGGCAGGTCGGGGGTCATGGAGCACATCGTGTACGACGGCGCGCTCAGGGGCGAGGGGGTGTGACCGTCGCCACTCCCTCTCGCCCCCGTCGCCCCTGTCGTCGTGGGTGGCCGGGCGTGCCCGGCCGGGTGTCAGCCCAGGCTGGCGGTGCGGTCGTAACGACCGAGGACGGCCGCGCCGTCGATGTCGCCGACGAAGCCGAGCGGGCTGGCGCACGGGCCGCCGTAGTCGCCGACGTAGAAGTCGTCGCCGTTGGGCATGCCGTAGTAGACGTCGACCGCGGCCGGGACCGGAGTGCCCACCTGCCGGCCGTCGACCCAGAGCCGGATGGACTGGCCGTCGAAGGCGCCCATCACGGTGTGCCACGCACCGTCCCAGATCCCGGCACCTGCGTCGGCCGAGCGGAAGACGGTCGTGCCGTCGGAGACGTAGAACACCAGGCCTCCGTCGCCGCCGGTGAAGAGGCCGTAGGACGCGTTCTCGCACTGGAACGCCCCCTTCGACATCACGTAGCGGAAGGCGCCCGGGCCGGTGCTGCGCACGCGGGCCAGGACGGTGACACCGTCCGGCTCCAGCGACGGGGCGTCGGCCATCCGCACGCTCTGTGCGCCGTTGAAGCGGAGCGCGGACTGCTTGAAGAAGAGGAACCTGGGCAGTGAGACCCACGTCGGGTCGGCGGCGTCGGCACCTGCGGTGGTGCCGAGCTGGCCCCGGTTGCCGTTGAAGGAGAGGTCGTAGGCCACCTGGCCGGACCCCTCGTCGAACAGCCAGAGCCCACCCACGCCCCCGGCACGGGCGCTCGCCGGCGGTGCGGCGAGCACGGTGCCGAGCAGGGCGGCCGTGGCCAGCGCGACGGCGGAGGTCAGGGTGCGGCGTACTCGTGACATGGGCGCTCCTCGGAGACGTCGGGTCGGCCCCGAGGCCGCGGTGTGCCCAGCCCACCACCTCGGCGACCCCTGCGGCTCCGGGCGGGGGGCCGCTCCCTCATTTTGGTGAGCACTTCGGGGTGTGACGTGTGCCTCACAGGTGAAGGGTCGCTAACCCCTGCCGGACCCGCCACGCTGGTGGGTATCGTCCGAAGGAGCAGCACGTCTGCCGGACCCACCCCCGCACGCCTGGAGGAACAACATGCCCACGTCCGTGATCGTCGCCGGTGCCCGCACCCCGATCGGCCGCCTGCTGGGCGGCCTCAAGGACCAGTCGGCCGCCGACCTCGGTGGCGTCGCCATCAAGGGTGCGCTCGAGAAGGCCGGCGTGACCGGCGAGCAGGTCGACTACGTGATCATGGGCCAGGTCATCCAGGCCGGCACGGGCCAGATCACCGCCCGCCAGGCCGCGGTCAAGGGCGGCATCCCGATGGACGTCCCGTCGATCACCATCAACAAGGTGTGCCTCTCGGGCATCAACGCGATCGCGATGGCCGACCAGCTGATCCGTGCCGGCGAGCACGACGTGGTCGTGGCCGGTGGCATGGAGTCGATGACGCAGGCCCCGCACCTGCTGCCGAAGAGCCGCGAGGGCTTCAAGTACGGCGACACCGCGCTGGTCGACTCGATGGCCTACGACGCCCTCTACGACCAGTTCACCCACCAGGCGATGATCAACCTGACCGACGGTTGCAACGCCGCCGGCGCCAACCTCACCCGCGAGGAGCAGGACGCGTTCTCGGCCCAGTCGCACCAGCGCGCGGCTCTGGCCTGGAAGAACGGCCTCTTCGACGACGAGGTCGTCCCGGTCACCATCTCCACGCGCAAGGGCGACATCACCGTCGCCGAGGACGAGGGCGTGCGCGGCGACACCACCGCGGAGAGCCTTGCCGGCCTCCGCCCGGTCGCCAAGGACGGCAGCATCACCGCCGGCTCGGCGTCGCAGATCTCCGACGGTGCCTGCGCCGTGGTCGTGATGAGCAAGGCGAAGGCCGAGGAGCTCGGTCTCACCTGGATCGCCGAGATCGGCGCGTCCGGCCAGGTGGCGGGTCCCGACTCCTCCCTCCAGCTCCAGCCGGCCAACGCGATCGCGAAGGCCGCCGCCAAGGAGGGCATCGAGGTCTCCGACATCGACCTCTTCGAGCTCAACGAGGCCTTCGCCGCCGTCGGCATCGAGTCGGCCCGCCAGCTCGGCGTCAGCGAGGACAAGGTCAACGTCAACGGCGGCGCGATCGCGCTCGGCCACCCGGTCGGCATGTCCGGCGCCCGCATCGTGCTGACGCTCGCCCTCGAGCTCAAGCGTCGCGGTGGTGGCGTCGGCGCGGCCGCGCTGTGCGGCGGTGGCGGCCAGGGCGACGCGCTGATCATCCGCGTCCCGGCCTCCTGACAGAGCTCCTGATCGGGAGGTGGCGCGCGTGACCCGGCGGGGTGCCCTCGCGGTGCCCGACCTGGTCGCGCGCGCACGCACCGGCGACCCCGCTGCGGTCGCCCGGCTCATCACGCTGGTCGAGGACGCCTCCCCGCTGCTGCGCGAGGTGATGTCCGCGCTGCAGGAGCACGCGGGCCGCGCCCACGTCCTCGGCATCACCGGGGCCCCGGGCGTCGGGAAGTCCACGTCGACCAACGCGCTGGTGGCTGCCATGCGGCGGGCCGGCAAGCGGGTCGGCGTGCTCGCCGTTGACCCGTCCTCGCCCTTCTCCGGCGGCGCACTGCTGGGCGACCGGGTGCGGATGGGCGACCACGCGCTCGACAAGGACGTCTACATCCGCTCGATGGGCGCGCGGGGCCACCTCGGCGGGCTGGCCTGGTCGACCCCGCAGGCCGTGCGGGTGCTCGACGCGGCCGGCTGCGACGTGGTGATCGTCGAGACCGTCGGTGTCGGCCAGAGCGAGGTCGAGGTGGCCGGCCTGGCCGACACCACGCTCGTGCTCCTCGCGCCGGGCATGGGCGACGGGATCCAGGCCGCCAAGGCGGGGATCCTGGAGATCGGTGACGTGTACGCCGTCAACAAGGCCGACCGCGAGGGCGCCGACCGGACCCGCCGCGAGCTCCGGACGATGCTCTCGATGGCCGAGCGCCGCGACGGTGCGTGGCGGCCGCCGGTGCTCCAGACGGTCGCCAGCACGGGGCAGGGGATCGACGAGCTGCTGGCCGAGGTCGACCGGCATGCCGCCTGGCTGGCGGAGTCGGGCGAGCGCGCTCGTCGTCGTACGGCACGGGCGCGGCGGGAGGTCGAGGCGATCGCCCTGGCCGCGCTGCGCGAGCGCTGGGGGCAGGCAGGCGGCAGCGCCGACCTGGACCTGTTGGCCGGACGGGTCGCCTCAGGTGAGGTGGACCCCTATGCCGCGGCCGACGAGCTGCTGGCTCAGGGCTGACCAGCCAGCAGCCCGCGGAGCTCCTCGGCCGCGCGACGCGTCTGCGTGATGAGGGGAGTGGCGATGGTGGCGCCGTCGGCGGTCACCGCGAGGACGTGCTGGCCCATCTCGGTGCCGTGGACCGGGGCGACGACGGTGTGTGTGATGCCGGCGGTCAGGTGCACAGACTCGAGCCCGGACTCGTTGAGGGCAGCGGCAGCGCCGAAGAGCACGCCCGTCAGGTTCGAGGCGCGGGCCACGTCGGCGGACGCCAGGCCGTAGGTCGCCACGGCGCCTCCCGCCGAGCTGCACAGGACCACCGAGGAGACGTTGTCGAGCTCGCGGCACAGCATCTTGACGACCGGGAGCCAGCGCTCCTGGACCTGCGTCGCCCACGCGATGCGGACCTGGGCCAGGTCGAGCGCCAGGCGCTCTGACTGGACGGGCCCCGTTGGCCCCTCGTGCGTCGGGTGCGCCATCCGCGCCGCGATCTGCTCGCGGCGGTGCTGGGACACGCGGCCGGCCCAGACGGCGCGGGAGGGGGAGATCAGCTCGGTCAACGGGGGCTGTCCTTCCGAGTCGGTGGGCACGTTGCCCTCCTGTGGGTGGCTTGTGGCGTTGTGTGCATGAACCGTAACCGCGCGTCGCAGTTCGCGAGGCGTTTCCGGAGAACTCTACTTGCACGCCAGTGCAAAGTTGCACTACGGTGCAGATCATGACCTTGCAGATCAGCGGCGCCCGCGAGCGCCGCAAGCTCGAGACCCGCGCGGCCCTCACGGCCGCGGCGATCGAGGTCCTGGTCGAGGAGGGGCTCGAGGAGCTCACCGCCGACCGCATCGCCGAGGTGGCCGGCGTCTCGCGCCGCACCCTGTTCAACTACTTCCCGCGCGTCGAGGACGTGCTGACGGCCTCCCTCGAGGCCGCGACCGCGGAGACCATCGACGCCATCGTCGACCGTCCGGCCGACGAGCCGCTGCGCACCTCGGCGCTGGTCGTCCTCGAGGCGATGATCGACGGGCCCGTCTTCGCCCAGGCCCGTGAGCTGGAGCGGGCGGCGGGCCGCTCGACCGCCACCCGCCGCTTCCTGCTCGAGTTCGAGGACCGGCAGCGCGCCGCCCTCGAGGAGGGCCTGCGTCGCCGGCTGGGCCCCGACGCCGACCCGATCTACGTCGCCAGCCTGGCCGCCGCCTCGTTCGGCGCGCTCTGCGCGGTCACCCGCCTGGCTGTCTCCGCGTCCGCCGACGAGACGCAGGCCGCCGAGCTCCACAGGGTCTGGATCCGCCGGGCCATGGAGCACCTCTTCGCCGGCTTCGACGAGGCCGATGCCTTCCCCGCACGTCCCGAGATGGAGAACTGACGTGGCCACCCTGCTCCACCGACTCGGCCTGTTCTCGGCCCGTCGCCCGATCGCCGTGCTGCTCGCCTGGCTCTTCGTGATGGCCGCCGCCGTGGGCGGCATGGCCACCCTGTCGCGCCCGCTCAGCAACGAGTTCGAGATCCCGAACAGCGAGTTCGGGCGCGTGCTCGACGAGCTGGGCCAGGAGATCCCTGCCGTCGCGGGCGGCACCGGCACCGTCGTGGTGCACAGCGCCGACGGCTTCACCGCCGAGCAGAAGGCCGCCCTGCGCGACACCATGGCCGAGTGGAAGGACCTGCCCCACGTCACCGACGTGATGGACCCCTGGGACCTCCAGCGCCAGCTCGACAGCTCCGACGACCAGCTCGCCAAGGGCGAGCGGCGTCTCGTCAAGGGCCAGGAGCAGTACGACACCGGCCGCGCGCAGCTCATCGGCCTCGAGAACTACCTCGCCGACCACCCGGCGAAGGCCACACCCGAGCTCGAGCAGCAGCTCGCCGACGGTCGTACGCAGCTCGCCGAGGCCGAGGCGAAGCTCAGCGCGGGCTGGGATGCCTATCACGCGGGTCGCGACCTGCGGTCCGCCGGCGAGGGCGTCTCCTTCGTCAGCAGCGACGGCACGACCGCGCTCGTGCAGGTCCGCTTCGACACCCAGACCCAGCAGCTCGACCCGGCGGTCCTCGAGGCCGTGCCTGAGGCGGGCGCGGCTCTCGCCGACGCCGGGATCGAGGCCGACTACGGCCAGGAGCTGACCATGAGCCGCGAGGTCGGCGGCATCGGCGAGATCATCGGCGTGGTCGCCGCAGGCGTCGTGCTCCTGGTCATGCTCGGCTCGCTCGTGCTGGCCGGCCTGCCGCTCGCCATCGCGCTGGTCGGCGTCGGCGTCAGCCTGACGATCGGCATCGCCACCACGCACTGGATCGACCTCCAGCAGATGGCACCGGTGCTCGGGATGATGCTCGGGCTCGCCGTCGGCATCGACTACGCCCTCTTCATCGTCAACCGCCACCGGCGCCAGCTCGCCGAGCTCACCGCCGACGGCACGGAGCCGACCAAGGACAGGATCCGCGCCAGCATCGCGCTGGCGACCGGCACCGCCGGCTCGGCCGTCGTGGTCGCCGGCACGACGGTGGTGATCGCGCTGGCCGCACTCGCGGTCTCGGGCATCCCGACGCTGCTCCAGATGGGCCTGCTCGCCGCCTTCACCGTCGCGGTCACCGTCCTGGTCGCGCTGACCCTCACGCCCGCGCTGCTGTCGCTGGTCGGTCGCCGCGCGGTGCCCAAGCGGTCGCGTCGCAGCCCCGCATCGTCGACGCACGACGGCTGGCCGCAGCGCTGGGTCGGCGTGGTCACCCGCCGTCCGCGTGCGGCGACCGCGCTCGTCACGCTCGTGATGCTGGTGCTTGCACTGCCTGCCCTCTCGATGCGGCTCGGCCTCCCCGACGGCTCGTCGGAGCCGCAGGACTCGACCGCCTACCAGGCCTACGAGCGCGTCGCCGACAGCTTCGGCCCGGGCAGCAACGGACCCCTGCTCCTCGCGGCGGAGTACGACGCCCCGGTGGCCGACGACGACCTCGTGGCGGAAGAGGCCAAGGTCGCCCGCGCCGTGCTCACCGTCGACGACCGCGTCTCGGTGCTGCCGATCGGCACCAGCGAGGACCGTCGCACCATCGCCTTCCAGGTCGTGCCCGCCGAGGGCCCGTCCGCGGAGTCGACGGTCGAGCTCGTGCAGGGGCTGCGCCGGCTCGCCGACGGCGACGCCGCGCGGGAGGGCTCCTGGCTCGACCTGAGCCAGGTCATCGGCGACGCCAACCCCAGCGGCGAGCAGCTGCTGGGCGACGACGTCGAGCTCGGCCTGACCGGCGCCACCGTGGCCAACATCGAGGTGTCGGAGCGCCTCGCGGGCGCGCTCCCGCTCTACCTGACGATGGTCATCGGCCTCTCGCTGGTGCTGCTGACGATCGTGTTCCGCTCGATCCTGGTCCCGCTGGTCGCGACCGCGGGCTTCCTGCTCTCCGTGGCGGCCAGCTTCGGCGCGATCGTCGCGGTCTACCAGTGGGGCTGGCTCGGCTCGCTCTTCGACGTGCACGACCCGTCGGCGGTGTTCAGCTTCATGCCGACGCTGCTGATCGGCATCCTGTTCGGCCTGGCCATGGACTACCAGATGTTCCTGGTCTCCGGCATGCACGAGGCCTACGTCCACGGCAAGGACGCGCGTACGGCGGTCCGCGTGGGCTTCTCCTCGGGCGCCCGCGTGGTGGCTGCTGCGGCGCTGATCATGGTCGCGGTCTTCTCCGGCTTCATCTGGGCCGAGATGACGATGGCGCGCTCGATCGGCTTCGGCCTCGCGGTCGGCGTCTTCCTCGACGCCTTCCTGGTCAGGATGACGTTCACTCCCGCGGTGCTCTCGATGCTGGGCGACCGCGCCTGGTGGCTGCCGCGGTGGCTCGACCGCCTGCTGCCCAACCTCGACGTCGAGGGCGCGGCGCTGGCCGAGCGGCTCTCGGCGCAGCAGGAGACGGCGGAGCCGGAGCGCGAGCTAGCCCCGGTCGGCTGACCGATCAGCTCAGGCGCAGCGTCTGGCCGGTGACGCGGGAGGCGCCGCTGCTGGCGAGGAACAAGGTGGCCTCGGCCACCGCCTCGCTCACCCGCTGGCCGCGCACGAGGGTGTCGCCGGCGAGCCGGCTGCGGACGCTCGACGCCGCGACCGGGGCGTACTGGCGGGGGAGCACCGCGCGCTGGCGCTGCAGCACGGAGTTGACCCGGACGCCCAGGCCCGCCCACTGCTCGCCGGCGCGCGCCGTCGACTCGATGAGCTGGGACTGCGCCGCCTCCGGGGTGGTGGAGAGCTCCAGCCACCTGCTGACGGCGCCGGTGTTGATCACGCAGCCGCCGCCCTGGGCCGGGCTCTGGCCGAGCTTGAGCCGCAGCCGGGTGGTGAGGAAGGTCGGGCCGAGCAGGCCGGAGCGGGCGGCCTCGGCGACGAACGCCCGCTCACCGGCAGGCAGGTCGAACGGCAGGTGGCACGAGGCCGCGAGCACGAGCACGTCGATGGGGCCGATCACCCCGACCAGGTTGTCGATCGACTCCTGGCGGGCGAGGTTCACCGACTCGTAGTCGAACTGCGAGAGGTCGGTGTCGTAGAGCGCGCGCAGCATCATCGTGCCGGTGACGGTCACGGACGCGCCGGACCTGGCGAAGGCGGAGGCGATCGTGTGCCCCTCGCCGCGTGTCCCCCCGACCACCAGCACCTCGTAGCCGGTGAAGTCGTACGACCCCGAAGTCATGCCGCCTGTCGCCCCTCCCGTCGAACCCCGGGGCATTTTCTACCACGGGCTGGGTACGCCTAGATAGGTGAGGCTGTGCTCAGTTCAGGCACAGTTCGACACGCTCAGACCACATCGTCCCCAGCCATCACTTCCTCCTCACGGGTGGGGTCCTGGAGGTCGAGCCGGCCGGTCCGGACGGCCGCGAAGGTCCAGAGCTTGTTGAACACGAACGACAGCGGAGTGACCAGTGCGATCACGATGAGCTGCGACCAGTAGAGGCGGTTGCGCAGGCCCGTGGAGTCGTCGAAGACGTGGGTCGGCAGGCTCACCGGCGAGTGCGGGTGCATCAGCAGGGTGAGCAGCGCGAGGCCCACTGCCTGGCCGCCGAGGCCGACCACGAGGAACGGCCAGTACTCGTTCCACCACCGGGTGCGCCGGGTGGTCTGGAAGGTCCATGACCGGTTGAGCTGGAAGTTCGAGAGGTTGGCGACGAGGAACGCGATGGTGGAGTAGACGTGGTACCAGCGCAGGTTGAACTCCGAGGTGCCCAGCCCGACGACGGCGTCGTCGAAGTGGGGGCCGAGCTTGCGCAGCACGATGAGCGTCACCATGTTCACCAGGACGCCTGAGGCCCCGACGACCCCGAAGCGTGCGAGGAGGCCGAGGTTGCGGCGGTGGCGCGTCGACAGCGCGGCTCCCCGAGGTCCCATGTCGCGAGCCTAGCGGCGAGCGACGAAGGAGCTCGCCACTATCAGCGAGAGAGGTCGAGTGATCCCGCGGCCGAGGGACGAGGTCGCGACGGATCGTATCGAGACCCGGACCCTGGCCGACCGGAGCGGCGCCGCGTGGCGGCTCTCCCTAGGATTGGTCCCATGACGCAGCAGCCGTTCAGCCGTCCAGGTGCCATCGACCTCTCCGGGCTCGGTCAGCCCGCACGCCCAGCCCCGGCCGGGACGCCGGCGGGCGGGGGAGCTGCGGCAGGGTCGTCGTACAGCGTCGTGGTGGACGAGCAGAGCTTCCAGGGCCTGCTCGAGCAGTCCATGACGGCCCCCGTGCTGCTGGTGTTCTACTCGCGCAGCCGGATGCCGGAGAGCGGCCAGCTCGCCGACGACCTCGACACCGTGGTCGGTGAGCACGAGGGGCGCTTCCTCCTCGGCCTCGTCGACATCGACGCCGCACCCCAGATCGCCCAGGCGATGCAGATCCCGTCGATCCCGCTCGTCGTCGCCGTGGTGGACGGCCGGCCGATGCCGCTGTTCCAGGACCCGCTGCCGATCGAGGAGCTGCGCGCCGCGCTGACCCAGGTGGGCCAGCAGCTCACCGCGCAGGGCATCACCGGCCGCCACCAGCCCCGCTCCGCGGCCCCCGCTGCCGAGGGCGAGGAGGAGGTCGTCGACCCGCGCTACGCGCCGGCGCAGGACGCGCTCGCCGCCGGCGACATCGACGCCGCCGTCGCGGAGTACCAGAAGCTCGTCGACGCCAACCCCGCCGACGTCGAGGCCGCCGGTGGCCTGGCGATCGCGAAGGTCATGCAGCGCACCCAGGGCGTCGACCTCAACGAGGCGCGTGCCGCCGCGGCCGAGAACCCGGACGACGTGGACGCGCAGACCATGGTCGCCGACCTCGACATGCTCGGCGGCCACGTCGAGGACGCGTTCACCCGGCTGGTGAACCTCGTCGCCCGCACGGCCGACCCCGAGCGGGCCAAGGCCCGCGACCACCTGCTCGCGCTGTTCGCCGCGGTCGGCAACGACGACCCGCGCGTGCTCGCGGGCCGCCGCAACCTGGCGTCGGCGCTCTTCTGACCGGCGCCCGGCCTAGCGCTTGCCCAGGACGGACCGCCCGGCCTCGAGCCGGGCGACCGGAACGCGGAAGGGCGAGCACGAGACGTAGTTGAGCCCGACCTCGTCGAAGAAGTGAACCGACAGCGGGTCGCCGCCGTGCTCGCCGCACACCCCGATCTTGAGGTCGGGCTTGGTCTTGCGACCCTTCTTCGTCCCCATCTCGACCATGCCGCCGACGCCGAGCTGGTCGAGCGACTCGAACGGCGAGACGTCGAAGATGCCGTGCTCGAAGTAGCGCGAGAAGAACGACGCCTCGACGTCGTCGCGGGAGAAGCCCCACGCCATCTGGGTGAGGTCGTTGGTGCCGAAGGAGAAGAAGTCGGCCGACTTCGCGATGCGGTTGGCCAGGAAGGCCGCGCGCGGCAGCTCGATCATCGTGCCGATGGAGATGTCGAGCTTGACCCCGCGCTCCTCCTCGACCTCCGCGATCTGCTGGTCGAGCTCGGCCCGGACGATCTCGAGCTCGCGGACGCTGGCGACCAGCGGCACCATGATCTCGGGCAGCGGCGTCCCGTGGACGGCCATCCGGTCGGCCGCGGCCTCGGCGATGGCACGGCCCTGCATCCGGAAGAGGCCGGGGATCTGGATGCCGAGGCGCACGCCGCGCAGGCCGAGCATCGGGTTCTGCTCGTGGAGCCGGCGCACGTGCGTGAGCAGCGTGCTCGCGTGCTCGTCGACCTCGCCGCGCTCCTCGGCGAGCGCCACCTCGACGCTCAGCTCGGTGAGGTCGGGCAGGAACTCGTGGAGCGGCGGGTCGAGCAGGCGGATGGTGACGGGCAGGCCGTCCATCGCCTCGAGGATCTCGGTGAAGTCCTGGCGCTGGAGGGGCAGCAGCTCGGCCAGGGCCGCCTCGACGCCCGCGTCGTCCTCGGCGACGATCAGCTTCTCCACCAGCTCGCGGCGCTCGCCGAGGAACATGTGCTCGGTGCGGCACAGCCCGATGCCCTGCGCGCCGAAGCGGCGGGCGCGGGCGGCGTCCTCGGGGGTGTCGGCGTTGGTGCGCACGCGCAGGCGCCGGGCGCCGTCGGCGTGGGCCATGATCTTCGAGACGGCGAGAGCGAGGTCGTCGTCGATCTTCTCGCCCTCGAAGTGGCGTACGACGACGGAGTCGGCCACCGGCACGGCACCGGCGAACACCTCGCCCGTGGTGCCGTCGATGGAGATCACGTCGCCCTCACGGATGGTGTCGCCGTCGCGGACCCGGAACTCCTTGGCCTTGGTGTCGACGTCGAGCGACTCGGCGCCGCACACGCACGTACGACCCATGCCGCGCGCCACGACCGCGGCGTGCGAGGTCTTGCCGCCGCGGCTGGTGAGGATGCCGCGGGCGGCGACCATGCCGCGCAGGTCGTCGGGGTTGGTCTCCTTGCGCACGAGGATGACGTCCTCGCCCTTCTCGGCCCACTCCACCGCGGTGTCGGAGTCGAAGACGGCCTTGCCGACGGCGGCGCCGGGGGAGGCGTTCATGCCCTTGGCGAGGAGGGTGCGCTCGGCCGACTCGTCGAAGCGGGGGAACATCAGCTGTGCCAGCTGGTCGCCGGTGACGCGCAGGACGGCCTCGTCCATCTGGATCATGCCCTCGTCGACCATGTGCACCGCGATCCGGAAGGCCGCCTCGGGCGTCCGCTTGCCGACGCGGGTCTGGAGCATCCAGAGCTTGCCGCGCTCGACGGTGAACTCGATGTCGCACATGTCGCGGTAGTGGCGCTCGAGCCGCGTCATGATCGTCATCAGGTCGTCGTGGGACTTGCGGTCGATCTCGGCCATGTCGGCCAGCGACACGGTGTTGCGGATGCCGGCGACGACGTCCTCGCCCTGCGCGTTCTGGAGGTAGTCGCCGTACTCGCCCTGCGCGCCGCTCGCGGGGTCGCGGGTGAAGGCGACGCCGGAGCCGGAGTCCATGCCGAAGTTGCCGAAGACCATCGCCTGCACGTTGACCGCGGTGCCGAGGTCCTCGGGGATGCGCTCCTGGCGGCGGTAGAGCCGCGCGCGGTCGGTGTTCCACGAGTCGAAGACCGCGCGGATGGCGAGGTCCATCTGCTCGCGCGGGTCCTGCGGGAAGTCACGGCCGGTCTCGGCCTTGATGATGCCCTTGAACGTCTCGACCAGTCCGCGCAGGTCGTCGGCGTCGAGGTCGAGATCGTTCTCGGTGCCCTTGGCCAACTTCGCCTCGTCGAGCGCCTCGGAGAACAGCTCGGACTCCACGTGGAGCACCGTGCCGCCGAACATCTGCAGCAGCCGGCGGTAGGAGTCCTGGGCGAACCGCTCGGACTCGCTCCGGGCCGCGAGGCCGCCCACGGAGGTGTCGTTCAGGCCGACGTTGAGGACCGTCTCCATCATGCCGGGCATCGAGAACTTGGCGCCCGATCGCACCGAGACCAGCAGCGGGTCGTCGGCGTCGCCGAGCTTCTTGCCCATCGCCTCCTCGAGCGAGGCGAGGTGCTCGGTGACCTCCTCGGCCAGGCCGTCGGGCTCACCGTCCTCGGCCAGGTAGGCACGGCAGGTCTCGGTGGAGATCGTGAAGCCCGGTGGGACGGGCAGGCCGAGGTTGGTCATCTCGGCCAGGTTGGCTCCCTTGCCGCCCAGGAGGTCCTTCTGGTCCTTGCTTCCCTCTGCGAAGTCGTACACCCAGGTCATACAGGGCATCCTGCCTCAGCGACCGGACTCCGTATACGGCTGATCGCCACCGACTGCCGCGCGGATGCGCCGAGCGGTGAAGTCGGCGGCCAGCTCGTCGACCTCCTCGAGCGTGCAGAACCGCGCGTCGCGGATCTCGCGCTCCTGCTTCACGATGCCGTCGAGGATCGAGGAACTGTGGGTGCCGCCGTCGAAGACCAGGCACACCGCGTCGTCCCAGCCGCTCCACGCCGGCAGCCAGTCGGTGAGCACGAGCCCACCGGGCTCGATCGTGAGGCCGAGCTCCTCCTCGACCTCGCGCTCGACGGCCAGCCGCGGGGACTCGCCGACCTCGACGACGCCGCCGGGCAGGTCCCAGTCGCGCTTGTACGTCAGCTGGCACAGCAGCACGCGCCCGTCCTCGTCGCGCACCAGCATCTGGGAGATCGCGCGCTTGCGGGGGAGGAAGGAGTTGAGCAGCGACCGGAACGACTCGGGGTCGCTCAGCGGTGGGTCGGTGACGAGCCGGGCGAAGACGGCGTACGAGGTCGCGTCGGAGCGGTCGCCCATGCCGGGCACGATGCGCTGCATGCCTTCGAGCCGCAGCCCTGCCCGGGTCGCGACCCGGCGGCTCGCGTGGTTGCGGGGGTCGATACGTGCCTCGACGCGCTGGAGGCCGAGACCTCCGTCGTCAGCGTCGGCGAAGGCCCAGTCGACGAGCACCCGCACGGCCCGGGCGGCGTACCCGTGCCCGCGATGGCCGGCGTAGAGCGTCCAGCTGAGGCTGGCCCCCGCGTCACCGTTGCGGGTGATCTCGACGCTGCCGGCGACGTCGCCGCCGTGCTCGACGACGAAGCTGGTCCGGCGACGATCGGCCGCGTAGTCGGCGCGCCAGTCTGCGATGGCCCGACGGTGCGAGTCCTCCGTCACGTCGGCGGGGTCCCACCCGAACCACAGGGCCATCTCGTCGTCATGACCCGCGACCGCCTCGGCGACGTCCTCATCACGCCACGGGCGCAGGGTGATGGTCCCGTCGGTCAAGGTGGGCTGGTCGTCGGGCACCGGGCCACCCTAGCCAGTGCGGCGGTGACACGAGTGCAGGCAGTTGGTGCTGCACGAAGGGCTGCTCACGCTCAGCCTTGTGGCCGTGGGCCGCGAACTGCCTACGCAGTGCGGACCGTACGTCCCATGCTCGTCAGTCGACGACGTCGAAGCGGGCCATCATGCCGTGGTCCTCGTGGTCGAGCATGTGGCAGTGGATCATGAAGGGTCCGGTGTAGTCGGTGAAGCGGGCGGCGACGTCGACCACCTCGCCGGGCTCGAGGCGCCAGGTGTCCTCGAGGCCGCGCTCCCACGGGGGTGGGGCCTTGCCGTCGCGGCGCAGGGTGCGCCACTGCTCGGCGTGGATGTGGACGTAGTGCGTGATGTCGCTGGTGTTGCGGAACCGCCAGCGCTCGACGGTGCCGAGGCGGGAGCGGTGGTCGACCCGGTCGGGGTCGAAGGCCTCGCCGTTGATCGACCAGTAGCTGCCGTGGTGGTCGTTGCCGGACAGGCCGAAGGTCCACGTCTTGGCCACCTTCTTCGGCACGGGCGAGACCAGCTTCGGTGACGGCAGGCGTGACGGCAGCCGTGAGGTGTCGGGGGCCGGGTCGCCGACGCGGAACTCCATGACCGGCGTCCGGCGGGCGTCGTCGCCGCTCGTGCCGGTCGGGGCGGGTTCGGAGGAGAGCACCAGGTCATGGCCGGTCGCGCCATGGAAGTCGACCAGCACGTCGGCGCGCTGCGCGGGCCCCAGGAGCACGTGGGAGCGCACCACTGCCCTGGGCAGGAGCCCGCTGCCCGTGCCGATCTGGAGGAACGGACGACCGTCGGACAGCGCGAAGTTGTAGCTGGAGAAGGGCGAGGAGTTGAGCAGCCGCAGCCGGTAGCGCGTGGCCGAGACGCGGAGGTACGGCGCCTCGCGGCCGTTGACGAGCACGGTGTCGCCGATCGTGGCGTCGTCCGGCGGGGCATGTGGGCCGGTCCACGCCATCGAGCCGTGGTGGCCCACCATCGTCGGGCCGTGGGCGAACGGGTCGGTGAGCTGGTTGTTCGCGCGGAACGACCGCTCGGAGACCATCAGCGGCACGTCGCGGGCCCCGCTGGGCAGCCGGAGGCCGCGCTGCGGCGGGTCCGTCACGATGAACATGCCCTGGAGCCCGCGCCAGTTGTTGCGCGCGGTGCGGTCCATCCGGTGGTCGTGGTACCAGAAGAACGACCCCGGCTCCGGCTTGCCGGCGACGGTCAGCGGGTAGTCGTAGGTGCGGCTCGCGCCCCGCCGGATGAGGTACGACGTCGGCTGGCCGTCGTACTGCGAGGCGTGGTGGTCGCCGTGCAGGTGGGTCGACATCGCGCCGGCGCCCTCGGGCAGCCGGTTGACGACCGTGACCTCGGTGCCCTGGCCACCGCGCCGCCGGATGGTGGGGCCGGGATAGGTGCCGTCGTAGGTCCACATCGACGTCTTGGGGCCGTGTGCGCGGGTGCGCACCTTGCTCCGCTTCATGACGAGCCGGAGGTCGGCCCCCCGTTCGGTCCGTGGCACCACCAGCGGCTGGTCGAAGCTGGGCCGCTCGGGCTCAACCCCACCGCCCGTGCCCTCGACGGTGAGCGTGCCGCGCATGTTGGGGTGGAACTTGCAGTAGAACTCCCACGCCCCGGCGGCGAGCTGCGCGGTGCCCGGCACGGTCTCGGACGTCCCGGCCCGCACCCGTACGTCGAACACCGGCAGGCCGTCGGGACCCTTGGCCACCGAGGTGACGGTGTGGTCGAAGGAGTCGAGGTTGACCACGGTCACGGTGCCGCCGCCGGAGACCGTGACGAGCGGGGTCGCGTAGCCCTTCCGGACGCCGCCCTGGTCGATCACGATCGTGGCGTTGCGGACCGGCTCGGCATAGGCCGGGCGGGCGTCGGGGCCCTGCCCGACGTCGTAGGCCACCACGGCGCCGGCGCCCATCACGACCGCGGCCGCCGCGACCGCGGCGCGCACCTTGTTCTCCAGCGTCCCCCGCATCCGATCGAGTGTGCCCGCGGGGCGCCGGGTCCGCATACCCCGTTTGTGGGGTGTGGTCTGGACCTTGACGGAATCTCCGGTGACGCCCCCGGTCAAACGTGCCTTTACTTGACTGCTGTGCCGACGGGGGTCGGCACGGAGCACCGGAAAGGTTGGTCCGCACATGCAGATGGTGAACAGGATGCGCAGGGTGGTCGCAGTGGTGGGCGCAGTGGCGCTCGCCAGCACGCCGCTCCTGCTGTCGCCGACCGGGGCGAGTGCCTCCGGGTCGCCGACGGCCTCGCGGGCGGCGACGCCCCACATCAAGGCCACACTGACGAAGAAGACGATCACGGTGACCGGCACCAACGGCCTCAAGGCCGGCCGGGTCGACCTGAGCGTCAAGGGCAAGGGCATCGTGGAGTTCGCGATGTTCAAGCGCGGCTACGACGCCGGCGACTTCGTCGCGGACGTCAACAAGTTCGGCGCCAAGAACGACATCAAGGCGCTCAAGCGGGCGCTGGCCAACACCCAGATCCTGGGTGGGCTCAGCGGTGGGGGATCCGGCTCCATCGTGTTCCCCAAGCCCGGGTCGTACACGCCGTTCTCGCTCGGTGACCGCGGGGTTGTCACCGGTGACCCGGTCGTCGTACGGGGACCGGCGGGCTCGTCGAAGCTGCCGCGCACCGACGGCAAGATCATCGGCAAGTCCGGCCCGTCCTGGGGCGGTGCCTCGCACCTCCCGATGAAGGGCAGCTTCGAGCTGAAGAACAAGGGCAACACCGGCGTGCCGCACTTCGTCGTGCTGCAGCAGGTCGCCGAGGGCACCACCACCGACCAGGTGCTGGAGTTCCTCCAGACCAGCGACGAGAACACGCCGCCTCCGGCGTTCCTTCTCGCCGGCTCGCTGGAGACCGGCTCGGTCAGCCCGGGCAGGAGCATGACGGTGGACTACGACCTGCCCGCAGGCCAGTACGTCGTCATGTGCTTCTTCCCCGACCCCAAGATGGGCGGCATGCCGCACGCCCTCATGGGGATGCTGGAGATGATCCACCTGATGTAGTCAGGAGTCCTTCCTGAACCAGACCGTCGCCAGGGGCGGCACCACGATGTCGGCGTAGGCCGGCTGCCCGTGGTGGTCGCCCCCGGTGGCGGTGATGGAACCCAGGTTGCCGACGCCCGAGCCGGTGTAGGCCTCGGCGTCGGTGTTGAGGACCTCCGACCACGTCCCCTCCGACGGCAGCCCGAGCCGGTAGCCCTCGTGCGGCTGGCCGGCGAAGTTGGCCACGCAGACCAGGTCGGGGTGGCCGGGGGAGCGGCGTACGAACGAGAAGGTGTTGCGGCCCGCGTCGTTGGCGTCGATCCAGCGGAAGCCGTCGGGGTCGTTGTCGCGGCCCCAGAGCGCGCCCGACGCGGAGTAGACCGCGTTCATGTCGCGCACCATCGCATGGACGCCGGAGTGCTCGGGGTGCTCGAGCAGCCACCAGTCGAGCTCGCGGCTCTCGGCCCACTCGGACTCCTGGCCGAACTCGCAGCCCATGAAGAGCAGCTGCTTGCCGGGGTGGGCCCACATGTAGGCGAGGTAGGCGCGCAGGTTGGCCAGCTGCTGCCACCGGTCGCCCGGCATCTTGCGCAGCAGCGAGCCCTTGCCGTGCACGACCTCGTCGTGGCTGATCGGCAGGACGTAGTTCTCCGCGAAGGCGTAGACCAGCGAGAAGGTCATCTGCCCGTGGTGGTGGCTGCGGTAGAGCGGGTCCTTGGAGACGTAGTTGAGCGAGTCGTGCATCCAGCCCATGTTCCACTTGAACCCGAAGCCGAGCCCGCCGTCGCTGGTCGGGCCGGTGACGCCGGGCCACGCGGTCGACTCCTCGGCGATCGTGACGATGCCGGGCACGCGCTTGTAGACGGTGGCGTTCATCTCCTGGAGGAACTGCACTGCCTCGAGGTTCTCGCGGCCGCCGTGGACGTTGGGCGACCACTCGCCGTGCTCGCGGGCGTAGTCGAGGTAGAGCATCGACGCGACGCCGTCCACGCGCAGGCCGTCGGCGTGGTACTCCTCGAGCCAGTAGACCGCGTTGGCGTAGAGGAAGTTGCGCACCTCGTGGCGGCCGAAGTTGAAGATGTGGGAGCCCCACTCCTTGTGCCAGCCGCGCTGGGGGTTGGGGTCCTCGTAGAGCGGCGTGCCGTCGAAGCGGGCCAACGCCCACTCGTCGGTGGCGAAGTGCCCGGGCACCCAGTCGAGGATGACGCCGACGCCGGCCTGGTGCAGCCGGTCGATGAGCCGCTTGAGCCCGTCGGGGTCGCCGAAGCGCGAGTCCGGGGCGAAGTACGACGTCACGTGGTAGCCCCACGAGCCGCCGAACGGGTGCTGCATCACCGGCATGAACTCCACGTGCGTGAAGCCGAGGTCGGCGACGTAGGGCACCAGGGCGTCGGCGATCTCGTCCCAGGAGTACAGCTCGCCGCTGTAGTGCTTGCGCCACGAGGCGAGGTGCACCTCGTAGGTCGCCATCGCCTCGTCGACCGGCTGCTTGCCGCGCCGGGCCTCGATCCAGGCGTCGTCACCCCACTGGTGCTCCGAGCGCCACACCCGCGACGCCGAGCTCGGCGGCTTCTCGGCGTACTGCGCGAGCGGATCGGCGCGGTCGGCCCACTGGCCGTCGGCGCCGCGCAGGCGGTACTTGTACTGCGCGCCGACGCCCGCACCGGGCACGTGGACGTGCCAGACGCCCGAGCTGTCGAGCCGCGTCATCGGGTGGGCGGCGCCGTCCCAGCCGGCCCACTCGCCGGCGACCTGGACCTCCAGGGCGTTGGGCGCCCAGACGTTGAACGACGTGCCGCCGTCGGTGACCTGGGCGCCGAGGACGGTCCACAACTCCTCGTGCCGGCCCTCGCCGATCAGGTGAAGGTCGAGCTCGCCGGGGGCGGTCTCCTTGCTCGTGCTCATGTGGTCTCTCCCAACGCCGCCAGGGGGATGGACAACCAACCGGGCCTGTTGCGGGCTTCGTAGACAGCCTCGTAGACGACCTTGTCCGCGAGGTAGGCGTCCAGCAGGGTGCTGGCAGCGGCGCCGAGGTCCTCGCCGCGCTGCGTGGTGTAGGCGTCGAGGAAGGCGGCGCGGTTGCGCCCCGACCACTCGGCGGCGCGGTAGTCGCGCTGCTCGGCCTCTGCGCCGGCGTCCCTCTGCCGACTCGTGGCCCCGCCGGTCATCGCGACGACGCGGGGTGCGTAGTCGAAGCTCCGGATCATCCCTGCGACGTCACGCCACACCGAGTCGGGCTTGAGCCGCTCCGCCAGGGGCTTGGCGGGCTCGCCCTCGAAGTCGACGATCTTCCAGCCCTTGACCGTGCGCAGGGTCTGGCCGAGGTGCAGGTCGCCGTGGACCTGCTGCACCTCGACGCCGCCGAGCCCGCGCAGCCGGCCGAAGGTCTCGCGCAGCGCCGCCTCGTGCTCCGCCAGCTGGGGTACGACGTCGAGCGCGGCGTCGAGCCGGCCCTCCATCGCCCCGGCCAGGGCGTCGAGGGCCGCGGCGTCGCGCTCCTCGACCGGGAAGTGCGCGGCGAGGTCGGCGTGCACCTCGGCGAGCGCGACCCCGAGCCGGGCAGCCTCGCCGGCGAAGTCGCCGCCGACCTCCTCGGCGTGCAGGTCGGCCTCGGCGAAGAGGTTGCGCACGCTCGACAGGGCCAGCTCCCAGCCGTCGCTGGCGGTGCGCAGGAACTGCTGCAGCATGGCCAGCTGGATGGTCGTGTTGGTCTCCTCGTCCACGAGGTCGAGCCAGCCGTAGAGCGAGGCGACGTGGGAGGACCCGGCCTCGGTGAGCACCTGGTGGATCGCGATGTCCGGGTTCACGCCCGGGGTCACCTTGCGGAAGACCTTCATCAGCGAGTCCTCGCCGAAGGCCACCGAGGAGTTGGACTGCTCGCCGGAGAAGAGCGTCGAGTGCGCCTCCAGGTCGAGCTCGTGGCCGGGCAGCCGGTGGAAGTCGAGCAGGCCGCGCGCCGTGCTCGACGGGGGAGCGGCGAAGGCCTGCAGCCACAGGGCCATGGACTCGCGGTCGTGGACCGCGTCGTAGACCCAGGCGTGGCCGAAGTCCTCGTCGTCCCACTCGCCGATGAGCGCGTGCGAGAGGCGGTCCTGCGGCTCGGCGTAGTAGGCGAGCGGCGCCTGGTAGAGCTCGGTCTCGTCACCGAAGGAGATCTCGGCCAGCTCGACCGCCACGCGCAGCCCGTCGGGCGGGTCGGGCAGCTCGCCGACGCGGCGCAGGCCCGTCAGCGTCCACTCGCGACCCTTGCCGCCGAACCAGCGGGCCTGGTCGATCCAGCTGGTCAGCTGGGCGGTGTGGGCATCGGTCATCAGGCGTCCACCCCCGGGTTCATCGTGGAGTCGGTGAGCCGCAGCCAGAGGAAGCCGTATCCGCCCAGGGTGAGCAGGTAGGGCAGCTCGCCGATCGCCGGGAACGGCACGCCGCCGAGCAGCTCGACCGGCACCATCCCCTCCCAGTGGCGCAGGTCGAGCTCGACCGGCTGCGGGAAGCGCGAGAGGTTGTTCACGCAGAGGATCACGTCGCGGTCCTCGCCCTCGCCGTGCTCGCGGACGTAGGACAGCACGCTGGGGTTGGAGCCGCCGAGGTCGGTGAAGTCGCCGAGCCCGAAGGCGGGGTGGCGACGGCGGGCGTGCACGAGCCGGCGGGTCCAGTGCAGCAGCGAGGAGGTGTTCTCCAGCTGCGCCTCGACGTTGACCGACTGGTAGCCGTAGACCGGGTCCTGGATCGCCGGCAGGTGGAGCTTGCCGGGCGTCGCGGAGGAGAAGCCCGCGTTGCGGTCGGGCGTCCACTGCATCGGCGTACGGACTCCGTCGCGGTCGCCGAGCCAGATGTTGTCGCCCATCCCGATCTCGTCGCCGTAGTAGAGGACGGGAGATCCCGGGAGCGAGAGCAGGAGCGCGGTGAACAGCTCCATCCGGTTGACGTCGTTGTCGAGGAGCGGGGCGAGGCGGCGGCGGATGCCGATGTTGGCCTTCATCCGCGGGTCGTGGGCGTACTCCGACCACATGTAGTCGCGGTCCTCGTCGGTGACCATCTCGAGCGTCAGCTCGTCGTGGTTGCGCAGGAAGATGCCCCACTGGCAGCCGTCGGGGATCGACGGCGTCTGCTCGAGGATCTCCGAGATCGGGAAGCGCGACTCGCGGCGCACCGCCATGAAGATGCGCGGCATGACCGGGAAGTGGAAGGCCATGTGGCACTCGGTGCCGACCCAGCGGCCGTCCTCGGTCTGCTCGGGGCCGAAGTACTCGACCACGTCGGCGGGCCACTGGTTGGCCTCGCAGAGCAGCACCCGGCCGGGGTAGTTCTCGTCGACGAAGGTGCGGCACTTCTTCAGGAAGTCGTGCGTCTCCTTGAGGTTCTCGCCGTTGGTGCCGGGCCGCTCGTAGAGGTACGGCACGGCGTCGAGGCGGAAGCCGTCGAGGCCCATGTCGAGCCAGAAGGCCATCGACTCGAGCATCGCGTCGTGGACCTTGGGGTTGTCGAAGTTGAGGTCGGGCTGGTGGTGGAAGAACCGGTGCCAGAAGTACTGCTGCCGCACCGGGTCCCAGGTCCAGTTGGACGGCTCGGTGTCGACGAAGATGACCCGGGCCTCCTGGTAGAGCTCGTCGGTGTCGGACCAGACGTAGAAGTCGCCGTAGGGGCCGTCGGGGTCGCTGCGGCTGGCCTGGAACCACGGGTGGGCGTCACTCGTGTGGTTCATGACGAAGTCGATGATCACCCGGATGCCGCGCTGGTGGCAGGCGTCGATGAACTCGTGGAAGTCGTCGACGGTCCCGCACTCGGGGAGGATGTTGTTGTAGTCGGCGACGTCGTAGCCGCCGTCGCGCAGCGGCGAGGTGAAGAACGGCGGCACCCACAGGCAGTCCACGCCGAGCCACTCGAGGTAGTCGAGCTTCTCGATGAGGCCCTTGAAGTCGCCGGTGCCGTCGCCGTTGGAGTCCCGGAACGACCTCACCAGCACCTCGTAGAAGACCGCGGTGCGGAACCAGTCGGGTTCGGCGTTGAGCACCGCCGTGGCGGCTCCTGCGTCGGTCGGCATGGGCTGGTCGGTCAACGGGTCCTCCTGACGCTGATGACGTGCGCGGGCTCCCAGCCCGGGTCGAGCCGGACGTAGTTGTGCTGGCTCCAGCTCCAGTCGGCGCCGGTGATCTCGTCGTGGGCGACGAAGGAGTCGTGCCAGCCCAGGCCGAGGGCGGGCATGTCGAGGTGGACCATCGTCTCGCGCGCGCCGTGCGGGTCGAGGTTGATGACGGTGATGACGACGTCGTCCTCGTGCCTCTTGGAGAACACCAGCACGCTGTCGTCGTCGCTGGAGTGGATCGAGACGTTGCGCAGCTGCTGCAGCGCCGGGTGCTCGCGCCGGATCTGGTTGAGCCGGGTGATGTACGGCGCCAGCGTGGTGCCGTCGGCGTCGTGCTTCTTCCAGTCACGGATCCGGATCTGGTACTTCTCCGAGTCGAGGTACTCCTCCGACCCGGGCTTCACCGCGACGTGCTCGAAGAGCTCGTAGCCGGCGTACACGCCCCAGCTCGGAGACCCGGTGGCGGCGAGGGCCGCGCGGACCTTGAACGCCGCGGGGCCGCCGTACTGCAGGTAGGCGTGGAGGATGTCGGGCGTGTTGACGAAGAAGTTCGGACGCATCAGGTGGTCGGACTGCCGCGACACCTCGACGAGGTAGTCCTCGATCTCGCGCTTGCCGGTGCGCCAGGTGAAGTAGGTGTAGCTCTGGTGGTAGCCGACGGCGCCGAGGCCGTGCATCATCGCCGGCTTGGTGAAGGCCTCGGACAGGAAGAGCACGTCGGGGTCGGTGCGGCGCACCTCGGCGAGCAGCCACTCCCAGAAGGCCAGCGGCTTGGTGTGGGGATTGTCGACGCGGAAGATCCGCACGCCGTGCGACATCCAGAGCTTGATCACCCGCAGCACCTCGCGGCAGATGCCGGCGGGGTCGTTGTCGAAGTTGATCGGGTAGATGTCCTGGTACTTCTTCGGCGGGTTCTCCGCGTAGGCGATCGTGCCGTCCGCGCGGGTCGTGAAGAACTGCGGGTGCGTCGTCACCCACGGGTGGTCGGGAGCAGCCTGCAGCGCGAAGTCGAGCGCGACCTCGAGGCCGAGCTCCTTGGCGCGGGCCACGAAGGCGTCGAAGTCCTCGAACGTGCCGAGGTCGGGGTGGATGGCGTCGTGGCCGCCGTCCTTGCTGCCGATCGCCCACGGCGAGCCGGTGTCCTCGGGGCCGGGGGTGAGGGTGTTGTTGGGGCCCTTGCGGTTGACCTCGCCGATCGGGTGGATCGGCGGCAGGTAGATCACGTCGAAGCCCATCTCGGCGACGCGGTCGAGCCTCTCGAGCGCGGTGAGGAACGTGCCGCTCGTGACCTTGCCGGTCTTCTCGTCCTTCTTGGCGCCTTCGGAGCGGGGGAAGAACTCGTACCAGCTGCCGAACATGGCCCGCACGCGGTCGGCGCGGAAGCGGAAGGGACCGGTGACGGTCGTCAGCTCGCGCAGGGGGTGGGCCAGCAGCACGGCGTCGAGGTCGGGGTCCTGGAGCGCGGCCAGCCGCGCGGCGACCGGGCGACTGGTGTCGTCGGCGGCCTTGATCGCCCCTGCGACCAACGCGCCGGCGGCCTTGTCGAGCTTGTCGCTGCCGGTGGCCGCAGCCACCCGCTCGAGCAGCAGGCGCGCCTCGGTGAACATCAGCTCGACGTCGACGCCCGCGGGGATCTTGATGCCCGCGTCGTGCTGCCAGGTGGCGATCGGATCGGACCACGACTGGATCTCGAAGGTCCATTCGCCCTCGACGTCGGGGGTGATCCGCGCGATGTAGCGGTTGGGCTGGTCGCCGTCGGCGACCATCCGGACCGGGGCGCGGCGGGTGCCGCCCGGATCGATCGCGACGACCTCGGCGGCCAGCTGGTCGTGGCCCTCGCGGAACACGCTGGCCCGGACCGGCATCGGCTCACCGACCGTCGCCTTGGCCGAGAGCCGGCCCAGGTCGACGACGGGGGAAACATCCATCACGGGTATGCGTCCAACCATGACCCCACACTTGCGAAGGTCGGGTGCCGGACGCAACCCGTGACGGAGGTGGTCTCACCCGGTGGGGTGCTCGCTCACCGGTGCCTGACGACGATCCGCTGCACCCGGCTGCGGGCGGGACGGAACGCCGTGCGGTCCTCGGGGCGGAAGCGGACCCGCACCGTGTGGCGTCCGCGCAGCAGCCGCTTGGTCACCACGACGCGTCGCTCGCCGGTCGCGGTGGACACCGTGCGCCACTTCTCGCCGTCGATGACGACCACCAGGCGGCCCGCCGCAGGCAGTGCGCTGGCGGAGGCGACGTCGATGACGAGCGCCGGTGCCCTGGTGTCCGCGGTCTGGAGCTTGCGGAGGACCTTGAGGCCGACGGTGGGCTTGACCCGCGCGGTGCCGGGCGTGGTCGTCGTACCCGTCGAGCCGGTGCCGGTGCCGGTGCCGGATCCCGTCCCGGTGCCCGCACCGCCTGCGCCGCCGGGGTTCGGGCCCGGCTGCACCGGCAGCGTGGGCGCGTCGCCGAAGACCTGGAGCTCGGAGGCGTGGACGATCGTGCCGCGGTCCGAGCCCTCCTTGCAGTCGGTGAGGACGGTCTGGCTCGCGGTCTGCTGGCCGGCGTAGGCCGCCTGCCCGGTGCACTGGTTCTCCAGCGCCACCAGGCGTACGGCGGCCGCCTCCGTGTCGGGCACGTCGAACTCGCGCAGGTTGAGCGTCGGCGCCACCGGCCTGGGCAGCGCGCTCGGGAACGCGTCGGCGGGCGAGGTGTAGAACCGCGTCCAGGTGGCGTCGGCCGAGTCGCAGCCGGCGGTGCACGCCTCCAGCGCGAACTGGCGCAGGGCGGTGAAGCGCGAACCCGAGTCGGGGTCGTCCTGCGCGAGCGGGATGTCGGTCGGGGAGGCCGGCGCCGGGGTGAGGTAGGCGCTCACCTGCACCCGCTTGACGGTGCTCACCTCGCCGGCGAGGTCGACCGCGACCGACGGGTGGGACTCGTCGACCTGGGCCGCGGTGACTCCGCCCCAGTTCGTGGCCTCGGTGCCGTCGATGAGGGCCTCGGCGTTGAGCGAGCCGTCCGTGGCGGTGATGACCGAGGCGCCGGCGGCGCTGCTGGCCAGGTTGACCACGTCGCCGACGGTCTCCGTGCGGGCGGTGCCGTCGGCGAGGACCTTCATCGTCCAGCGGGTGAAGCCGCGGTCGGGGGAGACCGCCACCATGTCGTAGGTGCCGGGCGTGAACTCCGCGCTGGCCCCGAGGTCGGTGGCCGGGTCGGTGTCGGCCACCGGGGTCACCCGGGCCTCGTAGTCGCCGACGAAGACCTTCGCCGTGCCGGTGGTGGCGAAGGTGATCGTCGAGCCCGGACCGGTCGGGGTCGCGAAGCTCGGCGTCGGCTCGTCGTTGTCGGCGTCGACGGTGTGGGCGTCCACGCCCATGCCGCGGCGGGCGAAGGCCGCCCACATGGCGTCCTGGTCGGCACCGTCGAAGCGCATCCGGTCGGCGGCGAGCATCGCGTCACGGGCGTCGAGCATCGACGTGGAGCCCTGCTGGAGCAGGAAGGCGTCGAAGACCAGCTGGACCCAGCGGCGGTTGCCCGGGCAGGCGTCGGCCGGTCGCGGGGTGGCCGTGGCGGTCGCGTCGGCGCACTTCAGCTGCAGGGCCTTGTCGGCGTACGGGAACTGGGCGTCGTACTTCTCGACGAGGGCCTGGCGGACCTCCCACATCGTGCCGTTCCAGATCTCGCCGTCGGCGTGGACCTCGGGGCCGGTGGTGTCGAAGCCGTAGTCGGAGTAGTTCAGCGGGTTCTCGTCGATGGAGTAGTCGCGGATCGCGGTCTCGGTGTTGCCGGTGGCGTAGGCGCCGACAGCCCAGACGTTGCCGCCGTTGCTGTAGCCGTGCGCGAACTGGTACTCACCGGCGACCAGGTCGCCCCACGACTCGCCCATCGCGCCGCCCTGCTCGGACGTGATGCCCTCGTCCGGGCCGCCGATCATGCGGTTGCTGATGGCGTGGGTGTACTCGTGGCCGACGATGCCCATGTCGAGGCCGCCGTCGGTGCAGGGGGCGTAGAAGGCGCCGGCGATCGGCTCGAAGAGGTACTGGTTGGTGATGCCGGGGATGCCGTCCTGGAGGGCGATCTGGTTCGCGTTGTCACGACCGAGGAAGCTCGGGCTGCCGCCGGAGACGGCGCCGGCCTGGGCGTTGCCGACCTCGGGGTCACCGGCGGCGCCGCCGCGGCTGCCGTTGTCGGACTGGAGGTTGTAGTTCTCCTCGGTGAAGCCGAGGTAGTAGGAGTAGTCGTGCATCCGGTTGTGCGCGACGAACAGGTTGCCGACCGAGGCGTCGATGTCGTTGCCGCCCGGGACGAGCTGGGCGGTGTCGCAGCGGCTGTTGTTCCAGGCGTCGGTGAACTCACCGGTGTAGTGCCGCTCCGGCGAGATCGGCGCCTGCAGCAGGCCGCCGGGCGTGAGCGGGCTGGCCCACGCCTCGTGGGTGTTGGCGTTGTTGCCGACGGTCGTGAAGGTCGGGACGGCGCCGATCGTGTCCCACGGGCCGAAGGAGGCGATGGTGCGCAGCTCGCCGGGCGGGGTGGTGCACTCGGCATCGGTGAGCCGCCAGCAGCCGACGACCGAGTTGGTCGGCGTCTGGTCGGGGGAGTCGAGGGTCGGGTTGGCGGCGAAGTAGCGCCAGTGCGGGTTGGCGCTGAGGTCGTTGGTGCCCGGGGCAGCGGTGTCGCTCGTCGTCACGGCGAGGGCGTACTGCCCGACCGTCACCGACGCGGCGTCGAAGGGGCAGACCTGGGCGGAGTAGGTGCCGGCCGGGATCGCCGCGGAGGAGTACGTCGCCACCTCGGGGTTGGTGGCCAGGTCGCCGGTGACGAGCAGGCTGTCGCCCTTCCAGATCTTCACCGTGAAGTCGTCGACGGGCACGCCGGTGGCGACCGCGGTGATCGACCTCGTCAGGTCGTCGGTCAGGTCGAACGGGTGCTTGGGGCCGCACTCGGTGGGGGTGACCGCGCCGGTGAAGACGTCGTTGTAGGTGAAGTTCTCGGCGCGGTTGTGGCGGGCCAGCACGTCGCCGGTGACGGCGTCGACCAGCGAGGTGAAGCCGAGGGCGCTCTCGCCGGCGGCGTTGACCACGTTGGCCTCGAGCACCGGGCGGACCGAACCGTCGGCCATCGGCAGTGCGCGGAGCCGGACCTGCTGCTCCTGCGCGAAGCCCGGGACGGTGAGGCGGGTCCAGCCACCGCTCACCGCCTTCGTGATGTCTGCGAGCTTCGCGGCCGGGACGCCGACCGAGAGGTCGGTGGCCGCCTTCAGCCACCCGTCGAGCGGCGAGAGGGTCGCCGCGGGCATCGCACCCGTCGTCCGGGCCAGCGAGGACGACACGTAGGCGACCTTGCCGTCGGCGACGCCGAGGGTGACCAGGCCGCCGAGCGCGGGGGCGACGCCGTCGAAGTCCTGGCGGAAGAGCACCGCTCGGGCGGGGGACTGGGCGAGCTTCTGCGAGCTCACCAGCACGAGCCCGTCGACGTCGGAGGCGGTCATGCCGAAGAGGTCGGCGTGGCTGCGCAGCCACGCGCGAGCGCCGTCGGCCGCTGCACCGGGGGCCGCGCCGAGGCTGCCCGAGGCTGGCAGGATCGAGGCGGGCGTGCCGAGGGTGTTCCAACGTGCGGTGACGGTGCCGAGGGCGGCGACGGCTGCCTTCTGGGCCGCGGTCGGGGCGGCGGTGCCGCGGCCGTCGACGTCGGCCGGACCGGCGACCGGGTCGCCCAGTGTCCGTACGTCGCCGGGCGTGGGGCCCGGCGTGACGCTCTCGGGCTCGGCGGTCGCCGGGGCGGCGATCGTGGTGAGGGTGGAGATCGCGAGTAGCGATGCGGCCGCGAGGGCGGTGCGGCCGAGGCGAGGGCGGGGCTGGCTCATGCGCGGACAACGGCGCTGCCTACCGGCGAGTTATGCGGCGCCTCTCACCGCGCCGCGCGGCACAGGCTTCGCGCAACGGGTTGGATCGATCCAAGAAATGCCCTAGCGTGCTCGATCGTGCGAGCGTTTCGTCGATTCACCGTCCGTCCTGTCCTGCCCGAGCCCCTGGGTGCGCTGTCCGTCCTGGCCGGCAACCTGCGCTGGTCGTGGCACCCGCCCACCCAGGACGTGTTCGCGTCCATCGACCCCCAGCTGTGGCGCGACGTCGCCGGCGACCCGGTGCGCTTCCTGGGTGCCGTCGGCCGCGAGCGGCTGGACCAGCTGGTCGACGACGGCGACTTCCGCAACCGGCTCGACGCCGCCCACGCAGACCTCGAGCGCTACCTCTCCGAGGACCGGTGGTACGCCCGAAAGGCCGGTGACGACGCGCCCCGCGCGATCGCGTACTTCTCCTCCGAGTTCGGCATCACCTCGGTGCTGCCGCAGTACTCCGGCGGCCTCGGCATCCTCGCCGGCGACCACCTCAAGGCATCGTCCGACCTCGGCATCCCGCTGGTCGGCGTCGGCCTGTTCTACCGCCACGGCTACTTCAAGCAGGCGCTCGACCGCGACGGCTGGCAGCAGGAGAGCTACCCCGTCCTCGACCCCGACGAGCTGCCCCTGACCGTCCTCCGCGAGGCCGACGGCAGCCGTGCCACCGTCTCGATCGCGCTGCCCGACGGCCCGGACCTCGTGGCCCGGATCCTCGTCGCGCACGTCGGCCGCGTGCCGCTGCTGCTGCTCGACACCGACATCGAGGAGAACAGCGCCCACTACCGCGACGTCACCGACCGGCTCTACGGCGGCAACTCCGAGCACCGGCTGCGCCAGGAGCTGCTCCTCGGCGTCGGTGGCGTCCGCGCGCTCCGCGTCTGGTCGCGCATCTCCGGTGCCCCGGCGCCGGAGGTCTTCCACGCCAACGAGGGTCACGCGGGCTTCCTCGGCATCGAGCGGATCCGCGAGCTCACCGTCGGCGAGGGCGGCCCGCAGCTCGACTTCGACACCGCGCTCGAGGTCTCGCGCGCCGGCACGGTCTTCACGACCCACACCCCGGTCCCCGCGGGCATCGACCGCTTCCCGCGCGAGCTCGTCGAGCAGTACTTCGGCGGCAACTCGCCGACCCCCGGCGTCCCGGTCGAGCGGGTGCTCGCCCTGGGTGCGGAGGACTACGACGGCGGCGACGCCGGCGTCTTCAACATGGCCGTGATGGGCTTCCGGCTCGCTCAGCGCGCCAACGGCGTCTCGCAGCTGCACGGCCACGTGTCGCGCGGCATGTTCAACGGCCTCTGGCCGGCCTTCGACGAGGCCGAGGTGCCGATCAGCTCGATCACCAACGGCGTCCACGGCCCGACCTGGATCGCCCGCGAGGTCATCGAGCTCGCCGCGAGCCGCGGTGCCGACGTCGACGGCGACGACACCGACGCCCTGTGGCCGCTGGTCGACCAGATCAGCGACCGCGAGATCTGGGACCTCAAGCGCACCCTGCGCACCCGCTTCATCGAGGACGCCCGCAGCCGGATGTCGAAGTCGGCGGCCAAGCGCGGCTTCGCGCCCGCCGAGTCCACCTGGATCGACAGCGCCCTCGACCCCGACGTGCTGACCATCGGCTTCGCTCGTCGCGTGCCGACCTACAAGCGGCTCACCCTGATGCTCCGCGACCCCGACCGCCTGCGGAAGCTGCTCCTCGACCCCGAGCGCCCGATCCAGCTGGTCATCGCCGGCAAGGCGCACCCCGCCGACGAGACCGGCAAGCGGCTGATCCAGGAGATGGTGCGCTTCGCCGACGACCCGGAGATCCGGCACCGCATCGCCTT
Organism: Nocardioides sp. BE266; assembly: GCF_031457855.1. NCBI lineage: Bacteria > Bacillati > Actinomycetota > Actinomycetes > Propionibacteriales > Nocardioidaceae > Nocardioides > Nocardioides sp. BE266. The sequence continues at coordinate 108,316 of NZ_JAURTI010000001.1, read as the reverse complement.
CCTGCCCAACTACGACATCGCGATGGCGCAGCCGCTCTACCCCGGCTGCGACGTGTGGCTCAACAACCCGCTGCGCCCCTACGAGGCGTGCGGCACCTCGGGCATGAAGGCCGCGCTCAACGGCGGCCTGAACCTCTCCATCCTCGATGGCTGGTGGGACGAGTGGTACGACGGCAACAACGGGTGGGCGATCCCGTCGGCCGACGGCATCGACGACCCCGACCGGCGTGACGACCTCGAGGCCAACGCGCTCTACGACCTCATCGAGAACGACGTGGTCCCGCGGTTCTACGAGACCAACCACGAGGGCGTCCCGCCGCGCTGGCTGGAGATGGTGCGCCACACCCTCAAGTCGCTCGGCCCGAAGGTTCTCGCGACGCGCCAGGTGCGCGACTACGTCCGTGAGCTCTACGCCCCTGCTGCCCACACCTCCCGCGCGCTGAACTCCGACTACGCCGGCGCCCGCGAGCTCTCCTCGTGGAAGCAGACCGTCCGCGCGGCGTGGTCCGGCGTCCGGGTCGAGCACGTGGACTCCGAGGGCGTCGGCGACCAGGCCGAGGTCGGCGCGACCCTGGCCGTCCGCGCCTGGGTGGCCCTCGGTTCGCTCTCGCCCGACGACGTCGAGGTGCAGGTCGTGCACGGCAAGATCGGCTCCGACGACGAGCTCACCGCCACCTCGGTGACGCCGATGCTCGTGGGGGAGTCGTACGACGGCAACCGCCACCGCTTCGACGCCGCGGTCTCCCTCGACCACTCCGGCGCCTTCGGCTACACGGTGCGCGTCATCCCGCGCAACGAGGCCCTGGCCTCGGTCGCCGAGCTGGGCCTGGTCACCGAGCCCGCCTGACTGTCCACTTCAGTGATCCCCGGCTGACCGGGGATCACTGAAGTTGTCGGCCCGTGCACGGCCTGACAAGTTCAGGGAGTGCCTGACAACCCCACCAGGTGCCGACCGCGGCCCGCTCAGGCGACTGCCTGCGGGATCGACCTCCGGCACGTGCAGGTGTCGCTGCACGGCAGGTAGGTGTGCGTGGCGTGCCCGCACCTCGGGCACGGCACGTCGTGGCTGAGGTGGCTGCTGGTCTTCTCGACGGTGTCCCACATGGTGCGTCTCCCTTCGGTGATCGGGGGTTGCTGGTCCTGACAGGGTGCGCCTCCGGGTGCCCTGCTCGCATCGGGGTTTCTACGTACTCGTCCCCGACTGGCTGTCCGGATGGCCGTGCGGTGTCGAGATCCCGGACTCGGCTCCGACCCAGTGGCGCAAGCACCACTGAGGACCGGAGGATCGACCCATGACCAGCATCAGGAGCTTCGACCACATCGGCGTCACCGTCTCCGACCTCGAGGAGGCGACCGACTTCTTCGTCGGCCTCGGCCTCGAGGTCGAGGGGCGCGGCTTCGTGGAGGGCGAGTTCATCGACACCGTGTGCGGCATCCCCGACTCGCAGTGCGAGATCGTGATGCTGCGGCCGACGGGTGGCGGGACCGGCCTCGAGCTGGCCCGCTTCGTGCGGCCCGACCACACGCCCGGCTCGCCCGGGGCGATGGCCAACGAGCTCGGTCTGCGCAACGTCTGCTTCGAGGTGGACGACGTCAACGCGGCGGTCGAGCGGCTCGCCGCCGACGGCTACGGACTGGTCGGGGGAGTGGGTGACTACGAGGACACGTGGCGGATGGCCTACGTCCGCGGCCCCGACGGGATCGTCGTCTCGGTGACCCAGCGGCTCGGCTGAGGCATCCTCGGAGTGCGCAAGCACGATCAAGCGGAGCCGGTCACCCGGCGGGGAGGGTGAGGGCATGACGACAGTGGCGGACACCTTCGGGGAGTTCCTCGCGACCCTCGCCGAGACGCTCGACCTGGGCAGCGAGGAGCGGGCGCGACGGCTCCACCTCTCGCGCCACCACCTCGACCGTGTCGTGTCCGCGGCGGGCGGCGAGCCACCCGAGAAGATGCGCCGGCGGCTCCTGCTCGAGCGGGCGGCGTACGTGCTGGTCACCACCGACCGGCAGGTGCTCGACGTCGCGATCGAGGCGGGCTTCGGCTCCCACGAGGCGTTCACCCGCGCGTTCTCGCGGGCCTACGGCTCCGCCCCCAGCCGCTGGCGTCACGCACCGACCCGCACGCAGATCCAGGCCGCGAGCCAGGTGCACTTCCACCCACCGGGCAGCCTCCGGCTGCCCACCGCCCGAAAGGTGACCGCCATGGACCTGCTGACCCGGATGATCGAGCACCACCTCTGGCTGACGAGCGAGATGCTCGACCGCGCCGCCCGCCTGAGCGACGAGCAGCTCGACGCCCCGATCGAGGTGCCGATCGGCACCATCGACGACGACATGACGATCCGCTCCGTGCTCGGCCGACTCGTCGGCCAGCTCACCCAGTGGAACGCCGCCGTCGAGCAGCGCCGCTACGACTGGGACCAGGAGCGCGGCAAGTCGATCAGCACGTTGCGCCGCGAGCTCGCCGACGAGGGCTCGACGTTCCTGACCCAGGTGCGCACGACGATCGAGGAGGGCCGCCTCGACGACACCTTCGTCGACGCCACCTGCGACCCCGTGAAGGTCTTCACCTACGGCGGCATGGTGGCGCACGTGCTCACCTTCGCCGCCGTACGACGCCTCGTGGTGCTCGGCGCCTACGAGACCCTCGGCATCACCGACCTCGACGCCGGCGACCCGATGGAGTGGGTGGCTAGCCCAGCGTGAGCCAGAGGCCCACCAGCGTGGGCACCAGGCCCAGCAGCAGCCAGGCCGACAGGATCCGCTTGCCGTGGATGGCGCGGCCGACCGCCACGGCGATGGCGCCGAACGCGCCGGCCACGACGGTGAGGCCGACCTGCGAGCTGACGGGCGAGTCGTCGAGCATCACCGCGGCGACCACGAGGCCGACCACGAGGTGCAGGATCGTGGTGACGGCGAGCGTCGACATCACCCAGCGCTGCACGCGGGCCAGGTCGCGGGCGTCGCCCTCGGGGTCCTTGACCACCACTCGCGGCGCATCGAGGTCGAGGAGGTGCCCGCGGCCCTTCTCCTTGCGGCGGGCGGGAACGGTGTGCGCCATGCGACCACCTCCGGACTCGTTGTTACGACACATTGTCGGAGATGCCCCCGGTTCCGCCCAAATCCGCGTCACACTCGGGCCCGGATGAACTTCCACGCACTGGGGTGGAAGTTCAGGCCGTCCGCGGCGGTCCCACGCTCGGGCCCGGATGAACTTCCACGCACTGGGGTGGAAGTTCATCGCGGGTCAGGTTTGGCGCAGCACCAGCACCGAGTGCGCCTGCAGCTCGAGCGTGCTCCCGGCGACGACCTCGGTGCCGAGGGCGACCTCGGCGTTGGTGGAGAGCACGACCTCGCCGTGGTGGACCCACTTGTTGTCCGGAAGGGTCAGCTTCACGTCCTCGCCGCCGGCGTTGAGCCAGATCATGAACGAGGTGTCGCGGACCTGCTCGCCGCGCGGGCCGGGGGAGCGCAGCGGGGCGCCGTTGAGGAACATCCCGACGGTGCGTCCGCCGTCGTCGTTCCAGTCCTCGGTCGACATCTCGCGCCCGCTGGGGTGCACCCAGACGAGGTCCTTGATGCCGCCCTTGATGGTCGGGCGCCCCTCGAACCAGTGCCGTTGGCGCAGCGCGGGGTGCTCGCGGCGCAGCCGCAGGGCGGTCTTGGTGATCTCGTAGACGTCGAGCCAGGCGTCGTCGGGCCGCCAGTCGATCCACGACGTCTGGTTGTCCTGGCCGTAGGCGTTGTTGTTGCCGCCCTGGGTGCGACCGCGCTCGTCACCGGCGGTCAGCATCGGCACGCCGCTGGAGAAGCAGAGCGTGGCCATCAGGTTGGCCGCCTGCCGGCGTCGTACGGCGATGATCTCCGCATCGTCGGTCTCGCCCTCGACGCCGCAGTTCCACGAGCGGTTGTTGTCGGTGCCGTCGCGGTTGTCCTCGCCGTTGGCCTCGTTGTGCTTGTCGTTGTACGACACCAGGTCGCGCAGGGTGAAGCCGTCGTGCGCAGTGATGAAGTTGACCGAGGCGTAGGGCGAGCGGCCGTCGTCGGCGTACAGGTCGCTCGAGCCGGCGAGCCGCGTCGCCACGGTGCGCACGCCGGCGGACTGGCCGCGCCAGAAGTCGCGCATGGTGTCGCGGAACTGGTCGTTCCACTCGATCCACGGCGGCGGGAACTCGCCCACGCGGTAGCCGTCCATCGAGGCGTCCCAGGGCTCGGCGATGAGCTTCACGTGCCGCAGGACCGGGTCCTGGCCGATCGCGGTCAGCAGGTGGCTGCCCATGTCGACGACCTGGTCGGTGCGGGTGATCGCGCTCATCAGGTCGAAGCGGAAGCCGTCGACGTGCATCTCGTTGACCCAGTAGCGCAGCGAGTCGAGGATCATCCGCAGGCTCTGGGTGTGGGTGGAGTCGACGGTGTTGCCGCAGCCGGTGACGTCCCAGTAGGTGACCGGCATCGGCTCCTCGCCCTCCTCCGGGGGAGGCGGCACCACGCGCTGGTAGTAGCCGCGGTCGTCGAGCCCGCGGAAGCTCAGAGTCGGTCCGAGCGGACCGGCCTCGGCGGTGTGGTTGTAGACCACGTCGAGGATCACCTCGAGGCCGGCGGCGTGGAAGTCCTTGACCATCTGCTTGAACTCGGTGACCTGCTGGCCCCGGTCGCCCGCGTGCGAGTACGCGTTGTGCGGGGCGAAGAAGCACAGCGAGTTGTAGCCCCAGTAGTTCACCAGGCCGCGCTCGGCGAGGGCCGGCTCGGAGAAGAACTGGTGGATCGGCAGCAGCTCGACCGCGGTGACGCCGAGGTCGTTGAGGTAGTCGGTCACCGCGGGGCTGGCGAGGCCGGCGTACGTGCCGCGCAGCTCCTCGGGCACCCGGTCGTGCAGCTCGGTCATGCCCTTGACGTGCAGCTCGTAGATCACGGTGTCGCGCCAGCGTCGGCGCGGCGAGGTGTCGGCCCCCCACTGGAAGTCGTCGTAGACGACGACGCTGCGCGGGACGTACGGCGCCGAGTCGAGGTCGCTCGGGGTCTCGGGCTCGCCGATCGTGTAGCCGAAGATCGCGTCGTCGACGACCAGGTCGCCGGAGACCGCCTTGCCGTAGGGGTCGAGCAGCAGCTTCTCGGCGTTGAACCGCAGGCCGGCGTCGGGGTCCCAGGGACCGCTGGCGCGGTAGCCGTAGCGGGCGCCGGGCGACACACCCGGGATGGCGCCGTGCCACACGCCGAGCGAGTGCTCGGTGAGCAGGTGCCGCACCTCGGCACCGTCGTCGTCGAACAGGCACACCCAGACGTGTTCCGCGGCCGGTGCGTAGACGGCGAAGTTCGTCGCCTCGTGCGACCAGGTCGCGCCCAGTGGGTAGTTGCGACCCGGCCAGACCGTCATGGTCTCGCCGTCGTGGTTCCAGACTGAGGACTCGGGGGGTGTCACGCGGGTCATTGTGGTCGAGTCCGGCCCGCACGGCACAATGCGGCATCTCAATCGTGCAACACCGCTCACGGGACGCGGCGTGCACGGCACCGACGATGAGGAGCAACCATGGAGTTCGTCTCGATCGACGTGACCGACGGGGTCGCAGTGCTGCGGCTGGACCGCCCGAAGATGAACGCGATCAGCATCCAGGTGCAGGCCGACCTCCGGGAGGCGGCCGCCGAGCTCGCCGAGCGCGACGACGTAAGAGCCGTGGTGCTGTGGGGCGGTGAGCGCGTCTTCGCGGCGGGCAACGACGTCAAGGAGATGGCCGACCTGACCTACTCCGACATGGTCAAGGTCTCCACCTCGGTCAGCTCCGCGACCACCGCCATCGCGCGGATCCCGAAGCCGGTGGTCGCTGCCGTCAACGGGTACGCCCTGGGCGGGGGCTGCGAGCTCGCGCTGGCCGCCGACCTCCGCTTCGCTGCCGAGGACGCGGTCTTCGGCCAGCCGGAGGTCCTCCTCGGGATCATCCCCGGCGCCGGCGGCACCCAGCGCCTCGCCCGCCTCGTCGGCACCGCGAAGGCGAAGGACATCATCTTCACCGGCCGCTTCGTCAAGGCCGACGAGGCACTGCGCATCGGCATGGTGGACCGCGTGGTCCCCGCCGAGAAGGTCCTGGAGGAGGCAGTGTCCTACGCCGCGCAGTTCAGCGGCGCGGCCGCCCTGGCGATCCGGGCGGCGAAGGAGTGCATCGACCGGGGGAGCGAGGTCGACCTCGACACGGGCCTGGAGATCGAGCGCCAGCAGTTCGCCGGCGTCTTCGCGACCGAGGACCGTACCCGTGGCATCACCTCGTTCGTTGAGAACGGACCGGGCAAGGCAACCTTCGTGGGGCGCTGACACCGGGTACGCTCCGGCAGCCGGCCTGAGCGCCGGACACGTCGCCGTGACGACCTTGAGGAGAAGACCAGTGGACAAGATCCGGGGAACCCTGGCCCAGCTCGTGTGGATCGTGAGCGCCCTCTCGGCGCTGCTGCTCGCCATGGGCGCCCTGCTGATCGCGCTCGAGGCCAACCGGTCCAACGACGCGGTGGACCTCATCCTCCGTGGCGCCGGCTACGTCGACCTCGACATCTTCTCGCGCAGCGACGGCATCAAGCAGTTCCGCGGCGAGGGCGCCGACATCAAGAACGCGCTCTTCAACTGGGGCCTCGGCGCGATCGCCTGGCTCGTCGTCGGCCGCATCGTCAGCAAGGTCATCAAGCCCTAGGTCTGGCTCTCGACCCCCGGCAGGCAGATGCTGGGGGGATGAGGGTCCGTCCCGCCCTTCTGCCACGTCGGCGGGCCGCGTCGGCTGCACTGGTCGCGCTGCTCGCCTCGATCGCGGTCGGCCTCGGCCCGGTCGCACCCGCCGTGGGTGCCTCGGGTCCGCTCGAGCTCCACTGCACCTCGAACGGGTCTCCGTCGAGCGTGACCCTCACCGTTGACGCCGACACGGAGGCACCGCTGGGCACGGGCCCGATGCGGATCGGACAGAGCGTGCCGGCGACGCTGTCGAGCGCCCTTCCGGGGCCGGTCGCCGCGGACGCGGTGGCCCGGGGCGCCGATCGCTTCTCCGGCGTCGTCCATCTCGGCATCAGCGAGGGCGGCACTGTCCGCACCCTGGACCTGGCCGTCCCTGTCACCGACCTCGGCGATCAGGGCACTCCGGCGGACGTTCCCTTCCTCGCCACCGGCAGCTACACCGCCCTCCACGCCGGAGACTGGTGGGTCGCGATCCGCGACGCCACCATCGACCTGGACCTCTTGCATCCGGACGGCTCTGCGACTCACCTCAGCCTGACGTGCCCGTCCGACGGCTCGGGCTACCTCGACTACATCCAGGTCCTCTCGACGTCGACCACGACGCTGACGCTGTCGGCATCGCCGGTGGCGTCCTACGGGCAGCCCATCGTGGCGACTGCGCGGGTCGACGTCGACGACCTGACGACCTTCGGTCGGGTCTCCTTCCGCGTGGACCAGGTCGAGCACCTCATCGACATCCACGACTCGCCTCTCGCGTCCATGACCCTCCCGCCCCTCGCGATCGGTGTGCACCAGGTGGCCGCGACCTACCAGACCTTCCTGTATCGCAACCAGACCGGCAGCGAATCCGCTCCCCAGACGCTGACAGTGGTGGGGGCCCTGACGCGCACGATCGTCAACGTCACAGGTCGGGCGCCGCAGCGTCGGACACGCGCGGTCGTGCGGGTGCGAGCGGCGTACGACACGATCCCGACGGGCCGGGTCCGGCTGACCCTGCGCGAGCTCGGCACGACGCACCACTCGGTCGTCAGGGCCAGGCTCGACGCAGGGAGCGCGGTCGTCCGGCTCGGCCGGCTCGGTCCCGGTCGCTACCGACTGGTGACGACCTATCGGGGCGACGGTAACCACGCGCGGTCCCGTGCGACCCGCGTCTTCGAGGTGCGGGCAACTCGGTGAACACGCGTACCGCATCGTGGGACAGGGTGTACCTCAGTGTGTAACTGAGTGTCACAGTGCGGGGGCGACCACCGGCCAGGGAGGGACGGTGGCGCTGACCCGTTGTTCCTTGGGAGGGAAAACGCATGCACCTGAAGTCCAGCCTCGCCGCGTTCGGCATCGCCTCGCTCGTCGTCACCGGCCTCGGCGCCGTGCCCGCGGTCGCGGCGTCCGACAACCTCGCCTATGCGTGCAAGGACCCGCTGAACCGTGACTTCACCTTCACGGTCACGGCCGACACCAACGCGCCTGCCTCGATCAAGGTCGGGGAGTCGTTCACGCCCACGGTGACCGCGAAGGTGACGGTCCCCAACGCGCTGAGGGAGACGCTCGCCAGCCTCGGCGCGGCGACGGTCGAGGGCGGCACCAACGCCGCCGGCGAGTCGACGAGCTTCGGGTTCGCCGTCAACGGCGCGGCCGGGCAGCTGCCGGCGTCGGTCCCCGTCACGACCGTGCCCGCCTCGGGCGACATGGTGGTCCCCGCGACCGCCGTCGGCACGGCGATCACCCCGACCGCCGAGGGCACCGTGAAGCTCACGGCCGGCAACTTCACCGCCGTGCTCGCCGGCAAGACCTCCGGCGGTGGCGCGAGCACGCTCTCGCCCTACAAGGTGACCTGCACGCTCAACCCGGGCCAGGACGCCACCGTCGACACGGTCGCCGTGACGGCCGACGGCACCCTGCCCCCGTCCGCCGTGCAGGCGACGACCACGAAGGTCAGCGGCAGCTACGCCAAGAAGCAGTCGAAGATCGTCGCCCGGATCAAGGTCGGGTCTGCCGACAAGGCCGCCGGTGGCACGGCGAAGGTGAAGGTGACCCGCGGGAAGAAGAAGGTCAAGAGCCTGCGCGTGGACGTCACCAAGGGCAAGGCCAAGGTCGTCCTCACCAAGGTCACCAAGCCCGGCACCTACACGATCACCGTGTCCTACAAGGGCGACGCCACCCACGCGAAGTCCACGGGCAAGGCGAAGGTCAAGGTCGGCTGAGCCACCCTGCCCGTGATCTACGATCCGGGCAGGGGGTTCCACATGACTCGTTCGTCCGTACGCCGGCAGGCGACCCGCGTGGTCGCCGCCGGCGTGCTCGGCCTCGCGGCCGCCGGCGCACCGGTGCCGACGGCCGCGGCGGCGGCACCGTCCAGCACCACGCTCCTGCTGAGCACCCAGCAGTCGGACTACGGCCAGGTCGTCACCGCCACTGCGGCGGTCACCGCCGCCGACGGTCCGGCGCAGGGCGACGTGGTCTTCGCCGTCGACGGGGTCGCGTTCAAGGCCAACCTCGGTGCGAGCGGCACCGCCGGTCTCGTGCTCCCCAGGGCGGTCACCGGCGCTCACGAGGTGCAGGCCACCTTCCTGCCCCAGGACCCGCTGCGCCAGGACGGCAGCGCGTCGACGCCGCTGAACTGGCAGGTCGTGCCGGTGCGCACCCGGCTGCAGATCGACGTCACCGGCAAGCGGCTGCGTGGACAGCTGGCCGTCCACGTGCGGGCCACCGGCGACTACGGCACCACGCCGTCGGGGCGGGTGCGGGTCGTCGTACGGAAGTCGGGGCGGACGGTGCGCGTCGCTCGCGGTGCCCTCGAGAACGGGGTCGTGGTGGCCCCGATCGGGCTGCGCGAGGGACGCTCGCGCGCGGGCCGCTACCGCGTGGAGGTCACCTACCGCGGCGACGGCGACCACGCCGCGGCGACGCGCGTGGAGCGCTTCCGCATCCGCGGCCGCCGCTGACGGCGCCGCCCCGCTCGAACGAGCGGACCGTGACAGTGTCACTGTGAGAGACCCCACCCCGATCTCCATTCCGTGCCGGGGTGACTCGCTTGTAACCTCACGAGCACATCCGAGTGCACAGGAGGGGCCGCGAGGCCACACCACCATGAACATTGTTGTCTGTGTGAAGTACGTGCCGGACGCGACGGCCGACCGCAAGTTCGAGGACGACAACACCGTCGACCGCGTCGGTGTCGACGGCCTGTTGTCCGAGCTGGACGAGTACGCCGTGGAGCAGGCGCTGCAGTTCCGCGAGAAGCGTGAGGGTGAGGAGATCACCGTGACCGCGCTGACCGTCGGCCCCGAGAAGGCTGTCGACGCGGTCCGCAAGGCGCTGCAGATGGGTGCCGACTCCGGCGTCCACGTGGTCGACGACGCGATCGCCGGCTCCGACTACATCGCCACCTCGCTGGTGCTGGCCAAGGCCGTCGAGAAGATCAAGGCCGACGCCGGCGCCGACCTCGTGGTCTGCGGCATGGCCTCGACCGACGCGTCGGGCTCCGTGGTGCCGGCGATGCTCGCCGAGCGCCTCGGCCTCCCGCAGGTCACGCTCGCCTCCGTGGTGGAGTCGCAGGGCGACCAGGTCCGCATCAAGCGCGACAACGAGGGCTCGACCGAGGTCATCGGCGCGACGCTGCCGATCGTGCTGTCCGTGACCGACCAGTCGGGTGAGGCCCGCTACCCGTCGTTCAAGGGCATCATGGCGGCGAAGAAGAAGGGGCTCGAGACCTGGTCGCTGTCCGACCTGGGTGTCGACGCCGGCGAGGTCGGCCTCTCGGTCGCCTGGTCGCAGGTCGAGGACACCACCGCCCGCCCGCCGCGCACGGCCGGCGAGATCGTCACCGACGAGGACGGCTCGGGCGCCACTGCGCTGGTCGACTTCCTCGCCTCGAAGAAGTTCATCTGAGGAGGCTTCGAACATGTCTGAAGTTCTTGTTGTGATCGACCACGCCGACGGCGAGGTCAAGAAGCCGACCTACGAGCTGCTCACCATCGCGAAGCGTCTCGGCGAGCCGTCCGCGGTGTTCTTCGGCTCGCCCGACCAGGGCGACGCGGTGGCGGAGAAGGTCAAGAAGTACGGCGCCGGCAAGGTGTACGTGATCGACGACGCGCAGATCAAGGGCTACCTCGTCGCCCCGAAGGCCGAGGCGCTCCAGCAGCTGGCCGAGAAGACCAGCCCGGCGGCGATCCTGCTGCCCTCGACGTTCGAGAACAAGGAGGTCGCCGGTCGCCTGGCGATCAAGCTGGGCTCGGGCATGATCACCGACGCCGTGGACGTGACCGACGGTGGCGTCACCACCCAGTCGGTGTTCGCCGGCAACTTCACCGTGCAGGCGAAGGTCACCACGGGCACGCCGATCATCACGGTCAAGCCGAACTCGGCCGCTCCTGAGGAGGCCGAGGGCGCGGGTGCCGTCGAGGCGTTCGCCGTGACCATCAGCGATGCCGCGAAGGGTGCCCAGATCGTGGCCACCCAGCCGCGCCAGTCCACCGGTCGCCCGGAGCTGACCGAGGCCGCGATCGTGGTCTCGGGAGGTCGTGGCACCGGCGGCAACTTCGAGCCCGTCGAGGGCTTCGCCGACAGCCTCGGTGCGGCCGTGGGTGCCTCGCGTGCCGCGGTCGACTCGGGCTGGATGCCGCACGCCTTCCAGGTCGGCCAGACCGGCAAGACGGTCTCGCCGCAGCTCTACGTCGCCAACGGCATCTCGGGTGCGATCCAGCACCGGGCCGGCATGCAGACCTCGAAGACCATCGTCGCGGTCAACAAGGACCCCGAGGCCCCGATCTTCGAGCTCGTCGACTTCGGTGTCGTGGGCGACCTGCACTCCGTGCTGCCCGCCGCCACCGAGAAGATCACCGAGCGCAAGGGCTGACCCCAGCACCACCCGCTCACGACGGCCCGGCAGGTGACGTGCCGGGCCGTCGGCGCGTCCGGGCTCAGTAGCGGCTGCGCAGGGCCTTCCACACGCCCCCGCGCTGGACGACCCGCACCGAGTAGCCCTTCCACGTGCTGTAGATGTCGAAGCGGTAGGGCAGCTCGTAGTTCGAGGAGCGAGCCTTGACGCAGGTCTGCGCGTAGGTGGGCAGGTTCGTCCTGGAGATGCGGTCCCAGCCGGTCGGGGACGAGTGCTGGAGCACCGTCGGCCAGCCGTGGTGGCGGCCGGAGGCGGTCAGGAGCACGGCACCGTCCGGGCCGTCGGGCACCACGACGTCGCACGCGCCCCCCACCCCGAGCGGAAGGGCCACGACACCGCGTTCCGGCGAGATGATCGACGTGCTGCTCCGGCCGGGTACGGCGACGTACGTGCCGTCGGGGGAGATGCCGGGCACGTGGCGGGCCATCCGCAGCGCCTGCCAGTGCACGGCGTCCGACGTGGTCAGGACGACGGAGCGAACCCCGCACCGCACGGTGACGGCCACGACCGCCAGCGGCTGCGCGATCCAGTTGTCGCCCCACCGGCAGCTCTTCCCGCCGGGGTCGTACGCCACGGTGGAGGGGCCCCACGTCTGGGTCGCGGTGTCGTACGCCTGCGCCCGGATCGGCTGTCCCTTGCCGGCCCCGAGCGCGAGGAGGGGGAAGCCCGTCGGGTCGAAGAAGTCGGTGGGGAGCCGGCGCCCGCCGGCCCTCTCCAGCCCGGGCGCGGAGGCCGGCGCGATCGCGGTGACGGCCCACGGCGAGGACGCATCGGCCCGCGCGATCGTCGTGACGAAGGCCGGGTTGCTGAAGTCGCCGAACAACGCGGTGTTCGCGTCGAGGTTGGCGAAGTTGCTGTCGGAGCACGCGCTGTCGAACCGCAGGACCTGCCGGGTCGGCGGGTCGTCGCCGGTGCGGGTCAGCGCGACCAGGCCGCACCGGCCGCCGAGGCCCTTGCCGTAGAGGTAGGAGACCTGGCCGGTGTCGGTGATCGTGGTGGTCGCGGTGTACTCCTGGCCGGGCGTCTCCAGCGCGTGGCGGGTGAACCCGTCCGGCCCGAAGGTCACGTAGCGGTCGGACTCCGGCCACACCGCCCGGCTGCCGTCGGGGGAGATGCCGGGCTCCTCGTACGCCTCGCCCTCGAGCCTGTACGACGACCACGTCACGGTGTCGGCCGACCAGACCGCGCGGGAGTGGGTGGGCGCCTGGTCCTCCGCGTAGCCGAAGCGGTCGCACCTCGCGGTCACTGCGACCGCGCCGTTGGCGGTCCGGGCATCGACGCTCCCGCGGGAGAGGTTCTTCTCCCGGAGCACCACCGTCCGCGCACCCCAGGCGCCGGTCGCGGCGTCGTACCGCTTGGCCCACACGGTCCGGTAGTTCGTCGCCGCCCAGACGCGCAGCTGGTCGCCATCGGCGAGCGTGAGCTCCACGCCGCCGGTGATCTCGCGCGGCAGCTGGGCCGTCGGCGGCGCCGCTGCGCCCGTGCCGGCGTCCGCCGTCGAGCCGGTCAGGACCGCCGCTGCGGTCGCCAGCGCGACCACCACCCCCGTGATGCGAGACATGGGCTCAGGATAGGCACGACGCACCTACGCTGGACGGCATGAGCAGCGAGGATGCCGTCCGCGAGGTCGCCGGCCGGGCCCGGACCGCGAGCCACGAGCTCGCCACGGCGACCCGGGCGACCAAGGACGCCGCGCTCCTGGCGATGGCCTACGCGCTGCTCGCCTCGGCGACGGAGATCCTCGCGGCCAACGTGGAGGACGTCGCGCGTGCGGAGTCCGGCGGCACCCCCGCCAACATCGTCGACCGGCTCCGCCTCGACGACGCGCGCCTCGAGGCGATGGCGCAGGGGCTGCGCGACGTCGCCGGGCTGCCCGACCCGGTGGGGGAGGTGCTGCGGGGCAGCACGCTCGCCAACGGCCTGGAGCTGCGCCAGGTGCGCGTGCCGTTCGGGGTCGTCGGGATGATCTACGAGGCCCGGCCCAACGTCACCGCCGACGCCGCCGGCATCTGCCTCAAGGCCGGCAACGCCGTCCTGCTGCGCGGCTCGTCCAGCGCCCGGTCCAGCAACGCCGCGATCGTCACGGCGATGCGCGGCGCGCTCGCCGACAGCGGCCTGCCGGAGGACGTCGTGCAGCTGGTGCCGGGGGAGACCCACGACAGCGTGAAGGCGCTGATGCGCGCCCGTGGGCTGGTCGACGTGCTGATCCCGCGCGGTGGCGCCGGGCTGATCCGCAGCGTCGTTGAGGAGTCGACGGTGCCGGTGATCGAGACGGGCGTGGGCAACTGCCACGTCTACGTCGACGCCTCCGCCGACCTCGACCAGGCGCTGGCGATCGTGCTCAACGCCAAGACCCAGCGCACCAGCGTGTGCAACGCCGCCGAGTCGCTGCTCGTGCACCAGGACGTCGCCGACGAGTTCCTGCCGACCGTGATCGAGGCCCTGCAGGGTGCGGGCGTCACCATCCACGGGGACCCCGCCTTCGCCGAGTACGACGACGTGGTGGCGGCGACCGACGACGACCACGGCGCGGAGTTCCTCGCGCTGGAGATCTCGGCCGCCGTCGTCGCCGACGTCGAAGGGGCGATCGACCACATCCGGCGCTACTCCTCGGGCCACACCGAGGCGATCGTGGCGCGCGACCAGGGCACCATCCGCCGCTTCGTCGCGGCCGTCGACTCCGCGGCAGTGGTCGTCAACGCCTCGACCCGCTTCACCGACGGCGGCGAGTTCGGCTTCGGTGCCGAGATCGGCATCTCCACCCAGAAGCTGCACGCCCGCGGCCCGATGGGACTGCCGGAGATGACCTCGAGCAAGTACGTCGTGGTCGGCGACGGCCACGTGCGCTGACGCACGAGCGCAGACGATAGGATCGCGCCCATGCTGAGCACCGTCACCACGCTTGCCGCCGAGACCGCCGAGCACGGCGAGCCCGCGATCCCGCCCGTCTTCGTCGGTGTGATCGCCCTGGGCCTGCTGATCGTCCTGCTGCTCGCAGTCGTGTCCTTCGGTGGCGGCCGCGAGCACAGCTGACCCCGTGCCCGACCAGCAGGCACCGCGCCGCGTCGGGGTGATGGGCGGCACCTTCGACCCGATCCACCACGGCCACCTCGTGGCCGCGTCGGAGGTGCAGGCCTGGTTCGACCTCGACGAGGTCGTCTTCGTCCCCACAGGCGACCCCTGGCAGAAGAGCGACCGCGAGGTCACCGAGGCCGAGCACCGCTACCTGATGACGGTGGTCGCCACGGCCGCCAACCCGCGCTTCAACGTCTCCCGCGTCGACATCGACCGCGAGGGCCGGACGTACACGATCGACACGCTCCGCGACCTCAAGGCCGAGATGCCCGACGCCGAGCTGTTCTTCATCACCGGCGCAGACGCACTCGCCGACATCTTCACGTGGCGTGACGCCGAGGAGCTCTTCGAGCTGGCGAACTTCGTGGGCTGCACGCGCCCCGGCTACGCCATGGACCCCGAGGCACTGGCCCGGATCCCGTCCGACCGCGTCACCATGGTCGAGATCCCCGCCCTGGCGATCTCCTCCACCGACTGCCGCGACCGCAAGCGGCGCGGCGAGCCGGTCTGGTACCTCGTGCCCGACGGCGTCGTCCAGTACATCGCCAAGCACGACCTCTACGCACCACCCGCAACGACCACCACCGGCACCAGCAAGGACTCCGCATGACTGCCACCGACCACGCCCTCGAGCTCGTCGCCGTCGCCGCCCAGGCCGCGCACGACAAGAAGGCCGACCAGGTGCTGGCCTTCGACGTGAGCGACCAGCTCGCGATCACCGACGCCTTCGTGCTGGCCAGCGCCAACAACGAGCGCGCCGTCGGCGCGATCGTCGACGAGGTGGAGGAGAAGCTCCGCGACGCCGGCGCCAAGCCGATCCGCCGCGAGGGCCACAGGGAGGGTCGCTGGGTGCTGCTCGACTACGGCGAGATCGTCGTGCACGTCCAGCACGAGGAGGAGCGCTCCTTCTACGCCCTCGAGCGCCTCTGGAGCGACTGCCCGCTCATCCCGCTGACCCTCGCGTGAAGCGCCTGGTCCTGCTCCGCCACGGCCGCACGGAGTGGAACGACTCCGGGCGGGCGCAGGGGCACGCCGACATCCCGCTCGACGCCCAGGGGCAGCTGCAGTCCAAGGCGGTGGCGCCTGCCCTGGCTGCGTTCGCGCCCGTGGCGATGTGGACCTCAGACCTCTCGCGGGCTGCGCAGACCGCTGGGTTCGTCGCAGCCGAGGCTGGCCTCGAGCCCGTCCTCGACCCGCGCCTGCGCGAGTTCGACATCGGCCCGAACCGCACCGGCCTGACCAGCGACGAGTACGCCGCCGCCCACCCCGTGGAGCACGCCGCGCTGCTCGCCGGCAACGACGCCGACATCCCCGGCCGCGAGACCGACGACGACGTGCTCGCCCGCTTCCTGCCCGCCCTGGGGGAGTACGCCGATGCGCTGGGCGAGGGCGAGACCGGGATCGTCGTCTCCCACGGCGCCGCGCTGCGCGTCGCCGTGCCGGCGTTCCTCGACCTCCCCGACCCGGGTGAGGCCCTCGGGGTGCTGGCCAACTGCGGCTGGATCGAGCTCGAGCACTCCGCCTCGACCTGGACGGGGGGCGTCGAGCGGTGGCGTCTGATGGCCTGGAACCGGGTCGTGGCGTGAGCGAGCGCGCTCGCGAGGTCGACGTACGACTCAGCCGGCAGCTGGCCAAGGTGATGGACGACGCGGTGACGGTGCCCGGCACCCGCTTCGGCGTCGGTCTCGACGCGGTGATCGGGCTGGTGCCCGGCATCGGTGACGCGGTCGGCAGCGCCCTGTCGTCGGTCATCGTGCGCGACGCGATCCTGGCGCGGGTGCCGATGGTGGTGCTCGCGCGGATGGCGCTCAACCTCGTCGTCGACGCGCTGCTGGGCCTGCTCCCGGGCATCGGCGACCTGCTCGACGTCGCCCACCGCGCCAACCGCAAGAACCTCCACCTGCTGCTCCGCGAGCTCGAGAAGGAGCCGTTGCGCGAGCCGCCGACACCGGCCTACATCGCCGGCGCGCTCGCCCTCACGGTCGTGCCGATCCTCGCCGGACTCGCGGTCGCGGTCTTCACGATCGTGCTCCTGGTGCGCTGGATCGCCTGAGGGCGACCCCGATTTCACGTCGGCTGAACTGTCGGCTAATGTTCTCGGCTGTTGGGGCTGTGGCGCAGCTGGTAGCGCATCTGCATGGCATGCAGAGGGTCAGGGGTTCGAGTCCCCTCAGCTCCACCAACACAGAAGGCCGGATCCGCAAGGGTCCGGCCTTCTGCATGTCCGGCGTGCGCTGAGCACACGTGTCCGAGAAGTCGCCCTCCGCCTGCCGGCCGGGGGGCGGTTTCCCGGACACGTGTGGTGGGGCAGGGCGGTGGTCGGTCAAGCCCTGAGCGCCTCCACCACCGCTGCCATGTCGGCGGCGCCGAAGCCGAGGGCGGAGGAGCGGGTGTAGAGGTCGTGGCTCCGGCGGGCCATCGGGGCCCCGGTCCCGGCGGACTCGGCGAGCTCGAGGACCAGCTGGCAGTTGCGGACCACGTCGTCGATCGCGGTCTGGGGTGCGTAGTCGCGCTCGAGCATGGCGGCCAGGCGCATCCGGGACACGGCGCTGGCCATCGGCCCGGAGTCCAGGACGCGGTGCAGCACGTCGAGGTCGACCCCACTTCTCTCCGCCAGGTGCACGGACTCGGCCAGGGCGGTGACCAGGCTGACGAGGAAGGCGTTGACCGACAGCTTCGTGGCCGTCGCGGCCGGCACCGCACCGCAACGGACGACCGCCCGGCTGATCGGCGCCAGCAACTGTTCGAGGGGGTCGAGGTCCCCGTCGCCCGCGAGCATCACGACGAGCTCGCCGCGCTGCGCCGGGACGCGCGACCCGGAGACGGGTGCCTCGACGTAGCGTCCACCCGCCTCCCGCACCCGCTCGTGGAACGCCGAGGCGGAGGCCGTCGACACGGTCCCGAGGTTGACCAGGGTGCGTCCGGCGAGGGGGTGGGCGAAACCCGAGCCGTCCCAGCCCAGCACCTCGTCCAGCGCGGCCGCGTCCGCGAGCATCACGAGGACGACCTCGCAGGAGTCCAGCACCTGCCCGACGTCGACCGCCCCGGTGGCCCCGGCGCGCACCAGCTCCTGCACCCGCTCCGCCCGTCGTGTCCACGCCACCAGCCGTCGTCCGGCGCGCAGCAGGTTGACGGCGATCGGCTCGCCCATGTGCCCGAGCCCGATGAAGCCGACCGGGTCCACGTCGTCCATCGTGTGCCTCCCTCGCAGGTGTCCACCGATGACACCAGTCGCGCGTGCGCCTTGTCGCGGGCCACCTGGAGATCAGTGGTCTCGTCGCTTCGGCGCTTTCGTCCGCGCGGTGGCACCATGTGCCCATGACCGCGACTGACCCCGCCACCAGCACCATCTCGGAGCGCACGGCCGCCCACATCGAGACGACCGAGCGCTACGCCGCGCACAACTACCACCCGCTCCCGGTGGTGCTCGCCGAGGGCGACGGCGCGTGGGTCATCGACGTCGACGGCAAGCGCTACCTCGACTGCCTCGCGGGCTACTCCGCGCTCAACTTCGGCCACTCCAACGAGCGCCTCGTCGCCGTCGCGCGCGAGCAGCTCGGCAAGCTGACGCTGACCAGCCGCGCGTTCTTCAACGACAAGCTGAGCGGCTTCGCCGAGGCGCTGGCCCGGCTGACCGGCAAGGACATGATCCTGCCGATGAACTCCGGCGCCGAGGCCGTCGAGACCGCGATCAAGGTCAGCCGCAAGTGGGGCTACGAGGTCAAGGGCGTCCCCGCCGGCCAGGCCACGATCATCACCATGGAGGGCAACTTCCACGGCCGCACCACCACCATCGTGAGCTTCTCCGACGACGAGGTCGCGACGTCGGGCTACGCGCCGTTCACGACCGGCTTCCGCAGCGTGAAGTACGGCGACATCGCCTCCATCGCCTCCGCGATCGACGAGACCACCGTCGCGGTGCTCTTCGAGCCGATCCAGGGCGAGGGCGGCGTCGTCATGCCGCCCCAGGGCTTCCTGCGCGAGCTGCGCGAGCTCTGCACCGAGCGCAACGTGCTGATGGTCGCCGACGAGATCCAGTCCGGCCTCGCGCGCTCCGGCAAGACGTTCGCCTGCGACCACGAGGACGTCGTCCCCGACATCTACATCATGGGCAAGGCGCTCGGCGGCGGCATCTACCCCGTCTCCGCGATCGCGGCCGACCACGAGATCATGGACGTCATCACGCCCGGCTCGCACGGCTCGACGTTCGGCGGCAACCCGCTCGCCGCGGCCATCGGCACCGAGGTCGTCGCGATGCTCGAGGAGGGCACGTTCCAGGCCCGCTCGGCGGAGATCGGCGACCTGCTCGAGGCCCGGTTCCGCCCGCTCGTCGGCAGCGGCCTCTCCGACGTACGCGTCCGGGGCGCGTGGGCCGGCATCGACATCGACCCGTCGCTGATGAGCGGTCGCCAGATGTCCGAGGCCCTCATGGCGCGCGGCATCCTGGCCAAGGACACCCACGGCTCGACGGTCCGCTTCGCCCCGCCGCTCGTGGCCAGCGACGACGACATCGCCGGCCTGGTGCGCGCGGTCTCCGAGATCCTCGCGGGCTGATCCTCCTGGGCGCCCGTTTCGACCACCTCGTGGTCGCCGTCGTGGACCTCGACGAGGCGGCGGCGCGCTGGCGTGCGGCCGGCCTCCCCGCCGAGCGCGGCGGACGCCACCCGATGGGCACGGAGAACGTGCTCGTCCGCGGACCGCGGCCGGCCTACGTCGAGCTGATCGCCGTCGGCAGCGACGAGTCGAACCCCTGGCTCGACCGCATCCGAGCCGCCCGCGGGCCGATCTCATGGGCGATCGCGGTCGACGACATGGAGGCCGCGCGCGAGGCGCTCGTCGACGCGGGCTTCGCCCCTGGGCCGGCCACGCCGGGCTCGCGGCGTACGCCCGACGGTGACATGGTCCAGTGGGTCGGCTGCGACCTCGCCGCCGGGCCGTACGACGACGCGCTGCCGTTCCTCATCGAGTGGACCACCCCGATGCCGCCCGGCCCCGCCGACGGCGCCGTGGTCGAGTCGATCTCCCTCTCGCCGCCCGACCTCGACCGTGTCGCCGACCTGCTGCTCGCCCTCGGCTTCGTGCCGAGCCGCCACTGGCCGCGCCGCATGTTCCACCAGGGCGACGGCACGACCGTCAGCCTCAGCCCGGTCGGCGAGCCGGAGGAGCTCGGCCGGGGTGCCTGGGTGATGTTCTGGCCCGACGGCGAGGACGACGACTCCGTGGCGCCGCTGGTCTCGATCGGGGTGTCGCTCGCGTCGGGTGACCGCTTCGAGCAGGTGGTGCTCGACGGTGTCGCCGTCTCGAGGCACGCCGACCGGCGTCGCTTCCCGCCGGCCGCACTGCTGCCGGCAGTCGACGCGGCGTTCGCGCGATTGCGCGGCGACCTCGCCGACTGGCCGAACCCGCACCCGGACGGACCGTCGACGCTCGAGGAGGAGTACTCCCGCGTGACCGATGCAGGCCGCTACCGGTTGCTCGCCGTGCGCTCGGACGCCTGGATCGAGGCGATCACGAGCGCCGGTCTCGGTGCCGCGGAGCAGGTCGACCCGGTGGGCGTCGAGTGGCTCGGCGACCAGCACCTCGCACCGAGTCGCGCCACCATCGTCCGCGGCCGGCCGGGCACCCAGCCCCTGGTGGTGGGACTGTTCGCCGACGACACCTTCGTCCGGGTCGGTGTGGGGGAGCCCACGGAGGTGCTCGAGCTCCAGCCCGACTGCGGCTGCGACGCCTGCGACACCGGCTCGGCCGACCTGCTCGACACGATCGACAGCGCGTTCGTCCTCGCGCTGTCGGGAGGCGTCTACGTCGTGCGGGAGGGCGAGGGGGTCGTCACCCGGTCGCTCGACGGCTGGGGGAGCAGGGGCGTGTCCGACGGTGAGCGCTGGCTGGCCGAGGCGTCCGCCGGGCGGCGTACTGCCGGGGTGGTCGCGGGCGAGCCCTGGCTCTGATCAGTGGGACGGATCGACCGTGCGGAGGTGACGGTAGCCGCGCGCTTCGTAGCCCACGACCGTGATCCACGGCGCCAGCATGAGCACCACCAGTGCCACGGACAGTGACACGCCTGCGGCGGCGAGGGCGTACGCCGCACCCAGGACGAGCAGCGTGGTGAGGACCAGCCACACGTGGAGCGGGTCGTGGCCAGGCAAGAGCAGGTGGAAGAGCGCGTAGAGGGCGAGGACGAACACCGCGAGGGGAATCACCACCGTGAGCACGGTCTGGCTGGCGTCGAGCTCGGTGTGGTGCTCCGCGAAGTACGCGGCCGCGTGCAGGCCGGCACCTGTCGCCGTGATCGAGGCGTACAGGACGAGGTGGCCGAAGCCGAAGATCATGCTGCGCCGGTCGCTGTGGCTCAGCGCGTCGCCGAAGGGCACCACGAAGTAGGACCACCACATGCCGACCGCGAGGGACACGCCGCTGAGAGCGATCAGGACGGGCTCGAGGCTCCAGCCCTCCGTGTCCACCACGGCCTCGATCGCCGTCGTGGTGCCGAGCACGACCTCGCCCAGGGAGATGATGGCCAACAGGCCGTAGCGCTCGGCGATGTGGTGCGGGTGCCACGGGGTGGGCGGGAAGTGGGTCTCGATCCAGACCAGCCCGCCGACCTCGAGGGCGAACAGCGCGAGGGCGAGGGCCAGCTGGACCGGCACCGGCAGCACGTCGGTCGCGGTGACGACCCAGCCGACCTGGGCGACGGCGATGAGCTCGACGTACGCGAGGCAGGTCGACCGCCGCTCGGGGTCGTGGGCAGCGGCCCGTGCCCAGAGCAGGATCATCGAGATCCGCATGGTGACGTATCCGGCGACCACCACCGCGTTGTCGAACTCCCCGTGGTTGAAGCCCTCGAAGAGGTCGGGCAGGCCGAGCGCGAGCAGGAGGACACCGACCATCTGGAGCAGCGTGGCGAGGCGCATGAACGCGTCGTCCGTGTCGTACGCCGAGGCGAACCACGAGAAGTTGATCCACGCGAGCGTGATCGCGAACATCGCCACCGCGAAGCCGAGCAGGCCCGCGAGGACGTGGCCCGTCGTCAGTGCGTGGGCGAGCTGCGACCCGGCGAGGCTGAAGGCCACGACCAGGGTGAGGTCGTAGAGCAGCTCCAGGGGCGTCGCGGTGCGGTGCGACTCGCTGGGGTCGCGACCGTTCATGCGCCGCAGGCGGTGGGTCTCTGCTCCCTCGCTCATGCCCCCGGATCTTGGCAGAAAGTCAGGCGATCGTGAGGCCACCGTCGACCGGGATCATCTGTCCGGTGACGTAGCCGGCGGCGTCGGACGCCAGCCAGACCGCGGTCGCGGCGAGCTCGCGCGGGTCGCCCTTGCGGCCCGCCGGCACGCGCTGCATGGCGAGCTCGAGGTAGCCCTCGGGGTAGGTCTCGGTCATCTCGGAGGTGAAGAAGCCCGGCGCGAGCGCGTTGACGCGGATGCCCTTGCGGCCCATCCACTGCTGCGCGAGGTCACGGGTGAGCCCGCCGAGCCCGGCCTTCGAGGCGGAGTACGCCGCCTGCGGCAGGCCGCCGGTGGTGATGCCGAGGATCGAGGAGATGTTGATGATGCTCGACCCGGGCTCCATCACGCGGCCGCAGGCCTGCGCCATCCAGTAGCAGCCGTTGAGGTTCACCTCGATGACCGAGCGGAACTGGTCGGGGGTCTCACGCGTGGCCGGGACGGCGGTGCCGACACCGGCGTTGTTGATCAACACGTCGACCCGGCCGAACTTCGCCATCGCCTCGTCGACCAGGCGCTGGCACTGGTCGGGGTCGGCCACGTCGGTCGCCACGGTGTGCACGCGGCGGCCGGTGGAGCGCACCGAGTCGGCGACCCGCTCCAGCTTCTCCACCCGGCGCGCGCCGAGCACCAGGTCGGCGCCCGCCTCGGCGAAGCAGTGGGCGAACGCGACGCCCAGCCCGCTCGAGGCACCGGTGACGATGACGACCTTGTCGTCGAGGCGGAACAGGTCCATGACTCCCATGTCGTTGGACCCTACGGCGTGGCGCTCGTCACCGGCTCCGTCGGGGTGACGGGGGCGCGCTGGAGGGTGCGGACCGAGCGGGAGCAGAGCACCAGCGCGACGATGACGACGTACGCCACCGCCGAGACGACCAGCACCTCCTCGAAGCCGAACGCCAGGGCCAGCGGCCCGAAGGCGAGCTGGCCGAGCGGAAGGGCGACGAACGACCCGAGGGCGTCGTAGGAGTAGGCCCGCGAGAGCATCGAGTCGTCGATGTGCTCCTGCATCGCGAGGTTCCAGCCCATGCCGAACACCTCCGTGCCCACACCGGACAGGAAGGCGGCGGCGACGAGCCCGACCACGTGCGGGGAGACGCCGAGCACGAGCATCGGCGGCGCCATCATCGCCACTCCCAGCATGCCGAGCAGGAGCGGCCGCTCCAGCCGCACCCGCAGCAGGATGACGGTGGTGACCAGCAGTCCGACGGCCTCGGCGGACAGGACGTAGCCCCATGCCTGTCGGCCGATCGTGTCGTCGGCGACGGCGGGACCGAGGGTGGTCCAGGCGCCGGCGTGGATGAAGTTCAGGGCGCCGAAGCCGACGACGACGGCCCACAGCCACGGCGTGGCCCAGAAGAAGGTCCAACCCTCACGCAGCTCGCCGACCGTGTCGGCGGGCTCCTTGTCCGCCGGTCGTGGGGGCAGCGCGACCGGCAGAAGGAGCAGCGCGGCGACCAGCCACGTGGCCGCGTCGACAGCGAGCGCCCAGCCGGAGCCGACGGTCACGACCAGCAGGGCGCCGACCGTCGGGCCGAGCACCGCCATGCCGTTGCGGGTCAGGGAGATCAGGGCGTTGGCGGGCTGGAGGTGCTCGCGCGGCACCAGCTGGGGCAGCGCGCTGGCCATCGCCGGGAACCCGATGCCCGAGACGGCGCCGTGGGCCACGCTGAGCACCACCAGCATCCAGATCTCGGCGTGGCCGCCGAGCACCAGCAGCGCGATCGCACCCTGGGTGATGGCCGAGGTGAAGTTCGAGAACTGCAGCACCAGCGTGCGCGGGAACCGGTCCGCGATCACACCGCCGTAGAGCAGCAGGGCGACCATCGGGATCGTGTGCGCGGCCAGGACCTGGCCGAGCGCCGCGGGGGAGTCGGTGATGTCGAGCACGGCGAACGCGAGCGCGATGCTCGCCATCATGTTGCCGAGCGTGTTGACGAAGCGCGAGGCGAAGTACCACGCGAAGTTGCGGTTGCGCAGCGGCTCCAGCGCGTGCTGCCAGGTCATCGCGCACCTCCGCGCGCCACGCGGTTCCACTTCACGTCGGCCCCCGTGAGGCCGCCGCTCATCGTGAAGGCCTGCGCGGTGCCGCTGACGTGGACGGTGTCGGCCGTCCCGGTCGGCCGCGCCTCGGAGTGGAGGAGCAGGGAGGCTTCGTCGAGCAGGTCGAGCGCGCGGTGCCAAGCCGCGACCGGGACCCACGCCTCGAGGTCGAATGAGAAGCCGGCACCCGACGCTGCGTCGAGCAGCCGTCGCTCGACCTCGACGGCGTTCGCCCGGGCGTAGGCGATCTGCTCGTCGTTGGTGTTGTCCTGGTGAGGGAGCTCGCGCTCCGGGTCGTAGCGGTAGCGCTTGGCGACGCCCCCTCGGATCTTCTCCTCCGACTCCACGACGAGCACGCCGTTGTCGTGCAGCACGCGCAGGTGGTACGACGCGTTGGCGTGGGTGGTCGCCAGGGCGCGGGCGACCTCGGCCGCGCTCATCGCCTCCGCTGTCAGCAGGGACAGGATCCTCAGCCTCAGCGGGTGCGCGGTCGCCCGCAGGCGCGCCACCGTGTCGTCGTGCGGCTCCTCGGCCATGCTTACCCTCCAACGATTGTTGGGGAGTAGTGTCACCGGGCCGCCCCGTACTGTCAAACACTTCTTGGGAGGTCGGCCCGGAACCACCCCTGACCCGACCCTGAACGGACCCCGGAACGGGATGAAATCGCCTTCCGGACGTGCTTGGCTTGGCGTCATCAACGGGCACCCCGCCCGCCGAGGAGTGAGAGAGATGTCCGACCAGTACCCGACCACCCCGCAGGGCAACGACCCGACGCAGGCCTACGGCCAGCAGCCCCAGACCACCTACCGCGCGACGCCGTCGACGATGTCGCCCGAGGACGAGCGCACCTGGGGTGCGATCAGCCACGCCGGCGCCGTGGTGGCGATGATCTGCTCCGCCGGCTTCCTCGGCTTCATCGCCTCCGTGCTCGTCTACATGATCCACAAGGACCGCGGCCCGTTCGTCCGGGCCCACGCCGCCAACTCGATCAACATCCAGATCACCATGTTCATCTGGCTGGTCGTGCTCGGCATCCTCACCATCCCGGTCGCCCTGCTGACGCTGGGCCTGGGCCTGGTCGTGATGCTGCCGGCGCTGGCCGCCGCCTTCGTCGTGGCCGGCATCCTGCACGTGATCGGCGCCGTGAAGGCCTACAACGGCGAGTGGTGGAACCCGCCGCTCACCCCGCAGTTCGTCAAGTGACGATCAGCTGAGCTCCCGCAGGACCTCGTCCTGCCACGTGAACGCTGCCCGGGCGCGGACCGAGAGGTCCGGCCCGGGCAGCAGTGCTTCCACCCGCTCCGCCATCCCGGCCGGCAGGTCGGTGCGCAGGTAGCGCAGCCCGTAGTCGAAGCGTGCCGGGCAGTGCTGGATCCGGAGCAGCTTCACCAGCGGCTCGACCGCGAACCGCAGGTGCAGCGACGTCGCCTCGGCGAGGTCGTCGCGGGCGATGGCCCGCTCCACCAGCCAGGCCGCCGTCTGCCGGCGCGCAGCGGTCTGGGCCACGGCCTGCCGGCGCTGGGCCTCCATCTCGGCCTCGTCGTCGTCCTCGAGCACGAGCAGCCCGTCGGGGTCGTGCAGCACCATCGGCGTGCCGTGGCGGCGGGTGTCCATGGTGAGCCGCTCGGGCGTGGTCTGGATGACCACGTCGAGCAGCCGGGTCGGCCGGCTGAGGTCGGCGGCGTCGGGCTGGAGGTGGATGAAGCACTGGCGGCCGGTCGGCCAGGTCGCGTCGGGCAGCTCCCACACTTGGTCGACCTCGAGCTCGTCGCGCACCAGCGCGAGCACGGCGTCGTACGCCTCGGTGGGGTCGCCGCTGCACCACGCCTCGACGTCGAGGTCCGAGTGCTCGTCCCAGCCGCCGGTGACGGCCGATCCGTTGACCACGACCACCTGCAGCGCCGGCACGTGGCGGGGGAGCGCCTCCAGCAGCCGGAGGACGTCGTCGTACCTGCTCAGGTCAGCGGTCATGGGAGCGAGTATGATGTGTCCCGTGCAGAAGCAGCTCCTTCTTCGACAGCCGCGCTGATCCGTCCGACACCCACCGGACCGACACGCGGCTACCCCTCCATGCGAGGGGTTTTTTCATGCCCGACCCAGCCTGACCCGAGGACAACGCCATGACGCAGGACACCGGAGCCCACGACGCCGAGCGCGCGACGTACGACATCGCCGCCACCGAGACGAAGTGGCAGCGCGTCTGGGAGGACCTCCAGCCGTTCCGGGCCGACGACGACAGCCCGCGCGAGAAGCGCTACGCGCTGACGATGTTCCCCTACCCGAGCGGCGACCTGCACATGGGCCACGCCGAGGTGTTCGCGCTGCACGACGTGGTGGCGCGCTACTGGTGGCAGCGCGGTTACGAGGTGCTGAACCCGATGGGCTTCGACTCCTTCGGCCTGCCCGCGGAGAACGCCGCGATCCGCCACGACGAGCACCCCGACACCTACACGCGGGCCAACATCGCGAAGTCGATCGAGTCGTGCCAGAAGTACGCCGCGTCCTTCGACTGGACGCGCACCTTCAACACCAGCGACCCGGAGTACTACCGCTGGACGCAGTGGCTGTTCCTGAAGTTCTACGAGCGCGGCCTGGCCTACCGGAAGAACAGCCCGGTCAACTGGTGCCCCAACGACCAGACCGTGCTGGCCAACGAGCAGGTCGTCGGCGGCGTCTGCGACCGCTGCGGCGCCGAGGTGACCAAGAAGAACCTGACGCAGTGGTACTTCAAGATCACCGACTACGCCCAGGAGCTGCTGGACGGCCTGGACGAGCTGGAGCAGACCTGGCCCGACCGCGTCGTCACCGCGCAGCGCAACTGGATCGGCCGGTCCGAGGGCGCCCACGTCGACTTCGTCGTCGAGGGCCGCGACGAGCCGGTCACGGTCTACACCACCCGCCCCGACACGCTGTTCGGCGCGACCTTCATGGTGGTGGCGGCCGACGCCGCGCTGGCCTCCGAGCTGGTCACCGACGAGCAGGCCCAGGCGCTGGAGGACTACCTGGTCGAGGTCCGCAAGGAGACCGACATCAACCGCCTGGCGACCGACCGGCCCAAGACCGGCGTCTTCCTGGGCGTCCACGCGACCAACCCGCTGACCGGCACGCAGATCCCGGTGTACGCCGCCGACTACGTGCTGGCCGACTACGGCACCGGCGCGATCATGGCCGTGCCGGGCCAGGACCAGCGCGACTGGGAGTTCGCCCAGGCCTTCGACCTGCCGGTGATCCGCACGGTCGAGCCGCCGGAGGGCTGGGAGGGCGAGGCCTTCACCGGCGACGGCCCGGCGATCAACTCCGCCAACGACGAGATCGACCTGTCCGGGATGGGCGTCGCCGAGGCCAAGACCACGACGATCGCCTTCCTGGAGGGCAAGGAGCTGGGCCGCGGCACGGTCAACTTCCGGCTGCGTGACTGGCTGATCAGCCGCCAGCGCTACTGGGGACCGCCGATCCCGATCATCCACTGCCCGGTGGACGGCGAGGTCCCGGTGCCCGACGACCAGCTGCCGGTGACCCTGCCGATGCTGAAGGGCATGGACCTGAAGCCCAAGGGCACCTCGCCGCTGGGCGGGGCGACCGAGTGGGTCGAGGTCGCCTGCCCGACCTGCGGCGGCCCGGCCACGCGCGACACCGACACCATGGACACCTTCGTGGACTCGTCCTGGTACATGTTCCGCTACTGCTCGCCGCACGAGGACACCCAGCCGTTCGACAGCGCCAAGGTCAACGCGTGGATGCCCTGCAACCTGTACGTCGGCGGCGTCGAGCACGCCGTGCTGCACCTGCTGTACGGCCGGTTCTTCACCAAGGTCCTGAACGACATGGGCCTGGTCGACTTCCGCGAGCCGTGGTCGGCCCAGCTGAACCAGGGCTTCGTGATCAACCAGGGCAAGAAGATGAGCAAGTCGCTGGGCAACGGCGTCAACCTGGGGGAGCAACTTTCCACCTTCGGCGTGGACGCGGTGCGGCTGACCCTGGTCTTCGCGGGTCCGCCCGAGGACGACATCGACTGGGCCAACATGTCGCCCGACGGCTCGCTGCGCTTCCTGCAGCGCGCCTGGCGGCTGTCGGGTGACGTCACCTCGGCGCCCGGCGTGGACGTCGGAGGCGGCGACGTCGCGCTGCGGCGTACGACGGCACGGACCGTGCACGACGCGGCCGAGCTGGTCGAGGCCTTCCGCTTCAACGTGATGGTCGCCCGGGTGATGGAGCTGGTCAACGCGACCCGCAAGGCCATCGACTCCGGCTGCGGTCCGGACGACCCGGCCGTGCGCGAGGCGACCGAGGCGGTGGCGATCCTGCTGTCCCTGGTCGCGCCCTACACGGCCGAGGAGATGTGGGAGCGGCTGGGCCACGAGCCCACCGTCGTACGCACCGGGTGGCCGACCGTCGACGAGGCGCTGCTG
The DNA here is from genome assembly GCF_031457855.1 of Nocardioides sp. BE266. Taxonomy (NCBI): domain Bacteria; kingdom Bacillati; phylum Actinomycetota; class Actinomycetes; order Propionibacteriales; family Nocardioidaceae; genus Nocardioides; species Nocardioides sp. BE266. The sequence goes on along the minus strand of NZ_JAURTI010000001.1, from coordinate 79,963 downwards.
GTCGAGGACACCGTCACCGCGGTCGTCCAGGTCAAGGGCAAGGTCCGCGCGCGCCTGGAGGTCTCCCCGGACATCTCCGAGGCCGACCTGGAGGCCGCCGCGATGGCCGACGAGGGCGTGCAGCGCGCCATCGACGGGGCGACGGTGCGCAAGGTGATCGTGCGCGCGCCGAAGCTCGTGAACATCGTCGTCTGAGCCCTCCGTCTGCCGTTAGGGTCACCGCTATGCCTCGCGTGGTGGTCGTGACCGACTCGACCGCGAGCCTGCCCGCCGAGGTGGCGCAGGCTCGCGGCATCCGGGTCGTGCCGCTGCAGGTGGTGATCGGCGCCAAGGTGCTCGACGAGGGCCCCGACGGCGCGACGCCCGACGTGGTCGCGCAGGCGCTGCGCGACTTCGTGCCGGTGAGCACCTCGCGCCCGGCGCCGGCACTGTTCGCCGACCTCTACCGCTCCCTGGAGGCCGACGGGGTCGACGAGATCGTCTCGGTCCACCTCTCCGGGGAGATGAGCGGCACCTTCGAGTCCGCCCAGCTCGCCGCGCTCGAGGTCGAGCTGCCCGTGCACGTCGTCGACTCCGGGCAGGTCGGCATCGCGACCGGCTACGCCGCGCTCACCGCTCTCGACGCGCTGGAGGCCGGCGGGAGCGGGCAGGAGGCCGCCGAGGCCGCGCTCGCGCGTGGTCAGGCCGCCTCGTCGCTGTTCTACGTCGACACCCTGGAGTACCTCCGCCGCGGCGGCCGGATCGGCGCCGCCGCCGCGATCTTCGGCAGCGCTCTCGCGGTCAAGCCCCTCCTGGAGATCAAGGACGGCAAGGTCGTCCCGCGCGAACGCGTCCGTACGGCGTCGCGCGCACTCGCCCGGCTCGCCGACCTCGCCGTCGAGATCGCGGGTGAGCAGCAGGTCGACGTCTGCGTCTCCCACCTCGCCAACGCCGAGCGTGCCGAGGAGCTCGCGGCCACGCTCGCCGAGCGTCTGGCGCCCGGCCTCGACGGGCGCGAGGTGATGTGCGGCGAGCTCGGTGCGGTGCTGGGCGCGCACGTCGGGCCGGGCATGGTCGCGGTCTGCGTCTCGCCCCGGCCCTGACCCCTTCAGCGATCCCCGGCTGACCGGGGATCGCTGAACATGTCAGGCCGTGCACGGGCCGACAAGTTCAGAGAAGGCCTGACAAGTCTCTCCACAGATCGCTCGTCGCCCCTGTTGGGAGGACGTACGCCGTTCCTAGCGTGGAGGCATGCGTCGATCCCAGTCCTCGTCCGAGCACGCCGAGGCGGTGTCGCGACGACTGGCGACGCTGAGCGCCGAGCTCGCCGCCGTACGAGGAGAGCCGCAGGCGTCGACGCACACCCGCGTCCGGCCGTCCGAGGAGCCGCCCGCGCCCGTGGTGCTTCCGGTGCCCGGCCGGCACGCGTCGCGGCGGCTGCGGATCGGGCGGCTCCAGCTGGGTCCGGTGCACCTCGCCGTCGTCGCGGTGGTCGCCGCCGTGGCGGTCGGGCTGGCGGCGTGGTGGGCCGTGCGCGACCAGGCCGAGGCCGTGCCGCTGACCCCGGTCGAGTCCGCACCCTCGCCCCTTGCTGCGGTGTCTCCAGCGGAGCCCGGCGCTGGCGATCCGACGTCGGAGTCATCGGCCGACGTGGTGGTCGACGTCGCCGGCAAGGTGCGCAAGCCGGGCATCGCGGTGCTGCCGCCGGGCTCGCGGGTCGTCGACGCGCTGGAGGCGGCCGGCGGAGCTCGGCGGGGCGTCGACCTCACCTCGCTCAACCTCGCGCGGCTCGTCGTCGACGGGGAGCAGATCCTCGTCGGGGTGGCGCCCGCTGCCGGAGTGGCAGGCACCCTCGGCTCGTCCGCGCCGTCGGGCACGACGCTGGTCAACCTCAACACCGCCGACCAGGCCACCCTCGAGACGCTGCCCGGGGTCGGCCCGGTGACGGCCGAGGCGATCCTGTCCTGGCGCACGGAGCACGGTGGCTTCACCGCCGTCGACGAGCTGCTGGAGGTCGACGGGATCGGCGAGGCCACGCTCGCCGACCTCGCCCCGCTCGTGACGCTCTGACCCGTGCCCGACCTGCGCGCGGTCGCGCTCGGGGTGGGCGCGTGGGCCGGCGCGCTGCTGGTGCTGGTGCTGCCGGGGTGGACCGCCCTGCTCGCCGTGCTCGGGGTGATGTCGCTCGTGGTCCTCGGTGCGGCCCGGCGCTGGTGGTTCGCGGCCTGGTTGGGCCCGCTCACGGCCCTGGTCGCGGTCGCGGGCGTCGCCGCGCTCCAGCAGACGCTGGTGGCGACCTCGCCCCTGACCGCGCTCGCCGACGAGGGAGCGGTCGCCACGGTGCGGCTCGACCTCACCTCCGACGTGCGCGTCGTCGCCGGTCAGTACGGCGACCTCCAGGTCGTGCGTGCCCGCGTCACCCGGGTCGAGGGTCGGGGGAGCGCGTGGTCGCTCGACGCACCGGTCGTGGTGATGGCCGACGCCGAGTGGCCGAGGTTCGCCCTCGGCACGACACTCGAGACCTCGGCGCGGCTCGTCGCGGGGGACGACGACGTGGCGGCGCTCGTGCGGCCGCTGGGGGAGCCGCGGGTGGTCGCCGAGCCGGACGCGTGGTGGGACGCCGCCGCAGCCGTACGACGATCAGTGCGCGCCGCGGTCGCCGGGCGGGCCCCCGATGCTCGCGAGCTGGTGCCCGCTCTGGTCGACGGCGACGACGGCGGCCTCGACCCGGACGTCGCCGACGACTTCCGGACGACCGGGCTCACCCACCTCCTCGCCGTCAGCGGCACCAACCTCACGCTGGTGGTGGGCTTCCTGCTGGTGCTCGGGCGGTGGGCGGGTGTGCGCGGGCGGTGGCTGCGCGTCCTGGCGGTGGTGGGGATCGTCGGCTTCGTGATGACCGCCCGGGCGGAGCCGAGCGTGGTGCGGGCGGCGGCGATGGGCACGGTCGCGCTCGTCGGGATGGGGCGCAACGGCCGCTCGCGCGGCACCCGCGGGCTCGGCGTCGCCGTGCTGCTGCTCCTGCTCGTGTGGCCGCGGCTGGCGACGACGGCCGGCTTCGCCCTGTCCGTGCTGGCGACCGCGGGGATCCTGCTCCTGGCGCCCGGGTGGCGCGACGCGCTGATGCGCTGGACGCCGCGCTGGGTGGCCGAGGCGGTCTCGGTGCCGCTGGCGGCCCAGGTCGCCTGCACGCCCGTCGTGGCCGCGCTGTCCGGGCAGGTCAGCCTCGTCGCGGTGGCGGCCAACCTGCTGGCCGCGCCTGCGGTCGCCCCGGCCACAGTGCTGGGTCTGGCCGGCGGGCTCGTCGGCCTGCTCTGGATGCCGGTCGGAGAGCTGGTCGCGGCCCCGGCCGCGTGGTCGGCGGGCTGGATCATCGCGGTGGCCCGCTGGGGCGCCGGGATCCCGACCGCGGCGGTGTCGTGGGGGACCGGGCCGGTCGCGCTGGTCGTCCTCACCCTGCTGTGCGTGGCGATGGTGCTGCTTGCGCCGCGGGTGCTGCGGCAGCCCTCGACCGCGCTGGCGTGCACCGGCCTGCTCGTGGTGGCGATGCTGGTGCGGCCGCCGTCGATCGGCTGGCCGCCCGACGGCTGGGTGCTCGCGATGTGCGACGTCGGCCAAGGTGACGGCCTGGTGCTGCGAGCGGCCGAGCACGCCGCCGTCGTGGTCGACGCCGGTCCCGACCCGGTCGCGATGGACGCATGCCTCGACCGGCTCGGGGTCACCTCGGTGCCGCTGCTCGTGCTGACCCACTTCCACGCCGACCACGTCGACGGGGTCGCCGGCGTGCTGGAGGGACGACGGCTCGGCGAGGTCGAGGGGTCCTCGCTCCTCGACCCCGCGGAGGGCGCACATGAGGTGGAGTCCGTGCTCGGCCGCGACCCTGCATTGCCGTCGTACGGAATCACGCGGACGGTGGGCGAGGTGACGCTCCAGGAGGTGTGGCCCCGACCCGGCGCGACCCTCGACGGCTCCGGCGAGAGTGCCCCGAACAACGCCAGCGTCGTGCTCGTGGCAGAGGTGCAGGGCCTGCGGATCCTCCTCACCGGCGACGTGGAGCCGTCGGCCCAGTCGGCCCTTGCTCGCGCCCTCGCCGGGCTGCGGATCGACGTGCTGAAGGTGCCCCACCACGGCAGCCGGCACCAGGACCTCGACTGGCTGACCTCGCTCGGCGCGCGGGTCGCGCTGGTGTCGGTGGGGGAGGACAACGACTACGGCCACCCCGCCCCGGACGTCCTCGCCGCGCTCGCGAGCGCCGGGATGCGGGTGTGGCGCACCGATCTCTCGGGCGACGTGGTCGTGGTGGCACGGGAGGGCGCCGTCGGTGTCGTCGCTCGCGGATAGGGTGGGTGCACCATGGCACGCACCCCCACCGCCGCGCAGGTCCTCGGCCACGTCGTCCTCGTGACGGGCAAGGAGGAGTACCTCTCGGCCCGCACGGTCTCCTCGGTGCGCGACGCGGTCAGAGCCCACGACGCGGAGGCCGAGCTGGCCGAGTCGGCGGCCGCCGAGCTGACGCTGGCCTCGCTGGGGGAGATGTCGGCGCCGTCGCTGTTCTCCGCCATCCGGTGCGTCATCGTGCGCGGACTGGAGGACCTGCCCGACGAGTCGGTGGACGGCCTGCTCGACTACTGCGCGGCCCCGGTGGACGACGTTGCTCTCGTGCTGGTGCACTCCGGTGGTCCGAAGGGCAGCGGCGTTCTGGCCAAGCTCCGCAAGCTGGCCGCGGTCACCGAGGTGAAGTCGGAGGAGGTCAAGCCCAGCGAGATGCCGGGCTTCGTCACCTCCGAGGTCGCCTCGCACGGCGCCAAGATCGCCTCCGACGCAGCCACCTTCCTCGTGCAGGCCGTCGGCAACGACCTCCGCTCGCTGGCCGCCGCGGCCGACCAGCTCACCAACGACTTCCCCGGCGAGCAGCTCACCGTCGACAAGGTCCAGCGCTACTTCGGCGGCCGGGCCGAGGCCAAGTCGTTCACCGTCGCGGACGCCGCCTTCGCCGGCAAGCGGGCCGTGGCGCTGGAGGAGCTGCGCTGGGCGCTCGACTCCGGCACTGCCGGGGTCCTGGTCACCTCGGCCATGGCGGCGTCCGCGCGCAGCCTGGCGCGCTACCTCGGCGCCCCGCGCGGCGCCCGCGACGCCGACCTGGCCCGGGATCTCGGCGTGCCGCCGTGGAAGGTCCGCACGGTCCGCGACCAGTCCCGGTCGTGGACGCCCGAGGGCATCGCCGCCGCGGTGCGAGCGGTCGCCGTGGCCGACGCCGACATCAAGGGCCAGGCGCACGACGCGTCCTACACGCTGGAGCGGCTCGTGCTCACCGTCGCCGCCCTGCGCGACGGGCGCTGACACGCCCCTGAAATGCGAAACACCCGCCACGAGGGCGGGTGCTCAGCGTGAAGACGTGGCTCAGAGAGCGGCGGTCTTCTTGGCGATCGACGACTTGCGGTTGGCGGCCTGGTTGGAGTGGATGACACCCTTCGAGGCGGCCTTGTCGAGAGCCTTCATGGCGTCGCGACCGGCGGCCACGGCCGCGTCCTTGTCGCCCGCCTCGGAGAGCTCACGGAACTTGCGAACGGCGGTCTTCAGGCGCGACTTGACGGCCTGGTTGCGCTGACGCGCCTTCTCGTTCTGCTTGTTGCGCTTGATCTGGGACTTGATGTTCGCCACGTGTGAATCCTCGGAGCTAGAACTGGTCTGGAATGGAAGTCTGGTGCTTGTCGGCTGCCTGGCAACCCCGGGTAGAGGGTCGGGTGCCGGACATGCAGGTAGGAACTCTACCGGCAGGCCTCGTGCGCGCCCAAATCGCCTGAGCGTGCGTGAACGCGCTCAGCGACCGGTGCGACGGGCCACTGCTCCCAGCATGCGCCGGGACTCGGTGATCCGGAAATCGTTGAGCGTGGGGAGGTTCACGTCCACGGCGACCACGGAGCGTACGGCGAGGTGCGCACCGAAGCCGGCGAGGAAGGCCGTGACGACGTCGTCGCCCGCCTCGCGAAGGGTGGGGGAGGAGGCGAGCGAGCCGTCGAACCACGACTCGTCGACCCGCTCGAGGCGCGCCAGCAGGGGGTCTGCCCACGCAGGGCCGCGGGCCGCCACGCCCCAGTCGACGAAGACGACCTCGCCGCTCGGTCGGCGCAGCAGGTTGTCGACCCGGATGTCCCAGTGCACGACGTGCGGCATCGGCCGGGCAGCGTGCTCGCGGAGCACCTCCGCCCAGCCGTCGGGGTCGCCGCGGAGCCAGTCGGGCACCGGGGTCGCGGCCGGGGCGTCGACGAGGCCGTCCAGTGACTCGGCCCACTTGCCGAGGACGTGGGACACGTCGACGAGGTCAACCGATGCCGGTACGTCGCGCTCCTGGAGCAGCGCGGACAGGCGATCGGTGCCGGCCAGGACCGCCTCGACCTCGTCGGGACGGGTGAAGTCGGGGTGGCGTCCCTCCACGTCCTCGATCAGCAGCGCGACCCACTCCCCGTTGTCGTACGACGCCAGCAGGCGCGCCCAGAGCTCGTGCTCGCCGAGGTGGGTCAGCACGCCGACCTCGCGCCGGAACAGGCCGGGGGTGTCAGGGTTGAGGCCCGAGCTGACCGCCTTCACGAAGGCGCGGGTGCCGTCGGCGCAGGTCACCCGGGTCGCGCAGCCGGGCGACATGCCGCCGACCTGCTCGGCGGTCGCCACGACGGGCGAGCCGAGGGTCGCCCCGACCCACTCCCGCACGGACTCGGGCACAGCGGCGTTCGGCAGCCGCACCCCGACCGCGCGGGGAGCGGTCACGACCAGCCCCGCCGCTCGGCGAGCCAGTCCCAGCACACCTCGCCCTGCCAGCGCTGGTGGTCGCGGAGGTGCGGCGAGGTCGGCGGCACCGGCAGCTCGCACTGGGTGAAGAAGTAGCCGACGTAGAGCGCGAGGTTGATGTCGAACGCCTCGGGGTCGACGTCGCGGAGCAGCCTCCGCGAGGCGATCACGGCGTCGACGTCGATGCCCTCGCCGCGCGGACCGATGAGCGCGGCGAAGGAGTCGAACCACGCGGCGCCGCGCACCGGCCAATTCCAGTCGCAGATCATCGCGCGGCCGTCGGAGTCGATGAGCACGTTGTCCGAGCGGATGTCGGTGTGGACGAGGGTGTCGCCGCCCACGACCTCGGCGTGGCGACGCGCCAGGGCCTCGGCCTCCGCGAGGTGGGCCGCGTCGAGGTCGGTGCGGTGCTCGCGAAGCGATGTCCAGCCCTCAAGCAGGGGCGCGAAGTCGGCCGCGGCCGGGTCGAGGTCGAGTCCCGCGGGCGGGGGAGTCAGCACCTCGGCCACCTCCTCGAGGGAGTCCAGGAGCGCGTCGAGCTCATCGGCCCGCCACGGGCGTCGCGGCGCCCGCCCGGCGACGTACTCGATGCCGAGGACGACCCAGTCGTCGTCGAGGTGCCACAGCAGCCGGGGTGCCGGCACGCCGGTCGGCAGCGCGACGAGCTTTCGCGCCTCCTCGCGGTAGGAGTCGGCGAAGGCGCGCTGGGCCTTGACCGAGGCGGCCTTCACGAAGTGCCGCGAGCCGTCCTCGCACACCAGGACGGAGGCGAAGCCGGGGGTGAAGCCGCTCGTCTGGGAGATCGCCGTGACGACGGGCGAGCCGCACTTGCGCTCGATCCACGCGCGGAGGTTGGGCGGGAGGAACGCCCACTCCAGCCGCCGGGCGGTCCTGTCGTGCGGGACGGGGTACGGCGCGACGGGTGCGGGGCGGGACATGGGCGGCATCCTTCCCCACGCGCTCGCCGACCACGACCGATATCTGAGGACGTGGTGGACGGATCCGACCTGGATCCACGACCACCACGTCCTCAGATATCGGGTGGAGCCGGTGTCCGGACCGGCGCTACAAATGGATCCATGCCAGAGCTCGTCCTGCCGACCACGTCCGTCCAGCAGTCGTTCCTCGAGGCGATGGACGAGTTCGTCGCCGAGGGCGCCGAGTTCAGCCAGACCGCAGCGTGGATCGAGCACAACGCCCCCGGCTGGCAGGACCCCGACGCTTTCGCGACCTTCGTCGACGCGGTGAAAGCCGACGCCGACGAGGACAACCCGCGCCCGTCCTTCCACGTGCCGTGCACGACGCTGTGGTGGGTCGACGGCGAGGACTACCTCGGCCGGATCGCCATCCGCCACCGGCTGAACGACTTCCTCCTCGACGTGGGCGGCCACATCGGGTACGACGTCCGCCCGACGCGGCGGCGCGAGGGCCACGCGACCGCCATGCTCCAGCAGGCGCTCCCGTGGGCCCTCGGCCTCGGGATCGACCCCGCCCTGGTCACCTGCGACGTGGACAACCACGGCTCGATCCGCGTGATCGAGGCCGCCGGCGGCGAGCTCGAGGACGTGCGCGGCGTGAAGCGGCGCTACTGGGTGCCGACCTCGGGGTAGTCCAGTGGCGAGTGGTCGTCCGGGACGGCTGCTGGCAGCCGGACGCCACTGGACTACGGGGGTGGGGCCACGGGCGTCGACCGCGTGCGCGTGGCCGCGCCGACGCCGACGACGGCGACCACGAGCCCGACGAGCTGGGTCCAGGTGAGCGTCTCGTCGAGGACGACCCACGCCATCACCGCGGTGACGGGCGGGCTGAGGAAGAACAGGCTGGCGGCTGCCCCGGAGCCGCCGCGGAGCACGAGCAGCGACAGCAGCACGAGCCCGATGATCGAGTTCACGATCGCGAGCAGCAGCACGGACACGACGGCCTGCGAGGTGTCGGTGACCGGCCAGGCGCCCTCGGTGGTCCAGCCGAGGACGAGCATCGGGGGAGCGGACACGGCGAACTGGACGGCCGCCGACCACAGCAGGTCGGGCTGGGCGCCGATCCACCGTTGGCCGAGCGTGCCGAGGCTGAGCGTCAGCATGCTCAGGCAGCCGATGAGGACGGCGACCGGCCCGCCGGCGTGGCCGAGGTCGGCGCCGAGGACGAGCAGCACCCCGACGACGCCGACGACGAAGCCGACGACCTGGAGCAGGGAGACCCGCTCGCCCAGGAGCCCGGCCGCGAGGATCGCGGTGAGCACCGGGCTGAGCGCGTGGAAGAGGGACGCGAGGGTGGCGCCGAGGCCGAGGTCGAAGGCGACGTACATCAGCCCGAACTGGAGCGCGTTCATCACCAGGCCGACGACCGCCACCCGACCGAGCGTGCCGCGGTCCATCCGGGTGGGCCGTCGCATCGCCAGGGCAAGCGCGGCCCCGATGATCGCGGCGAGGACGAAGCGCCAGCCGAGCACGGAGAAGGGCGCGGCGGCGTGCACGGCCGCCGGCCCGGAGATGTAGCCGGACGACCAGACGAGGACGAAGGCGGCCGCCGGGACGAGGGGCAGGTGGGACGAGTGTGGCGGCCGGGTCACGTCCGGCACGCTAGCGTCCGGCCGACGGCGGGCCGTCGCCGGTTCGGTGTGCCCCCGCCTGCGTGGAACAATGACCCGAGCCCGTCGTCGTACCCCTGAAAGCAGTCCGTGAGCCTCAAGAACGCGCCCCAGCCTGGCTCGACCGACCCGTCGATCATCCGCAACTTCTGCATCATCGCGCACATCGACCACGGCAAGTCGACGCTGGCCGACCGGATGCTGCAGCTGACCGGCGTGGTCGACGAGCGCGCGGCGCGGGCGCAGTACCTCGACCGCATGGACATCGAGCGCGAGCGCGGCATCACGATCAAGAGCCAGGCCGTGCGGATGCCGTGGACGGTCAAGGCCGACAACGCCGCCGGCGCCGAGCCTGGCACCTACGTCCTCAACATGATCGACACGCCCGGTCACGTCGACTTCACCTACGAGGTCTCGCGCAGCCTCGAGGCGTGCGAGGCCGCGATCCTGCTGGTCGACGCCGCGCAGGGCATCGAGGCCCAGACGCTGGCCAACCTCTACCTCGCGATGGGCGCCGACCTCCACATCATCCCGGTGCTCAACAAGATCGACCTGCCGAGCGCCAACGTGGAGAAGTACGCCGCCGAGCTCGCCGGCCTGGTCGGCTGCGAGCCCGAGGAGGTGCTGCTCACCAGCGCCAAGACCGGCCTCGGCGTCGAGGCGCTCCTCGACGAGATCGTGCTCCAGACCCCCGCCCCGGTGGGCGACGCCGACAAGCCGGCGCGTGCGCTGATCTTCGACTCGGTCTACGACACCTACCGCGGCGTGGTCACCTACGTCCGCGTGGTCGACGGCAAGCTCAGCCACCGCGACCGCATCAAGATGATGTCGACCAACGCGGTCCACGAGATGCTCGAGGTCGGCGTGATCAGCCCGGAGCCCGTCAAGGCGGGGGAGATCGGCGTCGGCGAGGTCGGCTACCTGATCACGGGCGTGAAGGACGTACGCCAGTCGCGCGTGGGTGACACGGTCACCTCCCAGCACCACGGGGCCACCGAGCCGCTCGGCGGCTACAAGCACCCCAACCCGATGGTCTACGCCGGTCTCTACCCGATCGACGGCGACGACTACCCGACGCTGCGCGACGCCCTGGAGAAGCTCCAGCTCAACGACGCGGCCCTGACCTACGAGCCGGAGACCTCCGGCGCGCTCGGCTTCGGCTTCCGCTGCGGCTTCCTCGGGCTGCTCCACATGGAGATCACCCGCGACCGGCTCGAGCGCGAGTTCAACCTCGACCTCATCTCGACTGCGCCCAACGTGGTCTACGGCGTCGTGATGGACGACGGCACCGAGCACGTGGTGACCAACCCCAGCGAGTACCCCGACGGCAAGGTCGCCGAGGTCCGTGAGCCGGTGGTCAAGGCGACGATCCTGGCGCCGGCCGACTACATCGGCACGATCATGGAGCTCTGCCAGCTCAAGCGCGGCAGCCTGCAGGGGATGGACTACCTCTCCGAGGACCGCGTCGAGATGCGCTACACCCTGCCGATGGGCGAGATCGTCTTCGACTTCTTCGACCAGCTGAAGTCGCGCACCAAGGGCTACGCCTCGCTCGACTACGAGCGCTCCGGCGAGCAGGCCGCCGACCTGGTCAAGGTCGACATCCTGCTCCAGGGCGAGCCGGTCGACGCGTTCAGCGCGATCGTGCACCGCGACGCCGCCTACGGCTACGGCGTGATGATGGCCGGCAAGCTCAAGGACCTCATCCCGCGCCAGCAGTTCGAGGTGCCGATCCAGGCCGCCATCGGCGCCCGGGTCATCGCCCGCGAGACCATCCGCGCGATCCGCAAGGACGTGCTCGCCAAGTGCTACGGCGGTGACATCAGCCGCAAGCGCAAGCTGCTGGAGAAGCAGAAGGCCGGCAAGAAGCGGATGAAGAACATCGGCTCGGTGGAGGTGCCGCCGGAGGCGTTCGTCGCGGCGCTCGCCACGACCCAGCCGGCGGAGAAGTCCGGCAAGAAGTGAGCGGTGTCGTCCGCAGCGACGAGGTCACGCCCCAGCCGTGGGCCAACGGCGGTGGTACGACGCGGGAGCTGGCGCGCGCGGACGACGGGGCCTGGCGGATCAGCCTCGCCGACATCGACGCGGACGGGCCGTTCTCGACGTTCGCCGGCCGGCACCGGTTGCTGACCGTGGTCGACGGCCCGGTGCTCGGCCTCGAGGTCGACGGCGAGACCCAGGTCGTCGAGCCGCACCGGCCCTTCGCCTTCTCCGGTGACGCGACGGTCGAGGCCTCCGTGCCCGAGGGCGCGGTGCGCGTGCTCAACGTCATCGTCGACCCGGCCGTGGTCTCGCCCTTCGTCACCGTCCTCGAGCTGGGCCGGTCCTCGGCCCTCCCGCTCGCCGACGACCAGGCTGCCTTCGTGGTGAAGGGCGACGGGGTCGGAAGCCTCGTGCTCGGACCGGGCGAGGTCGCCGGCCGGTGCACCGTCGCCGTGGTCACCCTCGAGCACGTCTGACCAATCCGGTCGCCCGACCGGCCGCGAAGCCCTCCCATGCGACTGGCTGACCGGCTCCGGGTCGAGGCGATGCGCGCGAGCGCCCGTTTCACGGTCCGCTACGGGGAGCACCTGCGGCTGGCCGGGAGCGAGCTCCCGTCACCGGAGCGCATCACGGTCCGCACGCGGCATGGCAAGGTCCCCGTCCGGCTCTACCGACCAGCCCCGGGCGCCCTTCCCGTGCACGTCCACTTCCATGGTGGCGCGTTCCTGATGCGCTACCCGGCGATGGACGACTGGTGGTGCCGCTACGTCGCGGCCACCGCAGGTGTGGTGGTCGCCAACGTCGACTTCGAGGTGGCGCCGCGCGTGGCCTACCCCGTGGCCCAGCACCAGTGCCACGACGTGGCTGCGGCGCTCGCCGCGGACGGTGCCGCTGTCTCGGTCGGCGGCTTCAGCTCGGGTGGCGGGCTCGCCGCGTCGGTCGCCCTCCAGGCACGCGACGCCGGCTCGTTCACCCCGACGCTCCAGGTGCTGGGCGTCCCGGCGCTCGACCTCGCCGCGGAGCCGCGCGACGGCGATCCCGGCATGATCTCGCCGTCGCTGCGCCGGCTCGTGCGCCGCACCTACTTCCCCGACCCCGCCACCCGGCGGGAGCCCTGTGCCTCACCCCTGCTGGCGCCCGACCTCTCGGGCCTGCCGCCGGCGGTGGTGCTGACGGCGGAGCGTGATGTGCTTCGCGCCGAGGGCGATGCGTACGCCGAGCGGCCCCGGGAGGCGGGCGTGCGGGTCGTGCACGACACGACACCAGGGGTCGACCACTACTTCCTCACCGAGGACCCCGTCCGGGCACGGACCACGATGGCGATGGTCGCCGAGGAGATCCGTCGCGCTGGTCAGGCCGGCGGGCGCCGCCCCGGGTCGCGGACGAGCCGCGCCACCAGGCGGTCGATCGCCGACGCGTGATAATTCGACACATGACGACCCCCGCGGTGCCGCGACCGGTGGAGCCGGTCGACCGGGCACACCTCACGGGAGTGAGCCGGCCGTCGCCGCCGATCCACCGCTATGCGCCGAGCGAGCAGCTGGCCGACCTGGTCGACCGCTACTGGATCCCGGTCTGGTCGCTGGCCAAGCCGTCGACGCAGACCACGCTCCAGCACCCGGTCTGCCTGGTGGTCGTGAGCAACACCTACGCCCGCTTCTACGGCGTCGCCCGCGGGCGCTCGAGCGTGACGCTGGAGGGCGACGGCTGGGCGGTCGGCACGATGTTCCTGCCCGCGGCGGGGCGGCTGGTCCTCGGCCGGTCGGTCGCGGACGTCACCGACCGGTGGATCGACCTCGACGAGGTGCTCCCCGCCGAGCACGCTGGGCTGGTCGACGAGGTGGGTGCCGCGATGGCCGACGACCCCCACGACCCGTCGTCGCACGCCGCCGCCATCGCGGCCACGGAGCGGTGGTTCTCCTCGCTGCTGCCGGTCGACGAGCAGGGGTTGCTGGTCAACCACCTCGTGGCCTGGCTGCGCGACCACCCCGAGGTCACCCGCGTCTCCGACCTCGCCGACGAGGCCGGCCTCTCCGAGCGCAGCCTGCAGCGGCTCGTCGAGCAGCGGCTCGGGCTCAGCCCCAAGTGGCTGGTGCAGCGCCGCCGGCTGCACGACGCAGTGGAGGCGCTCAAGTCCGGCACGACCGGGCTCGCCGACATGGCGGCCGACCTGGGCTACACCGACCAGGCCCACTTCACCCGCGACTTCCGCACGGTCACGGGGATGACGCCGGGGGAGTTCCTCAAGGACCAGCCCGTCACACCGCCTCGCGGGTGAGCGCCACGTCGGTGATGGTGATCCCGAGCCCGGTCTCCAGCGCCGCGACCGGTCCGTCGAGCTCGGCCTTGCGGGGCTTGCGGGTGCCGGCGAACCACACCACCTCCAGCGGTCGCCGCATCGCAGAGCCGGTGGCCCGCCAGTAGCCGGTGATCCGCCCGTCCACGAGCAGCGGCGGCAACACCATCCCGTTGGCGCCGATCCAGAGCCGGTCGAGGTGCTTCTGCTCGGCGAAGCGCACGCGCCCGGCCGGGTCGTAGCCGCACATCAGCGCGTCGAACTCCGGCAGCAGCCGGACGCCCTCCGGCACCCGCGGGTCCGGCGCCCCGGGGAGGGCGACGTACGTCCTGCCGTCGGGGCCCTCGTCGGCCACCAGCCCGTCGAGGTCGCCGAGCAGCTCGTCGACGACGCGCAGCCCGAGGCCTGACCACCACGCCACGTCCTGCCGCGAGGCCGGGCCGTGGCTGCGCAGGTGGAGGAGCACCGCGTCCGCGAGACCGGCGGCGACGACCGGCGGGAGCGTGCGGTACTCCGGCGCCCCCTGTCCGGCCCAGTCGCCGTTGACCGGTCGCCGCACCAGGCCGCCGTGCCCGAAGGAGAGGTAGCGGCCGGCGGCGTTGCTCGTCACGTCGTCGTGGCCCTCGTGCTCCACGAGCCAGCGGTGGAGGTGGTCCTGCAGGTCGTCGGGCGTGCGCCATTCGGCGGCGTACTGCTCCGTGGCGTCCCACAGGTCCTCGAGGGTGGAGTGCTCGAGCTTGAGCATCCGCTGCCACAGCGTGCGCTGGCCGACCCGGGTCGTGGCGCCCAGGGCGGCGTACTGCTCGGGCGTCGCGGTGTGCACGGTGCCGCGGATGGTGCTGCCGCGCACGATCGCCCCGGAGTCGTACGACGCCTCGACCTCCGCGCGCGTCGTGCCCGGGAAGCGCGCGGCGAGGCCGAGGAACGGCGAGCGCGCGGTCTGCGCCTGGATCGGCCCGACCTGGGTGAGCCGTCCGGCGACGTCGGGTGCGGGATCGGGGAACTGGCGCGCGAGCGCCGCCGCCGCGAGGTCGTCCCAGGAGAGCGCCACGCTCAGTCGCGCATCGGACCGCCGGGGCGGTCGTAGGACTCGGCGACGATCTCCGCGACGACCGAGAGCGCGATCTCGCCCGGCCCCTTGCCGCCCAGGTTGTGCCCGGCCGGGACGTGGAGCGCCGAGACGTCGACCCCCTCCTCGACCAGCTCGTCGAGCACCGTCACGGCGCGGCGACGGCTCGCCATCATCGCGACGTAGGACGCCTCCGAGGCGAGCGCCGCCCGCAGCACCGCCGGGGCGTCGGGCGCGTCGTGGTCGCAGAGCACCACGGCGTCACCGGCCTCCGGGGCCAGGCCGGGGCCGCCGTCGTCGGCCGGCTCGACGACCACGTCACGGCCGACGGTGGCGGCGATGACCGCGATCGCCCGCGAGATCGGGTTGTCGCTGAGGACCAGGATCCGACCGTGGGTGGGCCCGTCGTCCGACCACGGCTGCTGACGCTCGCTCATGCGCGTACTCGCTGACGCTCTGTCATGGCCGCCACCCTAGGCTCGCCGCATGCCCGTCACCATCCCTCCGGGACTGCTGTCGCAGCGCGACCTAGGAGACGACTGGGGGCGGTGGCTCGACCGGCTGCCGCGGCTGACCGCCGACCTCCTCGACGACTGGCACCTCACGCCGACCGGCGAGGCGCTGCACGGCTACTGCTCGCTCGTCGTGCCGGTGACCGACGCCGACGGCCGCCCGGCCGGGCTCAAGGTCACCTTCGACGGCGACGACGAGTCGCTGCACGAGGGGATCACGCTGCAGCGGTGGGGTGGGCGCGGCGCCGTGCACCTCGCCCGGGCCGACCCGCGCCGCCGCGCGCTCCTGCTCGACTGGCTGCCCGGCCCCGACCTCGCCGACACGTGGGACGTCGAAGCGTGCGAGGTCGTCGGCGGGCTCTACCGCCAGCTCCACGTGCCCGCCCTCCCGCAGCTCGCGAGCGTGGCGTCGTACGTCGAGAGGTGGCTGCGCGAGCTCGACGGGCTCGGCCGCGACGTGCCGATCCCGCGGCGCTACGTGGAGCAGGCGCTGTCGCTCGGACCCGACCTCCTCGCCGACGACCGGCCGCAGGTCGTGGTGCACGGCGACCTCCACTACTTCAACGTGATGGCCGACGCCGCGGGGGAGTGGCTGGCGATCGACCCCAAGCCGATGGCCGGCGACCCGCACTACGAGCCCGCGCCGATGCTGTGGAACCGGATGGACGAGCTCAGCGGGCCTGGCGCGGTGGGGTCCGTGCGCGACGGGCTGCGCCGGCGCTTCCATGCGCTCGTCGACGCCGCCGGGCTGGACGAGGACCGGGCCCGCGACTGGGTCGTGGTCCGGATGGTCATCAACGCGGGGTGGTCGGTGCAGGACGCGCGCGAGGCCGGCCGCGCGCTCAGCAGCGACGAGCAGGAGTGGATCACGCGCTGCATCGCGATCACCAAGGCCGTGCAGGACTGACAGACTGCCGGCATGGCGAGCTGGCAGGACGTCGAGCGCCTCGCCCTGGCACTGCCGGGGGCGCGGACCGGGCTGTCGCACCGAGGCGACCCGGCCATCGAGGTCGGGCGGCACCCCTTCGCCCGGCTGCGCTGGGACGACGACGGCCGCGAGCTCCTGCAGTACTGGTCGATGGACCTGGACTCGGCCGCCGCCCTGGCCGACCGGTCCGACACCTTCGTCCGCATCGACACGTTCAAGGTCAAGGCCTCGATCTGGGCGCGCCTGGACCGGTTGGACGAGACCGAGCTGGGCGAGCTGCTGGAGGAGTCGCACCGCGCCAGGAGGGGCGTGCGACGCTGATCACGGTCCGTGGTCCGGACAGATGGCGAGTTTGCTACCACCCGGTAAACAAAGTGATCTAGGTTACAGCCCAAGTCAGCAGCCAGCCCCGCTGTGTGGCGCGGTCGCGTCACGCTCCGACGAATGAGTAGGTCACAGATGCCGATCACCATCGACACCGCCTTCCTCGACACCATGCCGGCCAACGTGGCCGTCCAGTTCTTCGATCGCGTCGCCGCCACCCCCGAGGCCGAGGCCTTCCGCTTCCCGCGTGGCGAGGCCTGGGAGTCCGTGACCTGGAAGCAGGCCGGCGACAAGGTAGAGGCCCTCGCAGCCGGACTGATCGCGCTCGGCGTGCAGCCGGAGCAGCGCGTCGGCATCGCCTCCGGCACCCGCTACGAGTGGATCCTCGCCGACCTCGCGATCATGTGCGCCGCCGGCGCGACGACCACGGTCTACCCCAGCACCAACGCCGAGGACACGACGTACATCCTGGGTGACTCCGAGAGCCACGTGGTCTTCGCCGAGGACGACGAGCAGCTCGCCAAGCTCTCCGCCCACCGCTCCGAGCTGCCCCACGTCAGCAAGGTCGTCACCTTCGACGGCAAGGCCGACGGCGACTGGGTCATCACCCTCGACGACCTCGCCGCGCTGGGCACGAAGCTGCTCGCCGAGCAGCCCGACGTGGTGCGTACGACGTCGCAGGCGATCCGTCCCGACCAGCTCGCCACCCTGATCTACACCTCCGGCACCACCGGCCGTCCCAAGGGCGTGCGGCTGCGCCACTCGTCGTGGGTCTACGAGGGCGAGGCCATCCGCGCGCAGGGCATCCTCGGTCCCGAGGACCTCGAGTTCCGCTGGCTGCCGATGGCGCACTCCTTCGGCAAGGTGCTCATGTCGACGCAGATGGCGTGCGGCTTCGCGGCGGCCATCGACGGCCGCGTCGACAAGATCGTCGACAACCTCGGCGTCGTGAAGCCGACCTTCATGGGTGCGGCGCCGCGCATCTTCGAGAAGGCCCACGGCCGCATCGTCACGATGCAGGCGGCCGAGGGCGGGGCCAAGGAGAAGATCTTCAAGAGCGCCTTCAAGGTCGGCCTCGAGGTCGAGCGGCTCAAGCGCGAGGGCAAGTCGATCCCGCTGCCGCTGAAGGTCCAGCACGGCCTGTTCGACAAGCTGGTCTTCACCAAGATCCGCGACCGCTTCGGTGGAAACGTCCGCTTCTTCATCTCCGGTGCGGCGGCGCTCAACCAGGACATCGCCGAGTGGTTCGGAGCGGCCGGCATCAAGATCCTCGAGGGCTACGGCCTCACCGAGACCTCGGCCGGCTCCTTCGTCAACCACCCCGACCACAACAAGTTCGGCACCGTCGGCCCGGTCTTCCCGGGCAGCGAGGTCAAGCTGGGCGACAACGACGAGATCATGATCAAGGGTCCCGGCGTGATGGACGGCTACCACAACCTCCCGGAGGAGACGGCGAAGACGCTGACCTCCGACGGCTGGCTGCACACCGGCGACAAGGGTGCCCTCGACGAGGAGGGCCGCCTGGTCATCACCGGTCGCATCAAGGAGCTCTTCAAGACCTCCGGCGGCAAGTACATCGCTCCGCCGGCGATCGAGTCGAAGTTCAAGGCGGTGTGCCCCTACGCCAGCCAGTTCATGGTGTTCGGCAACGAGCGCAACTACTGCGTCGCGCTCGTGACCCTCGACCCCGACGCGATGGCCGGCTGGGCCGACGAGAACGGCATGAGCGGGAAGTCGTACACCGAGGTCGTGCAGTCCGACGCCGTTCAGAAGATGGTCGGCGACTACGTCGAGGAGCTCAACAGCCACCTCAACCGCTGGGAGACCATCAAGAAGTGGAAGCTGCTCGACCACGACCTCACGGTCGAGTCCGGTGAGCTGACCCCCTCGATGAAGGTCAAGCGCAACGTCGTCGAGGACAACCACAAGGCGCTGATCGACGAGATGTACGCGTAGCCGGAGGCCAGCGCCCCCACAGGGAGCGCACAGGTTGCACCGGTCGAATGGGTGCCAGTGGGAGACCACCGGCACCCATTCACCATTTCACTGCCCCTCCAGGAGCACCCCATGACCCAGCACCACAGCGACCACCACCACGACGGCGAGGAGGTCCACGAGCACGACCTCGGTCTCCAGCACGACCTCGGCACGATCGAGCGTCGCGGCTTCTCCCGCAGCATGGGCCGCAGGGGAGTGCTCGGCGTCCTCGGCGGGCTCGGCGTGGTCGCGGTGGCCGGCTGCGCGAGCGACGACTCGAGCACCTCGTCGGCCTCGACCGCATCAGATGCCGCGGCGGGTGGGCCGCCGAGCGGCGGTCCCGGCGGTGGTCCCGGCGGTGGTCCCGGTGGGGGCGGCATGGGTGCGGACTCGTCCGTCGAGGTCGCCGAGGGCGAGATCCCCGAGGAGACGGCCGGCCCCTACCCGGGCGACGGCTCCAACGGACCCGACATCCTCAGCGAGAGCGGCGTGGTGCGCAGCGACATCACCAGCAGCTTCGGCTCGGCCTCCGGCGTCGCCGAGGGCGTGCCGCTCACCCTGCGCTTCAAGGTCTACGACCTCACCGGCGACGACGTCGAGGTGCTCGCCGGCGCCGCCGTCTACGCCTGGCACTGCGACCGCGACGGCAGCTACTCCATGTACGACGGCGACGCGCAGGACGAGAACTACCTGCGCGGGGTCCAGGAGTCCGACGCCGACGGCTGGGTGGAGTTCACCTCCATCTTCCCCGGCTGCTACTCCGGCCGCTGGCCGCACGTGCACTTCGAGGTCTACGAGTCTCTCGACGCCGCGACCGACGTGTCGAACAAGCTGCGCACCTCCCAGCTCGCCTTCCCCGAGGACGTCTGCTCGACCGTCTACGCCACCTCCGGCTACGAGTCGTCGGTGACCAACCTGGCGTCGATCAGCCTCGACTCCGACAACATCTTCAGCGACGGCTACTCACTGCAGATGGCCACGGTGAAGGGTTCTGTCACAGACGGTTACACCGCGACGCTCAACGTCCCCATCTGAGGGGTGGTTGGATACGGGCTGTGCCCCCCGCTCAGCCCGACGGTGACGTCGCCCCCGAGGACGGCCTGCTCCCCGAGGAGGCGAGGGCCGAGTTCGGCAGCAAGCCCTTCGGGCTCTACGTCCACGTCCCGTTCTGCAGCGTCCGGTGCGGCTACTGCGACTTCAACACCTACACCGCCCACGAGCTCGGCGACGAGGTCGGCGCCAGCCGGTCGTCGTACGCCGAGGCGGCGATCCGCGAGATCCGCTTCGCCCGCAGCGTGCTCGGGCACCGTGACGTGCCGATCGACACCATCTTCTTCGGCGGCGGCACGCCCACCCTGCTGAAGCCGGCCGACCTCGGCGCGATCGTCGCGAGTGCCGCGGCCGAGTTCGGCCTCGTCCACGACGTCGAGATCACCACCGAGGCCAACCCCGACAGCGTCGCCGCCTGGGACCTCGAGGAGCTGCGCTCGCTGGGCTTCAACCGGATCAGCTTCGGCATGCAGTCCTCGGTCGACCACGTGCTCCGCACCCTCGACCGCACCCACGACCCGATGCGCGTCCCCGCCGTCGTCGACTGGGCCCGGCAGGCCGGCTTCGAGGACGTCAGCCTCGACCTGATCTACGGCACGCCGGGGGAGTCGCTCGCGGACTGGGAGGCCTCGGTCGACGCGGCCCTCGAGTGCGAACCCGACCACATCTCGGCGTACAGCCTGATCGTCGAGGAGGGTACGGCGATGGCGCGCCAGGTCGCGCGCGGCGAGCTGCCGATGCCCGACGAGGACGACCTCGCCGACAAGTACCACGTCGCCGACGAGCGCTTCGCCGCCGCCGGGATGAGCTGGTACGAGGTGTCCAACTGGGCGACCTCGCCCGACCACTGGTGCCGGCACAACCTCCTCTACTGGACCGGCGGCCACTGGTGGGGCGTCGGCCCCGGCGCCCACTCCCACGTCGGCGGCGTGCGCTGGTGGAACGTCAAGCACCCGGCGGCGTACGCCGAACGGCTCGGCCGCGGCGTCTCGCCGGCCCTCGCCCGCGAGGTCCTCGGCTACCGCGACCAGCGCACCGAGCGGATCCTGCTGGAGATCCGGCTCGTCGAGGGCCTCCCCGTCAGCGCCCTCGAGGCCACCGGCCGCTCTCACGTCGCCCGCATGGTCGCCGACGGCCTCGTCGAGCTCGCCGCCGAGCGCCTCGTCCTCACCCAGCGCGGTCGCCTCCTCGCCGACGCCGTGGTGCGCGACCTGGTGGAGTAGAGCCACCGCCGGTTGAGGCGCGAGCGAAGATAGCCTCGAAACCGGGCTGCTTGGGGCTGGGGGCGGTGCTATTTGGCGCTCGCTCCGCTCGCGCGTGCTCGGCGCCCTGCAAGACGTCGTCTTCCCTCGTCGCTCCCGAGCTGCCTCGCTGCGCTCGTCGCGCTCGCTCGCTCCTCAGTCCAGACGACGTCGGGCGCCGAGCGCGTGTGCTGGGGAGGCTGGGGCGATCCGGGCGCGGTGATGCGTGCTGGTCCCGACTCGAATTGAATTGAGCTCAACTCAATCCAGCTCGAACCGATGATCGTCGGCGGGTGGTTCGTCGCGGCGCGCCCGGGAGTGCAGGAGGAGGGTTGCGAGCGGAGGAGCGCAGCGGGGGAGGTCGCAACAACGACGAACGAGCGGGTTACGAGCGCCGCGACACGCGAGCGGAGCGAGCCAATGTCACTGCGCGGTGGTGAAGTCGATCAGTTCTTCGACCCGCCCGAGGAGGGCGGGCTCGAGGTCGGCGTAGGAGGACACCCGGCCGAGGATGTGCTTCCAGGCGCGGGCGATGTCGGCCTGGTCGCGGTGGGGCCAGCCGAGCTGCTGGCAGGTGCCGGACTTCCAGTCGATGCCCTTGGGCACCGACGGCCAGCGCGGGATGCCGAGGCGGTCGGGCTTGACGGCCTGCCAGACGTCGATGAACGGGTGGCCGACGACGAGCACGTGCTTGCCGATGGGGGAGCGGGCGATGCCCTGCGCGATCCGCGCCTCCTTCGACCCCGGCACCAGGTGGTCGACCAGGACCCCCACACGGCGCTGCGGGCCGGGCTTGAAGTCGCGGAGGTGGTCGGCGAGGTCGTCGACGCCGCCGAGGTACTCCACGACGACGCCCTCGATGCGCAGGTCGTCGCCCCAGACCTTCTCGACGAGCTCGGCGTCGTGGCGGCCCTCGACGAAGATCCGGCTGGCGCGCGCGACCCGGGCGCGGGCCTGGGGCACGGCGACGGAGCCGGACGCCGTACGCGTCGGGGCTGCGGGTGCGCCGGCGCGCACGGGACGGGTGAGGATCACCGGCTTGCCCTCGAGCAGGAAGCCCGGGCCGAGCGGGAACGTACGCCGCTTGCCGCGGCGGTCCTCCAGCGTCAGCGTGTCGATGTCGCGGTCGACGGCGACCACCTCACCGCACCAGTCGGTGGTGACCTCCTCGACGACCATGCCGACCTCGGTCGGCACCTCGACGGCACGTCCGTTCTTCGGGACACGCCAGTCGCCGGAGAGGACGTCGGTTCCGTATCGATCGTGAGGCACCGGGACACGCTAGGCGGGCACAGCGCGATATCGGCGGTGGCACGCCGTGGCCGGCCGGGCTCAGCCCTCGGCGACCCCGTCGCCCTCGGCACCCTCGCCGCTGTTCGCGGCCGGCTCGTCGGACCCCTCGGAGTCGTCGGAGTCGTCGGCGGAGTCGTCCGACGAGGACTCGACAGGCGGGTTGCCGAGGTCCTCCTGGGTGGCGTCCATGTCGAGCTCGTCCTGGTCCTTGGTCGCCTCGTCGTCGGGGTCGAGCGGCTCGGCGAGCGGGTTGTCCTCGCCGGGCTGGAGGTCCTCGGGCAGCTGGTCGTCGGAGATGCCGCCCAACGTCGCGTCGTCGGGGGAGGCGGTGCCGCCGGAGTGGTCCGAGTCGGCCGGGCTCGTGCCGCTGCCGGCCTCAGGGGTCTCGCCGGGCTCGGTCTGGGATCCGCTGTTCTCGCTCATCACCCAGTCCTAGCCGCCGCCCGGTGGCGCGACCAGCCCCGTGAGGGTGGGCTCAGCAGATGCCCGCGTGCAGGTGCGAGCGCAGCGCCGCGCCGAGCTCCTGCGGCGAGGAGACGGTGCGCAGGAAGTCGAGCCGCTCGGTGTGCGCGCCCGCCGCGTCCAGCCACGACACGTCCACCCCGGTCGCCTCGACACGCAGCAGGCTGGCCGCAAGGAGCGACTGGATCGGGAGGCCGAACGTCGCGGCCATCGCCGAGCGCAGCTCGAGCTCGTGGGCGTCGTTGGCGTGCTCGGCCGTGCGCTGGAGGTAGCCCTCGTTCAGCACGTGGCGCCGGTCGCGGAACTGGGCCAGGTCGACGGGGATCGCGAGCGCGTCGCGGTGGAGCGTCACGTCGGTCAGCTCCAGCGCCACCAGCGACCGCGGGTCACCGCAGCACGCGCAGCCGGAGTCGCGCACCGCCAGGCGCCCGTGGAGCAGCAGCGTGAGGCGGCGCTCGCGGGAGGAGTGGTGGCCCAGGCCGCTCGTCACCTCGACGACGCCGTCGAGGCCGACCCGGGCCGCGGCGAGGAGGGCGGAGTCGTCGCTCGCGCTGAACACGGGTGCGCCGTGCACGTCGCAGGTGACGTCGTACGTCTCGTCGCGCAGCTCGTCGTCGGCGTCACCGACCCGCCGCACGATCGAGGACGGGCACGACAGCACGCTGCGCGCGATCAGGGCCGCATGTGCCGGGGTCATCCGCCACCTCCGTGAGTCAGGTAAGGCAAGCCTAACCTCACTGACGGAGTCAGATCAACGGCAACCGCTTCTGGCTGTGTGGGAGGTGCTCGTAGCCCAGGCGCACGGCGCTCACCAGGCGCTCCGGCTCCCACGGCCACTCGCCCTGCGCGAGCGCCTCCGACTGGGGTACACCGCGCGACGCGAGGTCGCGGATGGTCTCGGCGATGACACCGAGCTCGACGCGCTGGTCCTGCACGAAGTCCTTGTCGACGACCTGGCCGTGCCCGGGGACGACCACGGTCGAGTCGGTCATCAGCCCGATCACCAGGTCGAGGGTCGACGGCCACTCCAGTGGCCACGAGTCGTCGCCGATGAACGGCGGGTCGGACTCCTCGACCAGGTCGCCGCCGAGCACCACGTCGGCGTCGGGCACACGGACGACGAGGTCGCCGGCCGTGTGGCCGCGGCCCGGGTGGATCAGCTCCACGGCCCGGTCGCCGAGGTCGAGCTGGCGCACGGAGGAGAAGGTCTCGGTGGGCAGCAGCAGCGTCGTGGCCAGGATCTCCTCGCGCCGCGGGTGGTCGGCGGCCTGCTCGTACATCTCGAAGGTGTGACCCGCCGACTCCTCGGCGTGGTCGCGCGCCCACTCCGTGGAGTGGATCGGCATCTCGCCGAACTGCTCGACCATCGTGGCGTTGCCGAAGTGGTGGTCCCAGTGCTCGTGGGTGTTGACCAGCCCGGTCAGCGGACCCGCGCCCAGACGTCGTACGTCGTCGGCGACGATGCGCGCCTGCGCGGCTGACCCGTGGGTGTCGACCATGACGAGGCCGTCCGACCCGCCGATCAGGGTGATGTTGACGTGCATCCAGTCGTAGTGCGCCACCCAGACCCGCGGCGCCACCTCGGTGAAGTCGGGCATGCTCCGGACCCTACGGGCTCCTAGTAGAGTTGGCACTCCAGTCGGACGAGTGCCAGCAACCAGCAGCGAGGAGGGCTCCATGGTCGACGACCGCAAGCTCGACGTGCTGCGCGCGATCGTGGAGGACTACGTCGCGACGGAGGAGCCCGTGGGCTCCAAGGCGCTGGTCGAGCGGCACGGCCTCGGGGTCTCCCCGGCGACCGTCCGCAACGACATGGCCGCGCTCGAGGACGAGGGCTACATCCACCAGCCCCACACCAGCGCGGGCCGCGTGCCGACCGACAAGGGCTACCGGCTCTTCGTCGACAAGCTGGCGACCCTCAAGCCGATGACCGTGGCCGAGCGACGCGCGATCGCCACGCTGCTCGACGGAGCGGTCGACCTCGACGACGTCGTGCAGAAGTCGGTGCGGCTGCTCAGCCAGCTCACCCGCCAGGTCGCCATCGTCCAGTACCCCACGCTCTCGCGCTCGACGGTGCGCCACGTCGAGCTGGTGCCGCTGACCCCGACCCGCCTGATGCTGATCCTGATCCTCAGCACCGGCCGGGTGGAGCAGCGCCTCGTCGAGCTCGACGAGGCGATCGGCGACGCCGACCTCGCCGAGCTGCGCGTCGCGGTCAACCAGGCCAGTGCCGGCGTGCAGATCGCCGCGGCCGCCGCGGCGCTGTGCGCCCTGCCCGACGACGTACGCCCCGAGCAGGTCGAGTCGACCCGCGCCGTGGTGGGCGTGCTCGCCGAGGCGATGTCCGACCACCGCAGCGACGAGCGCGTCGCGGTGAGCGGCACCGCCAACCTCGCGCGCTACGGCGACTTCGACACCGCGGTCCGACCCCTGCTCGAGGCGCTGGAGGAGCACGTCGTGCTGCTCAAGCTGCTGGGGGAGTCGGGCGCCGACGCGGTCACCGTCCGCATCGGCCACGAAGGCCCCTACACCGAGCTCGCCGCGACCAGCGTCGTGGCCACCGGCTACGGCCCGCTCGACGCGCACCTCGGTTCGCTCGGCGTGGTCGGCCCCACCCGCATGGACTACCCCGGATCCATGGCAGCCGTGCGCGCGGTCGCGCGCTACGTCTCCCGGATCCTCGATGAAGGAAACCAGTGACCCAGGACCCCTACGAGATCCTCGGCGTCTCGCGCGACGCGAGCGCCGACGACATCAAGAAGGCCTACCGCCGCCTCGCGCGGCAGCTGCACCCCGACGTCAACCCCGACCCGGAGACGCAGGAGCGCTTCAAGGACGTCTCGCGCGCCTACGAGGTGCTGAGCGACGCCGGCAAGCGGGCGGCCTACGACCGGGGCGGCGACGCCTTCAGCCAGGGCTTCGGCGGTGCCGGCCAGGGCTTCTCGTTCACCGACATCATGGACGCGTTCTTCGGTGGCGGCGCCGCGGCCGGTGGCCAGCAGCGCGGCCCGCGCTCGCGCGCCCGCCGTGGCCAGGACGCCCTGATCCGCCTCGACGTGACCCTCGGCGAGGCGGCCTTCGGCGTCACCAAGGACCTGAAGGTCGACACCGCGCTGCGCTGCGAGGCGTGCGAGGGCCAGGGCACCGCCCCCGGCACCTCGCCCACCACCTGCGAGACCTGCCACGGCCAGGGCGAGGTCGCTGTCGTCCAGCGGTCCTTCCTCGGCGAGATCCGCACGCTGCGCCCGTGCGCGGCGTGCCGCGGCTACGGCTCGGTCATCCCCGACCCCTGCCGCGAGTGCTCCGGCGACGGCCGCATCCGCTCGCGCCGCACGTTGACGGTGAAGATCCCCGCCGGCGTCGACAACGGCACCCGGGTCCAGCTCAGCGGCCAGGGCGAGGTCGGCCCCGGTGGCGGCCCCGCCGGTGACCTCTACGTCGAGATGCACGTCGAGCCGCACAAGACCTTCACCCGCCACGGCAACGACCTCCACACGACGGTCTCGCTGCCGATGACGGCGGCCGCGCTCGGCACCCAGCTCACGCTGCCGCTGCTCGAGGCCGACCTCGCGCCGTCGGAGGAGTCGGAGACCGAGAGCACCTACGAGCTCGACGTGCGTCCCGGCACCCAGTCGGGCAGCGAGCAGGTCATCCGAGGCTTCGGCGTGCCGAGCCTGCGGGGCGGTCGTGGCGACCTCGTCGTCAGCATCGTCGTGGACACCCCGACCCGGCTCGACCCCCGCCAGGAGGAGCTGCTGCGCGAGCTCGCGGCGATCCGCGGCGAGGAGTCGCCCGACGGGCAGGCCGAGGCGCCGCACAAGTCGATGTTCGGCCGGCTGCGCGACGCCTTCCAGGGCTGAGCCGGGGCTGATGTCGCTCCCGGTCCACCTCGTCGAGTCGCTGGCCGACGTCCGCGTCGGCTCCGTCGTCGAGGTGACCGGTGACGAGGCGCACCACGCCGTTGCCGTACGACGACTCCGCGAGGGCGAGCACGTCGTGCTGACCGACGGCCGCGGGACCTCGGTCACCGGCGAGGTCACCTCCACGGGCAAGCGCGTCTTCTCCGTGACGGCCTCCGCCGTCTCCCACGAGGAGCGCCCCGAGCCCGCGATCACCGTCGTCCAGGCCCTGCCGAAGGGCGATCGTGGCGAGCTCGCGGTCGAGGTGCTGACCGAGGTCGGCGTCGACCGGGTGGTGCCGTGGGCGGCGTCGCGCTCGGTCGCGGTCTGGAAGGGCGAGCGGGCGGCGAAGTCGCACGCGAAGTGGCAGGCCACCGCCCGGGAGGCGGCCAAGCAGGCGCGCCGCTCGTGGCTGCCCACCGTGACCCCGCTGGCATCGACCGCCGACCTCGCCGCCGTCGTCGGCGAGGCCGAGCTGGCCGTCGTCCTGCACGAGGACGCCGCCGACCCGCTCAGCGCGATCGACGTACCCACCTCCGGGCGGATCGTGGTCGTCGTGGGCCCCGAGGGCGGCATCGCCCCCGACGAGCTCGCGGCCCTCGAGGCCACGGGCGCCCGCACGGTCCGGCTCGGTGCGGAGGTGCTGCGCACCTCCACCGCCGGCGTCGTCGCGGTCGCCGCGCTGCTGTCGCGCACCGACCGCTGGGCCTGATCACCTCAACCGGCGAGGCAACGGCTACTCGACGACGGTGAACCGACGCGTGTCCGTGGTGAGCGCGCCCGACGGCGTCTGCACCTGGGACATCACGACGTAGTCGCCCGCCGGTGCGTCGGAGAGGTCGAAGGTGGCGGTGAAGGGCACCAGTCCCGCCCCGTCGGCCGCGAGTCGGTCGACCTCCTGGCCGACGACGAAGGTGCCCTCCCATCGCTGGACGCGGGTGGTCACGGTGCCGTCGGTGCCCGAGGCCCGGCCCCGGACAGTCAGCCGGCCCTCGTCGTTGTCGACCTCCAGCCCCTCCGACGGGTCGGAGAGCGACACAGGTGCGAGCACGTCGGCGTCGGGCGCTCCTCTCAACGGCTCCGTCGTCGCGACGCCGAGGATCGTGTCGGTGACCTGCTGCTCGAGCTGGACGTCTACGGGCACCTTGCCGTTGCCGTAGAGCGCCTGGGCTGTGCGGACGAGCTGCTCCAGGGCGAGTCCGGCGTCGTCCTTGCTCATGCCCGCGGGCCGCTCGACCGGGGCGTCGTCGAGGATGACCGTGATCACGTCCGGCTTCGGGATCCACTGCCGGAGCCGGACGCCGGCGGGCCACGCGGAGCGGTAGTCGGGGTCGAGCGCGTCGCCCCGCAGGGCCGCGTCGATGGCGTACAGCACCCCGCCGTCGGGCTCGTCAGTCGGCTGGAACTCCCGGAACAGCCGCGACCCCTCGGCGGTGTCGCCGACGAAGTAGACCGCCACTGGTCCGCCTGCCGGCTCGCCTGCGGGGGCGGTCTCGGACGCTGGTCCCGCGGGATCAGAGCCGTTGGTCTGCGGCGCCCCGCCCGTGGTGAGGGCGAGGGCCGTCACCACCGATGCGGCGAGCAGTCCGGCGCCCCCGGCGGCCCACCACGCCCGGTGCGTACGACGACCAGCGGGCGCGGTGGCGGCCCGGATGGCGTCCAGCCGGTCGCCCGGCTCGATGTCGTCGGCCACCTCGTGGAGGAGGTCGCGGATCAGCTGGTCGTTCATGACGGGTCCTCCCACCAGTCGCCGAGGAGCTCGCGCAGGGCGGCCCTGCCTCGGTGTGCGTGTGCCTTCGTGGCGCCGCGCGAGATGCCCAGCGCGTCGGCGATCTGCGCCTCCGACCAGTCCAGGTAGTGCTGGAGCACGAGGACCTCGCGCTGGCGCTCCGACAGCTGCCTCAGGGCGTCACGTACGGCGTCGCGGCGGGCGCCGCCCACACTGGGCCCGTCGACGGTGCCCTCGCCCGGCGCCGAGGCGCGGACGTGCCTCTCCACGACGGCGCGGTGGCGCAGCGCCGAGCGCGAGCGGTTCACCACGGCCTGTCGCAGGTAGGCGAGCGCCTTGTCGGGGTCGCGCAGTCGCGACCACTTCCCGTGCATCGCGACGAACGCGTCCTGCACGACGTCCTCCGCCGCGGCCTGGTCGTGTACGAGCAGGGCGGAGAGCCGGACGAGCTGGCGCCAGTGGGCGGCGTACAGCTGCTCGACGGCGATGTCCGCGTCGGCACCGACGAGGCTGAGGTGCTCCGCCACGGGAACCCTCCCTCGACGGGGTCTTGTCTGGATGGTCACGCAGTGGGACGCGCCAGGTCGCGTCCCGGTTGACAGCTAGCCGACGTGGATCAGCTTGGTGTCGACGGCCGGGCCGTCGCCCTCGGTGCCGCCGGTCGGGTCGTCGGTCTCGCACTGCACCAGCACGTCGCCGGTGCCCGCGTCGGCGAGCGGGAGCTCGACCTCGAACGGATACAGCTTGTCGTCCATCCAGCCCTCGGACTGGTAGCCCTCGATCGCCACCTCCCGGTCGCCGACGATCAGCCGGCAGGGTCCGGAGGCCTCGAACGAGTTGGCGACACCGGTGACCTTCAGGGTGTCGCCGGTGACCGTGTCGCCCTCCGCGGGCGAGGTGATGTTGACCAGGCTGAGGGTGCGCAGCGGGCTGGCCTGCTCGAACGGCGCGTCCGAGCTCAGCCCGAAGATCCGCGCGTCACCGCCGCTGCGGGTGATCTGCACGGGCGCCCGCTCCTGCTGCACGCCCTGGAGCGTGTAGACGAGCTGCTGGACCGCCAGCTCGGCGCCACGCTCCGTCATGCCGTCGGGGCGCTCGGTGAAGGCGTCCGAGGGGACCTCGACCGTGAGGACGCCGTCGGAGCCGTAGCCGACCGACAGGTCCACCTGGGGCCACAGCGTGCGGTAGTCGGGGTCGTCGGGGGTGCCGGCCGTGACCAGCTTCGCCGCCTCGGTCAGCGGGTCACCGGTGACCTTGTGGAACTCCCGGAACAGCACCGGCTTCCCGCCCGGCCCGTCGCCGACGTAGTAGACGGGCACGACCGCGCCCGAGGGGTCGGAGGTCTCGCTCGGCTCGGCCGGCGAGGTCGGGTCCTGCGTCGGCTCCTGGGACGTCGACGCAGCCGGCTTCTTCGTCGGCTCCTTCGCATCACCGGAGGCCGGCACCGGGTCGTCGGAGGCGCAGGCGGCCAGCGCCAGGGTGCCTGCCAGGAGCGCGGCGGCGCCCGCCCAGCGCCGTACGCGCGCAGGGGTCGGGGAAGGGGGGAAGGTCATGCTGCTCACGGTAGTTGGACGCGTGTCCTCGCCGATCGGTTACACGCCGCGGCGCCAGACCCTAGGCTTGGAGGATGAGTGACACGTCGGACGACTGCGTCTTCTGCACGATCGTCGCCGGGGAGATCCCGGCCGAGGTGCTCGGCAGCAACGACCACGCGATCGCCATCAAGGACCTCAACCCGCAGGCGCCGTTCCACGCGCTGGTGATCCCGCACGACCACCACGAGAACGCTGCCGCCTCGGCTGCCGCCGACCCGGCGAGCATCGGCCACCTGGTCTCGCTGGCCGACGAGGTCGCCAGGGCGGCCGGCAACGCCGACTACCGCCTGATCGCCAACACCGGCTCCGGTGCGGGCCAGACCGTCTTCCACACCCACATCCACGTGCTCGGCGGATCGTCGCGCATGACCGAGTCGCTGATCTGATGCGCCCGCCCCGCGCCGTCGTCGCGCTCCTCGCCGCAGGAGTGCTGGCCCTGTCCGCGTGCAGCGGGTCGGGCGGGTCGGGCGACTCCTCGTCCGACGACCGCGCGACCCAGCCGGCCGAGACGTCGCCGACCGCCTCTGAGGACGCCGAGGCGGCCGCCGAGGGCCACGGCCACTACGCCGAGCCGGCGAAGGCCCGGCCGCTGCGCGCCGGCGAGACGCGTACGACGATCGCGATGCCCGGCAGCTACACCCCGTCGGCCCCCTACGGCACCGGCACCGACGACTACCGCTGCTTCCTGCTCGACCCCGAGCTGAAGAAGGACGCCTGGCTCACCGGCACGCAGGTGCTGCCCGGCAACCCCGACGTGGTGCACCACGTGATCCTGTTTCGGGTCCCGCCCGAGCAGGTCGCCGCTGCGGAGGCCAAGGACGCAGCCGAGGACGGCGAGGGCTGGACCTGCTTCGGTGGCACCGGGCTCGACGCGTTCCAGAACGTCGACGACGCCTCGTGGATCGGCGCCTGGGCGCCCGGCGGCAAGGAGTCGGTGGTCAAGCCGGGCTTCGGCACCCGCCTGGCCAAGGGCAGCCGGATCGTGATGCAGGTCCACTACAACCTGCTCGCCGGCGTCTCGCCCGACACGTCCGCGGCCCAGCTGCGGCTGGCGCCGGGCAAGCGGAGCTACCAGGCGCTGCACACGATGCTGCTGCCCGCGCCCGTCGAGCTGCCCTGCCGCGCCAAGCACGACGACGGGCCGCTGTGCGACCGCGACGCGGCGCTGGCCGACGTCAAGCAGCGGTTCGGCTCCGAGGGCAACACCGCCGACCTGCTCCACGTCCTGTGCGGCACCAAGCCGCAGCCGGGCGAGGTGCAGTCGTGCGTGCGCACCCTCGCCGAGCCGATGACGATCCACGGCGTCGCCGGCCACATGCACCTGCTCGGCCGCTCGATCACGATCGAGGTCAACCCGGGCACGCCCCAGGCGAGGACGATCCTCGACATCCCCGTCTGGGACTTCGACGACCAGGGCAGCAGGCCGATCGACCCGATCCACCTCGACGCCTTCCAGCAGGTCAAGGTCACCTGCCGCCACGTCCAGTGGCTGCGTGACAAGCTGCCCTCCTTCGACGGCCAGCCCGACCGCTACGTCGTCTGGGGCGAGGGCACCACCGACGAGATGTGCCTCGGCATGCTCCAGATCACCCGCCCCTGACGTCCCGCATGTCGTCGTTCCCTTCGTCGGAGGGTGGCGGCAGATTGCTCGGGTGGGCCTCTCGCACGTGCGATGTGCCGCCACCCGAGGCGAGTCCGCGGAGGGTGGCGGCGGACGACATCGGATCGGGGTCCGGGGATGTCGTACGCCGCCAGGGTGGCGGCAGATTGCTCGGGAGGACCTCTCGGACGCGCGATGTGCCGCCACCCGAGGTGAGCCCGCGGAGGGTGGCGGCAGACGACATCGGATCGGGGTCCGGGGGAGTCGTACGCCGCCAGGGTGGCGGCAGATCCCACGTGAGAACCCGCCAGACCCGCGATGTGCCGCCACCCTCCGACGGCAGGCAGCGGGTAACCGGGTGGGCCCGGCGCCACCCGCTCGGTAGCATGGAAGGGCTCTGCCACCGACCCGGAAGGCCGCCCGTCACGGGCATCCATGACTGACACGAACCCACAGGTTCGACCGACCCACACCGTCGTCGTACCCAACAGCATCGACATGGTCTCCGTCCTGGGTCCGGGGGACGAGCACCTCCGGCTGATCGAGCGGGCCTTCCAGGCCGACGTCCACGTCCGGGGCAACCGCATCACGCTGGCCGGCGAGTCCGCCGAGGTCG
Source organism: Nocardioides sp. BE266 (assembly GCF_031457855.1). Taxonomy (NCBI): domain Bacteria; kingdom Bacillati; phylum Actinomycetota; class Actinomycetes; order Propionibacteriales; family Nocardioidaceae; genus Nocardioides; species Nocardioides sp. BE266. Next base: position 48,037 of record NZ_JAURTI010000001.1, on the reverse strand, counting down.
CGATGGCCGAGCGGCTGCTCGACGAGGTCGTCACGCTCGTGCGCACCGGCCAGGGCGTCACCGGCGAGACGGTCGAGCGGATCATCCAGATGCTGCGCACCGAGACGCAGGAGCGTCCGGCCGACGTGCTGAGCCTCAACATCCTGTCCAACCGCGGCCGCACGATCCGACCGAAGACGCTGAACCAGAAGCGCTACGTCGAGTCGATCGACAAGAGCACGATCACCTTCGGCATCGGCCCGGCCGGCACCGGCAAGACCTACCTGGCGATGGCCAAGGCCGTGCAGGCGCTGCAGGCCAAGGAGGTCAACCGGATCATCCTGAGCCGTCCTGCCGTCGAGGCCGGGGAGCGGCTCGGCTTCCTGCCCGGCACGCTCAGCGAGAAGATCGACCCCTACCTGCGCCCGCTCTACGACGCGCTGCACGACATGGTCGACCCCGAGACGATCCCCAAGCTGCTGGCCGCCGGCACCATCGAGGTCGCGCCGCTGGCGTTCCTGCGTGGTCGCTCGCTCAACGACTCCTTCATCATCCTCGACGAGGCGCAGAACACGACGCCCGAGCAGATGAAGATGTTCCTGACCCGCCTCGGCTTCGGATCGCGCATCGTCGTCACCGGCGACACCAGCCAGGTCGACCTGCCGTCGGGCACCAAGTCCGGCCTCCGCGTGGTCGAGGGGATCCTCGACGGCGTCGAGGACATCTCCTTCTGCCGCCTCACCGGCACCGACGTCGTACGCCACCGGCTCGTGGGCCGCATCGTCGAGGCCTACGAGGTCTTCGACGCCGAGGCCGAGCGCGCCAAGAGCGGTCCGACCAAGGCCCAGCCGAGGAGCCGACGATGAGCATCGAGGTGCTCAACGAGTCGGGCCACGAGCTCGACGTACGCCGTCTCTCGCAGCTGGCGCGGTTCGTCATGGACGAGATGCGGGTCCACCCGCAGGCCGAGCTGTGCATCAAGGCCGTCGACGAGGACACCATCGCCGAGCTCAACGGGCAGTGGATGGAGAAGGAGGGCCCGACCGACGTGCTCGCCTTCCCGATGGACGAGCTGCGCCCCGGCAAGGTCAACGAGGAGCCCGAGGAGGGCGTCCTCGGCGACCTCGTGCTGTCGCCGTCGGTCGCCGAGCGCCAGGGCGTGGAGGCCGGTCACGGGCGCGAGGCCGAGATCGACCTGCTCACCGTCCACGGCATCCTGCACCTCCTCGGCTACGACCACGCCGAGCCCGAGGAGCACGCCGTGATGTTCGGCCTCCAGGACGAGCTGCTCGGCAAGTGGCGCTCGTCCGCGGAGACCGACCCCGAGCCCGTCTGACATGACCGCCGACATCTGGCAGCTCGGGTCGGCGGCCCTGCTGGTCGTGCTGGCCGGCCTGTTCTCCGCAGCCGACGCCGCCCTCAACGGGTTCTCGCGCGCCCGCGCCGAGGAGCTGAGGGCCGAGGGCCGACCCGGCGCCGCGCGCCTGGTCCTGCTCCTCGACGACCCGGCGCGCTACCTCAACACCGCGCTGCTCCTGCGCCTGCTGTGCGAGATCAGCGCCATCGTGCTGGTCGCCACCTGGGCCCGCGACGCCTACCACGGCGACCTGCTGCCGACGGTGCTCACCACGATCGGCGTGATGCTGGTCGTCTCGTTCGTCGCGATCGGCGTCGCCCCGCGCACCGTGGGCCGCCAGCACGACGTGCGGGTCGCGCTGCTCTCCGCCGGACCCCTCTCGCTGGTCACCACGATCCTCGGGCCGATCCCGGCCCTGCTGATCATGCTCGGCAACGCGATCACGCCCGGCAAGGGCTTCAGCGAGGGCCCGTTCTCGACCGAGACCGAGCTGCGCGAGCTGGTCGACCTGGCCGAGGCCTCGGCGGTCATCGAGTCGGGCGAGCGCAAGATGATCCACTCGGTCTTCGAGCTCGGCGACACCATCACCCGCGAGGTGATGGTCCCGCGCCCCGACGTGGTCTACATCGAGCGCCACAAGAACATCCGCCAGACGCTCTCGCTGTTCCTGCGCAGCGGCTACTCCCGCATCCCGGTGATCGACGAGAACCTCGACGACATCGTCGGGATGGCCTACCTCAAGGACCTCGTCCGTCGTGACTTCGAGGCCCCCGACGTGGAGTTCACCCAGCGCGTCGACGAGGTGATGCGCCCGGTCCACTACGTCCCCGACTCCAAGCCCGTCGACGCGCTGCTCAGCGAGCTGCAGGCCCGGCGCCAGCACATCGCGGTCGTCGTCGACGAGTACGGCGGCACCGCCGGCCTGATCACGATCGAGGACGTGCTGGAGGAGATCGTCGGCGAGATCACCGACGAGTACGACGTCGAGGAGGTCGAGGTCGAGCACCTCGAGGGCGGCGCGATCCGGGTGTCCTCCCGCTATCCCGTCGACGACCTCGACGAGCTCGTCGGCTTCGACGTCGAGGACGACGACGTCGACAGCGTGGGCGGCCTGATGGCCAAGCACCTCGGCAAGGTCCCGATCCCCGGCTCCGTGGTCGAGTGCCACGGCCTCCGCCTCGAGGCCGAGCGCGCCACGGGTCGCCGCAACAAGATCGAGACCGTGCTCGTGACGGTGCTGCCGGAGCCCGACGACGACGCCGTCGAGGACGACGCCGCCGCCGGTGTCAGCGCCTCCGGCCGCTGACCAGGACGTACTCCCAGCGCATCCGCCCGGACTCGTCGCGGAACCCCGCCGCGAGGTCGTCGAGGGCCGCGTCGAGCTCCGCGGTCCGCTCCGGCTGGTCGGCCAGTCCCCGGTAGGCCATCAGTGTCGGGCCGTAGTTCTCGCGGAAGTAGGTCCGGAAGTCGGCCGGGCCGGCGAACGCGTCCACGTCGACGTACGCCTTCTCGAGCACGAGGTCCTCGACCCGGTCACCGAGCAGCTCGCGCACGTGCGCCTCGCTGCCCCACAGCGGCGGGGGCTGCACGCCCGCGGGCGGCGGCGGCACGAACTCCTTCATCGTCGCGAAGACCCGGCCGATGAAGCCCTCCGGCGTCCAGGCGACGAGGCCGAAGCGGCCACCGGGGCGCAGCACGCGCACCAGCTCGTCGGCCGCGGCCTGGTGGTGGGGCGCGAACATCACGCCGACCGTGCTGACCACGACGTCGTACGACGCATCGGGCCAGGGCAGCGCCTCGGCGTCGGCGACCGCCCACTCGATGTCGAGGTCGGCGTGCTGGGCGCGGCCGATCTCGAGCAGCTCGGGCGTGAGGTCGGAGGCGACGACCTGCGCGCCGGCGCGGGCGGCCGGGACGGAGGCGTTGCCGTTGCCGGCGGCGATGTCGAGGACCCGCTCGCCGGAGGTGATGCCGAGCGAGGCGACCACGCGCTCGCCGAGCACCGGGATGATCTCGTCGGCGACCCGGTCGTAGTGACCGGAGGCCCACATGGTGCGGTGCTTCTGCTTCAGTGCGGCATCCGCGTCGACGGGTGCCGCAGTGGTGGTGCTGGTCATTCCGTGCTCCTTCCAGAGCTCTCGTCTTCCTGGTGTGTGTGGTGCCGAGAACGCTAGGAAGCAGACGGAGCGCGGACGAGTGAACGATCTGTACCACCCCCCGTCGCAGCGGCGTAACGTGCCGCCATGGGAGCGAGCTACAGCCAGTTCTGCCCCGTCGCCAAGGCCATGGAGCTGCTCGACGAGCGGTGGACGCTGCTCGTCGTCCGTGAGCTGGTGATCGGCAGCGAGCACTTCAACCAGCTGCGCCGCGGCCTGCCGCGGATGTCGCCGACGCTGCTGTCCCGGCGGCTCCAGCAGCTGGTCCGCGCGGGCGTCATCACGCGCGAGGAGACCGACGGGGAGGTGCGCTACCGCCTGACCGAGGCGGGGGAGGAGCTGCGCCCGGTCGTCGAGGCGCTCGGCACGTGGGGCACCCGCTGGATCCCCGACCTCGCCGACCCCGACCTCGACCCGAAGCTGTTGCTCTGGGACATGCACCGCAACGTCGACCACGAGAAGGTCCCGTCGCGCCGGACGGTGGTGGCCTTCGAGTTCGACGACGTCGATCATGCGCTGGCCCGCTGGTGGCTGGTCATCTCGCCGGCCGACGTCGACGTGTGCGACGTCGACCCGGGCGACGAGCCGGTCGCACTGGTCCAGACCTCGCTGCGCACGATGACGGAGGTGTGGCGGGGCGACACGGCCTGGAGCGCGGCGCGCGGGGCGGGCACGCTGCGGGTGATCGCGGGCAGCGACGTCGCCGCCGCCCTGCCGACGTGGTTCCTGCTCTCGCCCTTTGCGGGTGTCCCGCGACCGCTCACTAGGCTGGCGCCATGAACGACCTGTCGGCGGACCTGAGCCCCGAGGACGCCAAGCTGGTGACCCTCGCGCGGGCGACCCGCGCCCGTGCCCGTGCCCGCGAGGGAGCCGCCGTCCGCGACCTCGACGGGAGGACGTACGCCGCCGCGAGCATCCGCCTCACGCACCTGCGCCTCTCGGCCCTCGAGGTCTGCGTCGCGATGGCGATCTCGTCGGGATCCACCGGGCTCGAGGCGGCGGTCGTGCTCACCGACGGCGACCTCGCCGACGTCCGGGCCGCGAGCGAGTTCGCCGGTGGTGGGGTGCCGGTCCTGGTGGGCGACCAGACCGGCAGGATCCACACCCGGTCCACGACGCACGCGACCTGACCTCCATCCTTCGTCACGTGATCCGGTTCACAAGTCACTCGCGACGAGCGGGGACAGCGCGCTAGCGTGGCGAGGTGGGCAAGCCTCTGGGGTGGGACGAGCACGACCGCGGCGTGACGAGGCTCCGGGAGTCGTACGCCGCCCTGCCGCCCGACGCACCCGTCCGTCTGGCCAAGCGCACCAGCAACCTCTTCCGCGGCCGACCCGAGCCCGGGTCGGGCCTCGACGTCAGTGGCCTCGAGGGCGTGATCGAGGTCGACGGCGACGTCGCCGAGGTGCAGGGGATGTGCACCTACGAGCACCTCGTCGAGGCGACGCTGGCCCACGGCCGGATCCCGCTCGTGGTGCCCCAGCTGAAGACCATCACCCTCGGCGGTGCGGTGACCGGGCTCGGCATCGAGTCGACCAGCTTCCGCAGTGGGCTGCCGCACGAGTCCGTGCTGGAGATGGACGTGGTGACCGGCTCGGGCGAGATCGTCACCACCAAGCCGGGCGACGACCTCTTCGACGCCTTCCCCAACTCCTACGGCTCGCTGGGCTACGCCACCCGGCTGCGGATCGAGCTCGAGCAGGTCCCGGCCTACGTCGCCCTCCGCCACGTGCGCTTCGACGACGCGGCGTCGCTGGCCGAGACCATCGCACGGATCGTCGACGAGGGGTCGTGGGCCGGCGAGCGCGTCGACGGCCTCGACGGCGTCGCGTTCTCGCCCGACGAGCTCTACCTGACGCTGGCCCGCTGGACCGACGAGCCCGGCCCGACCAGCGACTACACCGGCCAGCAGGTCTTCTACCGCTCCCTCCAGCAACGGGCCACCGACCGGCTCACGGTGCACGACTACCTCTGGCGCTGGGACACCGACTGGTTCTGGTGCTCGCGCGCGTTCGGTGCCCAGCACCCGCTCGTGCGACGCGTGTGGCCGCGCCGGCTCCGCCGCTCCGACGTCTACTGGAAGCTCGTCGCCCTCGACCGGCGCTTCGGGATCGGCGACCGGCTCGACCGCCGCGCCGGACGACCGCAGGGCGAGCGCGTGGTGCAGGACGTGGAGATCCCCGTCGGTCGCCTTCCCGAGTTCCTCGACTGGTTCGACCGCGAGATCGGCATGCGCCCGGTCTGGCTGTGCCCGCTCCGGCTGCGCCGCGAGGGTGAGGACCGGCCGTGGCCGGGCTACCCGCTCACCAGCGGCACGACCTACGTCAACGTGGGCTTCTGGGGCGTGGTCAACGTCGGGCCCGACGCCCCCAGCTCCCCGCGCAACCGCGCGATCGAGGCCGAGGTCACCGAGCTCGGCGGCCACAAGAGCCTCTACTCCGAGGCGTTCTACGAGCGCGAGGAGTTCGACCGTCTCTACGACGGCGCCAACCTGGCCCGCACCAAGGCGGTCCACGACCCCGACGACAGATTGACCCCTCTCTACGACAAGGTGGTGGGACGACGATGAGCCTCGGCTCCGGCCCGAACCGGGCTACCCCTGCACGCATGTCCATCGGCGACGCCATGGACCGGCTGGTGCGAGGAGGGCTGCCCGTGCGCTTCACGGCGTACGACGGCAGCAGCGCCGGCCCGCCCGACGCGCGCTTCGGGATGGACCTGAAGTCCGAGCGCGGCCTGGCCTACCTGATGACCGCCCCGGGCGACCTCGGCATGGCCCGGGCCTACGTCAGCGGCGACCTCGACCTGCTCGGCGTGCACCCCGGTGACCCGTACGACGCCATGGTGCTGCTCAAGGACCACACCAAGTTCCGGGTGCCGTCGCCCAGCGAGGCCGTCCACATCGCCCGCAGCCTGGGCCTGCAGCACCTCCGCCCGCCGGCCCCGCCGCCACAGGAGCACCTGCCGCGCTGGCGGCGTGCCGTCGAGGGCCTGCGCCACTCGATGCTGCGCGACGCCGGCGCGATCGCCCACCACTACGACGTCTCCAACCGGTTCTACGAGATGGTGCTCGGTCCCTCGATGGCCTACACGTGCGCCCTCTACGAGACCCCGGAGGCCACGCTCGAGGAGGCGCAGGCCGCCAAGTTCGACCTGGTCTGCCGCAAGCTCGACCTCCAGCCCGGGCAGCGGCTCCTCGACGTCGGCTGCGGCTGGGGCACGATGGTGCGCCACGCCGCGCGCGAGTACGGCGTGAAGGCTCTCGGCGTCACGCTCTCGCTCGAGCAGGCGCAGTGGGCCAAGGAGGCGATCGACCGCGAGGGCCTCGGCGACCTCGCCGAGGTGCGCCACCTCGACTACCGCGACGTCGTCGAGAACGGCTTCGACGCGGTCAGCTCGATCGGCCTCACCGAGCACATCGGCGTGCGCAACTACCCGTCCTACTTCGCGCAGCTGCGCGACCGGCTCAAGCCGGGCGGGCGGCTGCTCAACCACTGCATCACCCGGCCGCACAACCGCCGGCAGGAGACGGGTGCGTTCATCGACCGCTACGTCTTCCCCGACGGCGAGCTGATCGGCTCCGGCACGATCATCACCGCGGCCCAGGACGCCGGGCTCGAGGTGCAGCACAGCGAGAACATCCGCCTGCACTACGCCTCGACGCTCCGCGACTGGAACCGCAACCTGGTGGAGAACTGGGACGAGTGCGTCGCCGAGGTGGGGGAGGGCACCGCCCGCGTGTGGGGCCTCTACATCGCCGGCTCGCGCATCGGCTTCGAGCGCGACGAGGTCGAGCTGCACCACGTGCTGGCGACTCGCAACCACGCGGGCGGGCGCTCCGACTTCCCGATGCGACCCGACTGGTGAGTGCTCGATAACGTGACCCCGTGAGCACCCGGGCAGCCCAGTTCCAGGCGCGCGTCGCGCGACGTGAGCCGCTGTCCGACCACCTCGTGAGGCTGGTGCTCGACGGGCTCGACGGCTTCGCCAGCACCGGCGTGCCCGACGAGTGGGTCGGGCTGGTCGTGCCCGGGCAGTTCCAGAGCCGCTACTACACCGTGCGGTCGTGGGACGGCGCCGAGCTGACCCTCGACGTGGTCGTGCACGACGTCGGGCTGGTGACCGAGTGGGCGATGCGCGACTGCATCGGCGACACCGTGACGATCACCGAGCCGAAGGCGTCGTTCGACCCGCCGGCCGGTGCAGGCTGGCTGCTGCTGGTCGGGGACCTCACGGCGATGCCGGCGATCGCCCGCATCGTCGAGGCGCACCCCGACCTGCCGACGTACGTCATGGCGGAGGTGCCGGACGACCTGTCCGGCTACCTCCCCGACACCGCGCAGGTCACCTGGCTCGCGCCGCCCGCCGCCGGGCAGAGCGCGCTCGCCGAGGTGGTCGAGGGCATCGACTGGCCCGAGGGCGAGGGCTACTTCTGGATGGCGGGGGAGTCCGCGCAGATGCGCGCGATCCGCAAGCACCTGATGCGCGAGGTCAAGCTCCCCACCAGCCACTACGACGTGATGGGCTACTGGCGCGCCACCGCCGCCCGGCAGCCGCGCGCGGTCGACCCCGGTCCCATCTGGCGCGCGGGCAAGGCGGCAGGGAAGAGTGACGAGCAGATCTGGGCTGAGTACGACGCGGCGCGGGAGGCGAGCGATGGCTGACAAGGACGACGCGGGCTTCGAGGACGAGGTCGACGGCGAGTTCGACGACGAGGGCGCGCTCGAGGACTTCGACGACGACGATGACGACGAGCTCGACGGCGACTTCGACCTGTCCGGCGTCGCTCCGGCAGGGGCGTTCTACCAGGCGCCTGAGGGCTTCCGGAGCGGCTTCGCGTCCTTCGTCGGGCGTCCCAACGCGGGCAAGTCCACGCTGACCAACGCGCTGGTCGGCCAGAAGATCGTGATCACCTCGTCCAAGCCGCAGACCACCCGCAACGTGGTGCGCGGCATCGTGCACCGCGACGACGCCCAGCTGATCCTGGTCGACACCCCCGGACTCCACCGGCCGCGCACGCTCCTCGGCGAGCGGCTCAACGACCTGGTGCGTACGACGTGGGCCGAGGTCGACGTGGTCGCCGTGTGCTTCCCGGCCAACGAGAAGATCGGCCCGGGTGACCGGTTCCTCGTGACCGAGCTGGCCAAGGTGCGGCGTACGACCCGGATCGCGGTCGCCACCAAGACCGACCTCGTGACGCCCGAGCAGCTGGCGACCCACCTGATGGACATCGCCGCGCTCGGCGAGGAGACCGGGACGACGTGGGCCGAGATCGTGCCCGTGTCGGCGAAGTCGGGCGACCAGGTCGACCTGCTCGCCGACCTGCTGGTCGGGCTGATGCCCGAGGGCCCGCCGCTCTACCCCGACGGCGACCTCACCGACGCGCCCGAGGAGGCGCTGGCCGCCGACCTGATCCGCGAGGCCGCGCTCGAAGGCGTGCGCGACGAGCTGCCCCACTCCATCGCCGTCGTGGTCGAGGAGATGGGCCTGCGCGAGGGGCGTCCCGACGACAAGCCGCTCCTCGACATCGTCGCCAACCTCTACGTCGAGCGCGACTCCCAGAAGGGGATCATGATCGGCCACAAGGGCTCGCGCCTGCGGGCGGTCGGCACGGCTGCCCGCAAGCAGATCGAGGCCCTCCTCGGCACCCCGGTCTACCTCGACCTCCAGGTCAAGATCGCCAAGGACTGGCAGCGCGACCCCCGGCAGCTCCGCAAGCTCGGCTTCTGACCGACCGGGCACTTCGTTCCCGTCCGGCTGGGTGACCGGGCACTTCGTTCCCGTCTGGCTGGGTGAGCGGGCACTTCGTTCCCGTCTGAGCCACCGACCGGGCACTTCGTCCCGGTGCAACTGCCGGGACGAACTGCCCGGTCGGTGGCTCAGACGCGGACGAACTGCCCGATCGGTGGCCGAGACGCGGACCAAGTGCCCGCTCGGCGGCCGAGATGCAAACGAAGTGCCCGGTCGGCGACCCGGACGCGGACGAACTGCCCGATCGGTCAGAGGGAGCGGGCGGCGTCGAGGGCGCGGCCGACGCCGCGCGCCGCGACCTGGAGCGCGGCGACCAGCCGTGGACGGTCGCTCTTGAGCGAGGGCACGACCAGCCCCAGCGCGGCCACGACCTCGCCGCCACGGCGTACGGGCACCGCGACCGAGCAGGCGCCCAGGCTCATCTCCTCGCTGGTCGTGGCGTGGTCGTCGCGCAGCACCTGCCCGAGCTGGCGCCGCAGCCGTCCCGGCTGGGTGACGGTGTACGGCGTCACGCGCGGCAGGTCGGCGAGCACCTCCTGCTGCACCTCGATCGGCGCGTGGGCGAGCAGCACCTTGCCGACGCCGGTCGCGTGCATCGGCAGCCGCGAGCCGACGGTGCTGACCACGGGCACGGAGTCGCTCCCGCGCAGCCGGTCGAGGTAGAGCACCTCGACCCCGTCGCGGACGGCGAGGTGGACGGTGGCGTGGGTGGCGCCGTAGAGGTCGTGGAGGTAGGGCGAGGCGAGCTCGACCAGACCCGCCTGCAGGGGAGCGAGCAGGCCGACGTCCCAGAGCCGGCGCCCGATCACGTAGTCACCCGCCCCGGTGCGGGCCAGCGCGCCCCACTCGACCAGCTCGGCGACCAGCCGGTGGGCCGTCGGCACCGGTAGCCCGGCACGGTCGGCCAGCTCGGTGAGCGTCAGCCGTCGGTGCTCCTCGTCGAAGGCGCCGACCAGGGCCAGCGCGCGGCTGGTGACCGACGCGCCGGGGCTGCTGGAGTTGCCGGCCATGGACGCAGTGTGGCACCGGCTTCCGCTAGACGGAAACGGTGTCGCGCATCTTCGCGGGCACCGTCGCGAGCGCGCCGACGGCGAGCACGGCCGTCACCGCGAAGGCGTAGAAGCCCCACGGGTAGGCGATGCCGGCCGTGACCAGTGCCCCGCCCAGCGACGGACCCACAATCGCGCCGACCCGGCCGACACCGGCGGCCATCCCGAGCGCGGTGCCCCGGATCTCCGGCGGGTAGAGGTGGCCGACGAAGGCGTAGACCAGCACCTGCGCGCTGAACACGAAGATGCCGGCGAGCAGCACGGCGACGTACACCAGCGCGGTGCTCTCGAGCTTGATCGACAGCAGGGCGAGGAACACGGCCGCCAGGGCGAACCACAGAAGTGCGGTCGGCTTGTTGCCACGCGCGTCCGACACCCCGCCGGCGACGAGCAGGCCGATGACCGCGCCGACGTTGAGGGCGAGGAGCAGGCCGATGCCGCCTTCGATCGAGTAGCCCGCCTCGCCCATGATCGTGGGCAGCCAGGTGTTGAGGCCGTAGACCAGCAGCAGGCCGCAGAACGACGCGACCCACAGGCCGATGCTGACGCGGAGGAACGGGCCGCGCACCACCTCGGAGCTGCGGGACACCGGGGCCTCACCCGAGCCGCGCGCCTCGACCGCGCGGAGGTACGCCGTCGACTCGGGGAGCTTGGCCCACATCAGCGGCACGGTCAGCAGGCCCACGATCCCGCCGACGACGAACATCGACTGCCACCCGTGGTCGTCGACCAGCCAGAGCGCGAGCAGCGCGGTGAGCACCGCACCGACGTGGTAGCCGGTCATCGTGCGGGTCACGGCCGACGAGCGGCGCTCGCTCGTCGCGTGCTCGCTCATGAACGCCAGCGCGGTCGGCAGGCAGGCGCCGAGGCCGAGGCCGGCGAGGAACCGCAGCACCGTGAACTGGGTGACGTCCTGCGCAAGCGGCACCGCGAGGGTCAGCAGCGAGAACCAGGTGACGCACCCGATGAGGCTGCGGCGGCGGCCGAACCGGTCGGTGAGCGGGCCGATGGCAACGGCGCCGATGCCGACGCCGACCAGGCCGAGGGTCGCCGCCGTCGTGGCCGACGACGGCGTGAAGCCGAGGTCACCGGTGCCGATCAGGGTCGGGATCACCGCACCGAGCACGACGAGGTCGAAGCCGTCGAGGGCGACCGCGAGCCAGCAGAGGGCGACGGGCCAGCGGGAGCCGGTGGCCGAGGCGGGGCCTGTCGCTAGGGCCGGGGAGGGGGTGGGCATGCACGTGCTCCTTCCGAGGTGCCGGGCGCCGAGTGGCCCGGCCGAGCCCCCACACCGTGACAGTCGTCACTGCACGGCACCGACCTCGTCATTCCGCCCAGCGGAAGCCTCAGGCAGGCACCCAGCAGATCCCGTAGTGCCGTCCGGCGTCCCACTGGTCGGCCGTCGGGATCTCCTGCGACCAACTGAAGTCGAGCGGGTCACCCGCCCGCGCCCGCGCGGCGTCGCGGCACGGCGACTCCATCCGGTCGGCGATCGCCTCGCGCTTGGGCAGCTTGGCCCCCGGGATGTCCACGGTCGCGACCGCGACCCACGAGTGCTTGGCGCCGCAGGTGACCCGCTTGAACGCGGCGGTGCCGGGGGCCGCGGTCGCGCACATCGCGATCGTCGGCGCATCGCCCCAGCCTTGCGTGCGCCGGGGCAGCCGGAGCAGCTTCTTCTCGGAGGCGATCACGACGACGTCGCAGCGGAACCAGTCCGCCCCGGCCTCGGCCCGGTTGGGCCCGGGGGTGAACCACACGGCCTGCGCCATGGTCAGCCGCAGCTCCCGCGGCGTACGTCCGAGGTGCCGTGACAGGCGTGAGGTGCAGGCACTGCGGGCCTGGCGCTGCGCGGCGCGGGAGTCGACGCGGCGCATCTTCCCGGCCTTCGTCTTCAGCTCGAGCCGTCCGACGAGGAACGTCTCCGCGGTGTGCTGCTTCCTGCACGCGATCGGCGCGGTGTTGGCGATCACCGAGACGGCCTGGCGGAAGCTGAGCGCGTGGCACTCGCCGACCTTCGGGCGCGGACCGGGGTCCGGAGGAGTCGTCTCCGTCGGGGTGGGCGAGGTCGACGGCGAGGGGTCGGCGTCGGGGTCGGAGGAGCCCGACGTGCACCCGGCCAGCGCCAGCGTCAGGGCGAGGGCGGCGACGAGGGCCCGGAGCATGCTCATCCCTCCATCACCAGGGCCGCGAGCGTCCCGCCCAGTTCGTACGCCGACTCCTGCTCCGTCTCGCCGACGTCACCCAGCACCTCCAGCACCGGGGCGGCCTGGCGCCAGGGCAGCGCCCCCACGATCGACTGCACCGAGCGCACCGCGCCGGTCGTGTCGTAGCGGCCGTGGACGTAGAGCCCGAACGGTCGCTTGCCACCCTCGGCCGACGCGGCCGACCCGTCGTCGGTGAGCGCGCCACCGGCCTCGAGGAAGATCGTGTCGAAGAAGTGCTTGAGGGCGCCGCTCATGTAGCCGAAGTTCGCCGGCGTGCCGAGCACGAACCCGTCGGCCCGCAGCACGTCGTCGGCGCCGGCCTCCAGGGCGGGCCGGACGAGGACCTCGACGCCCTCGATCGCGTCGTCGGATGCCCCCGCGACGACGGCGTCGGTCAGCGCCCGGACCGATGTGGTCGGGGAGTGGTGGACCACCAACAAAGTGGGCATGACGAGAGCCTAGGAGGCGAGTAGCGTCGCGCGGGTGAGCTTCGAGGTTGCGGGTGAGGCCTACGACCGCTTCATGGGTCGTTACTCCAAGCCGCTGGCGGTCCGGTTCGCCGACCTGCTGGAGGTGTCCGGGGGCCAGCGCGCCCTCGACGTCGGCTGCGGCCCGGGGGCGTTCACGGCCCCGCTGGTCGAGCGCCTCGGCGCCGACCAGGTGTCCGCGATCGACCCCTCGGCGCCGTTCGTCGAGGCCTGCCGCGGCCGGTTCCCCGGCGTCGACGTGCGCCAGGGCGGTGCCGAGTCGCTGCCGTGGGACGACGGCTCCTTCGACGTCGCGGGCGCGTGCCTGGTCGTGCACTTCATGACCGACCCGGTCGGCGGGGTGTCGGAGATGAAGCGGGTGACCAGGGAGGGCGCCTGGGTGGGCGCCACGGTGTGGGACCTCGCCGGGTCGCGCGCGCCGATGGCACCGCTGTGGACCGCCTTCGCCGAGGTCGCTCCGGAGACGCCCGACGAGACCGACTTCCAGGGCGGGTCGCGCGAGAGCCTCCTGTCGATCATGGAGGGCGCCGCGCTGCGCGACGTCGAGGTGGGCGAGCTGGCGGTCACCGTCACCCACCCGACCTTCGACGAGTGGTGGCAGCCCTACCTCCACGGCGTCGGGCCGGCCGGCGAGGCCGTCGCGTCGCTCGACCCCGATCGACGCCAGCAGGTCGAGCAGACGCTGCGGCGCAACCTCGGCGACGGCCCGTTCGACGTCACCGCGGTGGCCTGGGCCGGTCGCGGCCGCACCTGACCGCCCGTCTCATCCAGCGGGAGACCCGGAGCGCGCGCGACGCATCGGGGCTACTCTGGTCGGGTCATGATGTGCAGCCTCCTCCTTCGCCGCCGCAACGAGGCCTAGTCCCGGCCCCCTCGTTGCGGAGTGTGGCGCGTGCCGGTCGCCCCTTCAGCAGACCGAGGACACCATGACCAACCTGAGCAACACCGCCAACCAGCAGGGCACGAGCCCGATGCCGTTCGCGCGCTACACCCCGTTCGTGCCCGTCGACGTGCCCGACCGCACCTGGCCGACGAAGAAGGTCGAGAAGGCGCCGCGCTGGCTCTCCACCGACCTCCGCGACGGCAACCAGGCGCTGATCGACCCGATGACGCCGGCCCGCAAGCTCACCATGTTCGAGCTGCTGGTCTCGATGGGCTACAAGGAGATCGAGGTCGGCTTCCCCAGCGCCAGCCAGACCGACTTCGACTTCGTGCGCAAGCTCGTCGAGGAGGACCGGATCCCCGACGACGTACAGATCTCGGTGCTGACGCAGGCGCGTGAGGACCTCATCGAGCGCACCATCGACTCGCTGGTCGGCGCGCCCCGCGCGACCGTGCACCTCTACAACGCGACCGCCCCGCTCTTCCAGCGCGTGGTCTTCAACGTCACTCCCGACGAGTGCCGCAACATCGCCGTGCGCGGCACCGAGATGGTGATGAAGTACGCCGAGGAGCGGCTGGGCCGCATCGTGGGCAGCCAGGACTTCGGCTACCAGTACAGCCCGGAGATCTTCACCCAGTCCGACACCGACTTCGCGCTGAGCGTGTGCGAGGCGGTCTCCGACGTGTGGCAGCCCGAGGCCGGCCGCGAGATCATCCTCAACCTCCCCGCCACGGTCGAGATGTCGACGCCCAACACCTATGCCGACCAGATCGAGTACTTCGGCCGCGGGCTGACCCGCCGCGAGCACTCCGCGATCAGCCTGCACCCGCACAACGACCGCGGCACCGCGGTCGCGGCGACCGAGCTGGCGCTGATGGCCGGCGCCGACCGCGTCGAGGGCTGCCTGTTCGGCCACGGCGAGCGCACCGGCAACGTCGACCTGGTCACCCTGGGCATGAACCTGTTCAGCCAGGGCATCGACCCGCAGATCGACTTCGCCCTGAATGGTGATGGGATCGACGAGATCCGTCGCACGGTCGAGTACTGCACCAACCTGCCCGTCCACCCGCGCCACCCCTACGCGGGCGACCTCGTCTACACCGCCTTCTCCGGCTCCCACCAGGACGCCATCAAGAAGGGCCTCGAGGACCTCGACAAGCGCGCCGCCGAGCAGGGCATCGACGTGCGCGACATCGACTGGGAGGCGCCGTACCTGCCGATCGACCCCAAGGACGTCGGGCGCACCTACGAGGCCGTGATCCGGGTCAACAGCCAGTCCGGCAAGGGCGGCGTGGCCTACGTCCTCAAATCCGAGCACAAGCTCGACCTGCCGCGGCGCGCGCAGATCGAGTTCAGCCGGGTCGTGCAGCAGCACACCGACACCGAGGGCGGCGAGATCACGCCCGAGGAGATCTGGACCGTCTTCCGCGGCGAGTACCTCGACCGCGAGACCCCGCTCAAGCTCAACTCGGTGCACACCTCCAGCGCGGCCGGCGAGAAGGACCAGCTCACCGTCGGGGTGTACGTCGACGGCGAGCGCCAGGAGCTGACCGGGCAGGGCAACGGCCCGATCGCCGCCTTCGTCGACGCGATCTCCGCGGTCGGCCACGACGTCCGCGTCCTCGACTACGCCGAGCACGCGCTGTCGGCCGGTGGCGACGCCATCGCCGCCGCCTACGTCGAGTGCGCGGTCGGGGAGAAGGTGCTCTGGGGTGTCGGGCTCGACGCCAACATCGTCACCGCGTCCCTCAAGGCCGTGATCAGCGCCGTCAACCGCGCCTGAGGTTCCTACCCTCCTCAGCGCGCCCGCACAGCCGGTGCACAGGTTGCGGCCGCACCGTAGGGCCATGACAACCCTCGACGCCGCCCGGGTCCCGCACCCGGCCCCCGTGCGGGCCACCCGGGCGCACGCCGACCAGCTGGTGCGGACCGCGTCCACGGCGCTGCTCGGCGGCGCCCTCGTGCTCGTCACCGCCTGGTGGGCGTCCGACGGCGGCGTCACGGCCCTCGGGTCCTGGGCCACCTCGCTCACCTCGGTGGGGCAGTGGACGGGCCTGGTGGCGTCGGTCCTGCTGCTCGGGCAGGTACTGCTGATGGCTCGGGTGCCGCTGCTGGAGGCATCGTGGGGCCAGGACCGGCTGGTGCACCTGCACCGCTGGATCGGCTTCTCGTCGTTCACCCTGATGATGGCGCACATCGTGCTGGTCACGTGGGGCTACGCGGCCGGCCAGCTGCTCCAGACGCCCGCGATGCTCTGGCAGCTGGTGCTCGACAGCCCCGGCATGCTGCTGGCCGCTGCCGGCACCGTCGCCCTCGTGATGGTCGTGGTCACCAGCTTCCGGGCCGCGCGGCGGCGGCTGCGCTACGAGTCGTGGCACCTGATGCACCTCTACGCCTACCTCGGCGTCGGGCTCGCCCTGCCGCACCAGCTCTGGACGGGCGCGAGCTTCGTGTCCTCGCCCGGCCGCACCCTCTTCTGGTGGACGGCGTGGGGCGCGACCGCGGCCACCGTCCTCGTCTGGCGGGTCGTGCTGCCCTTCGCCCGCACGCTGCGCCACGAGCTGGTGGTCCACTCGGTCGTCCGTGAGGGCCCCGGCGTCGTGTCGGTCCACCTCACCGGTCGCGACCTGCACCTGCTGCGGGTGCACCCCGGGCAGTACTTCAACTGGCGCTTCCTCGACCGCCCCGGCTGGACCCGCGCGAACCCGTACTCCCTCTCGGCCGCTCCCGACGGCCGCAGCCTGCGGATCACCGTCAAGGACGCCGGCGACGGCAGCGGCGCCGCGGCCGGACTCGTGCCCGGCAGCCGGGTCGCGGTCGAGGGCCCCTACGGCCGGCTCAGCCCGCGGGTGCACACCGGCCGGAAGGTGGCCCTGATCGGTGCCGGCGTCGGGGTGACCCCGCTGCGCTCGCTGGCCGAGGGACTGGCGTACGCACCGGGCGACGCCGTGCTGCTGCACCGCTGGACCGCCGAACCGCTCTTCGCCGCCGAGCTCGACGCGCTGCGCACCAGCCGCGGCCTGCAGGTCGTCGACCTCCCCGGACCGCGCCGGCACCCCGAGTCGTGGCTCGGCCACGCCCCGGACGTCGACGACACGACCGTCCTGCACGGCTGGGTGCCCGACCTCGCGGAGCGCGACGTCTGGATCTGCGGCCCCGAGCCCTGGGCCGATGCCGTACGACGCTCCTGCCGCGCGCTGGGCGTGCCGGCCCGGCGCATCCACGTCGAGAGCTTCGGGTGGTGAGCGGGATGCGGCGCATCATCGGCTGGGCCTCGACCACGGTCACCCTCCTCGTCCTGCTCTTCGGCTACCACACGTCCACCTCCTCCACCGTCGCCGGACAGGTCGCCGACACGGTCATCTCCTCCGGCACCGTCGCCGGCTCGGGATCGGGTTCGGGCACCACCACCTCCGGCAGCGGATCCTCCGGATCCTCGGGATCCAGCGGCTCGTCGGGGACCTCGGGCTCCTCGGGGTCCGCCACCCAGGTCACCGGCTCGGTCGTGCAGACCCGGTACGGCCCGGTCCAGGTGCAGCTGTCGGTGAGCGGTGGCGAGGTCACCAGCGTCTCCGTCCTGCAGTACCCCGACGGCGACCCGCGCAGCTCGCAGATCAGCAACTACGCGCTGCCTGTCCTGGCCGACGAGACCGTGTCGGCGCAGAGCAGCTCGATCGACATGGTCAGTGGCGCCACCTTCACCAGCTCGGGCTACATCCAGTCCCTGCAGAGCGCGCTCGACCGGGCCGGGCTGTGACCGCCACGCTCGGCACCACCCGACAGGTCGTCCACGTGATGGGGATGCCCGTCAGCCTCGCCCTCCGCGGGCGGCACGCTGCCACCGCGGCCGGTGAGCGGGCGTGGCTCGAGGCCGTCGCCACCCTGCGCGACGTGGACCGCGTCTTCTCGACCTACCGGGCCGACTCGCACGTCAGCCGCCTCGACCGCGGCGAGATCGGGCTCTCCGAGTGCCCGCCCGACGTGGCCGAGGTCCTCGCGATCGGCGAGCTGGCGCGGGTGCAGTCGGGCGGCGCGTTCGACGTACGCCGTCCGGACGCGTCCGGCCGCCTCGTCCTCGACCCGAGCGGCGTGGTCAAGGGGTGGGCCGTCGAGCGGGCCGCGCGCAGCCTGGTGCGACTGGAGGACACCGACGTGTGCCTCTCGGCCGGCGGCGACATGGTCTGCCACGTCGCCGACCCCGCCCGCGACCCGTGGCTGGTCGGCATCGAGGACCCCCACGACCCCAGCCGGGTCGTCGCGCGGGTGCCGGTGCGACAGGGCGCGGTGGCCACGTCCGGCGCTGCCCACCGCGGCGCGCACATCGTCGACGCCCGCACCGGCGTCGCCGCGACGGGCGTCGCGCAGGTCACCGTCGTCGGCCCCGACCTGACGTGGGCCGACGTCGACGCCACGGCGGCGTACGCCCTGGGCGCGGGCGCGCTCGCCTGGCTCAGCACCCGTCCCGGGCGCACCGGCCTCGTGGTCTGGGACGACGGGCGGTGCGAGACGTTCGGCCGCGCGGGCTGATCCGGCGCTACATTCGGCTCATGCTGGTGAGCGAGCGGATCGGGCAGTTCTTCTTCGAGTCCGACGGTGGGCGCGACCGGCTGGAGTACACCGAGTACGGCTCGGGCGACCAGTGGGTGGTGCTGCTGCACGGCCTGCTGATGCCGCGAAGGATGCAGCAGCCGCTCGCCCGCGCCATGGCTGCGCAGGGCCTGCACGTCGTGACGCTCGACCTGCTCGGGCACGGCCGGTCCGACCAGCCCGCCGACCCGCTCGTCTACTCGATGACGGCGTTCGGGCGGCAGGTCGTCGCGCTCCTCGACCACCTCGGCGCCGAGCAGGCCGTCATCGGTGGCACGTCGCTGGGCGCCAACGTCTCGCTGGAGGTCGCGGTCATCGCGCCCGAGCGGGTCAAGGGACTGATCGTGGAGATGCCGGTGCTCAACAACGCGCTGGTCGCCGGGATCCTGGCCTTCGTCCCGATCATGCTGGCCGCGCGCTACCTCCCCTTCACCGCCAACTCGCTGCAGAAGCTCTCCCGCTCCGTGCCGCGGGGGATCGTGCCGTTCTGGGCCGGCATCGGGCTCGACACCGTCGACCACCGCGCCGACTCGATGTCCTCGCTCCTGCACGGCGTCATCTTCGGCCGGCTCGCGCCCTCCTCGCGGCTGCGGCGCCAGATCCAGGCGCCCGCGCTCGTCGTCGGCCACCCCATCGACCCGATCCACCCGTTCGTCGACGCCGACATGCTGGCCGCCGAGCTGCCGCACGTGCGCTTCGAGCGGGCCTCGTCGATCCTCGAGTGGCGCTTCCGTCCCGAACGCCTCACCAGCGCCGCGTCGGACTTCGCCCTCGACTGCTGGGCGACGACGGCGACGCCCAGGGCGTCGCGCGCCCGGAAACGCTGACGCCGCCGCCCGCGCGTGGCGGGTGCGTGGTGGAGAATGGGCGGGTGCCCCTCTACCGCGACGAGGCGGTCGTGCTGCGCACCCACAAGCTGGGTGAGGCCGACCGCATCATCACCCTGCTGACGCGTCAGCACGGGCGCGTGCGCGCGGTCGCCAAGGGCGTCCGTCGTACGACGTCGCGCTGGGGTTCGCGTCTCGAGCCGTTCACCCACGTCGACCTCCAGCTCGCGGAGGGCCGCAGCCTCGACGTGATCACCCAGGCCGAGACCATCGACCCGTTCCACGCGCGGCTCGGTCTCGACTACGACCGCTACACCGCCGGCACCGTGATGCTGGAGACCGCCGAGCGGCTCGTCACCGAGGAGAAGGAGCCGTCGGTCCAGCAGTTCCTGCTGCTCGTCGGCGGCCTGCGCGCGATGTCGGGCGGCGAGCACCCCGCCAAGCAGGTCCTCGACTCCTACCTCCTCCGCTCCCTCGCCGTCGCCGGCTACGCCCCCTCCTTCGACCACTGCGTGCAGTGCGGCGTCGAGGGTCCGCACCGGTTCTTCAACCCCTCCGCCGGCGGCGTGATGTGCGCCTCCGACAAGCTCCCCGGCTCCGCGACCCCTGCTCCGGAGACGGTCCGGGTGCTCGGCGCGCTGCTCGTCGGCGACTGGCCGGTCGTGCACGCCGCCGACCCGCGCCACCTCCGCGAGGCCAGCGGCCTGGTCTCGGCCTACCTCGCCTGGCACCTCGAGCGCGGCCTGCGCTCGATGGCCTACGTCGAGCGCTGACGTCGTGCACGTCGCGTTCTTCCGCAACCTCAACCTCGGCCAGCCCCGCAGCCCGAGCCGCGCCCAGCTCGTCGACGCCTTCGAGGCCGAGGGTGCGACCGGCGTGCTGAGCCACCAGGTGAACGGCACCGTCGCCTTCGTAACCGCGGGTGACGCGCAGCGCCTGGCCAGCGCCGTCGCGAAGCGCCTCACCCCCGTGTGCGCGTACGACGACGTGGTGCTCGTCCGCCCGCTCGACTGGCTCTCCTCCCTGGGCCTGGACGCGCTGCCCGACGGGTGTGAGCTGACGCTGTTCGACGGCTCGTTGCCGTTCCCGGAGACCGTGCCGTGGAGCCCGGGCCCGGAGGTCACGGTGCTGGCCGCAGACGGCGGCCACGCGATCGTGCAGAACCACGTCGAGCGTCGCAGTCAGGGCACCCGCGTGATCGAGTCGCTGCTCAGCGTGCGCGCCACGTCTCGCGGCGTCGGCACCGTGCAGCGCCTGCTCGCCCGGCTCGGGTGAGCGCCGAAACACCTTTGCCGTCCGGCGCGCGGGCGCGACACGATGACGACGTGTCTTCCTCCGATGCCATCGGCCTCGTCTGCGCCGCGCTCGACCCCGTCATGGTCGCGGCGGGCTTCCAGGCCGGGCAGGGCGGGACGACCCCCGCAGACGAGGGCCAGGTCATCTACTGCGCCGGGCACGACGAGTTCAGCGAGCGCTATCCGTCGCTTCCGCAGGCGCACCAGCAGGAGCCCGGCGGGACCTGCGTCGACCTCGTGCTGGACGTGTGGCCCGGCGGGCGCCTCGGACGCATGGATCTCGAGGCAATGTCGCTCGCGGCGACCCTGCGCCACGTCGGGCTGACCGAGGACGGCGACGCGGTGGAGGCGGTGGCCGGTGTCCCGGTTGCCGACGCGCTGCCGGTGGTCGCGGCCGCGCTGGAGCGACTCCTCGGCTGAGTCGTCGCCTCACCGAGTCGCTGCGGTCATACTCGGACCATGGGCTGGGCGAAGGTGGCTCTCGTGAGCGGGGTGCTCGTGGTCCTCGGCGCGTTCGGCGTCGGGACCGAGGTCTCGCGCAGCGCCACGATGGCCGACCACGTCCAGCACTGCGGCTCGGCGATCTCGGCGTCCTGGCTGGTGTCGGGCACGCCTGAGGTGACGACCCACCCGGATGCGGAGGAGCGGGCGGCTGCCGCCGCCTGTGCGCCGGTCATCCGGCAGTCGCAGCTGCTGGTGCTGACGGCGATCGGGCTCGGGGGCCTGCTGGCAGTCCTCGGCGCGACGGCGCTGCGTCCTCCCGTCGGCCTCGGCCGTCCGCGGCAGCCGGCCCACGCGTAGCGGATCTGCGTCCGGACGCAACCAGACCGGCTCGGGAAGCGTCACTAGGTGTGGTGAGGCCCATCGGCCGCGCCCGCCCGCGCCGAGCCCTACCGACGAGACGAGACCTGATGCCGGACGAACCGACGACGCCGACTCCCACGAGGACGCGTCGACGTACGGTCCTGCGGGTGGTCCTCGTCAGCGCCCTGGTGCTGGCCCTGGTCACCGGTCTCGGCACCTGGCTCTGGATCCGGCACCTCGACGGCAACATCGAGACGGGCTCCCTCGACGAGCTCGGCCCCGGTCGACCCGAGCGGCAGTACACCGGCAACGGCAAGCCACTCAACATCCTCGTGATGGGCAGCGACACGCGCGCGGGGAAGGGCAACCACATCGACGGGGAGGCGGGAGCCGGCGGGTCGGACACCACGATCCTCGTGCACCTCTCCGCTGACCGGAGCCGGGCGTACGCCGTCTCGATCCCGCGCGACTCGATCGTCGACCGGCCCGCCTGCAACGGCGGGGAGACGCCCGCCGAGACCGACGTCATGTGGAACGACGCGTTCACGGTCGGTGACGAGCTCTGCACGGCCGACCAGTTCGAGCAGGCCACCGACCTCCTGCTCGACCACTACGTCGTCATCGACTTCAACGGCTTCGGCGAGATGGTCGACGCCGTCGGCGGCGTCCCGGTGTGTGTGCCCGAGGACGTCGTCGACCGGAAGAACGGCATCTTCGTCCCCGAGGGTGACCCCTCGCTGCTCACCGGCGACCAGGCCCTCGACTACGTCCGGGCCCGCTACGTCGGTGCGTGGGAGGACCAGAACGACCTCTCCCGCATCCGGCGCCAGCAGGAGTTCATCGGTGCCCTCGTGCGGAAGGTGAAGTCGACGGACACGCTCACCCGTCCGGACAAGGTCGTCCGATTCCTCGAGGCCGCCACCCGGTCGCTGCGGACCGACGAGGACCTCGGGTCGGTGACGAAGATCGCCCGGATCGCCCTGCAGCTGCAGGACATCGGCCTCGACCGGATCCAGTTCCTCACCGTCCCGACCGAGTACTTCCCGTCGGACTCCGAGTTCCGCGGCAAGGTCCGCTGGACGCCGGAGGCCCAGCGGATCTGGGACCTGCTCAACCACGACGAGGAGCTGCCGGCAGACCTGCTCGGTGACGGCGCCGTCGACGCGGAGGGGCCGGACAAGCAGCCGGACCCGCCGAAGGGCACGCCGAGCGGCAGCCCCAACACGCCGGCTGACCCGGGCGCGGGCGCCGACGAGGAGCAGGTCTTCGGCGTCTGCGCGTGACCAGCACATTTTGGGGAAACTGCCGAGTAGCCCCGAATGGTCGCGGCGGAGCCATACCCGTCCCACGCGGAGCCTCGTTGGGCCCGTAGCAGCCCGAAGGGCCAGGTCCGGCCCGGGCGAGAGCGGTCCCGGAGGCGATCACCATGACGAAGCAGGCAGTCCCACCAGCCCGGCGACGCCGTGCGTGGCGTACGACGTTCCTCACCGGCGCGGTGCTCCTGCTGTCGCTGTCCGTCAGCCCCGGTGCTCGCGCGGACGAGGGCGACGGTCTCCTCGGCGGGGTGGCGGAGGTCGTCGGAGGTGTGACCGACCCGGTCGTCGAGCCTGCCGTCGAGGTCGCGCACTCCGCCGTGCCGCAACCGGTGCAGCAGGCCGCCGCACCGGTCGTCGAGCAGGTCGTGCAGCCGGTGGTGTCGCACGCCGAGCAGGCCGTCGCGCCCGTGCCCGGTGCCGACCGGGTGACGCAGCCGGTCGTGAAGGCCGCGGAGTCCGTCGTACGTCCGGCCGGGCGACCGCGCGAGCAGGGCGGGTCAGGCACGGGCGAACCGACCGCCGGGACGCACGCCACCCCGTCCGCCACTCCGGCCGACGGTCCGGTGAGCACCGGCGCTGCACAGGACAGCTCGACCTCGGACGGGACGCGGCACGGGGACGGCCCCTCCGGGTTCGCGCCCTGTGACGGCTTGAGCGACCTGCCTCCGCGCGGGACGGCGACGCCCGGGTCCGCCCGGGAGCCTGGCCAGGCCGCGGTGATCGCCTCGTCGTCCGACGTGGAGGTCCTCGCTGCGGAGTCGGACGCCGACGACCGCTCGGGCAGGTCCGACCCGCGCCCACGGCAGGCGCCGCTCACCGACGTCCCGTGGTTCGACTCGACGGGCAGCGGGCTCGGCGCGCGGGGCGGCTCGATCACGGTCCCCGTGCTCAGCGGCCTCGTCGGGCTGGTCGGGATGCTCCTCCTCGGCGTCGCGCTGGTCCGGTCGAGGCAGCACGCCTGACGCGCGGCCCCGTCCGCCTAGGCTGTCGCTCGTGAAGCGACAGGTGAGACCGCCGACGCCGCACCCGAGCGGCGCGACACCCCCGCCGGTGCCGAAGGACCTCGTGCCCGAGCACGTCGCGATCGTCATGGACGGCAACGGGCGCTGGGCGAAGGAGCGCGGGCTGCCGCGCACCAAGGGGCACGAGCAGGGCGAGCACACGCTCTTCGACGTCGTCGAGGGCGGCATCGAGATCGGCGTGAAGGCGATCTCCGCCTATGCGTTCTCCACCGAGAACTGGTCGCGCTCGCCCGACGAGGTGCGCTTCCTGATGGGCTTCAACCGCGACGTGATCCGCCGCCGCCGCGACGAGATGCACGAGCTCGGCGTGCGCGTGCGCTGGGCCGGCCGCGCACCGCGACTGTGGAAGTCGGTGATCAAGGAGCTCCAGGTCGCCGAGGAGATGACCCAGGACAACGACGTCCTCACCCTCACCATGTGCGTCAACTACGGCGGCCGCGCCGAGCTCGCCGACGCCGCCCGGGCGATCGGCCGCGAGGTCGCCGCCGGCCGGCTCAACCCGGACAAGATCGACGAGAAGACCTTCGCCCGCCACCTCTACGTCCCCGAGCTGCCCGACGCCGACCTGATCTGGCGCACGTCGGGGGAGCAGCGGCTCTCGAACTTCATGCTCTGGCAGGCCGCCTACAGCGAGATGGTCTTCACCGACGTGCTCTGGCCAGACGTCGACCGGCGCCACCTGTGGTCCGCCATCGAGACCTACGCCAGTCGCGACCGCCGCTACGGCGGCGCGCTGCCGAACCAGGCGCAGACCTGACCTCCTAGCGGCAGGCCGGGCAGGTCCCGAAGATCTCCAGCGTGTGGCTGAGGTCGGCGTAGCCGTGCTCCTGCGCGATGGCGTTGGTCCACCGCTCGACCGCGGGCCCCTCGACCTCGACCGTGGCGCCGCACGTGCGGCAGACCAGGTGGTGGTGGTGCGTGTCGGAGCAGCTGCGCCAGATGGCCTCGCCGTCCTCGTTGCGGAGCATGTCGACCTCGCCGGCGTCGGCGAGCGTGGACAGCGTGCGGTAGACCGTCGCCAGCCCGACCGAGTCGCCCTGCTCCTTGATCAGGTCGTGGATCTCCTGGGCGCTGCGGAAGTCGTCGAAGCCCGCCAGGGCGGCCGCGACGGCGCGCCGCTGGCGGGTGGGCCGGACGGCCGGCCGCCCCTCAGGGTCGTGGTGGTCAGTGCTCGTCATAGTGCTCTCCGTGTACGGCGTGCCGGTGGCCGTCGTGGACGTAGTCGACGTGGTCCTCGTGCGGGACGGCGGGGTGGCCGCAGTCCTGGCCGTGCTCGTGTGGGTGCTCGTCGGTGACCGTGTGGCTGCCGTCCTCGACGCTGGGGAACGGCGAGAGCAGCCGGCGCCGGCGCCGCAGCCAGACGCCGATCGGCCAGGTCGAGGCGAACATCGTCAGCGCCAGGAGCACGATCGTCGGGCCCGGAGCCACGGTCGCCCGGAAGGACAGGGCCGCACTCAGCAGCAGCCCGCCGAGGGCGGCGAGGACGCCGACGACCATCGCGCCCGTGAGCGTCGTACGGAACGAGCGGGCGAGCTGCTGCGACGTCGCGACCGGCACCACCATCAGGGCGGAGACCAGGAGCAGGCCGACGGTGCGCATCGCGACGGTCACGGTGACCGCCGCGAGCACCGCGACGAGCAGGTTGTAGGCGCGGACCCGCAGCCCGGCGACGCGCGCGAAGTCGGCGTCGCTGGAGACCGCGAACAGCTGGGGGAGCAGGCCGAGCGTCGTCACCAGCAGCACCACGGTGAGGCCGAAGGTGAACCACACGTCGCCCGCCGAGATGCTGGTCAGCGAGCCGAAGAGGTACTCCTGGAGACGGGCCGCGCCCTGCCCGGCAAGGCCGGTGATCAGCACGCCGCCGGCGAGGCCGCCGTAGAAGAGCAGGGCGAGCGCCACGTCGCCGTTCGTGTGCCCGCGCTCGCGGATCACCTCGATCAGCGCGGCGCCGAGCACCGCGACGACGACCGCGGTCCACGTCGGCGACGCGCCCGTCAGCAGGCCGATCGCGACACCGGTGACCGCGACGTGGCCGATGCCGTCGCCGAGCAGCGCGAGCCGGCGCTGCACGAGGAACGTGCCGATCGCCGGCGCGGCCAGCCCGGTCAGCAGCGCCGCGATGAGCGCGCGCTGCATGAAGGGCAGGGAGAGGAGGGAGAGGAAGTCGCTCATCGTCCGCCTCCGAGCTCGTCGAGGGGGGAGCCGACGTGGGGCACGTGGTCGTGGGTGCCCGCGGTCGGGTGGTGGTGGTCGTGCCCGTTGCCGGCGTCGAGGGCCGGGCCGGAGTACGCCACCCGCCCGTCGCGCATCACGACTGCCCGGTCGATCAGCGGCTCCATCGGGCCGAGCTCGTGGGCCACCAGCACGATCGTCGCGCCGCGGGACTTCAGCACGCGCAGGGCGTCGGCGAGGGCGCGCTGGTTGGACAGGTCGACGCCGGCCGTCGGCTCGTCGAGCACCAGCAGGTCGGGCTCGCCGGCGAGGGCCCGCGCGATCAGGGCGCGCTGCTGCTGCCCGCCGCTGAGCTGGGAGATGCCGTACGACGCCCGGTCGGCCAGGCCGACGACCTCGATCGCGTCCGCGATGGCCTGCTTGTCCTGGCCGGACAGCGGCAGGAACCGCCGACGGCGGGTGATCCGGCCGGACGCGACGACCTCCCAGACCGTCGACGGCACGCCGCTGCTCGCGGTGGACCGCTGCGGCACGAAGCCGATCCGCTGCCAGTCACGGAAGTCGGCGTACGGCGTCCCGAACAGGCTCACCGACCCGGAGGTCAGCGGAACCAGGCCGGTGATGGCGCGCACGAGGGTCGACTTGCCGGAGCCGTTGGCGCCCATCAGCGCGAGGAACTCGCCGGGCGCCACGGTCAGGTCGATCCCGCGCAGGATCGGCCGGCCGCCGATGGCGACCGCTCCCTGGCGGACCTCGACGGGGGCGACGAGCCCGGGGCTCACTGGCATGCGTTGGCCTTCCTCAGCGCATCGAGGTTCTCACCCATGAGCGAAAGGTAGTCCTGGTCGGCCGTCTCGTCGGAGAGGCCCTCGATCGGGTCGAGCACGGCGGTCTCCAGCCCGAGGTCGCCGGCGAGCGAGTCGGCCATCTTGCTGCTGGCGAGCCGCTCGGAGAAGACCGTGGTGATGCCGTCCTCCTCGATCAGCTCCTGCAGCCGCGCCAGGTCGGCGGGCGTGGGCTCGGCGTCGGGGGAGAGGCCGGCGATCGACTCGAACTGCAGGCCGTAGCGCGCGAGGTAGGAGAAGGCCTCGTGGCTCACCACGGTGGTGGTGCGCTCGCAGGTCGCGAGCCCGGCGGCGTACTCCTGGTCGAGGGCCTCGAGGTCGCCGCGGAGGTCGGCGGCGTTCTGCTCGTAGGTCGAGGCGTGGTCGGGGTCGAGGTCGGCGAGCTGGGCGGCCACCGCGTCACCGAGATCGGCCATCAGGAGCGGGTCCTGCCAGAAGTGCGGGTCGAGGTCGCCGTGGTCGTGGCCGGCCTCCTCGTGCTCGTGGTCGTGCTCGGAGGCGGGCATCAGGTCGACCACCTCTGCGGCGTCGACGATCGCGGCGTCGGGGGCGTTGGTGTCCACCGTCTCGTCGACGGCCGGCTGGAAGCCGTGCTCGAGGACGACCAGGTCGGCCCGCGCGACCTCGGCGCTCTGCTTGATCCCGACCTCCAGGTCGTGCGGCTCGGTGCCCGGACCGGTGAGGTTCTCCACCGTCCACCCGTCGCCCGCCACCCGGCCGGTCACCCACGCCAACGGGTAGAACGCCGCGACGGCCGAGCGACCATTCCCGGAGTCGGCGGCTGACCCGCCGCAGCCCGCAAGGAGGAGGGCTGAGGCGAGGGTCGTGGCGAGGGCGAGGGGCCGAGTGGCGGACAACATGAGAACGATTCTCACCACTGTTGAGAACCATTGTCAAACGTGGGACGTAGTCCAGTGGCAAACGGCTGCCCTTGCGAGCCTTCGGCGACCGTTCGTCACTGGACTACCCCGGCCTTAGGCTGGCGACCGTGCTCGTCGTCACCCGCCTCCGTACGCCGTCCGCCGATGTCGCCGCCGAGAGCGAGCTGCGATCCGGGCTGCTCGTCGCGCTCGGGATCCTCGCGAGCAAGCCCGGCTACGTCGGGGGCGAGGTCGGCCGCAACGTCGACGACCCGACCCTGTGGGCGCTGACCACGCGATGGGAGAACGTCGGCTCCTACCGGCGCGCGCTGGGGTCGTACGAGGGCAAGATGCACATCCAGCCGCTGATGGTGCACGCGCTCGACGAGCCCAGCGCGTACGAGGTCGTCGAGGAGGGGACCGACCTCAACGAGGCGCAGCCCCGGTCGTTAGGCTGAGCGCTCGCGCACACCGAGCCGGCAGCCAGCCGGCCCGACCAGAAGGAAGCTCCACCGTGGCCAAGCCTGCTCCGACCGCCCTGGACAACGTCGTCTCCCTCGCCAAGCGCCGAGGTTTCGTCTACCCCTGCGGTGAGATCTACGGCGGCACCAAGTCCGCGTGGGACTACGGCCCGCTGGGCGTGGAGCTCAAGGAGAACATCAAGCGCCAGTGGTGGAAGTTCATGGTCACCCGGCGCGACGACGTCGTCGGCCTGGACTCCTCGGTCATCCTGCCCACGCGCACGTGGGAGGCCAGCGGCCACCTCAGCACCTTCAGCGACCCGCTCGTGGAGTGTCAGTCCTGCCACAAGCGCTTCCGTGAGGACCACCTGCAGGAGGACTACGCGGTCAAGAAGGGCATCGACGACCCCGACACGGTCGACATCAACGACTCGGTCGCCTGCCCCAACTGCGGCACCCGCAACGCGTGGACCCCGCCGCGCAACTTCAACATGATGCTCAAGACCTACCTCGGCGTCATCGAGGACGAGTCGGGCCTGCACTACCTCCGCCCCGAGACCGCGCAGGGCATCTTCCTCAACTTCGCCAACGTGGTGACCTCGAGCCGCCAGAAGCCGCCCTTCGGCATCGCCCAGATGGGCAAGAGCTTCCGCAACGAGATCACGCCGGGCAACTTCATCTTCCGCACCCGCGAGTTCGAGCAGATGGAGATGGAGTTCTTCGTCAAGCCCGGCGAGGACGACGAGTGGTTCCGCTACTGGATCGAGGAGCGCACCAAGTGGTACGTCGACCTCGGCATCAACCCCGACAACCTGCGCCACTACGAGCACCCGCAGGAGAAGCTGTCGCACTACTCCAAGGGCACCACCGACATCGAGTACCGCTTCGGGTTCTCCGGTCGTGACTTCGAGGAGCTCGAGGGCATCGCCAACCGCACCGACTTCGACCTCAAGCAGCACAGCGAGTACTCCGGCAAGGACCTGTCCTACTACGACCAGGCCAACGACGAGCGCTACCTGCCCTACGTCATCGAGCCCGCCGCCGGCCTCACCCGCTCGCTCATGGCGTTCCTCATCGACGCCTACACCGAGGACGAGGCGCCCAACACCAAGGGCGGCGTGGACAAGCGCGTCGTGCTCAAGCTCGACCCGCGCCTGTCGCCGGTCAAGGTCGCCGTGCTCCCGCTGAGCCGCAACGCCGACCTCTCGCCCAAGGCCAAGGCGCTCGCCGCCGAGCTCCGCGAGAACTGGAACGTCGAGTTCGACGACTCCGGCGCCATCGGCCGCCGCTACCGCCGCCAGGACGAGATCGGCACCCCGTTCTGCGTGACGGTCGACTTCGAGACCCTCGACGACAACGCCGTCACCGTCCGCGAGCGCGACACCATGTCGCAGGAGCGCGTCAGCCTCGACGGCATCTCCCAGTACTTCGCCGCCAAGCTCCTCGGCTGCTGAGCTCCTGGCGCTCGATCCGAGCGCGCGGGGCGGAGGACTCCTGGATGATCGGTCTGCTTCCCGGGCGGTCGAGGTGCGAGCGCCAGCGAGCCTCGAAACCACGTCGATCCGTGGCGCAGCGTGCCCAGCGGGCGTCACTATGTGGTGATGCGCACCCTGCTCCTCACGACGGTCCTGGCGCTGTCGCTGGCCGGGTGCGCGGGATCGGAGCCGGAGGCCGACGACGAGCCGACGAGCGCCGCGACCACCGCCGTCGACGAGGGCACCGCACCGGGCACCGACCTGGCGTACGGCGACTCCGCGACCCTCGTGTGGAAGCCGACCTCAGAGCTGACCGGCGAGCTCGAGCTGAGCGTTGACGCGGTCGCCGAGCAACGGCGGTCGGTCTTCGACGGCTGGACGACCGACGAGGCGATGGAGACCGCCCGGCCCTACTTCGTCACCGTCAGGGTGACCAACGCGGGGGAGTCCGACCTCGGTGGGCAGGTCGTGCCGCTCTACCTCCGCGACGACCGCGGCACGCTCGGCGCCCCGTGGACGCTCGGGGGCGACTTCACCGCCTGCCAGAGCGGCCCGCTGCCGGCGCCGTTCGCGTCGGGCGAGAGCGCGGAGCTGTGCCTGGTCTACCTCGCACCCGACGGCGCGAAGGTCGAGGACCTGGTGTTCGAGCCGACCGAGGGCTACGACCCGATCAGCTGGACCGGCGACGTCGCCACTCCCGCGAAGCAGAAGCCGCGCACCGGGAGGAAGCGCGGCTGATTTGGGGAGGGCGCGACACCGGTTCGACAATGGAGCCATGACTGCCCTGCCCGACTCCCTCACGCTGGGGTCGCTGCGCGTGGACACCCCGGTGG
The DNA here is from genome assembly GCF_031457855.1 of Nocardioides sp. BE266. NCBI lineage: Bacteria > Bacillati > Actinomycetota > Actinomycetes > Propionibacteriales > Nocardioidaceae > Nocardioides > Nocardioides sp. BE266. The sequence goes on along the minus strand of NZ_JAURTI010000001.1, from coordinate 17,673 downwards.
TGCTCGCGCCGATGGCCGGCATCACCAACGCGGCCTACCGCCGGCTGTGCGCCGAGCAGGGTGCCGGGCTCTACGTCTGCGAGATGATCACCAGCCGCGGACTCGTCGAGCGCGACGAGACCACGCGGAAGATGCTCGTCTTCGACGACCTCGAGACCACCCGCTCCGTCCAGCTCTACGGCACCGACCCGGTCTACATCGGCAAGGCCGTGGAGATCCTCTGCGCCGACTTCGGCGTGGCGCACGTCGACCTCAACTTCGGCTGCCCCGTGCCCAAGGTGACCCGCAAGGGCGGCGGGGGAGCCCTGCCGTGGAAGCGCGGCCTGCTCGGGGAGATCCTCGAGCACGCGGTCGCCGCCGCGACGCCGTACGACGTCCCGGTGACGATGAAGACCCGCAAGGGCCTCGACGACGACCACCTGACGTACCTCGACGCGGGCCGGATCGCCCAGGAGACCGGTGTCGCGGCGATCGCGCTGCACGGCCGCACCGTCGTGCAGGCCTACTCCGGCGAGGCCGACTGGGACGCGATCGCCGCGCTCGTCGACCACGTCGACATCCCGGTCCTCGGCAACGGCGACATCTGGGAGGCGGCCGACGCCCTGCGGATGGTCGAGCAGACCGGCGCCGCCGGCGTCGTCGTCGGTCGCGGCTGCCTCGGCCGCCCGTGGCTGTTCCGCGACCTGGCCGCCGCGTTCCACGGCGAGGACGTGGCCACCCTCCCGACCCTCGGCGAGGTGAAGGCGATGATGCGCCGCCACGCCGAGCTGCTCTCGGAGCACATGGGGGAGGAGCGGGGCTGCAAGGAGTTCCGCAAGCACATCACCTGGTACCTCAAGGGCTTCCCGGCCGGTGGCGAGCTGCGCCACCAGCTGGCCCTCGTCGACTCGCTCGCCTCGCTCGACGTGCTGCTCGACGGCCTCGACGGCGACGCCCCGTTCCCCGAGCGGGAGCTCGGCACGCCGCGCGGTCGGCAGGGTGCCCCGCGCAAGAAGGTGGTGCTCCCCGACGGGTGGCTGGACGACACCGACGGGCGTGGATCGCACCTGCGCGAGGACGCCGACGAGACCACCGGAGGCTGATCCTCCACGAGGCAGGCGGAGCCTGTCGTCGTACCCACGATTCCGTGTCGGGTGAGCCGAAACACGCCGATTTTTACTTGGGGAGATTGGGACACCGCGGAAATCGTGTGCTTCACTCGATGATCGCGCCGACGTGGGCACGAGGCTTCCCCTGGCATTTCCTCGTGGATCGGCGCAGTCCCCCGTCAGCAAGTGCAAAGGATCAGCGCTGTGGCTCAGCATCGCCACAAGCGGGAAACCCCTGCTACCCGTAACCCCCGTTCCCCCCGAATCCCCCGTTCCGTCCAGGTCTCCGCACCGCTCGCCGTCGTGGCGACGCTGTCCGCGGTGACGATGGGCGTCCTGTCGGCCACGCCCGACTCGGGCTCCGACCTGCTGGCCGCGTCCAGCTCCAGCCAGTCGATCGCCAACGCCAGCGCCCTGTCGCGCCGCGGCGAGGCGACGGTGTCGCGGTCCCAGATCCGCACCGCCGCGAAGGCCGAGTCGGCCGCGCGCAACGACCTCCTGGTCGACAAGACCGCACGGCGCCTGGCCAAGAAGGTCGGCGACCAGCTCTGGACGACCGCCGACCTCAACCTGTGGGACGGCCCGAGCGAGAAGGCCGACAAGCTCGGCGTCATCGACGCCATCAAGCAGGTCTCCGTGACCGGTCGCGAGCAGGCCGGCCGCACGCAGGTCGTCATCGACGGCCAGTCGCGCTGGGTCACCAGCGCCTACCTCGCCGAGGACAAGCCGGAGCCCGGTCCGTCCATGGGCGGCGCGTGCACCAACGGCACGACCGCCAGCGGCGGCGACGCCAACATCCAGGCGGTCCACGAGGCCGTCTGCGCCAACTGGCCCAGCATCTCCACCTACGGCACCCTCCGCGGTGGCGGCGGTGACCACCCGCTCGGCAAGGCCGTCGACATCATGGTCAGCGGCTCCGTCGGCTGGGACGTCGCGGAGTTCGTCCGTGCCAACGCGGCGGCGCTCGGCGTCACCTACGTCATCTACTCCCAGCACATCTGGTCCGTGGAGCGCTCCGGCGAGGGCTGGCGCGGCATGTCCGACCGTGGGTCGACGACGGCCAACCACTACGACCACGTGCACGTCTCGGTCTACTGACCGATCTCCGTCGGACAGCGTCCTCGGTGCTCGCTAGGCTGACCGGCCGATGAGCATCGAGGACCTGTACGACGACTCGGCGCGCGAGCGCCTGGTCGCCGAGCCGCCGAAGCGGGTCGACGCGCCCGTCCGGCTGGCGTTCGAGCGCGACCGGGCACGCGTCGTCCACGCGGCGGCGTCGCGCCGTCTCGCGGCCAAGACGCAGGTCGTCGGTCCGCAGACCGACGACTTCGTCCGCAACCGGCTCACGCACAGCCTCGAGGTCGCCCAGGTCTCGCGTGACCTGGCCCGTGCCCTCGGCACGCACCCCGACATCGCCGAGACCGCGGCGCTGGCCCACGACCTGGGTCACCCGCCGTTCGGCCACAACGGCGAACGGGTGCTGGCCGAGCTGAGCGCCGACTGCGGCGGCTTCGAGGGCAATGCCCAGACGCTGCGTCTGCTCACCCGGCTGGAGTCGAAGACCTTCGACGCCGACGGCCGCTCGGCGGGGCTCAACCTCACCCGGGCCACCCTCGACGCCTGCACCAAGTACCCCTGGCCCCGCTCCGACGCGACCGGTCCCCACGGCGTGCACGCCGACGGCACCCCCCGGGTGGTCGTGAAGTTCGGCGTCTACGACGACGACCGGCCGGTCTTCGACTGGCTGCGCGTCGGCGTGGAGGGGCGTCGGCGCTGTCTCGAGGCCCAGGTGATGGACCTCGCCGACGACGTGGCGTACTCCGTCCACGACGTCGAGGACGGCATCGTCGCCGGTCGCCTCGACCTCACCCGGCTCGACCGCGACGCGCTCTGGGAGACGGTGCGCTCGTGGTACCTCCCCGGCACCGACGACGCCGCGCTCGACGAGGCCCTCGCCGGCCTGCGCGCCGTCGGCAGCTGGCCCCGGACGCCGTACGACGGCTCGCGCCGCAGCCTCGCGGCGATCAAGAACCTCACCAGCGACCTCATCGGCCGGTTCTGCGGCAGCGTCCAGGAGTCGACCTTCGCCGCCGCCGACGGCGAGCCCCTGGTCCGGCACCGCGCTGACCTCGTGGTGCCGACGGCGACCGAGGTCGAGATCGGCGTGCTCAAGGGCATCGCGTCCCTCTACGTCATGCAGGCCGACGACCGGGTCTCGCTGATGAAGCGCCAGCGCGAGCTCGTCGCCGAGCTGGTGGAGGGACTCTGGGCGCGCGGCGCCGATGCCCTCGACCCCGTCTTCGTCGAGGACTGGGACGCCGCGTCCGACGACCCCGCCCGGCGCCGGGTCGTGATCGACCAGGTCGCCTCGCTCACCGACGCCAGCGCGGTCACCCGCCACGCAGCGCTGACCGCCTCATAGGGGGCTGACCGCCTCATAGTGGGTCGAGTAGCCGAGCGAGGAACGAGCGAGGCGTATCGAGACCGATCAGGGCAGGTCGCCCTGCGGGTAGGGCTGGTCCTGCAGCGCCACGTTGTCGGGGTTGAGCTGGTCCTCGAGGTCGGAGCGGTGGTGGCCGTTGCTCGACGGCGTCACCTTGTCGGCTGCGGTGCTCGCTGCGGCGGCGACCTTGTCCTTGACCACCGGAGCCTTCTCCCTCGCCAGGTCGGCGGCCTGGTGCGCCTTCTCCTGCACGCGCGGGTCGTCCTTGACCCGGGTGGCGGCCTTCTTGATCTGCTCGTAGCGCTCGCGTCCGGCGCGGGTGCCGAGCACGTAGCCGGCGGCGAGGGCGAGCAGCAGGGGCAGCTTCTTCATGGTGGATCCTTCCGGTGGGTCAGCGGGTGCGGCGCAGGCGCCAGGCGACGAGGACGAGGGCCATCGCGACGAGCGACCCGGCAGCGGCGACGACCTCGGGGCGCGGCGCCCCGGTGTCGGTCGTGGCCGCGTCCTTGAGGTCGGCGACCTTCTGCTGGGCCTGGGACTTCACGTCGAGCTTGGCGGCGAGGTCGTCGACCGTGCCGGCGAGCTGCTCGCGCTGGAGGGCGATCTCCGCCTCGAGCTCCTCGGGCGTCTTCTGGTCAGGCATGGTGGTCCCCCTTCACCGTGGCGATGTCCTCCTTGAGCCCGTGGATCGCGCGCTCCGGGGCCGGTGGGGCGGCCTCGGTCACCTTGTTCTTCCCGACCAGGCCGGCGATCGCCGCGGCGACGAGGAGGACGACGGCGACGACGAGCGCGGCGAGCCACGCGTCCACGACGGTGGCCAGGCCCAGGATGGCGGTCGTGATGAGCGTCGCCAGCGCGAAGAAGCCGAGGAGCCCGGCGACGCTGAACATGCCGATCCCGACGCCCGCGCGCTTCCCCTTCTGGGCGACCTCGGCCTGGGCCAGCCGGATCTCCGAGCGGACGAGCTCCGGGATCTGCTGGGAGAGCTGGTGGACGAGTGCCCCGAGGGTCTGACCCTCTGGCGCTCCGTGCTGAGCGGTCATGTCTCGACCTTCGCAGACGCCCGAGCGCACCACCAGCGCCGTTCCCCCCAAGGGGTGCAGCGACGATGTGGAGACTCCGGCGCGGCGGTGGGTGCCCGCCCGTAGACTCCCGGGCGTGGCAGGCCGGATTCGCGACGACGACATCGCCGAGGTGCGCGAGAAGGCGCGCATCGACGACGTCATCTCGGGCTATGTCACCCTCAAGCGCGCCGGCGGCGGGTCGCTGAAGGGCCTGTGCCCCTTCCACGACGAGAAGACCCCGTCCTTCAACGTCAACGCCTCGCGCGGCTTCTTCCACTGCTTCGGCTGCGGGGAGGGCGGCGACGTCATCGCGTTCCTCATGAAGGTCGACGGCCTCACCTTCGGCGAGACCGTCGAGCGCCTCGCGGAGAAGTACGGCGTCCAGCTCCGGCGCGAGGACGGCGACGACGAGCCGGTCCGCCCCCGCGGCCCGGCCCGCGGCCGGCTGATCGAGGCCCACAAGGTCGCCCAGCAGTTCTACGCCGAGCAGCTCGCCGGTGCCGACGCCGTCGTGGCCCGGCAGTTCCTCGACCAGCGCGGCTTCGACCAGGCGGCGGCCGAGACCTTCGGCGTCGGGTTCGCGCCCCGCGACGGCGAGGCACTGACCCGCCACCTGCGTGGGCGCCGCTTCACCGACGAGGAGAGCGTCGCCGCCGGGCTCGTCGCCCTCGGCCGCTCCCACTACGACCGCTTCCGCGGCCGGCTGGTGTGGCCGATCCGCGAGGCCAACGGCGACACCATCGGCTTCGGTGCCCGCCGGATCTTCGACGACGACCGGATCGAGGCGAAGTACCTCAACACCTCCGAGACGGCGATCTACAAGAAGAGCCAGGTGCTCTACGGCATCGACCTCGCCCGCACGGCGATGAAGGACGCCCAGCAGGCCGTCGTCGTCGAGGGCTACACCGACGTGATGGCCTGCCACCTCGCCGGGGTGAAGACCGCGGTCGCCTCCTGCGGCACCGCCTTCGGCACCGACCACGCCCGCGTGCTGCGGCGCTTCCTCGGCGACCACAACGAGACCAGCGGCGAGGTCATCTTCACCTTCGACGGCGACTCCGCCGGCCAGAAGGCCGCCATGAAGGTGCTGGAGAGCGACCAGGTATTCGCCTCGCAGACCTACGTCGCCGTCGCGCCCGAGGGCATGGACCCGTGCGACCTCCGGCTCAAGGAGGGCGACGAGGCGGTCCGCGAGCTCGTCGCCAAGCGCCAGCCGCTCTACCGCTTCGCCCTCGACAACATCCTCACCCGCTACGACCTCGACCGCGCCGACGGCCGGGTCGACGCGCTGCGCGACGCGGCCGGCCTGGTGGCGAGCATCCGCGACAAGACCAAGGTCGAGTCGTTCTCCCGCGAGCTCGCCCACATGGTCGGCGTCGACGTCGACGAGGTGCGCGGGGAGGTACGCCGCGCGGCCAGCCGCCCGGCGCGCACGGAGGATCGTCGTACGACCCGGGCGGCGGAGGCGCCGCAGCCGCAGGAGCCGGCCCGCCCGGCGCTGCCCAGCCTGTCCGACCCGCGCTTCATGATCGAGCGCGAGCTGCTCAAGCTCGTCATCCAGCACCCCGCGGGCGTCGGGCGCACCACCACCCACGTCACGACCAGCGACTTCACCCACCCGACCTTCCAGGGCGTCTGGGAGGCCGTCACCGCGGCCGGCGGGCCGGCCAGCGCCGCCGACGACCCCGGCTGGGCCAACCGTGTCCGTGGGGCCGCCAGCGAGGGTGCCGTGGTCGCGGCGATCACCGAGCTCGGCGTGGAGCCGGTGCGCGGCACCTCCGACCCCAACCCGACCTTCGCGGTCGCCTACGTCTACCGCCTCCAGGAGCTCACCACGTCCCGCCGCATCGCCGACGTCAAGGCGCGCCTGCAGCGCACCAACCCGGTCGACAACGCCCTCGACTACAACCGCATGTTCGGTGAGCTGGTGATGCTCGAGCAGCACCGCCGCAAGCTGCGCGAGGGTGCCGTCGGCCAGCCCGGGGGACAGTCATGAGCCCGCTCCCGGGGCGGGCCCGCACGCCCGACGTGGACGTGCCGCGCGGCGAGAAGGTGCTCGCCGCCGCCACAGCAGCCGACGGCACGGTGCTGGCCGGCACCCGCGACGCCTTCTACGTCGTCGTCGACGGGGAGATCCGCCGGGTGCCGTGGGAGCAGGTCGAGGCCGCCGACTGGGACCGCGACACCGACACCTTCCGTCTCTCCGAGGTCGGCACCTGGGGCGAGCAGCGTCCGGTGCACACCGCGACGCTCACCGAGCCCGGGCGGCTGCTCGAACTGGTCCGCGAGCGGGTCACCGCGAGCGTGGTGCTGCAGCGCCACGTGCCGGTCGGCGGGCGGCGTGGGCTGCGCGTCATCGCCCGCCGCGCGCCGGCGGGCCGCGGCGGCATCCAGTGGGTCTACGAATACGACGAGGGTGTCGACCCCGACGACCCCACCGTCCGCGCCGCGGCGCGCAGCGCCCTGGAGGCGATGCGGCGCGACGTGGGACTGCCCTGATTTCACCAGTGGTGTCCCGGCTTGCTAAGGTTTCGCCTCGCTGCACAAGCGATCCCCTGTAGCTCAACTGGCAGAGCATTCGGCTGTTAACCGGAGGGTTGTTGGTTCGAGTCCAACCGGGGGAGCCAGAGACGGGCCCGAGGCACCACGCCTCGGGCCCGTCCGCGTTCCGGGCATGAGGTCTTCTTGAGCCCTGCTTGATGTCGAGGCAACACGGGTCGGTCTAGATTCCGGGCCGTCCCATCCCCGCCCCGGTGGAGAGTCCGCCATGGCACGCTCCAAAGCCTCGGGTCGTACGCTCACGCCTCAGCGCGTCACCGGCACCGGCGCTCGCCGCCGTCGGCTGGCGCCGACACTCATGCGCGTGGCAGTCACCCTCCTCGTCACCGCTCCGGTCGTGGTGCTGGCCACGGCTCCCGACCGTGTCGGGTCGAACCCGTGGGAGCGCGTCTCGCTCGTGACGAGCCTCGCGGCGGCTTCGTTGCTGCTGGTCGCCTTCGTGCTGCCGAGCCGGCTGCGCGCGATCACCACCTACCTCGGCGTCGAGCGGGTGCTCCGCAGCCACCGACTGCTCGCGCTCGTCGCCGCTGCCCTGGTCGTCATCCATGTCGCGTCGGTCCTCGGCCACGCCGGACCCGGGGTGCTCGACCTGCGCACGGCGCCACCCCGCGTGTGGGCGGCGACGGTGGCGACCCTCGCCCTGCTGGCGATGGTCCCGCTGGCGATGACGCGTCGCAAGCGCCGCCCGCGCTACGAGGGGTGGCGCTTGCTGCACGTCGCCCTCGGAAACCTGGTCCTCTTCGGCACCGCCCTGCACGTGTTCTGGCTGCACGACCTGACGTCCTACCGGTGGGGCGCGGCATGGTTCGCGGGGCTGCTGGTGGGGCTGCTGCTGCTCACGGCCTACCGGTGGATGTGGAGACCGTGGCGCTCGCACCAGACGGCCTACGTCGTCGACGAGGTGCGCGTGGAGTCAGCGAGTGCGGTGACCGTGGCTGTGCACGCGGACGGGCACGCCGGCGTGGACTTCCGCCCGGGACAGTTCGCGTGGTTGAAGCTCGGCGAGTCGGCGTTCGTGTTCGAGGAGCACCCGTTCACCATCGCGTCGGCCGCGACGCGTCCGTGGCGCAAGGAATTCACCGTCAAGGCCCTGGGTGACTTCAGCGAGATCCTGGCAGGTCTCCGGCCCGGCAGGAGGGTCCACCTGGACGGCCCCCATGGCGCCTTCACCCTCGACGGGCTGCGTTCCGACGGCTTCGTGTTCGTGGCGGGTGGCGTGGGCATCACCCCCATGCTGAGCATGTTGCGCACGATGGCCGATCGTGGCGATCGTCGACCCGTGCTGCTGGTGGTAGCGGGTCGCACGGCCGACGACCTGCTGCACCGTGCCGACCACGAGCATCTCGGACAACGGCTCGACCTGCGCCTGGTGGAGGTCCTCGAGGAGCCGCCCGAGGAGTGGGACGGCGAGGTGGGGTGGCTTACCCGCGACGTCCTGGCCTCGGCCCTCCCGGGCAGACGTGGTCGGGCGCACCTGGACTACTTCGTGTGCGGTCCCGGCCCGATGGTCGCCGCGGCGACCCGGATCCTGGAGGACGACTGGGGCGTCCCCGACCGCCGCATCCACACCGAGCTCTTCGACGTGGTCTGAGAGAAGGGCCCGAGGCATCACGCCTCGGGCCCTTCGCCGTCTCCGCACGCCGTTGTGCGAGGGCGACCCGGGAACCCCATGCCACGCGCCCGGGCCGCGTGACCCCACTGTGCGCCGCCCACGTTTCCGCCCGGGGCTGCTCCCGGTTGCCGTGACGTAACGCTTCCGCCCGGCCCTGTGAACTGTGCGTTACACCGCCGGGTACGACGCCCGCGCTGCGCAAGGGTGGTCGCATGAGCGCGGACCTGATCCCCGGCACGATCGACCACGCAGGCTTCGTCGCGCGCCCGGACGGCACCGTGGTGGGTGACGACGGCGCGTCCGGGGCGCTCGCCGCCGCGCTGCCGTACACCGGCCGCCTGGCCCGCCGGATGGGCGAGCTCGTCGAGGCGGGCGACCTCCGCGCGCTCGAGGCGATCGGGCTCTCGCGCCTGACGGTGGGCGTCACCTGGACACCCGCGGGGGAGGGCACCTACCGGGCACAGGTCACGCCGCTCGAGGCCCGCGCGGTGCCGCACTACATGGTGGTCGGGGCGGTCGACACCGCGGCCGCGCTGAACCACTGCCTGGAGCGCATCCTGACCCTCGACGGCGTCCGCTGGAGCTCGGTCGTCACCGCGGGCTCGCGCGTGATCGCGGCCCGGGGCGAGGGCCAGGACCTGCACCACCTCGCCGAGGTGGGCAACCGGATGCTCGGCATCCTCCGCTCGCTCGAGGACCGGCACACGACGGGCTTCCTGCGGCTGCGCTTCGAGCAGGGCGCGCTGATCGGCGCGTCCCTCGGCCGCCACGCCCTGGTGACGTACGCCGACCGCGCCGGCGACGACGAGCTCGTCGCGATGATCGACGAGGTCCGCGCGGTGCTGGCCGGTCACGACCTGGCGGCCGTCACGACGGAGTTCGACCCCGACGCCCGGGAGCCGGAGCCCGCGGTCGAGACCGTCGAGCCCGAGCCGGTGGCCGCCCCGCCGCTCGTCGGCGCCCGCTTCGCCGGTGCCGGTGAGCGCGCGCCCCGCGCGCCTCGCCGGTCGCGCTTCCGCTCCCGCTGAGCGGCGGCTCAGCCCCAGCCGAGCGGGAAGACCTCGAACGTCGTCGCGTGGGTGACGCCGAGCCCCTGGCCGCCGGCGCGCAGGATCCCGTCGAGGAACTCCTCGGGGTCCCAGCCCTCCCAGCCGAGGCCGTCGATGTAGGCCTTGTGCTCCTTGAGCGAGTCCACACCGGCGTCGAAGGTCTCGGTGACGTCCACCGCGTGCGTGGCCTGCGGCGAGTTCGCCGCCCACACCGCGCGCACGCCGCCCCACGGCTCGAGGCCGTCGGTGAGCTGGTCGGGGAAGATCCACCGGTTCCCCGCATCCCGTACGGCGTCCAGCAGGGCCCGGCCCACCGCGATGTGATCGGCCTGGTTCAGGTTCGTCCCACCGAAGGTGTCACGGAAGTTGATGGTCGCCGCGATGTCCGGGCGCTGCTCGCGCACGACCTGGGCGATCGCGGCCCGCAGCGCGACGCCGTACTCCAGGACGCCGTCGGGGAGCCGCAGGAAGACGACCTCGTCGACGCCGACGACGCCCGCCGAGGCGATCTCCTCCGCCTCACGGGCGGGACGGCACTCGTCGGGGTGCATCCCGTCGATGCCGGCCTCGCCGCTGGTCACCATGCAGTAGACGACCTTCTTGCCCTGCCCGGTCCAGCGCGCCACCGCGGCCGCGGCGCCGTACTCGATGTCGTCGGGGTGGGCCACCACGAAGAGCGCGGTCTGCCAGTCCTCGGGGAGGGGCTCGAAGCTCGGAGGGTTCGCCATGGGCCGAGCATGGCACTCGCCCGGGGCCCTGTCTGCCCCGGGACGAGCCGCGCGCTAGGCCATCACGCCGACGGACTGCGGTGCGAAGCCCGGGAAGACCTGGGCGACGCTGACGCCGAACCGCCGGGTGACGACCTCGGTGAGCACGCTGCGGTAGTCGGTGGTGACCAGCAGGTCCCCGTCGAGGGTGTTCTGCAGGCCCGGCCACGAGCCGTAGTACTTCCCGCCCTTCACGCCCGCGCCGGCCACGAACATCACGTTGCCGAAGCCGTGGTCGGTGCCGTAGTTGTCGTTCTCCTTCACCCGGCGGCCGAACTCGCTCAGCGTCACGAGCGTGACGCGCGAGGCGTCGGGGCCGAGGTCGGTGAAGAAGGCGGCGATCGAGCTGGCCAGGTCGCCGGCGTTGCGCCTCATGTCGCCCCAGTCGACGGTGCCGAGGTCGGTGTGCATGTCCCAGTCGCCCTGGTCGACGGTGATGACCTCCGCCCCGACGCCCGAGCGGACGATGCGCGAGACGTCGGAGAGCGCCTTGCCGAGGGACGACCCCGGGTAGGCCGTCGCCGGCGTGCCGGCCGCGGTGTCGCGTGCGGCGCCGAAGGTCTCGGCGCCCTCGATCGCGTCGCGGACCGCCTTGCTCATCGGCCCGCTGCCCTGCCAGGCGTGCTTGAGGGAGGCGAGGCGACGCCCGTCCTCCTCCGTGCCGGCGACCTTGGCGCTGTCGACCCGCGGGACCACGAAGGCCGGCTCGGCGCCGAACAGCGACGTCGGGATCTGGTTGCCCATGGCCGTGCCCTGCAGCGGCGAGGCGCCGGGCAGCTGGCCGAGGAGCCGGTTGAGCCAGCCGTTGCGGGCGGTCGAGCCGGGGGCCGCGTCCTCGATGGCCTCCATCGCCGCGAAGTGCGAGCGGTTGGGGGTCGCCATACCGGTGGCGTGGACCGCGGCGAGCGTGCCGGCGTTCCACATCGGCACCAGCGGAGCGAGCGCCGGGTGCAGGCCGAACATCGCGTCGGGCACCAGCAGGGAGGCCTGCGGGATGCCGATGCGCGGGCGGGCGGCGTAGTAGTTCGGGTCCGCGTGCGGCACGACGAGCGAGAGCCCGTCTGCGGCGCCGCGCAGCGACAGCAGCACCAGCACGGAGCCGGTGCCCGCGAGGCGGGACTGGGCGCTGCCGGTGACGGCGTACGCACGGGTGGTGCCGCCCAGACCTGGGCCGAGGGCGACGGCGCCACCCGCGAGGAGCGTGCCGCCGAGCAGGCTGCGCCGGCTCAGGGCGAGGCGCGCCTCGTCGTAGTCGGGGCAGCCGCAGGCGCGGGTGGTGGGAGTGGTGGGGCCGGAAGTGGGGCTCTGTGAAGTCATGTCAGCACGCCAGGTGGTCGGGGGAGTCGAGGACGGCGGCGAGCAGCCGTGGGAAGCCCCACTGGTAGAGGCCGTGCTCGCGGTCGATCTTTTCCTTGGGCTTGCACCCGGTGGCCAGGCTGGCCGTGGTCACCAGGCCCTTGGTGGCCGGCTTGTGGAGCAGGTCGCGGCTCACCTCGTCGACGAGGTCGGCGAACCTGATCGGCTTCTTCGCCGGCACCCACGCGCTCGGCTTGCGGTAGTGGAGGTCGACCTTCGGCCACCAGCCGCCGGCCATGGACCAGTGCATCGACATGGAGCCGAGCGCCCGGGAGGGCGAGGCCCAGATGTCGTTGCGGACGGGCGTGCCGTCGGGCCGCGGCCACGCGTGCGGCGAGAGGCCGAGCCCCTGGGCCTGCCAGAGCATCGCGTAGATCCCGGAGTCGTCACCGCTGGGCTTGTCGACGCGCACGCCGAGCGCCCGGTAGGTCGCCACGACGTCCTCACTGGGGTCGCGCAGCTTGTCGCCGGCCGAGGAGCGGAACTCCTTGCTCGCGACCAGCGCGCGCAGCACCGGCACGATCTCGGTGTCGTTCTTGAGGTAGACCTTCGCCAGCCGGTTGACCAGCGACTGCGGCGGGTCGTCGCGCACGAACTTGGTCGCCAGCCGCTCCGCGATGTGGCGCGCGGTGAGCGGGTGGTGGGCGAGGTACTTCAGGTAGTCCTTGGTGAGCTTGCGCCCGTCGCCCTTGCCGTTCTTGTCGCTGAAGCCCTTGACCTTCACCCGACCGCGGTAGTGGTCCTCCTTGACGTAGGACGCGGCCCACGTCTCCCAGAGGTCCACGTGCCAGCCGGTGAGGATGCGGGCCGACGCCTTGACGTCGTCCTCGCTGTAGTTGCCGGCGCCGAGGGTGTGCAGCTCGAGGAGCTCGCGGCCGAGGTTCTCGTTGGGAGCACGCTTGGTCGAGGTCGCGGCCGACAGAAAGATCAGCATCGCCGGGTGGGTCGTGGTCTCGACGAGCATCTCGTCGAAGCGGCCCAGGGCGTGCTTGCGGATGGTGTCGCCGTAGTCGACGCGCCAGGTGAAGTGGGCGTCGCCGCTGACCGGGACGTGGAGCATGCCCTCCCAGAACTCGGTCATCTTCTCGAGGACCGGCCGGCGGGTGCGGATGCGGCGCACGAGCAGCCAGCGCCCGTAGTCCTCCATGACCTGCCAGCCGCCGCGGATCTCCTTGACCTGGCGCTGCCAGAGGTCGGACGGCTTGCGCTCGAGGTCGGGCCACCAGCGTCGTACGGCATCGGCGTCGCCGTCGGGGAACGACCCCGGACGGGTGAGCTGCTGCTCGAACCACGCCGACGCGCCACCGGCACGACGTACGTCCTGCGCGAGCCGCTTGTCGACGCCGTAGCCGAATCGCGTGACGAGATGGCGCTGCGACGGGGTCAACAGCTCCTGCTTGTTCTTGGCCACCGAGGGTCCTCCCACTCCCGAGACGCCGAACACTGTCCCACGCCCGGAGCCGGACACGAAGTCGAACTCGTATTTCATTTGCCGCAGGCTCCTGACCTGCGATCCCATCGCCCGGTGGACATCCAGGAGCTGGACACGACCGACCCCGCCGCCCTCCGGGCCTGGCACGAGGTGATGGAGCAGGCGGTGCGGGCCGACCGGCCGCACGCGCTGCTCGCCACCTACGAGGCCTTCGAGGTGACCGCGACGGCGCCGAGCACCTACTACTCGCGCACGTGGCTCCAGGCCGTCGAGGGCGCGGAGGTCGTCGGCGTCGCCGAGCTCGAGCTGCCGCTGCAGGAGAACCTCGACGTCGGCTGGTGCGAGGTCAGCGTGCTGCCCCAGCACCGGCGCCGCGGCGTCGGCCGCGCCCTGTGGGACGCCGTCGCGGAGCGTGGCCACGCCGACGGCCGCACGCGGCTCGGGGGAGAGGTGAGCGTCGACCTCGCCGTCGCCGGGGCCGGGTACGCCTTCGCCACGGCGCTGGGCGCGGTCGAGAAGCACCACGAGGACCACCTCCTCGCCGACCTGCCTGTCACCTCCACGGCCATCGACCCGGCCTACGAGCTGGTCGCCTGGCAGGGCCGCTGCCCCGACGAGCACCGCGCGGCGTACCTCGCCATGCGCAACCAGATGAACGCCGACGTCCCGACCGGTGAGCTCGACCTCGAGGCCGAGGTCCTCGACGACGCGCGCCTCGCGTCGTCGGAGGAGCGCCTGATGAAGGCGTACGACGTGCGCGTGGCCGCTGCCCGCCGCCGCTCCGACGGCGTGTTCGGGGGCTACTCGCTGCTCTTCGTCCCGCACGGCGCGGACTACGGCTGGCAGGACGACACCCTCGTCATGCCGGAGCACCGCGGCCACCGCCTCGGCGCCGCGCTGAAGTCGGCCAACTACGCCGGGCTGCCCGCCACGATCACCTCGGTCCACACCTGGACCGATCCCCAGAACACGGCCATGCACCACACCAACACCGCGCTCGGCTTCCGCGTCGTCGAGCACATGTACGAGGTCGAGGCGGTCATCGCCTAGGGTGCGCCCCGAGGGGCGGTAGCTCAGTCGGTCAGAGCAGAGGACTCATAATCCTTGGGTCGTGGGTTCGAGCCCCACCCGCCCTACGAGCGCGAGGCTCAGCCCTCGCCGGCGATCAGGTAGTGGTCGTCGAAGCGCTGGAGCTGCAGGCGCACGCTCTGGGTGTCCTTCTCGCCCGAGCGGAAGACGTAGTCGACCGTGTAGCCGACCGTCAGGTCGGAGGGGTCGCTCTGCACGTCGGCGAGCTTGGCCGAGCGGACGGTGCCCCACCAGCCGATGTAGCCCTGGTAGCCGCCGCTGGCCTGCTGGAACTCCGGCGTGAGCTGGTCGAATGCCGCGCGCGGGTCGCTGGTCACCGTCGAGAGGTAGGACGTGATGAAGGCGTCCATCTGCTGCCGCGTGTCCTCTGCCGATAGCGGAGGGGAGGAGCTCGGGGTCGTCTGCGAGCTGGTCGCGGAGCTGGTGGTCTCGTCGTCGGGAGCGGCCACGGGGGTGCCCCGCCCGGCCCACATGTACGCCGCCACGACCGCCGCGACGGCGAGCACCGCCGCGAGGGCGATCCAGGCGTAGCGCGCCCGGCTTCGGTGCGGCTGCTCCGGCACGGGCGCCGGAGCGGTGCGCACGGTCGGCATCACGCCGGTGCGCTCGCTGCCGTTGGCCACCGGCGCTGCCGTCGGCGTGACGGTGGAGCGCTGGCCACGGGCCAGGCGCGCGAGCTCGTCGCGCACCTTGTGCATCGGCCAGCGGTTCTCCGGCTCGCGGGTCATCATCACCGACAACAGGCCGGCCATCGGGTGGTCCTCGGGCAGCCTCGGCGGGTCCTCGTGCACGATCTTGTAGAGCGCGCCGATCAGGTTGTCCCCGACGTCGTACGGCGGCCGGCCGGTGACCGCGTGGTAGGCCGTGGCACCGAGCGACCACACGTCGCTGGCGGGCGTGGCGGACGAGCCCGAGGCGACCTCGGGCGCCAGGTAGGCCGGTGAGCCGGTCACGAGCCCGGTCTGGGTCAGCGAGGCGTCCTCGGCGGACTTGGCGATGCCGAAGTCGCTGAGCTTGGCGACGCCGTCGGAGACGAGGATGTTGCTGGGCTTCACGTCGCGGTGCACGATCCCCGCCTCGTGGGCCTCGGCCAGCGCATCGGCCGTCTGGCCGAGGTACGTCGCCGCCTCGGCCACGTCGAGCGGACCGGTCGCGCGGACCATCTCGCTGAGCGTGCGCCCGTCGACGTACTCCATCACCAGCCAGTGGACCTCCGCCTCCTCGACGAGGTCGAAGACGGAGACCACGTGGGGGTGGTTGAGGGCCGCGGCCAGGCGCGCCTCGCGGCCTGCGCGCTCGAGCGCGACGTGCTCGCCGGGGAGGATCCCGATGCGCTTGATCGCCACGGTGCGACCCAGCACCTCGTCGTGCGCGAGGTGCACGGTCCCGGAGCCGCCTCGACCGATCTCCCGCTCGAGCGTGTACCTGCCTGCGATCACGTGCCGTACCTCCTCCTGCCTCGCCCTAGGCTAGTGCCCGTCCACCAACCCGCCTCACCCGAAGGAATCCACGTGACGACCCCGAATGTCCTCGACGAGCTGGAGTGGCGCGGCCTCGTCGCCCACTCCACCGACCGCGACGCGCTCCGCGCGGCGCTGGGCGAGGGGAGCGTCAAGTTCTATGTGGGCTTCGACCCGACCGCGCCGAGCCTGCACATGGGCAACCTGGTCCAGATCCTCACCGCGCGGCGGCTGCAGGAGGCCGGGCACACGCCGTACGCCCTCGTCGGCGGCGCCACGGGCATGATCGGCGACCCGCGCGACAGCGGTGAGCGCACGCTCAACTCCCTCGACATCGTCAAGGAGTGGGTCGAGCGCGTCCGCGCGCAGATCGAGCCGTACCTCTCCTTCGAGGGCGCCAACGCGGCCACGATGGTCAACAACTACGACTGGACGGCCTCGCTCTCGACGATCGACTTCCTGCGCGACATCGGCAAGCACTTCCCGGTCAACCGGATGCTCGCCCGTGACGTGGTGAAGACGCGCCTCGAGGCCGGCATCAGCTACACAGAGTTCAGCTACATCCTGCTCCAGTCGATGGACTACCTCGAGCTCCACCGCCAGCACGGAGTCACGCTCCAGTTCGGCGGCTCCGACCAGTGGGGCAACCTCACCGGCGGCGTCGAGCTGATCCGTCGCGCCGACGGAGGCAAGGCACACGCCTTCGCCACGCCGCTGATCACCAAGGCCGACGGCACCAAGTACGGCAAGACCGAGGGCGGCGCCCTGTGGCTCGACGCCGACATGCTCTCGCCCTACGCCTTCCACCAGTTCTGGCTCAACGCCGAGGACGAGAAGGTGGTGGAGCTGCTCAAGGTATTCACCTTCCTCACGCGTGAGGAGATCGAGGACCTCGAGCAGCAGACGGCGGAGAAGCCGTTCCTGCGGGCGGGTCAGAAGCGCCTCGCCGACGAGGTGACGGCTCTGGTGCACGGCCAGCACGAGGTCGAGCAGGCCAAGGCCGCGGCCGCGGCGCTGTTCGGCGGGGGAGACCTGGGCGCGATCAAGCCCGAGACCCTGGGTGCCGCGCTCCGCGAAGCAGGGGGTACGACGCTCCCGGCCGGCGAGCTGCCCGGGATCCTCGACCTCCTGGTCGCCTCCGGGCTCGCCAAGAGCAAGGGGGAGGCCCGGCGCACGGTCGCCGAGGGCGGTGCCTACCTCAACAACGTGCGCGTGGAGGACGTCGAGCTCCAGCCGACGCACGCCGACCTGGTCGCCGGTTCGTGGCTGGTCCTCAGGCGCGGGAAGAAGAACTTCGCGGGCGTCGAGGTGGCCTGACGGCTGGGTCGTGTCGGGCGGGCAACGGCCCGTCCGACACGCCCCACCCGTCACAACAGGCCTCTGACCTGCGAAAACGCTGATGTGCTCGCGGTCACACCGTCTCGATTTGCGCGTTGTCATGAGTACGCATACTGTTCTCTCTGTCGCCAGGGAGCGGCGGGGAGCAAGACCGGTCAGGTCGGGCTCCCGGCCCCGGGCAGGACAACCCGAAGCGGTCATCGGTCACGGTGACACCACCGGGTCAGAGCGAAACCGCCCGCGATTTGCGCGGACAGAAAGTCGCTCGCTGCGTTTGACCAGTTGCCTCACGCAACCGAGATCCTCACCGGATCGCGATGTGGGTGCGTCTGATTTTTGAGAACTCAACAGTGTGTTTGATTAGTCGACGAATTAGTTTGTTATGCCCCGTTGACATCATGTTTGCTTCACCGCCT